>JAJDTR010000156.1 GCA_022827055.1 Candidatus Poribacteria bacterium | reverse complement strand
AAACGCATCTAAATTTTCTGCATCATAAGAAAGAAAATCAGACTAAGTTTGAGACACTATTTTGGGATTCGTAGGTTGGGTTGAACGGAAATTCGTTAGTAACCGCTGATCTTGTAAGAGTTTTCGAGTGCCTATTTCGCTTGAACGCGCCAAAATTTGAGTGAAACCCAATACAGCCTACCACTATGAGACCCCCTCTGCAATTAGATGCGTTTCCCCTGGATTTGAGTAGATTATAACTTGACACAAACATCACATGTTACTTACAATTCTATACAGATGCTATATGAGTTAATCTCCTATATTCCATTGCTGAATTGAAAACCTATGGAGAGAAAAAAATGAAAATGGAAAGAGGTTTCACGTTCAGAATAACTCTGATCCTGAAGCACCAACCTGATGGAGTTTTTACAGTATATTGTAAAGAACTCCCGGAACTGATAACCGATGGAGATTCGGTAGAGGAAGCGTTAGAGAATGCTAAAGATGCTTTCATAGCAACTCTTGAACTGTATTTTGATGATGATCGAAGGTTGCCTCGTGAGATTTTTGTGAAGGATACAGCAGATTCAATACCCAAAATTAGTACTCTTACACCAACAGAGGGTGTTTCGGATTGGTGCTTCCAGGCTACTTTGCCACCACCTCCAGAGTTAGGTGCCTATGCAACTTAACTATCAGATAGTTAGGAAAAAGTTGAAAAAACTTGGATGTGTAGAATCATCCAGAATTACCAGAGGATCTCACCGAAAATGGAGAAATCCTAAGACTAATAAGACTGGAATCTTCCACGACAAAGGTGGTAGAGATATTTCGGAATATACACTCCGCGATGGGCTAAAGCAAATTGGAATTGATTGGGATACATTCAAAAATATATAGCCCTCAATATCCCTTACTTTGGGGGTAAGTGTTGACGATACGAAGGAACCGTCACACTCTTTCATTGTTGTGATTAGTTAGACTGAGATTGGCGTCTCAAACTCTCTTCTTCAGCCAGAGCGACTAAATAGTGGTCTGCGACATCCACCAAGAAACCGAAAGAGCGTTCGGCTGCGCTCTTGAGACTTTTCCATGCTTCATGAAATTCCACGAACAGAATGTCGCCATCCGATTCTGTGATTCGGGCGAATCTTGGTCTGTTTTTGACCTTATTGAATCTATACAATAACCAAGTGTCTTCCTCATACTCACCCCCTTCCTTTACCTTTATTGGGATCACAAGCCCATGAATCCACTGGTTTCTGTCCGCAACATCATAGACCTTATTGACTGCAGCAAGCACGTCCCTTTCATTAATGCGTCTGAGGCAATCCATAAGAGAACCTCGTTTCTTATTCGGACTTAGGTGGTTTATCTCACGAAAGTTTTGGAGGCAACTCACGCCCTCGTGAAGGCGCTTGGTTCTGACATACCAGATTAGAGCCTCGACGTACAATTCGAAGGCATTCCATTCAAGTACAAATTGTCCATACTCATAAATAAACCGCTCTCGGGTGTCTAAATCAAATACAGCCGCTGAAGTCGCTTCCATCTCAAATATCCTCCAATCCCTTAATACAGTTAAGCGGCGAAACCCCACAGTCAAATGGGTAATAACTACATTGACACGAAATCGCGATATCCTCTTAGCGAAATAGGTCAATAGATAATCTAAGCAAGGGATGGAATTTTCTCTGCAAGATTTGGCTAGGTTCTCTTCTAGGAAAGTTAGTGTCGTGCAAAGTACCGCATTATTCGGACTTGTAAGTCTCTGTTATAAACCCTAACCGCAACCGACTGCAGACACAAAAAATGAGGGGATTAGCTTGCATTTGAGCAACAACACCTGTACTAACTTTGCCTATTTATGGTCTATAGCCATTGCAACCAAATAATTGTACATATAAATAGGATTTTCAACTGTCGATTCGCAGAAGATCAATTGATTACACGTCTTCCGTAGGAGCGAACTCTGATCGCGCTAGGAAGTCGCGACCTGGAGATCGCTCCTACATTTGGCTTGTTGCATATGTGTAATTATCAGTGCAAATGACTATAGATTCTCGTGGTGCTTCCGACAAAGCCGACGAATGGTGTAATTCGACTTTGTAGTCTTTCTTCATTCTGCAGTAGGTGTCAGCGGCGACTCCCACAACGGCTCCGTTTTCCCTAGGCGAGAATTGACGAAACGTGCGAGAACGAAGAGAAAATCCGAAAGACGGTTCAGGTAGGGAAGAATCGTGGGGTTTATAGATTCTGAGTCCGCGAGGGTTACAACAGAACGTTCGCTTCGCCGGCACACGGTTCGGGCGAGGTGCAGCGTAGACCCTGCCACACTTCCGGCGGGAAGAACGAAGTTTCTTAACGGAGCAAGTTGGTTTTCCAGTCTGTCGATGTCCTTCTCAAGTGCTCCCACGAAATCTTCTGAAATGCGTAGTTGATTCGACTTCGTATGAGAATCCAAGGTCGCGAGATCCGCTCCGATATTGAAAAGTTCATTCTGAATCCGGTGAAGGAGGTTGTCTATTGCCTCATCAGCGATCTGCGATCTTGCCGTTCCAATACAGGCATTGAGTTCGTCAATCGTGCCGACGGTATCGATGCGCAACGAGTTTTTGGGGATGCGAGCACCCCCAAATAGACCGGTTTCCCCGGTGTCGCCCGTTTTGGTATAAATCTTCATAGATGTTGTTTACCAACGCTAGCCATTGATCGAGTTACTTCTTGCCGGCTCCCGCACGTTCCATGAACTCAGCCGCGCCAGCCGAAAGCCAGCCGCCGATTGTGGTAAATAGGAATCGAACACCAGCCTCTGCGTATTTTGCGACATTGTCATTGTTCACCATTGCGCCGGCGATACGTCCTGCGGCTTGAATTCGTTGGTGGGCGTCATCAATAGTGCGTTGCACTTCGGGATGCCCCACACCGCCGAGGTACCCCATTGATGTCGCCAGATCGGAAGGCGCCACGAAGAACACGTCAATCTGGTCAACAGTCAAAATTTCATCGAGATTTCTTATGGCAGCGATGTCTTCGATTAACACGATTAACAGTGTCTCGTCGTTCGCGTGCTCGTAAAAATTGGGCACCGAATAACTTTGTCGACTGCCAAACATCCCTCGGTATCCGACAGGTGCGAACCTGCCGCCATCCGCCACATTCTGGGCTTCCTCCTTCGTATTCACGTGTGGGACAACGATGCCTTGAGCCCCGCGATCCAGCGTGCGGTAGATGATGCCTTGGTTGTTTTGATTGATGCGAACAATCGACGTCATTCCCCAAATGTCGCACGCTCGTGTCAGATTGCCGAGCTCGGACGGATCCACTCCGCCGTGTTCTCCCTCAAGCCAGAACCCGTCAAAACCGAGCGGACCGAATGCATCAATGTCGTCGGGGTGTGTGAGACCGCCAGCCACATAGGCGGTTTCCCCGGAAGCCAGTTTGCGTTTGACTCGATTTGGTCTTATTTCCATTATCTATCCTCCAAAAATTTGGGCGTTGCCCGATAATTATAATCTCAGTGTTTGACCGTTTCTCAGATTTCAGCACGACGATGGCGGGACAACGGCGGGCAGGTTCAAGAGTTAGCCGTGTAGGGAATTCCTACGAGAAGAGATTCTAATCCAAAATACAGCTCTTAAGGAACTGCCCGCATCGATGAAACCCTTCTTGACGTCTCTCACCGTCAAAAACCGCGTCTTCATGCTCGATTATGACCGCATCCTCATATCCGCGCTCGTGCGCCATAGCGAACAAACGGTGCCAATCGAATTTGGCGAATCCGGGCAGTCGGTAGCGCCACCAACCACTACCGAAAACACCGCACCGCTTGAGGCGATCCGAAAAAATCTCCGTATCTTTGGCGTGAAGCACGTAAACCCGATCAAAGAACTCATCGAATGCGGCGAAGGGATCAATCCATTGCCAAAGGAGGTGGGAGGGGTCGAATTCCAGACCGATGTTCTTTGATGGCACAGCGTCGAACATCAGTCCCCAGGCTTCAGGTGTTACTGTCAAGTTTCCTCCCTCGGCGAAGGGGCCGGCGCCCGGCCAATTCTCAAAGGCAATCTTTACCCCGTAGTCTTCGGCGATCTTGGAAACACGAGAATAAACCTTCTCGTAGCGCGCGACATTCTCCTCAAGGCTGACGCTTGGGTCATAGCCCATCGGTCCCGCTCCCGTTATGACGGCGACCCCCATATCGTTGCAGGTCTCCATGAGTTGCTCTAGGAAACTCAGATGTTTGGACAATTCCCGTCCCGAGCTCTCAATCCGAGGAAAGTTCAAATATAGGAAAGACGCAATCGTCAGCTCATTCTCGTCAAGTAGTGCTTGCGCTTTGCTTCGAGACGATTTGGCTTTAGCTGAATTACCTATCCACTCGTCCGGCGGACCATTGATTTCCAAACATTCAAACGACTCGTCGTTGCCGGCAAATTCGACCATTTCTTCAGAATATGTTGTGAGAAACCCTAATCTCATAGACCCTCCTCAACTCAAATCGGGAGACCATGACGTGGTTCATGGCCAACGTTGCGCCTATCTGTACGTGATAATCTTTGGATCGACGTTGTCATATCCTGCTATCCGCATATTTGCGACAGTGTATCAGAATCAGGGTATTCGGGCAAGCGTTTTTTGAACATTCGGGCGATTCGATAAAAGCCGATAACAGAATGCTACTTAGAGGAACGATGCACGGCTTGCGCAATTGAGTGACTCCACTGTTTTCATTGCGGAAACCGCCGACTTTCGGCTATAATCAGTATTTCTGGTGCGCGCAGTCTGTCACCATTAAACGTGAAGCCTCCTCAATCC
Source organism: Candidatus Poribacteria bacterium (assembly GCA_022827055.1). Taxonomy (GTDB): domain Bacteria; phylum Poribacteria; class WGA-4E; order WGA-4E; family JAJDTR01; genus JAJDTR01. The sequence goes on along the minus strand of JAJDTR010000156.1, from coordinate 110,366 downwards.
GCAACCGGTGAAATCGCACGCATGAATTTCTCTTTTATGGGTGGTAAAGGCCCTAAATCTCTTCGTTTTTTACGTCTCCTCTATCACCTGCCAAATTTTGCCAAGTTGGCTTGGCGCCTCTTTTGGGACAGCCGTATTCCCATCTATAAGAAAGCGGTGCTCGTCCTGTTCGAGATTTTTGCCGTGTTGTTTGCCATCCTCTACTTCATAAATCCTCTTGACCTGGACTTCCTTCCGGTAATTGGCAAGACGGATGATATCATCATCGGATTGCTAGCAATTTCAGTCCCGGGCGCGTGGTTGTTCATTAAACTGTCGCCGGAACACATCGTGCGCGAACACGTGGAACGCATCTCCAGTGGTCAGTGATGTGGGCGCGTAAACCAAACCCAACCTTCCGACAAATACCCAAAGTGCCAAAAATAAATCTCCCCCGACGGGCCGAATCGTCCATCTTGGCAGAACCGCATCTAAATGATGCCAAAATGGCACTTTAGGCCAACTTCACTCCGACGAAAGCAGTTTCCAAGATTGGCAAATGGGATTTCAGTGCGCCCGGTTACTGGATAGAAATGAACGATGAACAGGCGTGAACACTGCCTTCGCAGTGCATGAGATTGTTGTCGTAAGTGAAAATCCAGTGTGTCATGGCGTTCGTTCAGCGATGAAATCGATTTTGGCATGTGATTTGCTCATAACCAGATTGAACCGAAAATGGGTGATGAATTATCAACCTAACAACACTTAAGGAGGAACACAAAATGACAAGCCTAACCACATGGAAACCACTACAGGACATCTTTTCGACCCGCAGAGAAATCGATCGGATCTTCGACAACTTCTTCGGCAACCAAGGTGTGCTGCGTTCAAGGACAGATAGCAACTGGGCTCCACCCGTTGATGTCGTAGATGCCGATGACCATGTTGAGTTCCGCGCAGAGGTTCCCGGATTATCCGAAGACGATGTTCAAGTGTCCGTTACAGAAAACGTCCTGACGATTAAAGGTGAAAAAAAGAGTGAATCGGAAGATAAAAACGCTGGCTATCGCCTGGTTGAACGGAGTTATGGACAATTCCAGCGTTCCTTTAGCCTTCCCAAGAATCTCCGCACTGAAGATGTAGATGCCTCCTTCAAAAGAGGTGTTCTAACAATCTCCGTGCCCAAAACAAGGAAAGAGGAAGCGAAGGAGATTCCGATTCGGACCGAATCGTAAACACGGAATTCGTTCCGTCAATGAAGCGCTCTGTCTGGGAGGACAGAGCGCTTTTTTATGCCATAAATTCGGACTAACTGAAACAATCTGTGTTTCGCCGACGACTATCGCGGCATTTCTACGGTTCTAAACTTTCATGAAACTTTCGTTTTTAGAAAAGTGTGTCTTTGGGAAAAATTGGAGGTGTTACTATGTCCCGACTCAAGTCAATCCGCTGGCTGCTTCTATGCGCGGCGATCGCGATGGTAGCCGTCAGCCTCACTGTCAACCAATCCAACAATAGCTTTTCAACCAATAGCTTTTCAACCCAAACTGCAACCGCTCAAACGGTAGAGAGCGATTTTGAATACTTGGAGCGTGCCAACCGCGCCTTCATCGAGGTAGTCAACCGCGCGAAACCAGCCGTTGTCCAAATCAGCACCAAAACGTTAGTCCCGTCCAGACCCTCCCGCCTACCTGACAATTGGCACTACTGGTTTGAACCCTTTTTTGGTCCTCCGGGGAACCAGAGAGGCCGGGATCGCGAAGATCCCGAGCCCCAGGAAGAGCGAGCAGGGCTTGGTTCCGGAATTATCGTTAGCAAGGACGGACATATACTCACAAACAATCATGTCATTGAAGGAGCAGATGACATTACAGTCATTCTTCCGGGCGGCCGTGAGTTTGAAGCCGAGTTAATCGGAACAGACGCGGGCAATGAAGGAACAGATCTTGCCGTATTGAAGATTGACGGCGATGATTTACCCGTGCTGAACTTCGGAGATTCGGACGCGTTGGAAGTTGGCGAATGGGTTGTTGCCATCGGTACCCCGTTTGCGCTGTCGCAAACAGTGACACGCGGAATTGTAAGCGCAAAAGGCCGCTCTAATCCGCTTGGGAACCGAGTCTTGTTCGAAGATTTTATCCAGACGGATGCCCCTATCAATCGAGGTAATAGCGGCGGCGCGCTCATCAATATTCGCGGTGAACTCGTTGGCATTAACACGGCAATTCTGACGGGCAATAGTTTTCAGCCGGGAAACATAGGCGTGGGATTCGCCATTCCAAGCAACCTGGCTCGGCAGATTATGAACCAGTTGATTAATACTGGCGAAGTTGCACGCGGGTGGCTGGGAGTTGGCATTCAAGAACTTTCCTATGAACTCGCAGACGACTTTGGACTGGAAGAACCGCGCGGGGCGTTGGTTACGGATGTATTCGAAGGAACACCGGCGGCAGAAGCCGAACTCAAACGAGGTGACGTTATACTTGAAGTGGATCAAACAGCTATCCGTGACAGAGACCATCTGCGTCACGTTGTCGCCGCTACTGAGGTTGGTAAGGAGGTCGAGGTGAAGGTCAGCCGTCGGGGCAAGGAAAAGACGCTCAAGATTACGCTCGGTAAGCGTCCGCCACGAGAAGATCTTGAATCTGGCAAGATGTCTCCGATGTCTCCAATGATGCCCGATGGTAGAGATAGGAAGGCATTTGCCGGTATACACGTGCAGGAGTTAACGGATGAACTTGCCGAAAAGTATGGTCACGAAGGCGAAACAGGAGTCGTGATAATGCGCATCAAACCGGGAGGCCGAGCGGCGAGGCAAAGGCAAATTCAAGTTGGCAGCCTCATACAGGAAATAGATTTCAACGAAATTCATAATTTGGAAGACTTTTCCAAACACGTTGAATCGATTGAGGCGGGCGACAAAGTTACACTGTACATCAGATACGCCAACGGAGGCGGAAGCTACGTGACGTTGCAAAACGGAGATGTACCGGAGGATAAGTAACTGTAAATCCGCCGAGATCAGAGAATCTTTTTTGCTAGTTGTCGGTGAGATGAACCACACGGCTCGCCGACAGCTAGTGAATAACAAGCATAATCAACCACTTATATCTGTATACTAACATTTTCCGTTCCGCCCCACAGAAAATACCCATCCTAGCAAGTTCAAATCATCCTTCCGCCCGACAGTTTTCCTGTGTTTCACCAGAAACTGTTCAGCAACAAAATTTACCATCTAATTCTGTCCCGTTTTGTTTGCTCCCTCCACCCATAGTGAAAAACCTCGTCCAATTATGGCATTCCATCGCCCTCCCGAGCACTGTCCGAAATCAGTCACGGGAACAGCAATGGTAAGCGTAGAGTCAACCGGACTTTTGACTTTGTCATCGGGTAAGGGGCGTGATATACTAAATCCTGTGTTGCCAGAAAAGGCAACGGCTGCCTAAGACGCGACTGCCCAGAAAATCTGCAGTCCTTACCTACGCAGATTCGAATGGAGGCACGAATTGCGCCGGTGCCGAATGGATTTTAATCCAATTTCATTCACACGCAATTGAAAAAGAACCGGAGAAAGATGCTACGGTTGGGGAATTGATTGTGAATCGCAGACATCCAATTGAAAAGGTGCGAAACATCGGAATCATGGCGCATATCGACGCCGGTAAGACAACCACGACCGAACGAATTCTGTTCTACACCGGCAAGAAACACAAGATTGGCGCAGTCGATGACGGTACCGCTGAAATGGATTGGATGATTCAGGAACAGGAACGGGGGGTCACGATTACAGCGGCTGCAACGACATGCTTCTGGCAAGATCATGCGATCCATCTCATTGATACTCCCGGTCATGTCGATTTCACCGTCGAGGTCGAGCGTTCGTTGCGCGTCCTTGATGGGGCAATAGCACTCTTCTGTGCGGTAGGAGGAGTCGAGCCGCAGTCGGAAACAGTCTGGCATCAAGCGGACCGTTACCATATCCCTCGCATCGCATTCGTGAATAAAATGGATCGAGTGGGAGCGAATTTTGCTCGCTCCGTAGAGATGATGCGTGAGCGCTTGGGTGCCAATCCACTCGTTATTCAACTGCCCATGGGCGCTGAACACACCTTTGCGGGAATCATCGATCTCGTACGAATGAACGCGATTCGCTGGCGCGAAGACGACTTTGGCCAGACGTTCGATTTTGAAGATATTCCCTCGGAACTGGTTGCTGAGGCGACGGAAATGCGTGAGATACTAATCGATACCGTGGCCGCCGAGGATGACGAACTTCTGGAAAAGTACCTTGATGGAGAAGTCATTTCGGAGGAAGAATTAACCCGCGGTATTCGGGTAGGGACGCTTAGTGGCGCGTTTGTGCCGGTATTGTGCGGCACCTCGTTGAAAAACCAAGGCGTGCAACCCTTGATTGACGCCGTGGTCAACTACCTGCCATCACCCCTTGATGTTCCGGCAATTAAAGGAATTGTCCCAGTAAGTGGTTGCGAAGAGACGCGCGATCCGAGCGATGATTCGCCTTTCGCCGCTTTGGCATTCAAGATCGCGAGTGACGCAAATGTAGACAAGATTGTCTATTGCCGTGTTTACTCGGGCACACTTGGTCGAGGCAGTCGTATTTATAATGTCGTGAACGCGAAAACAGAACGAATCACGCGCATTCTGCAGATGCACGCCAATAAGCAGCAGGTTTGTGATGCGGCGTACGCGGGTGACATTGTTGCGCTGGTAGGGCTAAGAAGCACCAAGACGGGAGACACGCTAACCTTCCCTGAACACCCCATTTTGTTGGAGTCGATAAGTTTTCCCGATCCGGTCATCTCCGTTGCGATCGAGCCAAAGAGCGAAAGTGACAAGGACAAACTCGAGGAAACATTGCAGATCTTGATGGAAGAGGATCCCACGTTTACCGTAACGATAGACTCGGATACGGGGCAACGTGTCATCTCGGGAATGGGCGAGTTACATCTGGAAATTTTGACCGATCGGATGATTCGCGAGTTTGGTGTTAACGCCCGTGTGAGTAGGTTGCAGGTCGCATACCGAGAGACAATCTCCCGCGAGGCTGAGGCTCAGGGAAAGTACATCCACAAGACAGATGAAGAGGGTATCTACGGGGATGTGATTGTCCGAATTAGTCCACTGCCGAGGGGAGATGGATTCCAGTTTGCCGACGAAACCGATGAGACACAGATTCCGCGTCAGTTCATTTCCCGTGTTGAAAGTGCTTTGAGAGGGGCAATGAACATCGGTGCCTTGACGGGATTTCCAATGCAAGACGTTAAGGCAACGCTCATAGGCGGTTCGTATCATGAAACGGATTCATCTGAGGTCGCCTTTGAAGCAGCTGCTGTCATCGCATTTGAGAATGCTGTGCGTGGGGCAAAGCCAGTGCTTTTGGAACCAATTATGAAAATGCAGGTCATCGTGCCGACTGAACACACTGGAAGAGTGATCGGCGACCTCAATGCACGTCGCGCACGCATTCACCAGACCGGCGCACAAGGGACTTCGGAGGTCATTGAAGCGGATGTTCCGTTGGCGGAGACGTTCCAATATACTACGGATCTCAGATCCATGACTCAAGGTCGCGGTTCGTTTACAATGGAATTTTCGTACCACGACTTGGTGCCCGCGAGTCTTCGCAGTGCGATTCTGAATCAGCAACTCACATTTGAGTAATGCGGGTGGGGCGTTCTTGCATTACATCTTGGATTCGGCGATAAGTATGGGCGTTTCAGACTGGGTTAAAGCAAGCATTCACCAAGCTAGACGACATTGGACAATCCGCCGTCGAGGTTTATCGCTGTGCCCGTTATGAAAGCCGCGCACTCCGAGGCGAGGAAGGCGACAAGAGCGCCAGCATCGGAGGGTTCGCCCAGGCGTCCTAGGGGGTGCTCTTTAGCCCGATCCATCCAATACTCCTCCAAAGTGCCGCGAGAGCCTTCCGCTTTCCAAGTGCGTTCCCCTTGTGCGCTCTTGATAGAAGTCAGACACACGGTGTTTACGAGGATATTATAAGGCAATAGTTCCTTGGATAGCGCCTTCGTCATGGCTATACCCGCCGCTCGGCTCACGGAGGTTGGGTACGAAGCTGCACCGGGCTGTTTTCCCCCGGGGTGCGTGATGTTGATAATCCGTCCTCCGCCGATAAGTTTCATCTGAGGAATGACGAGACGTGCACAACGCACGGCGCCCATCAGTTTCAGATCCAAATCGGCAAACCAACCCTCGTCGGTCAACTCGTCGAAGGCGCTCGTGGCAGACCTGCCGGCATTGTTGACCAAGATGTCAATCCGTCCGAAGCGTCCAATCACCGTGTTGACAAAGTTCGCCAATGTTTCCGGTTTGGTAACGTCCGCGGAAACAGCGAGAAGTTCACCACTCGTCAGCCCTCGGAGTTCTTCCGCAGCCTGCTGCAAGACATTGTCGCGCCGCGCGCAAATCGCGACATTTGAGCCCTCCTCCAAGAACCTTAGTGCGATCCCCTTGCCGATTCCCTCGCTGCCGCCGGTAATTACGGCAACTTTTCCCCTTAATCCAAGATCCATTTCCGTTCTCCTTGAGCAAGTATGTGTCCGTAGTTTGTCCAAAAAACACAACCCATAGTGTGGCTTTATACAGGTCAGATGTCAAGCCATTCCCTCAGTATCCTCTAGTCTGGTCTACGATATTGGTCAAGGGTTCACCCGCGACAAAGCGCCTGAGGTTTTCACAGAATAATCCATAGATGCGCCTCCAAGATTTTGGAGATGCACCTGCATGGTGTGGAGTAATTATCACGTTGTCCATCTTCCAAAGCGGACTGTCCTGCGGCAACGGCTCGGGGTCGGTAACATCAAGGCCGGCGCCGGCAATCTCTTTAGATTGTAGCGCCTCGACCAACGCCGCTTGATCGATAATCTGTCCCCGTCCGATGGTAACCAGAATGGCAGTGGATTTCATCGCGTTAAATTCCGGTGCTCCTATCATCCCCGTCGTTTCCGGGGTCAAGGGGCAACAGATTGCGACGAAATCGGACTGACCGAGCATGTCGTGTAAACGATCTATTTGCCACAAAGATTCGACGTGATCCGGTTTTTCCGTTTGTGTTGGATCGACAGCCAAGATACGCATTCCGAATGCGTGTGCGCGATTTGCTACTTGTATACCGATACTTCCCAGCCCGATAATGCCGAGAGTGTCTCCGGAGATTTCAAGGATGGGCAGTTTTCTGAAATCTTCCCAGAATTTATTCGCTTGGTTTTTTATAGAGGTGTGAAGTGTTCGAGTGAACGCAAGTATGAGCGACATAACGTGCTCTGATATGTTTATCGCAGTCGCACCGCGAGCGTTTGTCAGTACGGCATCACTATTGAGCAATTCGGGGCTTATCACGCTTTCAACACCGACGCTGCTAAACTGGATCCAACGAAGATTCTTGGCCTTGTTAATCATCTCAGGCTTAAGCCCATACCCGAAAAAGGCTACCGCATCCTCAATCTCTCGAATCATATCCTCATCTGTCGTCACTGTCGCAAAACATACATTTGGGGCAACCGAGTGGGCAAGTGCAATATCCTCGGTGCTTAAATCGTATGAGGTGACAATTTTCATAGGTTTTCCTTTCCACGTGGGAGCCGTCGTATGTCGGTCCGAAACGGTAATGCCGTGATATTCATGTAGTTTGGCGCTATTCGACACTTCTTGCTGCTTGGTAGTGAACCCAGTTCAAACTATCATCCAATCTGGTGATTAGCCTATCTTGCCACGGCTTGGACCACGACGGCTCCTCTCAATCGCTTCTGGTATAGCGTCCAACACATCGCCGGCAATTAGTCCGTGCATCCCGGTCGATTCAGCGCTGATATCGCCAGCGAGACCGTGTAGGTATGCGCCGAGCACACCCGCCTCCGAGACTTGCAGACCTTGCGCCATGAGTCCTGCGATTAACCCCGTAAGAACGTCTCCCATACCGCCGGTTGCCATCCCCGGATTGCCTGTTGAATTAATCCACACTTCACCCGTGTCAAGCGCGATTACTGTGGGTACCCCCTTCAGAATAAGCGTTACCCCATGTTCTAGGGAAAATCCTTGAGCGACGCCTATGCGATCTTGCTCTATATCGGTAACACTCAAGCCGGTCAGTCGAGCCATCTCTCCCGGGTGAGGGGTTAGGACGGTTTGCGACGGCAGGGAAGCAAGCAGATTGTTTACATTGGATCCGGATGGGTGGCGGTCTATCTTACCCGCCGCAAGCGCATTTAAGCCATCGGCATCGATTACCGTGAGGCAGTTCAATTCGTGGAGCAGACTTTGAATTAGGTTTACGGTTTCAGGATGTTGCGACAGTCCTGGTCCAATGGCGAGCACGGAGGCGCTCCGTTCAATGAATTCAAGAATCTGCGGTTTGGCTGACAACGCTAATGATCCGTCGGTTGTCTCGGGTAACGGTGTGGTCATCACTTCGCTAAGTTTCGCCTCCACTGTGGGGTTTAGGTTTTTCGGTATGCCAAGTGTGACCAAACCTGCTCCGGTGCGCAAGGCGGCTTGACTTGCCAGGACCGCGGCGCCGGTCATGCCTGGCGAGCCTGCAAGAACAAACACGCGTCCATAGGTGCCTTTGTGGGAGTAATTCGGACGACACGGAATCCAGTCAGCGGCTTGGCAAGGCTGTGTCCGGTTCACGCATATACCTTGTGATTCAACTATGCTCCGCGGAAAACCAATGTCTGCAATCTCCAGCGCACCGACTCGTTGTGCTCCTGGGTAGAGAAGTGTACCTCGCTTTGGAAGTCCAAGTGTTACGGTGCGATCCGCGCAAATACACCCGCCCTCTACCGCGCCCGTATCCGCGTTCAACCCGGACGGAAGATCAATTGCCACTATCGGGCGGTCGGCTGAGTTGAGACAATCAATGACATCCTTAATATATCCTTCTACTCCACCGCGTAGCCCTGTTCCGAAAATAGCGTCAACAATTAGGTCGCAGGAGACAATCTCTGCGCCGAGTGTCCGCAACTCGGATTCCGAGTAGATTTCAACGATGGATAGCCCCAGTCTCCTTACAACTTGCAGGTTTGTCAACGCATCTCCGGTAAAGTGCTCAGGTGATGAAACAAGAATAATTTGAACTGAGTATCCTGCGTGGGCAAGCTGCCTGGCGAGAGCGAGTCCGTCTCCGCCATTGTTTCCTTTGCCAACGATGACGCCAACATGCCGGCATTCAGGAAAATTCCTTTGAATCGATCTAAAAACAGCCGTCGCAGCTGCCTCCATCAACACGATTCCCGGAACACCAATCTCCTCAATGGTCTGTTTATCTATTTGCCGCATTTCTTCCGCGGTTACGACTCTCATCGTTTGTCCTCTGTAATGGCATCACTTTTTGGCACTAGGGGCAATATATCTTTTTAGCGAGGGAGTGATGTGTTTGCGCGAAATCCTGATTTTATCAATCAATTGCTGTTTTAAACTCACAATCGGCGTTTGGACTGTAATCTAGCCTTTCGGAGTCTATTTTCAACTTGATTTTTTCTGTCGCGTTGAGTTACAGTGTAGCATCGCGCAAGTGTGATGTCAATGACCGAAGCGGGACGGGCGCCGCCATTTTCAACCGTTAAGAATGTTGCGTGAAACTGCAAAGCCAAAATTCTCCAAGAATCTCAACGACCTAAATAGAAACTGCCGACACAGTAAGCATCTGTACTAATAAGCCTTCAGCCAGTCGTGAGTGCCGCGCATAACCTCGGTACGTATTCTCAACCAAAAACGGGCATGTGCGTCTAAACGCCACAGCAGATGTAACAAGAACCGACTTCCCTTTGCCGTCAAACCGCGAGTCTCAAATCAGGCAGCACTCAGCGGATGAAACTGAAATTATCGGAAAAACCATTTCTTATGATAAAGCATTGTATGCGTGCCCGGATAGGCGGGAGCCTACCTGCCAAAAGGCCGCAATTCTGGTTGCGTACACGAATACCTACATTACTTTTTCAATTGACCTGCCTCCTTTTTTTACTGGCTGTATCTACTTCTACTTGGGGACAATTCTTCGAATCTCCGCCGCGAATTATTGATGATGCCAATGAAGACACTGTGTTCAGCCCTAACGGGGATGGTGTACAAGACAATCTAATTATCAGTTTCGTCACGAATGGATTTACGGGCGATTACCGGATTATGATTGATGTGCACGGACCCGGTGCGGTTGGTCGACCGGATGGAGTGTTCGACATTGACGATGACTGGATGGTCATAGGGGCAGTTGGCCCGGGCCCATCAGAATTTTACCCTGAGAATAATCCGAAAATCATACATCAAGAATGGGACGGTATGGACCGTGCTCCAAGCCAAGATGCTCCGCCGAGCGCACGCCCGGTCAGAAACGGCAATTATGAGATTCGAGTTGAGACAGATGCCTTCGAGGATGGCGCGATAGATATAATTAATCCTACTTATCAGTCATCCACACTGGTTGCCGTCGTTGACATTGATGCGCCGCAAATCTCAAGTACTGCTTCCCATCTATTCTTCTCGCCAAACAGTGACGCGATTAAAGATACCACCACAATCACCTACGCGCTGTCTGAACATCTTTCCGATCTCAGGTTGGAATTTTCCAATTTTGAAAATCAACCCGCGATAAAGCTGACACAGATAACCCGTGGTCGGCAATCGTTTGTTTGGAGCGGACTCGATGGGCTTAGAACACCACTTATTGATGGAGTGTATAACCTCCGTCTTCGTGGGGTTGACAACGGCGGCAATGTAACCACATTTGATGTCGGAGCAGTTCAGATTGACACGAAAGCTCCCACCTTTACTCAGATTACGCCGAGCCGGGACGCCTATTTGAAGACCTCTATTGCTGCCATTGAAGTGGAATTTAACCTGGCGGAACAGGACAGTCCAATCAACTTTGACTCGTCGGTCACCACTATTGGTTTGCAGAATGCGGGAGGAGAGACTGTTAGCGGTATAATACGCAGTGATGTTACTAACAATCGTCTAACGTTAGCATTGGACAACCCGCTGGACACAATATCGGAGAACGGTACTTATACCGCTGTCATTCTCGTAGCAGATGAAGCCGGAAATCAAGCGGCAACCGAGAGTAGCTTCAACTTTGATACGGTACCGCCGACTCTGCAGCGAATTCGTTCGAATTACGGCAATTTTCCGCCAAACGGCTCCGTCAACACGAAAATTACTTTCGTGGAAGTGGATTTGGACGATAACATTGATGATGGATTGAATTTGGCAGCTTCGACGATCGCGCTTAATGGACCAAATGGGGCAATCTTTGGAAATCAGACGTTTGGCGGCGATAGTACGTTGCGCTGGAATCTGGAAGCTCCCATAGCGGCTGACGGCTCGGAAGACGGCATTTACACCATTACGATAAGTGTAGCTGACCGCGCCGGGAATACTGCGAATTTCGGTGAAATATCCTTTGTCTACGACACTCAAGCTCCCAGATTGGATTCGCTAACGCCAAATCTTGAAGACAGTTCGTTTCATCTGGGGGGAGGTACAGTCTACCGTAGCCAACCGCTGTTACAAGTCGTTGCGGGCTTCGACGATGGTGCTGGAAGTGGAGTTGACTTTGCCTCGAGCCGCCTCGAGATCGTCAGATTGGACGAAACAGGATCTGGTAATATCTTTCTTACGGGGACCCGCCACGTGAATCCTACTGATGGCACGTTGGCTTTTCTGTTATCCGAACCGCTTGAAAACCAAGACGGAACTCAAGATGGCGCCTACACCATTCGCGTTAGCTCGGCAGATGTCGCTGGAAACACAAACACAAGTCGAGTTGACCTCATTTATGACACTGAGGCACCAACAATCGTGTCAGTTGCACCGGAGCGAGATGCAACAGTTACGACACTATCTCAAGTGACCTTAGTCATGGAGGACAGCATGAGTGGCGTCGATTTTGCGAACACTATCTTGAAGCTGGTTCGAGACGACGTGGAAATCCGTGGGACTTCTAGTAACAACGGAAAGGATACGGAAGTCTTAACATTGTCCAATCCCTTGGTAACCGATGGTTCGGATGATGGGGAATATAGGATTGAAATCACCACTGTAGATCGAGCCGGGAATGCGAGTGACTTAATTGAACGTCGATTTTACTTCGTTTCTCAACCGCCCGAGATTCGATTGAACGCGCCTGCTACAGGAGTGATTAACGAGTTCACTACAATTGATGTACAGCTTGCAAACTACATCGGCACCGGCATTGACTTTTCGCCCGAAAAATCTAGCGTGGTTGTGACCCGTCCCGACGGCACAGTGCTTCCGTCGGCATCTGTGGAAGCGGACAACGTCAACAATCGGCTCGTTTGGATGGCGAAGACGCCACTGCCGCGCGACGGTTCTGCCGATGGCGAATATACAGTCCGTGTAAACTATGAAAACCTCGTCAGACAGAACTTCATTCAAGATTTTGCGTTGATATTTGACACACAGCTTCCAGGAGTCGCCCAAACTACGCCTGCCCCCGGAGCGCGCGTTTCACGATTGGGAACGGTAACCGTAGAATTCACCCCCGACCTTAGCGGTGTTGATTTCGCTGCCGTTCAGGTGCGGTTACTTGATCCGAATGGAGTGCCCGTAGGAACAAACCGGTCGGACAATGGCGTAGATGTTATTACACTTCGCGTTCAGGATATCCAAACTTCGACGACTGAAGGTATCTATACTATCGAAGTAACCCCCGCCGACCGGGCCGGAAATGTCGCAGACAGTCCGTATCTGTCGAGCTTCACCTTCGCTCCCCGCGAGCCATCAATAACTCTTGAGCCAACCGATAACGCCCCGACGAACCAGCTACGTCAGATTACGGCCACTCTCCAAGATTATGTGGGTCCCGGAATTGATTTTGACTCCGCTGAAACGTCGATATCTGTCAGGGACGCGCTCGGGGCAGTCGTTACAGCTCAGCCGATACAACCCAACGCTGCTGAACTGCAATTGACGTGGACGGTGTTATCACCCTTGCCTCGCGACGGTTCCGCTGATGGAACTTATGAAGTCATGGCTCGATTCGTAGAGTCGCCGGATCTGGTAACGACTTCTCCCACGACTTTCGAACGATCCGCCACGTTGGTTTTTGACACTCAACCGGCGCACATTTTGAGCACAAACCCAACTCGAAATGCGCGGATAACACATTTGGAACATGCTACAATTGAGTTGGGGGATGATTTAAGCGGCGTGGATTTCAATAACACCTTGATACAGTTGGTGGATCCTTCCAACAACTCAATTCCAACGAATATCAGGAATGATGGAGAAAAACGAATCACGCTTTCTTTTGACGCGTTTAAGACGGACGGTTCAGCCGATGGGGTGTATCGTCTCGAAATCACACCGGTAGACTTGGCAGGAAATGTTGGTGGACTCTCAACCGTTGAGTTTGTCTATGCTACGCTTGCACCTGAAATCGAGATGTTGACGCCAGCCGACGAATCTGTCGTCAATCGCGTTCCGGAAATTCGTGCCCTCATTCACGACCATTCCGGCGAAGGGATTGACCTCAAAAAATCCATGATTAGCTTGTCGGGTCCGGATGGCGCTGATGTGCGTGGCGTTCCCGGAGATGATGAAGAACGGACCCTCACGCTGAGGTTGGGATTACCAACGGATGGCTCGGCTGATGGCACGTACACGGTCAATCTGAATCTCGTTGATAACCTCGGCATTGAAGCTGCCTATATGCGACATTTTACATATGACAGCGTCCCGCCAAAGATTGTCACGGAATCACTCCCGCCCCGCGAAAACGTGATTGACGATCATCGGATAATAGTAGAATTTGAGGTTACGGATGCGTCTCCGGCACTAGAGGCAGGGTCTGGTGTGGATTTTGATGCGACATCGGTCCAGCTTCAAGACTCCAATGGCGAACTCATCGCCGGTGAAATGAAAGATGATGGTGTAAGCGTGATAACTTTCACCTCTGCCGAGTTAGGGAGCGTCGGTGTCTATACTCTGACAATAGTGGTTGCCGATCGTGCCGGCAATCTCAGCGTCCCGCAACAATTTACTTACAGAGACGTGATTCTCCCGCCCCGTGTAGTATCATTCTCGCCGGCGGCGAAGTCAAGATTGAATCGTTTGACGGAGATTTCCGCTGTGATAGAAGATCAATCGGGCAGGGGAATCGACTTCTCGTCCACAGGTTCGACCATTGAACTTCACAGTCCCGATGGCGTGCTGGTTGGAGGGATTGTTACCAACAATGGTGTAGATACCTTGACGTTCCATTTGATAGATCCGCTTTTAACTGACGGCAGCGAAGATGGTGTTTACACGATTGTCGTTCAGCCGATGGACAGGCTTGGAGTCAGTGGGGAAGTCCGACAAGTCGCAATTACCTATGATACGCAGAGTCCACGTGTCCAATCGGTTTCGCACATAGACATGACGGCGAATGTATCCCGCGTCAAAGATTCGGTGAGGCGCATTGAGGTGGAACTTACTGAGGCAAATTCGGGGATCGACGTTGGAAATTCATACGTCAAGTTGTGGCGTCATACGGAGAGCGATCGTGTTCTTGTCCCGGGCACACTTGATTATGATGACGCTTCGTTGTTGTGGTGGCAACTGGACTCTCCGCTTGCACGGAGTGGGGAAGACGATGGAGAATATACGGTTGAGGTAGTGGCGTCTGATAATGCCGGTAATGTAGAAGAAAATGAATACAGGCTTCTCTATGACACACAAGCACCCGTGATTGGCTCCATTCAAGTCTACGTGGTAGCCGGAGATGCGTTAGAACTTGATACGGATCTTGCTCCGAGCAATAATCGAATAATTATTGAATTTGAGGTAACTGATGAGTCACCGGCGCTAGGTGCTGAATCTGGCGTCGATTTTGATGCGACGACGATTCAGCTTCAAGATTCCAATGGCGAACTAATCGCCGGTGACAAGAAAGATGATGGCGAAAAAAAGATTACCTTCACCTCTGTCGAACTAACGAGTGTAGGTGCTTATACCGTGACGATAACCGCTGCCGATTATGCTGGCAATGTCAATGTCGGCGTTCCGCAGCGATTTACCTACAGGGACGAAATTAAGCCGCCGCGCGTAGTGTCATTTTCGCCGCCGGCGAAATCAAGATTGAATCGTTTGACGGAGATTTCCGCTGTGATAGAAGATCGATCGGGCAGGGGAATCGACTTCTCGTCCACAGGTTCTACCGTTGAACTCCGTAGCCCCGATGACGTGGTGGTAGAGGGGAATATTGTCAATGATGGCGTAGATACCATAACGTTAAGGTTGCTTGACCCACTTTTGACTGACGGCAGCGATGATGGTGTTTATGTGATTACTGTTCAACCTGTTGACCAGCGCAGAATCAGCGGAGAAGTGCGGCAATACTCGGTAATTTATGATACGCAGAAGCCGCGTGTCCAATCGGTTTCTCACATAGATCTGACGGCGAATGTATCGAACGTCAGAGATTCGGTAAGGCGCGTTGAAGTCGAACTGATTGAGACCGGGTCGGGGATAGACTTCGAGCGCTCGTACGTTCAGTTGTGGCGTCATACTGAAGATGAACGCGCCCTCGTCCCGGGCACACTTGATAATGACGGGTCGTTACTATGGTTGCAACTGGAAAATGCACTCGCACGCAACGGCGTGGATGATAGCGCGTATTCGGTGGTGGTAAGCGCAGTTGATAATGCCGATAATGTGGAAGAGAAAGAATTCGTGTTTCTCTATGACACGCAAGTTCCCGGAATTGATTCCGTTAAAGCCGCCGCGACTGCCGGAAATACACTTGAGATTGGTACGGGAAGTGTCTCCACAGTCGTTGGGGTGCCCATTCATCAAATTCATTTAGCCTTTTCTGATGGTTCAGGCAGCGGAATAGATGTCTCTCAGACTACGGCCCAACTTATTCAGCCCGATGGGACGGCAGTAGCTGCAACGCAACAAGATGATGGGATGAAAACCGTTTCCTTAAGATTCAAACCGCTCCGAGATGATGGGACGGACGACGGACGCTACTTTGTACGAGTGACACCGATAGATTTCTCGGGAAACACGTATACAAGTCCGATAGAGTTTCAGTTCCTCTATTCAACGCGGAAACCCGAGGTTGTTTCGACCACACCAGCCGAACATGAGTCTGTTAATTTCTTGGACTCGATTAGTGTGGTACTCATCGACCATAGCGGCGAAGGAATCGACTTCGATCGTTCTACGGTTGGTTTGTACAATGCCGAAGGCATCCTAGTTGAAGGCCGCCAAAATGCCGATACGGGGAGTTCGGCGATAACGTGGGACTTAGACCGTCCGATGTCGCGCGACGGTGTTGATGATGGAGAGTATTCCATACGGCTTGTAGCTTTCGATGGAGCGGGCAACGAACTTAGCTCGTCCACGACAATCCTTTACGATTCCCAAATACCGCGGATTGTCTCGGTTTCTGCAGACACAATACCATCGACATCCATTCCTGCCAATGAGCTTGTCTTGCTTAATCGGTCATTTTCGCAGATGAGGATCGGGCTCTCTGATGAACATGCTGACGGAGAAAAGATTCCGACATCGGGGATCGACTTTGCCGGTACGATAGTTCAACTGGTTGGACCCGACAATGAACAGATTGGAGTCACTGTAAGTGATGACGGTGAGACGCAGTTAATTGTAAACTTCACACCGCTAGTGAAACCTGGTGCCTACACGCTTGAAATTATACCGCGCGATCTTGCGGGAAATGCTTCTGGGCATCCAATTCAGTATAAGTTCAGTCTCAATTTGGCTAAACCGCGCGTAGATTCTCTGGCAATCAGCGGACGCATGGCTCCCGTTGCCTTTGTAAATCAACTTGACAAGATTACCGCCAAACTGGTTGACCCGAATGGAGTTGGGCTGGACCTGACCACCGGAGGTTCGAGGCTGAGTGTGATAGGTCCGAATGGTGTGGTCGACGGTCTTCAAGAGGGAAATGGGGTTGATGAGCTGGATTGGACACCTCTGCACCTACCGGTAGATGGCACGGCTGACGGACGCTATACAGTGACCGTTACGCCAGTGGACAACCTTGGCCTTTCCGGCGCGCCTGCAATATATGAATTTGTATTGGATACGCAGCAGCCCGCGCTGGTTAGTGTTGACCCGATAAATCTCGCACGCGCAGTGTCCTACATTGGCGGGCAAATATTCCAAATTTCCGCCCAAGTTGGCGATCTCGGTCCCTCCGGTCTAGACATCTCGACACAGACAATTACACTACAAGATTCTAATGGTGTCTTCATTCCTGCGGATTTAACGACTGATGGCGATAGTCAAATATTGTTGACGTTGGTTCAACCGTTAGCCACGAACGGTGACGATGATGGAGAATACTCCATTGTGATCGACCTGAGCGATCGAGCCGGAAATACCTTTAAGATTGAGCATACTTTTGTTTATGATACGCAAGCCCCGACCCTCGTGGATACTGATCCGGCAGGCGATCTGATTCGAGACGATCTTACTTCAATTGTCGCTCACCTTAGCGATAATGGAGGTAGTGGCATTGACTTCGCCGTTTCCCAATTAATGCTTTTTGATCCGAACGGAAATCAGGTGAACGGACAGTTGGGTAACGATGGGGCCGGACAACTTATTTTACTGCTTGATGAATTGGCGGAAGATGGCAGTTATCGTATTCGCGTGGTGGGTGTTGACAGGGCTGGCAATGGGACTGACGCACCATTCGAAAGAACTTTCCTCTTTTCAACAAACCTTCCCACTGTCGTGTCAACTGTGCCGGTAACGGCTCCTGCTGGCAGTGCTTTCACACGAACGCCGCCGGATCAGGTAGAAGTCGAATTTCAATCATCGCCGAATTTGTCCACGGTCAAGCTTATTCACCCTAATGGTACAACCGTACCTGGACAGCAGATCCGAGATGGAAATCGCCTTGTCTATCGTCTGTCGCGGGAATTGGCTTCCGATGGCTCGGATGACGGTAGTTACGTAATCTTGGTGACGCCTGTCAATAGTGCAGGGCGAAGTGGTGAGCAGCTGCAGTATAGCTTCGTGTATGACTCAGTAGTTCCGGAAGTAGAGGGGATTCTGCCGGTTGTCGAATCGCCGGGTGTTAACAATGCCTTGAATGAGATTTTGGTGCTTGTCACCGATGCAAGCCCCAGTTCGTCTATTGATTGGGATGAATTGGACGACTCATGGGTGACCTTCGAGAAGATTGGGATCAACAAAAAGATTCGCGGCAGACTCACAACCGATAGAGACCAACTAATCAGTTTTCACTTGGAATCGCCGTTGGCTTCTGATGGGAGTCAAGACGGGAAGTATCGCGTGATTGTCATGCCACGGGACCGAGCGGGTAATGTCGCCATTCCGACAGCCATTGAGTTTTTCCTCGACACTCGGCCGCCAACTATCCATACCGATTCCCTCTTGATTAATGATCGACCACTGTTTGTTAGCACCAATCATCCGGATTATCCCTCGGCGGACGGAAGCGGCAGCGGGGTTGTAATTCAGGCAAGAATGTCCGACGTGGCGTCTGATGGAGAGCCGGGGCTTGGTGTAGATCTTTCGCAATCGTCGATTGTTGTGACTGCACCCGATGACACGCCAGTGACCGGCAATCTGATACAGAACGGTACGGACACTATCGTGTTCAGGTCGGGTCCGCTGATTGCAGAAGGTTTTTACCGAGTCGAAATCACGAGCGTCGGATTAGATGTAGATGGGCTTGGCTTTGCTCCTACCGGCTCCATCACTACTCAGTTCCTGCACGAAACGACAGAGCCGGTTGCGGAATTAACTGATTTCGGAGGAAAAACCAGCCTTACAGACCAAGCATTGCCGCTGCGCGGTACGGCGACAGACCCGATTTCGATAGCGCAAGAGGGGATCGGTGACGAGCAAGGTGGTCCTGTATCGGCGTCGGGGATTGCGTTTGTCGAAATTGTTGGCACGGGCCCGGACGGTGAACCAATCGAGCCGGTGTTAGCCGTGGATAGAAGCGGCGCCCAGTCAGAACCGTGGAGCAGCTGGTCACTTGATTTTCTGCCGGCGCGGTCCGGCGGATACAATCTTGATGTTCGTGTGACGGATCGAGCCGGCAACGTCGCTGTATACGATGGTGTAACTGTCAACCTATCCGTTTCTTTAACATACCGAGGAACCACCTACAGTTGGCCCAGCCCGTTAAAACGCTCTACCGGAGATCGTGCCCATTTTTCTTTTGATGTCAATATACCCAGCGGTTCAAAAATCAACATGACCTTAAGCATTTATGATTTTGCCGGTGATCTTGTCTTTGAAGACACCTTCGCTAATATAAGCCCCGGCCGAGACAGTGACCAGCTTGTGACATGGAATCTAAAAAACCAAGCCGGCGCAGCGGTTGCACGCGGTATTTATATTTTCCGTCTTGAAGCCGAGGATATCGCAACCAAGAATCGGAGCAATGCGGTCGGAAAAATACTCGTCATCGAGTGACCAAGCTGCTTATTGGCGATGAATGGCACTTGGGATAGCAACGAGAGATACCTTGACAATATCTGTGTCGTTTTACGCATGATACGAGGAGATTCTAGTGCAAAGAATCGTTTTAGTTGGTGCCCTCTGTTTAATTTGTTTTTCCGGTTGGGCCTCCAATATTCATGATGACGCCGGGACGACAGGTGCAGCCTTTCTCAAGATTGATGGGGGTAGCCGACCAGCAGGCATGGGAGGTGCATTCGTTGGGCTTGCGAATGACATAAATACGATATTCTCGAATCCTGCAGGCTTAACCACGGTTCAGGCGCACGAACTTACTGCAATGCAGAATTTCGCATTCGCGGATATCAGTAACCAGTCGATTGGGTATGCGCAACGTGAAGGCAACCTCGTTTGGGGCGCAAGTTTCCTAGGAGCTTTTACCGAAATAGAACGCCGGATCGGCCCAAGCGACAATCCGGACAGCACGGTGAACGTCGGCGGATTCGCAGCCGGTCTCTCCCTTGCTTATCCTTTATCCCGGAAGATTTCGGTTGGTGCGACCGCGAAGGCAATTTCGCAGCAACTAGATCTCCAAAATTCATTTGGCGGAGCAATTGATATAGGTGCTGTTTGGCGCGCATTGGATAACCGCTTGGGGGTTGGGATAACCGCGCAGAACCTAGGTATGCTCGATGAAAGTGAAGCTCTGCCGAGAAGCATACGCGCAGGGTTTGCCTACCATGTTCATACGCCTTCAATTCAAGTTGAGGGCGTACCGCCCAAGAATCTCCTCTCAATCGTTGCCGATATTGATGTGCCGATGATTGCAGCCTATCCTACACTTCACATCGGAGCCGAAAATTGGTTTTATGATCTGATTGCCGCTAGAATCGGTTATAGCATCGGCAAGGGTGAAAACCCTAACAACGGAGTCACGGTTGGAATTGGAATTCGTCGAAAGGGCGAAGATTCCCTCGAAGGCATCCGATTTCAGTTTGATTACGCTCTCATACCCGACGCAGATGTCGGAAACGCCCACCGACTCGCATTTATCACGCGGTTCTAACAGCATTCCCTTCGATAATCATTTCCGCCCACCACAGACTCCTGCCCGTGTCACAGTCAACTTGTCTATTATAGACAATTCCATTTTAGATATGTGTCGGTAGGTGCGATCAAGGGACCGCAATGTATGGATAATTCCTCGTTTCACTACAAGGAGCGCGTACCTGCAGTTGTAAACGTTGCATTTTTGATACTTGCGTTGCACATCATGCCACAATTGTCTCTCTTGACTGACTTCCAATTCACTCTTGTTGACCTAATTCGATATGGTGAGAAAATTGCAATGGGTTGCGGTCATAATCTTGGTAGGTTGCGCTTGACTCTATGAATTGTTGTAGTAAACTCGACGAACCCTCTTAACTCGACTTTGTACAAAAGTACAACGGTTGGATTGTACGGAATGCCGTACAAGAACAAACCCGTAGACAGGAATCAAGCGAGTAGATAGCGAGTGCGATAGAGATCCCCTTGCCCCGTCGTGATGGTACTGGAAACCACTACCGACTTTTTCACAGGTCAACCAAAAAAGCCAGATGGTTAAAATCTCCCCCGCTTTTCTTCAACGCTTAATTGACACCGTTTGTTATCCCGCTTAAATGTACAAAGTCGAATTTAGAGCCTGTTTGAAAAGTAGCTGTTAAAGTTATTGTTCGGTAATTTGAGGGGAAAAATCATCGGATTTTCGAGGCAGTTTTCCCCAAAATAGCCTTTCTCAAAGAGTGAGTGCGATAGAGAACCCAAGGCAGTAGCAGATCCAGTAAAAACAAGTGAGGTTGACGAATGACACGTATCATCGGATTCGCCCTGATTGTTGCCGGTATATCTCTCCTTCTCTGCGTTGTCTTATCCCTATGGAAATCTCTCATTGAAATTGCGGGAGAAGTTTTTGCGCGAAAACGCTTAATCCCTCTGTGCATCGGCTGCGTTTTCATTATCGCCGGGCTTATCTTGACCTAAAGTGGAAACACCGACAGGACAAACCACAACAAGTGAATAGGAGGTTTACAGATGAAACAACTCTTATTAGCCGTTATTGCGATCAGCCTATCCTCTTGCGCTTCATCGGTTGATATTCCCGCCAAGATACGCGAGTTCGATAAAGCCCTTAACAGTCGTGTCACGTATCGTGCAGACGGATCTTTCAAAGAGCGCAATACGCCAGACGGGACAGGAAGAGCCTACGATTTCGAGATGATCGCTCCGCTCTTCGTTCGTTGGATTCGGTTGGCTACAACAGGAGACATAAAACGCGTCAACGTTTATATTCGCACGAATGCAGATTGGGAACTGGTTTACGCCAGCACAAAAAATGTCACTTCCGTACAGCGAATTCACATTAACCGACGGACCTCCAGCGTGAGGGTTGTCCAGCCGTCTCTCCGACATGACGAATTCGATCATGTTGATGATATCCTTGTCTTTGTCCAAGATAAGAAGCCGTCCGAAGAAAAGGAGGACAGAGATGCCGACGCACATTGAGATGAAAGCCGTTTTGTTCGTTGCCGCGTTGATGAGCGTGTCAGCTTGCGCCGCGATGAAAGACCTTGGGCAGTCGCTTGACGGAGGCGGAATCGAACAGGTGGAAGGCGAATACTATTATGAGCTAAAGTATATGTTCCAATCCCGTACTGCCCATCGCTGGAAGGGCAAATCGCCTACCCAGGTAAGGGCTGATTTGGCGGACAACCGATATTTTAGAAGTCAGCCCAAATATAACACTGGTGCGCGCGGACGTGCGGCGGCGTATTACTACTGCCTTGACACCCCTCGGTTTATTCGATATATCCACCTGGATACTGTTGATCCGATTAAGAACCTCTACATCTATGTTTGGGAAGGCGAGGATTGGAAAACGGTGAAAAAAATGAAAAAAACGGTTGACGCCGCAACCCGGATTGACATCAACAGGCGCACCGAGGCTATTCGTGTAGTTCAATCTACGGTGGAGTTGAAACGCAACTCGCAAGACCACGTCACCGATTTTGATGTGTACGTCCAGAAAAAGTAAGGAGGAGAGAAATACGAGCTATCGGAGTCTGCCAGTATGGATGCATCAATTGAGGCATCCAGCTTATTTGGAAATCGAGGCGTCGCGCGGGCGGGCGAAGGGCGCTGGCGGCTACCGCATCGGCACGCCCAAGTTTGCCTACCAGAAAGGAATATCCGTCGGCAGCCGATTAGCCGTCGTATATTACCGCTGCCAGTCCCCGGAAGCCGCCCTTGCCACGTCCTGGCACGGCGTATGAGCGATAAAGCGAATCCTGCATTGTACAATTGAATATCAACGTAAGCCAATTTTCATGCTGGTTGCCGCGCTCGGCAATTTGAGTGAGGATGAAGGGTTTAATGAGGCTGCACATGCCGTCGAACTTGGATTCGTATTCCTGAGTCTAATCTTGATTGGTGCGGGCAAGTATAGCCTTGGTTAGAAATTTCAACCGCAGCAAGACGAGAGCAACTAATTAAAATGGTGTTCAACATGCAGCCGTATCCACGAATTGAAGAAAAACAACTTTCTTTTCACGGGGAACAACTTCTAAGCTCGAATTTGTATAAAACTGAAGTCTGTAGGGTGCGCACCGCGCACCAGTCTCTAATAGCCCCGGAGGGGCGGAAGGTGTGTAGAAATACCCAAACCCCGTACACCTAAGCCCCAGCGGGGCGACAGGTATATGGCAGGAAATCACGAAAGACGTGTCTTCAAATGACCAAAAATGGCTTGACTACGGACTTTTCAAACAGGCTCTTAACTCAATTGGATTCAAATGCCTTAAAACATATAGTGATACGCTTGGCATCGATTCGAAAGAAAAATGGTCCAATGTGCCAAAGATTTGGTAGGAACACCAGTGTCCTAACACTTGTGTTGATATCAATTTTGCCAGCACTCCTAATTGCCGAGGGGACCGGCAGAATTAACGGGTACTTGTATGACAAGGTAACCGGAGAACCGCTGCCCTATGCCAATGTAATGTTGCAAAACACTCAGTTTGTCGCAACAACCGATGTGCGTGGATATTATGTATTGAGCGGCATACCGCCGGATAAATACAAGCTAATCGTTTCAGCGACACGATTTGAGCGAGCCGAAAAGGAAATAGAAGTTCAACCCGGCGGCGAAATGAGATTGGACGTTGAGGTCGCGCCGGTAGCTATCCAACTTGATGAAGTGGAGGTGACTGGCGAAAAAACACGATTCAAAGAAGAGGTAGAAATCAGCCGCACGAATATCAGTTCCCAAGAGATTGCCAATACCCCATCATTCGTTGAAGCCGATGTATTTCGGACAATACAGCAACTCCCAAGCGTCTCTTCACAAAGCGACTTTAGCTCTGCACTGGTCGTGCGTGGCGGCAGTCCCGATGAAAACCTAATCTTGGTTGACGGCGCGGAGATTTATAATCCGTATCATCTGGTCGGGCTATTCTCGACTTTTAACGCCGATACCATAGCGGATGCGAAATTCCTGGCTGGCGGTTATCCCGCAGAATACCCGGGCAGACTTTCATCTATTTTGGACATTACATCAAGAGAGGGGAAGCAAGTCAAAGGAAAGGGAGAAATCTCGCTCCTCAGTAGCAAAATGATGTTGGAAGGACCGTTCTATAAGGGCGCCTGGATAATATCCGGTAGAAGGACCTATTTTGATCTCATCGCCGACCGATTCAATCAAGCAAGAGGAGAAGATCAGGATTGGAAATACTATTTCTGGGACGGCCAAATCAAGATTTTTAGCGATCTTAATTCTAAAAACAGATTGACGTTTTCGACCTTCGATGGGCGCGATGTCTTGAAGTTCTTCCTTGATGAGGAGAATTCTGATGAAAAGACAGATTTTAGCTGGGATTGGGGAAATAACGCCCCCAGTCTAAAGTGGCGGTATGTACCTAACGCAACGTTCTTCTCTGAATTTGTATTGACACACTCGAATTTTGATTTCGACTTAAATCTGAAAAGCACAGAAATCGACAGTGATGGAAACCAAGACGAAACAATCGCCAGCGCCATCAATCAAATTCGGGATTTTTCAGCCTCGGAACAGTTAACATGGTATCTCTCTCCTAAGCACACCCTCAAAATGGGAGCGGCGATTAAGAATCTAAGCATGAAATTTGACTTTCATGTGGATAACGTCAATTTCTTTGACATCAAGCAAAGCCCTTACGTTCTCAGCGCTTTTGCTCAAGATAGATGGAAAGTCAATGACCTGCTCTCGTTTCAACTGGGATTGCGAGGTTCCAAATATGAGTTACATGACAAAATCTATCTTGAACCTCGACTAGGATTCAAATACTTATTATCGGAAGACTGGGCATTCAAGGGGAGTTGGGGCAGGTTCAATCAATTCCTTTTCACCGTCAACGACGAAGATCAAGTGTTGCAGATTGTCGATTTCTGGTTGCCGGTACCTGAAGAATTCAATGCCATACGGAATCAGCACTTCATTCTAGGAATAGAAAGATGGTTCAATCCGGGGTTTACAGGTTCTATTGAAACCTATTATAAACCTTACAGCAACGTCCTCACAAACAATCCGGATAACGATCCGGGCATTGAGTTTGACGAATTTATTGCCGGCACGGGACGCGTTTGGGGATTGGAACTTTTTCTGAAGAAAACCACCGGTAAAGTTTCAGGCTGGTTTGGCTATTCATATTCTAATATTGAAAGAAAATTTGATTTCAACGGCGATGGGAGGGTCGAAGAAACTGAAAACCAAGCGTCCGAGATTTATACGCCCAAATACTCAAGACCACATTCGCTGAACGCGGTTGCCAGTTATCAGGTGAGCAAGAGGAATCGGATATCGCTGTCCTGGACCATGTCAAGCGGTCAACCGTATACACCGGTCGTGGGCAAAGTCTATCATGAGGACGGCGCACTGGATGATCCCTACGCGCGAGTTATTAGTATTCAGGGTAGACGGAATTCATCCCGTTATCCGGCCTATATTCGAGGAGATATCGCATGGATTAGAGACATCTCACCCTTCGGAGTAAACGGCAGATTTAAGCTTCAGGTCATCAATTTTACGAATCATTATAACTATCTGGTCTATCTTTGGAATCATGATAGATCGCCTTCGGAAGTTCGAGCCATCAGCATGTTCCCAATCATCCCGTCTTTTGGATTAGAGTTTGAGTTCTAGGAGCAAAACCGTGCAAATGATTAAAATCCTGCTAATTATGCTTTTGTCCACGATTTGTCTCTCATGTGAACGAGAACTGGAAGTTGCCGATTTCAAAGATGACTTCGGAAATTACCAACCGGAATTAAAAGTTACGGGGCGGCTTCGGCAGGATAATCCTGCAGATTCCATCATCCGGATAATAAGAACCGAGGCGATTACGGATTCTGATGTATTCGACGGAATCGATAATGACGGAGATGGGCGAATCGATGAACACGATGAAACCCTTCCTCTTCTTCAAGATACGACGGCTATCGTCACAGTGACAAATTTGAACTCCGGTGTAGAATACGAATTTCAGTATGTTGAGCTAGCTGATAGGATTGTCATTTGGTATAACGAGGGATTCAACGGCGAACACACCAGAAATGAAATCCCTGATGGAGGCTACAAACCGAAGTCAAACCGTTTTCAGGTAGAATTCTACACACCATATCGAATAAAAGTCTATTCCAAAGCGTTCGATAAATCAATTACCGGTGAAACGACGGTTTATCCTCCGGTTGAATTCATCAATATTGATACACTCTCGACCTTTGATGACGACCACATAACACTAAAGAGGGATGATGAAAAGGCAATCTATTGGAAATCGGATTTGAATGTAACTTCGTACTTCGTGACAGTTGAAGTATCGGAGCGCATCCGTGACGATATACTAGGATCCGGATTCGTCCCTTCTACTTCATATTCATCTTCATCATCTAGGGATAACGATCTGACGGAACAGCACGGTGTTTCGATAGGAAAAGAAAACTTCTTTGTGCGCCGGGAATCAAATGCTGGCAAAGTACTCAGAATTACGGTTGAAGCGCTCAGTCCGGAGTATGGAAGTTATATCTTTTCATCATTGCCATTGAATGATGCGCGAAGATCGAATCTTCGGGATCAAGACGGGAAACCCGTAATGGGCGCATTCGGCGCAACCGCAGCAAAAAGTATACATGTAGCGATTGAAGAAGCTAGATGAAGGTTTATCGTTCTCGTCACCTGAAGGAAATGTCAAGTGCAGTTCCCTTTCACTGAAGGTTTTTTCATTGGCTGACTTGAGGAAGTCTTCTTGCCCCGCAGACTTTGCGCGGAGCTAGGCTGCTTACTCCGTTTCATGCAGTTTCTTTGCTTGATTTGCGTAATCAATGCATTTGCATTTTAAAGAAACGACATAAATCGATTATCACAGTCGCACGGGAAATCGCTTCCCGATTTGGTAACCAACAATTCATTCCCCACTGTTCAAGCGAGGTGGAATCAGGAGGAAAAAATGCAAGCAAAAAGATTTCATAGTTGTATGGTGCTGTTACTGTTGTCGGCTGGGTTCTGGACCGGGTGCGCCGCGAAAATCGTAGATGATTCACAACTCCAGTATCTCGACCCGGAATTTACGGTTAGCTCGCTCTTCGATCACGGTTTGGGCTTACTGCCCGTGGTTGCAGGGCAAGGACAGGAAGGACTGCGCAGACCATTAGCAGCAAAACTTGAAGCCCATCTTACCGCTCAATTGCCGGAGGGAAGATTCTATGGGGCAATTCAGATGCTCGATCTGATTAACGAAGCGAACTTGACTGAAGCCTATGCACAGATGATTGGTGACTATGAGCAAGCCGCGATCCTCAATAAGAGAACGCTCCGCGAAATTGGTAAAGCGACAGGAATTAGATATCTCCTGCATGTGAAACTCTTGGATCAATCTCGTACAGAACGACTTGCAAAGGCTCTTCTATCGGACGATATCGTCAGTTTGGAGGGCAAAAACGTTACCATCTTCGGACAGGTTTGGGATTGCGGCTTGGGCGACGTTGTTTGGGAAGGCACGGGCGAGGTTGCCGCAGAGGCTGAAGTTGAATTCCAATATGTAAAGCATGACATCGATCAGCTTGTTAGCATGGCAACTCAATCCTTCCTGAGCAACCTTCCGGGCATTGAAATTTCACGCGCCAATTAGGTATAAATTGAAATACTATCTGAAGGAGGCATGAAACGCATGAGAATCACAAACACTACGAATCAATATCTTAATCTAACCCTGACGCTCGGCGTTGCAATCTCTATAACCGTGTTGTGTTTTCTGTTTCTCGGTTGCGGCACGTCAACGCGGAACGATCCATATCGTATTCCCGAACTGAAGCCGACAGGTTCCGGCAAAACTACAGTTCCCCAAAAATCCGTTAACGAACCGTCATCATTACCGCCGAACGCCGAGATTAACCGAAATCAGTTGCGTCCTTTGGTTGAAACCTTCAAATCACAACAGCCGCAGAATTTCAATGCACTTAACGCTACCTCCGTCGCTAGAGCATACAGTTTAACGATTGTTTCCAACTGCGACTTGGATGTTTTGAAGGGATTCATCGCGAAACGCTGGGCACCAATTGTGTCTTTGCGTTCTAGCGGTCGCTCACGACTTTGGGCTATGGTCGGATACAGTCCAGCCGGTGAGGTGGTATTGGAGAACCCGGTGGACAATCGAAGGAGAACCTTGTCGGAAAAGGAATTCATAACTCAATGGGAAATGACATCGGATAGCAGATGTGCCCTAATAACACCGGGCAGATTGGACCAAGCAAAAGTCCAGATGGCGCTAAATCGCTATCTTCCTCAATCCAAAGCAAATCAAGTTAGAGTCACTCGATCGTTGCAAGGGCGCGCTCGTAACTGACTGCGGCGGTTCTTGACCCCGAATCCGGCTAGGAATGGTGTGAAGTCAATGATGGATCAAACTGTATAGTTTCTATGCGGGTCCGTGGTTCTATAGGAAGGAGGTTGTGCGGATGAGGAGAGATGCCGCTCTAGGCATTACATATGTGTTAATATTATGCCTCTGCTCTGTTTGGGGTCAAACTTGGGCAGGCGAGGAGGAACTTTCGGAGATCCTCGTTGGACAAGATTTGCGCTACGTAGAGGTCGGCGGTAATCATCTGTGGTTTGCAACCAGCAACGGTGTTAGTCGGTACAATACCGACACCAAGTCGTGGGATGCCTTCACTATCAAAGACGGGCTAATCAGTAACGAGGTAAACTGCATTGCCATCGAGTGGAAGGAAGGGGTTTTTCGTAAGACTCCAACCCAGCGTGTCTGGTTCGGCACTGACTCCGGCCTGTCGGTATACGACATGGGTAATGACAGATGGCAGAGTTATACCGTCAAAGATGGTTTGATTGCGAACAAAATCGAATGCATCTCTGCGCGTCGTGATTGGATTTGGGTGGGTACGGCGCAAGGCGCAAGCGCCTATCAACGCAAGAAGAATCGCTGGCAGTCCCATTCAACGTTTTCAGGCATCGCGTCTCCTTCCGTAACGGCCATCTATCACGATTCCGCCTATGTTTGGATTGGCACCAATAGCGGTTTAGCCAGATACAATTATAAATACAAACAGTGGGAACACTTCACTCGGGAAAGTAGCTCGTGGATCGGCACTAGGGGCGGCAATCGCGGTGTACGTCGTTCTCCACTGCCAAGCGACCAAATTAACGACATCCGAGGCAGCGGGGATATCGTTTATATTGCCACGGGTAATGGACTTCTGAGAGTTACAAACAAGAAATTTCGGAGTGGAGTCGATCTTGCCCGAGCCGACAAAGCGTATTCGAAATTAAAACTCCCTCAGAAATACAACGCCGATCTGCGGACGAGAAGCCGACGATTGTCACGCGGCGCCAATGCTGCACAGTTACGTGCAGCCGAAGCAGAATACAGTAGGGCGCAGAAGTCATTCTCCCGCGCCGAAGCGGACGCTTGGGCTGCCCTCGGTTGGCAAATCTACCAGCCATCCACGGTCGTCCAAGACAGGGAAAAACGAGGGCAGATATCGGACCGGATTCTCGCACTGCAGATCTCCGCGGGTCAGGTATGGATGGCAACCAACACAGGGCTCTTAAAGTTCGACGCAAAGATGCAAAGTTGGAATTGGCATCACCAAGAAATGGGGCTGGTGTCTGATCGGATTAATTCCCTGGGAATAACGGGAAACACAATCTGGATTGCCACCGATCATGGACTATCAAGATTTGGAACACTCTCGGGCAACTGGATAAACTATGTGGCTGAGCGTGCACTTCCGTCTGCCGACGTATTGGCGATTGGTGAAGATACCGAAGGTGTTTGGCTTGCAACTCCCAAGGCGATAAGTCTATTTAATCCGAGCACGGAACGTTGGAAAACCTACGCAAACGAAGAAGGCTTGGGTGGCGGAAGGGTCGCGTGCCTAGATGTTGTTGGAAATTTTGTCTGGATCGGGACCGACCAAGGAATTTCACGCTTTGACAAATCTGATCAGACATGGGTGTACTTCCGAGCAGCGAAGAGCGGGCTGGTGGCCGATGAGATTACTACGACTTTAGTCGATGGAAAACAGATTTGGATCGGCACCCGCCTCGGACTCAACAGATATGATAACACTACCGGAGAGTGGATCGCCTATTCTACACGTTTAGGGTTGGCGGGCAATCGAATAACCGATCTGGCCGCTGATCCAAGCTATGTGTGGGTTGGCACCGAAGACGGGCTGTCCCGTTACAACAAATCGGATGGTAGTTGGAACACTATTCCCGAATTGGGAACGGTTGCGATTCTTGCAATTGTCCAAAACGACAAAACGCTTGCAGTTTCGACAGAGCATGGAATTTATCTCCATGATGACGAATTGGGTTGGCGTCCGCTTCAGTTCAAACCGGATAATCCCAGTGATGCCGTTGTTCTCGATGGGAAACTTCTCTGGTTGGGCGGATGGCGGCACTTGGTGCGGCATGATATTCAATCCGGTCAGACCCGCAAGTTTACCGAAGAAGACGCTCAAGGACTTTCCCGTGCGCGAGTAAATGACATCAAAAACTCACTTCGTTATATCTGGGTCGCAACAGATGGAGGGATATACAGGTATAACAAGGAAGATGAAACGTGGTGGAGTTACGCACCAAGTCGGGAACGCGGCACCACGGAAGTGCTTGTTGATCGAAACATTTTGGCGATTGCTGTGAGTGATGAATTTCTCTTTTTTGGCACTCCAAAAGGGATTAGCAGGTATGACAAAGTAGCGGATTCATGGCTGAATTATTCCGTGAATGACGGCTTAATCCATCGCTATGTCTCTAGCTTAGCTTGGGACGGAGAATTTCTGTGGGCGGGGACGCATGGCGGGCTGAGCAAATACAGTTTGGGCAGCGATTTGTGGACTAACTTCACACGTACCGAGGGGCTGTGTGACAATCGCGTAAATGCTATTGTCGCAGACGAAAATGTGATGTGGGTCGCTACGCTGGCAGGTGTTTCACGCTTTGACACACATGCTGGGACTTGGCAGACATTTACTATTGAAGATGGTCTTCCGCACAACGTGGTCTGGACGGTGGCAATTGATAATGATAAGGTCTGGTTTGGAACAAACAATGGCGTGGCAAGATACGACCCTTCTGAAAACAAGTGGCAAGTTTACACGACGGTTGACGGTCTGATTAACAACCTCGTCAATTCTATCAATATTGACGGCGAGTATATCTTCCTATCGGGCCCTTCCGGGGTAACGATTTACGACACGGAGATTGGTTCCCTATCCCCTTATTCACGCAAAGACGGTTTAATCGCCAGCGAAGCCAAGAGTATAGGTTCCAAGGAGAAGTATCACTGGATTGGCACCATCGACGGCATCACGCTCTACAACCAGATTACCGATCTTTCTCGGGATTTTACGGTGGCAGAGGGATTGCCTTCCAACAACATCCAGGTTGTTGCTGTCGATGACGATGAAATCTGGTTTGGCACGGACGCCGGACTCGCACGTCATCATTGGAGAAGCGGAATCTGGACAGTCTATTCGGAGGCGCGCTCGGAGATTGCCTCCACCTCTGCGGAATTGATGAGTAACAACGTAAAATCGGTAATTTCCGATGGCGACGACCTCTGGGTTGGAACCCGGGTGGGATTGGCGCGTTATGACAAAATCTTGCACACTTGGAATGTCGCGGATTTGAACTATGATCCGCTCAGAAACACGCAGATTACTCAGATAGTTGAACTTGAAAGAACCCTTAAAAGAACCGTCGATAACTCGGCCGAAGCCGTCGAAGAGGCGCTACAAGCAACATCGCCCACGGCAGAACAAAAGGTTTACGTTGCATACGATCCTATCGTGGCGCAAGAGAAAGCGGTCCAATTCCTCCATGAAGCAATAATTCAGAAGACCCCCATGCCGAACGATCCAATCTTCCCGTCTCCATTTTTGGATCTCAAAATTGCCTTACCTTCGCACCCGGTTGTTCGCGTCATCGAACCAGTTTTAAGTACTCTCTGGATTGGCACAGAGGCGGGAGTCATCATTTATGATCGGGCGCATGAAGAGGTGATCGCGACGCATCCCTTGCTTCCGTGGGTGCGGGACATCAAATATCATCGGGGCAGGATTTGGGTGTTGTGCGATGACATGATTGCCGTTCATGATTTTAAGGCAGATTCATGGACACTCATATCGGGACGGCAAGTGGTAGAGCAAACACGTGCTGGGACTTCCATAGGCTACACCGAAGAGATTGAAGAATCTTCCGATGATTGGGGTATTGTCGATTGTACAGCCATGACGTTTATGGATGACCAAGTCTGGATCGGACGTGAAAACGGCTTGAAGATTCTTAAAGTGGACTTCCCACGATTCGAGTCAGCATCCGAAATCGACATCCCGGAATACCTTCGGCAGGCAGAGATCACCGCACTTGATTTCGATGGACTCAACACGTGGATAGGTACCCGGCATGGACTGTATCAATACCAGCCAAATACGGACGCGTGGACTCCCTACACGGTTCTAAACGGTATCGCCGGTAATGAGATTAGTACCATAACTGCAGGTGATAAGCATGTTTGGGTTGGCACGGCAGGTGAGGGGCTTTGTCGGTACGACAAATCATTACGGGAATGGGTGAGTTTTAAGCTTGAAGACGGTTTGGCGGACAATAACATCCGCAGCATTGCGCTGGATGGGAAATACATTTGGATTGGTACGTTCTCGGCGGGAGTTTGCCGTTATGACCTGACGACTGAACTCTGGACGACCTACCAGACAGCAGATCAGGTCGCGCGAAGATAAACCACTCGTGCGTATCCAAATGTTGACCAGAATGAAGCCGGCGAGTAAAAGCTCGTGAAAGGCGCACAAAAGCAGGTTGGGATGGCGGAAGATGAGACGTGAGGATACAACGCATCCTCGATCGGCCGAGCGTAAACAAGCACCTGATATTGTAGTGACATCTCCTTCCCATTCAAACACTTTCCTGAGCCAGCGTCCACGCAGCTTCCAAATCACACTCACCTCATGGCTGCTGTCTCTGTTGTGCAACGTCTTGATTCTTTATCTTTTCACAATTGTCCCGCAACGCCACCCGGAGACTTCCGATGATGCGCTACAGGTGGACATGATCAACGTCCCGACTGAACGGACTCCCAAAGCGCGTGTTACCCCGCGTTCGAGATTGGCACGCTCGAGCCATCCCATCAAAATGACTCCACCACGGCAGCGCTCCACTCCGTCACCTGCCGTACCTCTCGTCACGTACACACGTCCTACTGAACGAGTACTACACAAACCTAACCTATCATCCCCCGGCGAGACAATACCGGTAGAGGATAATCAAGTTAGCGTTGATTTGAACACTCGCTTAACCGATTCCATTTCAGATGCATCCGTGCGTTCCAACGTAGCATCTGGACGAAAGAGAAGTCTTTCTGTTGAAGCTCCGGCTCGCAAAAAAGGCTGGCTGGACAAGTTGCGTGGAGAAATCGGAGCCCCGCCGCAAGCTCAAGTGAACGGATCTGGTAGAGAAATTCAAGGTCATTATCACGTTGCTACGGTGCAGCACGAGGATGCTGCCGACACGGTCCGAACCGAAATACTAAGTCGACTAGTTGATGCGATGAATCGCTGGACGAACGTACACACTAAACTCCTCCCGGGGCACACGCCGTTAGCAGACCCGGAAATTCAGCGTATTCCACTGGTGTACATAACGGCGACAAGTGCATTCGCTTTTTCCGAACAGGAGCGTGCAAATCTGAAAACATACCTTCAAAATGGCGGGACACTCTTTTTTTCCGACCTCTCACAGGACTGGGGAAATAAAGGCGCAATCGCAAATTCCATCCGGTTCGAACTATGGAAAATCTTGGATCTAAGGACAGATTTACGTCCCGTCGAATCGGGCGAACCAATCTGCAATAGTTTCTTCGAATTCAAGAAGGGACCGCCGCTGGTAGATAAGAAACGGGGACGATTCTATGCACTGCGACTGAATGGCCGGATTGCCGTGTTTTACGATGCGGCAGGATTAGGCTTGAAGTGGATGGAAAATGACGCCGACGAAAAGTGGATGCGGTGGGGAGTGAACCTGATTGTGCATACCCTTGCCTCGTGGAGATAACCACGTCAAATTCATGATCTTGACCTGATTCGGCAGGTCGAAATTAAGAGAGCGCCATCTGGTGGGCTTTCGTGAAGCAGCGCCGTCGAACAATATGGACGACGATTGCAGTGCCGATTGCCGTGGACGCCACCAACATTAGCATAACAAGAATTTGATACTTAATGGCGGTCAGCGGTTGAGTGCCCGACAAAATCTGACCTGTCATCATCCCCGGCAGCGAAACTAATCCAACCGTCATCAGCGCGTTGATTGAAGGTATCATCCCGGCTTTGATGACTGCCCGAAGAATGTCACCCGTTGCCTCCTGATACGTCGCTCCCAGACACAAAGCCAATTCGATAGTGTCGGACTCTTTTCGCAGGTCAGAGAAAAGTCGGTCCAAAGCGATTGATATGGCGTTCATGGAGTTGCCGATTATCATTCCGCCGAGCGGAATGAAATACTGTGGAGTATACCACGGCTTAACTTGTAGAATTGCCCCGGTGACGACAAAGGCGACGATCATGTAACTGACGACCATCGATACAAAAGTTGGTGCAAAAAGACGGACATCTTTTTCCTTAACCCGTCCACTGATTGTCTGCGCCGCCCAGAAAATCATCCAAGTATAACAAAGAATCACGAGATACGGATTCTTGATGTCGAAGATGAACTTGAGGATGTATCCAACCAAAAATAGTTGGGCAAACGTCCGCATGGTTCCCCAAGCAAGGTCTTTCTCCAACCTCAATTTGAAAAGGAGAGATCCGACGCCGGCAACGACGACAAACACCAAGCAGAATACCAACTGGAGCGGAGTAATCTCTATGATATGGATACGGATACCTCTTCTAGCCTGTTTGGTTGGAGGAGAAATCTTCGTGAATTTGCCCGGCTGAGCGTAAAATCAAGATGAGTTACTAATACAATGCTTATCCCATGCTCGACGTTCAGTCGCTCCAAGGAATCTTCAACAATCTCTTTTGATTGTTGGTCAAGTGCCGATGTTGGTTCGTCGCACAGAAGGATTTTAGGGTTGACGAGCAACGTGCGAATCAAAGCAATTCGCTGTTTTTGCCCCACGGACAGTTTCATTGCGTCATCACTCAATTTAACGCCTTCAAGTAGAAACGTGTCCATCCACATCTGTTTTTCATCCAAGCCGGGCAACTTCTGTGCACCGGTCGAGTGGAATTGGAATGGGAAATTAAAATTGTCCTCCACCGAGCCGGGAATCATTATAGGAGTTTGTTGAACATAGCCGATGTTACGCCTCAATGAAGTGACTTCATATGTCGCAATCAGCTTGCCATCAATCAGAATCTCCCCCGATGTAGCTTCTTGCAGCCGATTCATCAGGCGTAATAAACTGGACTTTCCGACTCCTGACGCTCCCTGAACGAGGATGAATTCCCCTGACTCTAGGGCGAGATTTATACCTTGAAACAGGAGTGGTTTCCCATCGTGTTGCAAAGACACGTTTCTCAATTCGATTCGCATATCGAGTTAAGGGACCGCCCTGCTGTGAAGTGTAGAAAACGTCCTGGAATCGCCTTGCGTTTTCTCGTACCTCGATTCACAATCCGCACACAATTAAAAACCTCGTCCGCTTGCTTCAATGAAAGGTTGCAATTCGTCAACCAACTGTAAGAATGTGTCTGGGCTGAGCGACTGTGCGCCATCCGAAAGCGCTTTATCGGGATTCGGATGCATTTCGATCATTAGCGCATCCGCTCCCGCTGCGACTGCCGCTTTTGCCATGGGTGGAACAAATTCCGAATCTCCGGTCCCGTGGCTCGGATCCGCGACGATAGGCAAGTGACTCATTTTCTTGATTACGGGAATTGCATTCAGGTCGAATGTGTTTCGGGTTGCTGTTTCAAACGTGCGAATGCCCCGCTCGCACAGTAGCACATTGTAGTTACCCCCGGAGAGAACGTATTCAGCTGAAAGCAAGAGTTCGTCCACTTTGGACATCATGCCGCGCTTAATCATGACCGGCTTCTTTGTTTTTCGCAGGCGTGACAGGAGCCCGTAGTTCTGCATATTCCGAGCTCCAATCTGAATAATGTCGGTATATTTCTCAACAAGCTGTAAATCGTAACTATCTAACAGTTCGGTGATTATCAACAACCCGGTCTTGTCTCGTGCTTCGGCGAGGTATTCCAGTCCTTCCTCACCAAGTCCCTGAAAACTATACGGAGACGTGCGCGGTTTGAAAGCACCGCCCCGCAGAATCTGCGCACCGGACTCCTTGACGGTTTCGGCTGCTTCCAGGATTTGCTCGCGGCTTTCGACCGAGCATGGTCCCGCCATCAAGATCAACCGATCGCCGCCAATCTCAAGGTTGCCGATACGAATAACACTTCGCTCCGACCTATATTCCCTGCCCGACAACTTATACGGTTCAAGAATTGGTACAACTTTATCAACCGCGTGCATTGACTCTAGCTGCTGGAGTTCGTACTTGCCGCGCTCATCCCCGATTGCCGCAATGACTGTGCGTTCCGTTCCCTGAATCGGGTGAGGGGTGTACCCAAGCTCCTCAATTCTGGCAATGACGGCATCAATGTATCCCTGCTCCGCCTCCGCGCTCATAACGATGACCACTAGTCCTATCTCCTGTGTGTTTTAAGTTTAGGTTGTGGATGGTTGATTCAATAGAGCTGAAATCCCTGTGTCCTGGGTTTCCAACGTTGAGATTAGCGCACTCCGCTTCAATCGCAGTGAAAATTGTTGAGTTTTCAAACAGGACCTTGGCTCGACTTTGTACAAAAGTACAACGATTGGGTTGTGCGGGAAGCTGTACAACGCCAAACCCGTAGGCGGGGCATCTTGCCCCGCCGTGATGATACTGAAAACCGCTACCGACTTTTTCGCAGGTCAACCAAAAATACCAGACGGCTAAAATCTCTCCCGTTCTTCTCCAACGCTTGAGTACCACCATCTGTTATACGGCTTAAATGTACAAAGTCCAGCTTGGTAAATACTACGCAATCGAGTGATTTTAATCAACAATCCCTGTTACCAACTTTACGATTTTTTGCCGTTTTGCGATTCATCAACTTTTTAGTGGTCGTCAATTCGAAGATGAAATCCCCAGCAGCATGGATCCAATCGATTAAATACACCTGCGAAGGACGTAGTATCGGCGGCCATAGCATTTACAACTCAGAATGTGGCGTTTCTTTAGGAACCAATCGACCAAAACAGTGAGGGATTAACTGAGTGGACAACGAAGGCGATGGTTAATCCCGAGAGTAAATCCTGTATGATAGAGTCCCCTCTCCCCGGCACGACTTCCAGTTGTGAGTGAAACTCGCTTTAACAGTGGTCTTGCCGCAATTCCATCCAATCTCCAATTTATCAGTACGCGCACTACCGGCTTACCACTATTCTCTAAACCGTAATACAGGTGAATCTGAGCCTGAATTCCTATAGTATTAAAGCATAACACATGTGTCCACTGATTTACAAGAACGGGCAGGCTCGTGTGCGAACTTGGACATACTTTAAAGTCGGTGTATCCGGAGTATGATTCCCCTTTCGGGTGTTAAATCAAGGCCGGTAGCACCGAAGAATTATCCACACTTGAGCGCATTGTGTGTAATTCCACGGACTCGGCACGCCCATTCTTTTAACTTGACTTTCGGGACTGATTTTGCTAAAATAGAACTGAGTTGGCGCCGAATTCAAAGTACGTAAATGCACTGTCTCAACACAATTGAATTTATTTTATAGAGCCTGCCGGAATACGGTCCATCCAAAGGTAGCCCATGCCTTCCCTGATTTCCTCACAAAGTCGGTGCGTTACGAGCATTCGGGACGCCCAAATCTAGAACATGCACTTTGTTTGTCACCAATGTAAAATCCATGGTAAAAGGATTGTTATGTTGGATTAGAAATAGCCGGGCGAGAATACCGCAGAGGACAACTCCGGCCAATCTTGCCGTGCTACGTTTTCGGAGCCATCTCCGGCAATTTACCAAGTTTGCTGGGAAACCGCGCTATCATGAATACCGCATTGTTTTCGCACGCCATGTCGTGTCGGCCGTAGGAGGGGTTGCATGCCACATGAATTTGTACCCGGTCTTGAAGGGGTACCGATCGCTGAATCCGCAATCAGTTTTGTCGATGGGCTAAAGGGAGTCCTGGAATACCGGGGCATCCGCATAGAAAATCTTGCCGAACACAGCACGTATGAGGAAACTGCTCATCTGTTGCTCAAAGGCGATTTACCGGATCAAGCAGCGCTTGGCAGTCTAATCCATGAGTTGGCTAACCACCGAAGGCTCGAATCCCAAATCATTGATTTACTTAAATGCTTGCCCGAATACGGACATCCCATGGATGCCCTGCAAGCCGCAATTGCAGCCTTGGGCATGTTTCATCCTGCGAGGGATGTCACCAAGGACGCGGAAAACCACCTTTCTTGTATTCGCTTGATTGCCAAGCTACCTTCCATCGTTAGCGCATTTGAGAGATTCCGAAACGGTGCTGAAATTCTTTCCCCTCGAGAGGACCTTGGACATACCGCCAATTTCTTGTACACACTTACGGGGGTAGAGCCTAATCATGTGAGCGTAAAGGCGCTTGACGTGTGTCTAATCTTGCATGCCGACCACACGATGAATGCATCAACGTTTAGCGGGCGTGTCACAGGATCGACATTGGCGGATCCTTACACGGTAGTCAGTTCGGCGGTCGGCACGCTGTCAGGACCATTACACGGCGGTGCGAACGAGCAGGTGCTTGATATGCTCCGTGAGATTGGGTCGGTTCAAAACGCGGAAACCTACATTGAGAACAAGATGGCGAACAAAGACCGAATCATGGGCTTTGGGCACCGTGTGTATAAGACGAAAGACCCGCGCGCGATTATCCTGAGACGCCTGGCAGACGAAATGACTGAGGAGCATGGCTCAACCGAGTTGTACGAGATTGCTTTGAGGGTCGATGAAATCGTCACTGAAAGGTTGGGTGAGAAGGGAATATTTGCAAATGTTGATTTTTACTCGGGTATCGTGTACGATGCTCTGGGGATCCGGTCAGATGCTTTTACTCCAATCTTTGCCATGGGGCGAGTCGCTGGATGGCTTGCGCACTGGTTGGAACAGCTAATCGACAATCGAATCTTTCGACCGACCCAAATATACGCAGGGGAACACGACATTCCATACCGTCCGGCGGAGCAGCGCGGCGGAAAATCAAGCTAGAACGAGGAACAACAGTGATAGAATTTGACAAACTTCAAGTGCCTGCAGAAGGCGAAACTATCAGTAAAGTAGACGGACGGTTAGAGATACCGAGTCAGCCGATAATTCCGGTCATTGAAGGCGATGGCATCGGTCGTGATATCATGAAAGCCACGCGCCGGGTGATTGATGCCGCAATTGAATCAGCATATGGAAACGAAAAACGTATCGTATGGTTTGATGTTTATGCCGGCGAGAAAGCACACGCCGAATACGGCGAATGGCTGCCGCAAGACACTTTCAATGCTATCAAGCATTTTCGTGTTGCCCTGAAAGGCCCATTGACAACGCCGGTGGGTGGCGGATTTCGAAGCTTAAACGTAACACTGCGCCAGGTATTGGACCTGTATGCCTGTGTTCGTCCGGTGCGCTATTTTCAAGGTGTGCCAGCTCCTGTGACTCACCCCGAAAACATGAACGTCGTGATTTTCCGTGAGAATACCGAAGATGTGTATGCTGGCATCGAGTGGGCGAAAGGAACACCCGAAGCAAAAAAGGTGATTGACTTTCTTCACACCGACATGGGCGTGGCAGTGCGTGAAGATTCCGGGATCGGCATTAAACCCATTAGTGTATTCGGTACAAGCCGCCTTGCGCGAATGGCGATTCAGTACGCTATCGACCACAACCGTTCCAGCGTCACCTTTGTCCACAAAGGCAATATCATGAAGTTCACCGAAGGTGCCTTCCGTGATTGGGGATATCAGGTCGCGGAGAATGAGTTCATTGATGCGACAATTACTGAAGACAATCTCTACGACGATCATGGTGGGGAAACCCCGGATGGCAAAATTGTCGTGAAGGATCGAATTGCCGACAGCATGTTACAGCAAATCTTGACACGAACCGCCGAATATGATGTGATTGCTACGCCAAACCTGAATGGCGACTATCTCTCCGATGCTTGTGCAGCGCAGGTTGGCGGCATCGGGATGGCGCCAGGGGGGAATATCGGCGATGAGACGGCACTCTTTGAGGCAACTCACGGCACCGCTCCCAAGTATACCGATAAGGATGTCGTAAATCCGAGTTCGTTGATTCTCTCCGCGGTAATGATGCTTGAACATCTCGGTTGGCAGGAGGCAGCAGATTTGGTAATCCATGGACTTGAGCAAACAATTGTGCAAAAGCGTGTGACTTATGACCTTGAGCGGTTAATGGATGGAGCGACGAAAGTACGTACTTCCGAATTTGCCGCCGCAATCATTGAAAATTTCACGGCTTGATTAGGTTTCATATTGTTGCACTTTTTCTGAATGGAGGAAGACGTGGGTAGAAGGAAAATTAGTGTCATCGGCGCGGGAAACGTCGGCGCGACAGCCGCGTTTCTGATTGCTCAAAAGCAACTTGGCGATGTCGTGATGGTAGATATAATCGACGGCATTCCACAAGGCAAAGCCCTTGACATGGGACAAACCGCGCCAATTGAGGCCTTTGACGCGAACATCACGGGAGCGGTTGATTTTGACGCTACTGCTGGATCGGATTTAGTGATTATTACGTCGGGTTCTCCTCGAAAGCCGGGTATGACTCGCGAGGATCTCTTGCAGACGAATGCCAACATTGTTGGGAGCGTCACGGAAAATGTTGTGATGCACTCACCAGACTGTGTGATCGTCATGTTGACCAACCCGCTCGACATCATGACCTATCATGCGTGGAAGGTCTCAGGATTTCCTACTCACCGAGTGGTTGGACAAGCCGGAGTGCTTGACTCAGCACGATTTCGATATTTTATTTCGCTTGAATTGGGTGTATCTGTTGAGGATATCCACGCACTTGTTCTTGGCGGACACGGCGACACCATGGTACCTCTTCCTCGCTATACGACGGTTAACGGTGTCCCAATCACTCAACTTATTCCCCCCAACCGGATTGAAGAGATGGCGCAGCGAACTCGTGATGGCGGCGCCGAGGTCGTCGATCTGCTGAAAACGAGTGGTTATTACGCTGCCGGAGCGTCGCTCGCCGAAATGGCTGAAGCCATTATCCTTGATAGGAAACGTCTGCTTCCCTGCTCGGCGTATCTTACGGGGCAGTACGGTATCGACGACCTGTATATTGGCGTTCCGATAAAGCTTGGCGGCGGAGGCGTTGAACAGGTAATCGAAATCGACCTGACCGATGACGAGCTTCAAGCATTACAAACATCTGCCGATACGTATCGCGAGGGCATTGCCTTACTCGGAAAGTAATTGTTCGGCTGTGAGAGAATGTGGTTTGAAGTTTAGGACTGCGTACATAATCGTAAATGGAGTTCGGGCAGTAGTGTCAAGTTACGGAGGTTGAAGAGCAAGAATGGCGGAACTCGCCGATATTGAAAATGAATTCATCCGCGACGAGATTGAGGAGTTTCTTGAACGACCCGATGAAATAGCGCGGACGATTGAGACGTTTGCCAATACCGCTCCGGAGATGCAGACAATCGCCGCCGCGCTAATTGACGGAGACAATGATGCGGTGGACGAATTGACCAAAGAAGCCCTGGGTTCCGGGACTGAAGCGCTTGAGATTATGGACGACGGACTCATCTCCGGCATGGGTGTTGTTGGCATTAAGTTTCGAGAAAACTTCATCTTCGTACCGGAGGTGCTCGCTTGTGCGCGTGCAATGAAGGCAGGTATGGCATACATTGAGCCAATACTGTCCGCTTCCGGGGTAGATCCCATCGGAACGGTAATCATGGGAACCGTGAAGGGCGATTTGCACGATATCGGCAAGAATCTATGCATCATGATGTTACGTGGCGCCGGATTCGTTGTCCATGACTTGGGCGTGGATACTTCGGACGATGAGTTCATTGAGGCTGTTGAGGAGCACGATGCGAAAGTGTTGGGGATGTCTGCTCTATTGACGACCACTATGCCAAACATGGGTAAAACAATCGAAGCTTTCATTGACGAAGATCTTCGTGAAGATGTTAAAATCATGGTGGGTGGAGCGCCGGTGACGCAGGAGTTCGCCGATGATATGGGCGCGGACGGGTACGGCAAGGATGCCCTTGCTTGTGTAGAATTGGCAAAGAAGTTCGCCGAAGAAGAAGATGAGGAAGAGTTCTAAAATTCGTGACAGTGCAGAATGCAGAAAATCAACAAAGAAGAATACCAGAAACGACTCGACAGAATCACCCAACTGTTTGAGGACATAGTGCTACATGCGGATGAACAATCCACGTATCGATGTCCTTACAAGAACCGTTTTGATCAATGTACGGCAAAATTCGGATGTCGCAATCAACGCAAGCCACCGGCGAAAGGTGATTTACTTCTATGTGGAGGGGATGACCGCATAGATTATCGCAGTGCTTGGGAAACGGAATCGGTAGAAGGCGCTCTTGTTGAGGACATTGAGTACGGAATGGGTACAATAGAACATGATGGAAAAGCCCGGAAATTGTCTGCCGGGAAAACCATCTTCGATTATGCTGATGAACTCGCTGTCCAAGTGCCAACGTCCTGTTTTCGAACCGGACAATGCCATGAATGTATCGTTGAGGTTAAGTCGGGCATGGAGGCGTTACGCCCTCGAAATGAGGTAGAATCGTTTCTTCGAGGGGAACACCGTCTCGCTTGTCAGGCGGTGGTTCAGGATCCCGACGTTGATATAGTATTCTCTCCATTGAGGCGCACTCCCAAAATTCTCACCCTGACAGATGAAAAACCGATAGAGCTTGATCCGTTAGTTACCCGCCGGGGCGATAGTGTTTATTATGACGGCGAGTACATCGACAAATATCGGGGCCACCTCTACGGTCTGGCAATCGATCTCGGCACCACGACCATCGTCATTGATTTGGTTGACTTGGAAACCGGAAAAAGCGTTTGCGTCAGTTCGCTTGAGAATCCGCAACGGTTTGGCGGGAGTGATGTGATGCATCGTATCTCGTACGATGCAGAATTTGGCGGGGAGTTACGCAAGGCGGTCATCAACGCGCTAAATCACGAAATCTTGGAGATGGGGGAGCGCCTTGGTTTTGTTCGTCAAGAAATCTATGAGATTGTCTTGGTGGGCAATTCGACCATGCGCGACATCTTCTTCAAGCTTGATGTGCAGAGCATCGGTCAAAAACCTTACAAGTCTACAATCGAACACGAATATCTGGAAGGTAAGCGCGAGACCACTTCGCTCCTTGAGAAAACAAGACGTTTGGGGATTCGCGCAAATCCAAAAGCCGTTGTTTACGGTTTGCCCCTGATTGCAAGCCATGTTGGTGCGGATGTCGCCGCGGATCTTGTGGCGATTGATATCGCCTCGAAAGACGAGATAGTAATGCTCGTGGACGTTGGCACGAACACCGAAGTGGTTGTGGGACACGCAGGCCGGTTGGTGGCGGCTTCCTGTCCGGCAGGTCCCGCTTTTGAGGGTGGCGGGATTGAATACGGCATGCCCGGATACGATGGCGCCATTGAATCAATACATTTGAACAACGGTCAGACTGAGTACCAAACTATTGGTGATATCGATCCCCAAGGCATCTGCGGATCCGGCTTAATTGATTTGCTTGCAGAGCTCCGCAACCACGACTTGATGACGCCCATGGGTGTTTTCACGGAAAAGAAACAACGCAAGATAGCAGTTATTCCCGAACATGGAATCACGCTGTCACGTGACGATGCCAGCAATCTTGCCCAAGCGAAAGCTGCGAATTATTGCGGTCAATTCATCGTAATGCGAGAATTCGGTGTTAACCCGGCGGAGGTGAAGAACCTATATTTGGCTGGCGGCTTCGCCAACTATGTTGATGCGCGTAACGCAATCGACATCGGTTTCTTGGCGCCTGTTGCCGGCGAGCGCATTTTCAAGATTGGAAACGCGGCGGTACAAGGGGCGAGGGAGGTGTTGCTGTCGCGGGAGAAACGTGAATCAATCGAGGAGTTGGTCAAAAAGATTGAACACGTCGAATTGGAGACAACGCCGGATTTCTTCGAAGTGTTCGTCGAGGGGTGCCAGTTCAAACCGATGCCAGCCGAGTTCGTGTAAATGACGTACGGGGTCATAACTGATGAATACCGCCTACGCTCAATCCGGTCAGCAAGCAGGTGCTTGGCAAAAGCGTCCACTGCGCCAACTGCTTGAGGAAACAGATACATTTGTTACCTGCGTCGAACTGGTCACCTCGCGCGGCGTAATCACGGAGCGTAATGGAAGACGCGTACTCGATTTGGCTAGGAAGCTCACCGAACACCCGCGCATACATGCCTTAAGTATTACCGACAACCCGGGCGGCAACGCCATGCTCAGCGCCGACACGCTCGGAACGGATCTCATTTCGCGAGGCCAGGAAGTCGTCATCCACCTTTCCTGCAAGGACTGGAATCGCAATGCTCTCCAGAGCCGCGGCTGGCAGCTCGCTAGCGAGGGTTTCAATAATGTGCTCACTTTGTCGGGTGACTATCCCAACGATGGCTACCAAGGACACGCGATCCCGGTTTTTGACACCGATTCGGTCGGTCTGCTCAGGATGTTCTCGGATATGAACGCCGGGATGAGCGTTGCGGCA
The DNA here is from genome assembly GCA_022827055.1 of Candidatus Poribacteria bacterium. Classification (GTDB taxonomy): domain Bacteria; phylum Poribacteria; class WGA-4E; order WGA-4E; family JAJDTR01; genus JAJDTR01. The sequence continues at coordinate 65,542 of JAJDTR010000156.1, read as the reverse complement.
GGGAAGAAAAAGGAAGTACTAAAACGCACCAACTTCTATCTCGGCGCCGTAGTTAACAACCATAAACGCTATGAACGCGAAGTGATGCCGCAGTATTTCAAGCTTGCAAAAAAGGTAGAGAACGGGGCAACGTTTATCATCAATCAGATTGGCTACGACTCTCGTAAGCAGGATGAACTGTTAAAGTATATGTCCATGCACGGCATCAACGTGCCCGTGCTTGGCAATGTCTATGTGTTGAGTCGAACGGCGGCGCGGTACTTTAACGCAGGAAATATCCCGGGGGTCACGGTAACCGACGATTTGCTGCGTCTGGTTGAAAAGCAAGCAAAATCGCGCGACAAGGGAAAATCCTTTTTCTTAAGCTTTGCTGCGAAACAGTGTGCCATCGCGAAGGGGTTGGGCTATCGCGGCGTCTACCTCGGTGGACATCTGCGATACAAGGATTATGAGAAAATTCTGCAGATAACCGATGAATTTGGCGCCGATGACTGGAAGGACTTCGTGAAGGAAATCTGTTTCGGTTACGCCGACGAATTCTACTTCTTCGAACCGGCGCTAGACACAGGTCTCAGTTCGACCGAAGTCAACCGAAGCTACCTCTTTTCAAAACGGCCCGAAGCCCTGCAAGCGGCAAGGCGGGCCCTGTCATTGGGCTACAAGGTAAACAGGAGTTTGCACGGAGCAGCATTTGAAGAAGGAACGCTAGGCTTCAAGGCTGGACAGAAACTTTTTCGAGCAGTTGATAATGCCGGTGTTCCCGTACGGAAAGCCGTGCATGGAGCCGAACACGCCATTAAAGCAGTGATGTTCGATTGCCGTGATTGCGGCGACTGTTCGTTGCCGGAAATCGCTTTTCTGTGCCCTGAATCTCAATGCGTGAAAAACCAGCGTAACGGCCCCTGCGGCGGCACACGCCAAGGAAAATGTGAAATTGGCGATAAGGATTGCATTTGGGGACGAGCCTACGAGAGGCTCAAAGCATACGGCGAAGAGGTAAGCATGATGGACGGCCCGGCAATCTTCAAGAACGGCATGTTGAAAGGTACAAGCGCGTGGGCAAACACGTTTTTGGGTCGAGATCATCACGGGCGCAAGAAATAAAATGACGGTTCATTGCGCGCTCACACAAGTTGATCCTAATGCAAACCTAATGTCTATCGTAGCGATTCATATCTAATTTATCATGAAGCTAAACGGCACAGAATTTATTATTATTGGTGAAAATGTTCATACCACCCGTGTGGTGCTGCGAAAGGGCAAGCTGGTCACCAACAACCCTGACGGTGTTGAATCCGTTCGTTATCTTGACGCCGGAAAAAAGCGGCGCTATTTGGTTATTCCCGAAGATGTAAAAAAGACCCAAGATTATGAAGAGGGGCGGGTCAAACACGTAAAAATTGCGGTTCAAGCGGCGATGAACGGCAAAGGTGCCGAAGCATCTGAAGGACTGAACTACGTACACCGATTGGTTCAACGTCAAGTTGACGCCGGTGCCGATTTCATTGACTTGAACGTTGATGAGGTCTCTCTGCGTCCTCTGGAACAGAAAGAGGCGATGCAGTGGCTGGTTCGAACCGTGCAAGAGATGTGTCCCATCCCTCTTTCCGTGGATTCATCTAACGTCGAAACGATTCAGGCGGGGTTGGAATCTGGCGACCGGAGAGCTGGTCGAATGTTGCTGAACTCTGCGTCTTTGGAACGACTTGAGGCGCTGGATCTCGCGAAACTGCATGATTCGCAGGTAATTGTGACGGCAGCGGGCGAATCCGGCATGCCGCAAGATGATGCAGAACGAATCGCCAACGCTTCTCAAATGGTGGACGCCGCCCTGGATAGAGGCATCTCGATTGAGGACATATTCATTGATGTTCTCATATTTCCAATCTCGGTTGACAGTGCGTTCGGCGTCCATGCCTTTGACACAATTCGCCAACTCCGCGACAAGTATGGCCCCGAAATTCACATTACCGGCGGCTTCAGTAATGTATCCTTCGGCTTACCGTGTCGCCGCATCGTCAATGATGCTTTTATGTGTTTGGCGATTGACGCCGGTGTGGACAGCGGAATCATCGATCCTGTCACGAGCCGACCGACCAAGGTATTCTCCATTGACAGGGGATCGCGAGCGTATCAACTCGCTGAGGATATGCTGCTTGGGCGCGATCGATTTTGCAAAAAATTCTTGCGGGCTTACCGCAAAGGGGAATTGAAAGTCTAGCTGGAGATGGCGACGTACCAGATACTTTACTGGAAGCATATTCCGGCTCAAGTCAGAGCCTTTGATGGGAAAAAACCGATTTCGCAGCCCATGCCCGATCGATTTCAGACGGACATTGATCGAATCGCTATGAAGGAGGGCTTGACCGGAACCGACGAGTATCTCAACCAATGGCAGTGGACGGAAAAACGCCAACGACAGGGTGATGCCCGCGACGTTCTGTTGGAACTCGTGAAGGAACTTGTATCAGAATACGACAACAATGCTCTCAAAAACGGACCATGAACGATAATGCGGAGCTAACAGTCTACAAACATGTCCTAGCCGCTCGGAATCTACATTCAATTATCTAGCTGGGAATCGTCATAAGGTTAGGACACATTCAACAATTGTTACAGATCAGGGAAACTGCGGATTATGGATGCAACGATTCAATCCATTCTGGAGAGAGCGTTAGCCGGTGAACGCTTAGACTTTGACGATGGTCTAACCCTCTTCAAGAGTACCGACCTAATCTCCATAGGAAGCGCGGCTGACGTTATTCGTCAACGCAAACACCCGGACGGCGTAATCACCTATGTAGTTGATCGCAACATTAACTACACAAACTGGTGCTATGTGGATTGCGACTTCTGCGCCTTCTATCGGCATAAGAGTGACCCTGATGCTTATGTCATGGAACGGGAGGAGTTGGGGCAGAAGATCCAAGAGACCATCGATTTGGGTGGTGTGCTTATCCTCATGCAAGGTGGCTTGCATCCCAAGCTGAAACTCGATTGGTACGAAGACCTTCTTCGCTGGATCAAGGAAAACTATGAGATTCACATCCACGGGTTCTCGCCCCCGGAACTTGATTGGTTCGCAAAAATCAACCGAATTAGTCTTAAGGAAACGTTGACGCGACTGCGGGATGCCGGGCTGGATTCAATACCCGGTGGAGGCGCAGAGATACTTACCGATCACGCTCGGGATGAAATTAGCCCCAAGAAGTGCACAGCGGATGAATGGCTGGAAGTCATGCGGCAGGGGCACTACGTAGGCTTAAAGTCAAGCGCAACCATGATGTATGGGCACGTCGAAAGTTACGGCGAACGTGTGGAACACCTTCTTCGCCTCCGCGAGTTACAGGACGAGACGGGTGGATTCACTGCGTTCATTTGTTGGTCTTTGCAACCCAACAACACGCGAATGGACTATATTCCCCCGGCTGGCAGTTTCGAGTATCTCAAAACTTTGGCGGTTTCCAGACTCATGCTTGACAACTTTGACAATTTTCAGTCTTCATGGGTGACTCAAGGACCCAAAATCGGTCAATTGTCGCTTAAGTTTGGCGCGAACGACATGGGAGGAACGATGATCGAGGAAAATGTCGTGAGTAAGGCGGGAACTGTCTACTGCATGCCCATTGAGGAGATTGAACGGACAATTACCGAGTTGGGATTGATGCCGAAGCGACGAAATTTCTTTTATGAATTGCTTAATTGAGGTTAATAGGACAATAATTGAATCTGAGGTTTACATAGTAAACTGTATCTGGAGGATTTATGACGCAAAGTGTCGTTACAGAAACAAACCTGACCAGCGTGCCGCTATTTAACAAGGGAAAAGTGCGGGATCTCTACGATCTTGATGACAAACTTCTGATGATTTCAACGGATCGGATTTCGGCGTTTGATTACGTCCTCCCGGATGGCATCCCGTGTAAAGGCAATGTTCTCACCGCTTTGTCAGAGTTTTGGTTCGATTACACGAATTCAATCGTGGACAACCACCTGATTACTACAGATGTCGGGGCATTTCCTGACGAATTGAAACCGCATGCTGACGTGATTGAGGGAAGATCGATGTTGGTGCGCAAAGCTGATAGAATTGACATTGAATGCGTCGTGCGGGGTTACATCACCGGATCAGCGTGGTCGGAATACAAGGTAGATGGCACGGTTTGCGGCGAAAAATTGCCGGAAGGCTTGCGTGAATCCGATCGTCTGCCTCAGCTCATATTTACGCCTGCCACGAAGGCAGAGCAGGGAGAGCATGACGAGAATATCTCGATTGCGCGGATGGAGGAGTTAATCGGAAAAGACTTGTCAGAGCGAGTTATTGAGGTCAGTTTCGCACTGTTCGAATCCGCGAGTCAACACGCAGAGAAGGTTGGAATAATCCTTTGCGATACGAAGTTTGAGTTTGGACTGCTTGATGACAACTTAATCCTTATTGACGAGGTGTTTACACCCGACTCCTCCCGATTCTGGCCCAAGGATGAATACGAACCGGGCAAGTCTCAAAGTAGTTTTGACAAACAGTTCGTGCGAGATTATCTCTCGGAAGTTGGTTGGAACAAACAGCCCCCTGCTCCCCACTTGCCCGAGGACGTGATTCATAGGACGAGCGAGAAATACTTGGAGGCTTATCGATTGATTGTTGGTCAGGAATTAACTTAAAACAGCAGGGCGAGAAGAAGACTGGGTTGCGCGGGATTAAGCAGTGTGATTTGCGAATCGGGAATTACTCAACAAGAAACAGATGACTACGCTCAAATAATTCGTTTATGTCAATCTCAACAATCCATTCACCTTTCGGAAATCCGTTGGCTGGGCGTTCTATATAGAACCATGTAATCTGTTCGCCGGTCGCGGAGGAGAACGTCTCGCGCTCCTCTCGAAAGGGAGGATCGTCCAAAGCCCTGTCAGGAGAAAACCAACTAACATCAACTACATGACGGCCCTCGACATTTGTCCAATAAATCCACAAGTAAATCCTATCACTCGTGTCGGAAAAGAAGACATCCGTGATTCCGTCGGGACGATCGTCAATCACCGAAATTGTCAAAGCCGAGTCTAAGATTGCAGGTTCACCTCTAAATACATCGCTAGATCCGCTCCCGCCGGAACCTGCTTCATCACACCCACTGAAAATCGTGGTGCCCCAAAGCAGGACGAAACCGATCATCCAAACAACCGCCTTGTTCATCGTGTTTCTCCTCAAGTTTCTAACGTAGTGAATTATTAATCATACCTAACCTGTCATCGCCTGTCAACCGAAAAAAGCAACTAACTGCTCCAAGATTATTTTCGGACGGTAGTCCGGGAGCCGAGCTCATTTTCCTCACTACCTCGTTGTAATGTCGGCATATGAAAGGATTCCTGGGTTTGGAAAATGCTGAAACTAGGCACAGATGTGCAGGTGGAATTGTCGTACGCCTGAACAAAGATTGTGTCGAATTCCTATTGTTGAAACAGATACGGAGGAACGGCGAAGTCCAATGGGTCATGCCTAAGGGATACATTGATAAAGGTGAAACCTCCGAGGGTGCGGCGATTCGTGAGGTGAGGGAAGAAGCCGGCGTTAAGGAACTTCGGCTTAAAGCGTTTCTAGGCAAACAGCAGTTTCGGTATCGCGAGGAGCACGGGAATCAACACGAGAAAGCAGTGAGTTGGTATCTGATGGAAACACGCTATGAATCCCGTCTGTCTCTTAATACTGAGGAAGGCTTTGTCGAAGCGAAGTGGCTTCCATACCAGAAAGTGCGGAAACGGTGTTCACACGAGGACTTTCGAGAGTGGGTCGATAGAGCGGCAGAGATTTTAGGTGTTAGGGACAACACGTAATCTGGCGCTCTTTGGATTTCGGTTTAAGCAAGTTTCAACAATAAACTTATGTTTTGTTTTAGGTCCAAACCGCTCCTGCTGGATTGACAAATCCAGCAAATTCTAATCTATAAAGAGTCTCTATGTCCGTAGAGATCGATAGCTTTATTCTTCTGTTCCGAAGGAATGACTATTAAGGGTCGAGCGGTGGGAGGTTCTCCGCCCTTCCATCCTTCCAATCCTAGTCTTCCTAGTCGATGCGGAAGATGAACTTTTATATTGGAACTTGCTTACCGTAGTTGGTGGATACCAATAATCTCGCAGAACGTGGGAAGCGTCACAATAAAATGAAACAAAATGATTTAACAATCATTGGTGGTGGAAGTGCAGGGCTTGTGTTGGCGGTTGCAAGCGCCAGATTGGGCAAATCTACCGCTCTCGTTGAGAAACATCGCCTAGGTGGGGATTGCTTGTGGGCCGGCTGCGTCCCATCGAAAGCGATTCTCAAAGCGGCAAAGGTTGCCAACTATGTGAAGGAAGCGGGGAAATACGGAATCAAAGTGGACGGCGCCGAGGTAGATTTCGAACGTGTGATGGCACATGTTACGTCCGCACAGGATGCCATCGAAAAAGAGCATGACAATCCGGAGCGGTTCCGTGAGATGGGAATAGATGTCATCTTTGGCAACGGTCGTTTTGATTCTCCGCAGTCATTTATTGTAGAAGATCGGGAAGAGTCGCGCAAAAGCGTGCTCGGGAGTAAGAAGTTTGTAATCTCGACGGGATCGCGTCCCGCCATTCCAGCGATCCCCGGACTTGAAACTGGCGGTTATCTTCACAGCGAAAATATCTGGAGTTTGAAAAAACTCCCCTCGAAACTTCTGGTGGTAGGCGCAGGCCCCATTGGAGTCGAGTTGGGACAGGCATTTCACCGTCTCGGAACAGAAGTCATTATTGTTCAACAAAGCGATCGGATCTTGCCGAAGGAGGACCCCGAAGTCTCTGAAAGAATGTTGACCTACCTCAGAGAGGAAGGCATCACGATTCTTCCAAGTGCGCGGCTGGTTAAAGTCACTGATCATGACCGGAGCCCACAATACGGCGACCGTCATAATGAACCACGCTTGAGACACTACTCGGTCAACCTTGATATCGCTGGCGAGGCTTGCAGTTTGGATGTGGATCAGATTCTGGTTGCCGCCGGACGACAACCCAATACGGAGGGCTTGGGACTAGATGAGATAGGCGTCGAGGTGGCGCCTACCGGGATATGCGTAAATAAAAAACTGCAGACAACGGTAAGTAATATTTTTGCTGCCGGTGATGTGATTGGACATTATCTCTTTACCCATGCCGCGGCGTTTCAAGCGGCACAAATCGTTCGCAATATTTTCTTCCCCGGCTCTAACGCAATAGATTACTCTGCCGTGCCTTGGACCACGTTCTGTGATCCGGAAGTTGCTCGGTGTGGAATGACGGAAGCGGAAGCCCGAGACAAACATGGGGAGGTGGACGTTTTCGCCGTTGAATTACGTGATGTCGATCGCGCTGTTGCGGAGGGCGAGACAAAGGGTTTTATTAAAGTCGTAGCAACGAAATGGACCGGCAAAATTCTTGGTGTCCATCTCGTGTGTCCGGCGGCAGGAGAGGTCATCCATGAATTTGTCCTCGCCATGAAGGAAGGCATCCCACTGCGAAAGTTGGGCAGCATGATCCATGTCTATCCAACCTTCTCAAGTATCGTTTGGCGCGTCGCCGGTAAATGGTTGGCGGAAGGCAAGTTGATTCAAACAGTGCGGGGAATCCTAAGTACAACGGGAGGAGATGAGAATAAACAAACGCATAAGTTGCGATAAGCGTAATTCTCCATATTGATTTCAACGACTCTTTCACGGAATAATCTTGACGTTGCGAGATACTCCTAGCATTTTTTGATTGACGAGACATTTATTGTGTGTTACGCTAAGAGTAAAGTGGTGATTGACTTTGCAGAGTACTGTTCCGCAAAGGTGCAATCTTGGTCACTTGCCGGGCTATATTACACTTTTTGTGGTATGAACTAGCGGTTTGTGCTAAAATAAAGGTATAAACAGATAGAGCGTCAGGACGGTTATCAAGATATATTTTAACCTTATCTTTTAGGAGGGAACCATGAGAAACATGATTGCAGTTGTGGTTGTTAGTGTTGTCCTTATTGGGGCGATTCTGAGCGGTTGTGGCAAGCTTAGTACGGAAGAGTTCGAGGGCTGGAAAAGCGATTACGTTGCGGCAAATGACAAAGCGTTCGCTGATCTGGATGGTAGAGCTTCCAAGTTGGAGGGTGGGCTTGAACAGCAGAAGTCGGACTTGAGCCAAGCTATTGAGGATGCACGGGATGATGCTATAGCTGCATCTCATCTCGGAGATGCGGACACCATCAAGAGATCCGAGGAATTCGCGGCAGGTGGGGACGCCAAGGTTCGGGATGAACTAATGCAAGCTGTAAATGCTGCCGGCGAAAGCGCCCAGAGTTTTGCGAAGTCCGAGGATGACAAACTGCGCAAAAGCATCAGCAGTTTGGAGGCACAAGCAAATTCAACCGCGCAAAGCGTGACCGATCTGAAAAATGACCTGATGGCGGCAAAGAAGGAATTGGAGAACGCGATGGCTGTCAAAGCGATGAGCGCGGCAACAATCCAATTTGCCAGTGGAAAAACCAGCTTGAGTTCGGAAGCTAAGGCTATGCTTGACAAAGCGGTGGCTTCAATAAATGCTCATCCGCATGCCGTGGTTGTTGTTTCCGGTCATGCCGACGGTACGCCAGTGCTGAGCGGAAAATATCGTAGTAACTGGGATCTTTCGCAGGCACGCGCTAGTGCCGTGGCAAATTATCTCAAGGAGAGTGGCGTTACAAACGACATCAAAACCATTGCCCGTGGTCATACCATGCCGGTTGCGAATGTGAATACAAAAGACGGACGCGCCGCAAACCGGCGTGCAGACGTTGTTGTCTATCCTCCCGGCACTATGCCTGCTGGAATGTAGAACTTGATTCACCGCGATATCGGGGAAATTGGGAGGAGTTGTTCTTCCTAATTTCCCCTTTTTTATAAACTTGGTGGAATTCTGGCTGAAGCATTGAAGTGACGAAACTGCACCGATTAGGGGGCATCCGGTTTCTAACAGAGCAATGCCGCCGATAAATCATCGACTTTCTAACCTTTTACTTGGCCCCATTGCGAGTGTCTCATTTCTGCTTCAATTCGATTCATATGTTGTGGATTTGATACTGTGGTGAGGCGATCATACCGAATTCGAGTGTGTCGTCATAGTTCGGAACTTTTCCTCTCGTTCGGCGTATTATCTACAGGTGAGAATGGGTTTCGCGTCGCGTTGGATTCAATGTAAATTCAAGGAGAGTTCAAGAGTTTCGAAGTGGTAAAGTTTTGGCATGTAATTTGGCATGTAAATTGCCCGAATCTGTACTGTAAATTCGCTGGCCGCGAAATCACTCAAACTGCAAGGAGGGCAAAATGAAGAGGTTAATATCTCATTTCGGCATTCTTCTGACGATTTGCCTGATCGTCGGGTTGACTGCGTCTAGCAATGCGGAAATCGAGAACCTGAAATTTGAACTGTTCGGTGTTGTCAATAGTGATGATGAAAGACAGATTAGACGGCGGTTGGAACCGTGGGCGGAACCCGATGGCGTGACTTTCCACACGCCTATTGATAAAAATGGGCGGGAACGGTTATTTAGCACCCTTATCAAGGTAAAACCGAGAACGGATGACAAATTCTCTGAATCGCATACGCTTGACACCTACCAAATACTTCAGCAGCTGAAAGATCAACGTTTTCGAGGTCGCCAAGCGGGGAGTCAACCGTGGATAGTTAAGTCTGAGGCAAAAATAAAAGGAGAACTCTTCGCACATCCCGGATGGGCGCGTAGTTACATCCGTAATGTTCCGTTTTGGAGGCATTGGCGAGCTCAAACGTCAGTAATCAATCATGCGATGTTGGCGGGAACTTGGGAACAGAAAGTGGTTTTTAGCCACAATGACTTGTTCGATCAGCTTCGGCACGACGCCTCTAAGACCGATAAAGAGGTTGAAGTGGAGGGTGTAGTCGCAGGATTTGATGGTCCATATCCGGTAGTGTCTATTCGTAGCTATCGGTTTGACAAAAAAACCAAAGCAAAACAGGAAAAGGGTACAGAAGAGTCCTCGCAGAAGTAAAAATCCCCCGATGAATCTTCAGAGCCAACACCTAATGGGGAGAGCGTCGATAGACTTTTTCTTACTCCATTAATCGTTGCCCAACGCAGAACGAGCCCCAATTGATGAATTGGGGCTCGTTTTTTTGCGTTGGATCTGGATATTCGATTTAGTTCAAGCGATCTAGTTCGTCTAGAACCGCTGTTACAGCTAGTGTGTTATACGGCGGCGCATCTTCGACATGCGAAAATGCCACCTTCCCATTTTTGTCAATAACAATCACGCCGCGGTTTGTGATGCCTACCTCCTCAAGCGCCATCCCAAATTCCTTTGATACTTCAAGGTTCATGTCTGCCAATAGCGGAAAATCCACGCCGCCCAAGTGTTCACTCCAAGCCTTGTGAGCAAATGCCGAATCACGGTTGATGGCAATGATCTCAGCGTTTTTTGCTCGAATTGCGTCGGCCTTCTCGTTGAAATCGGGAATTTGAACTGAGCAAACCGGGGAGAAATCCAGAGGATAGAAAACGACGACCAAATTCTTGCCTTCAAAATCTTTCAGGGACACCTCGGTGTCTTCTTGACCAAGGGATCCGGCGAGTGTAAATTCCGGAGCATCACTTCCGACTTCCAATGCCATTTGTAACGACCTCCTAATAAAGTGGTACAGGGATTGTGAGTATATATTACGCCTTTAATCCTTTCCTGATTAGGGTCAAATTCTATCATAAGGCAAAGCGGGTGTCAACGGAATCTCTAATTTCCTGTGTCCTAAATCTCTCGGTTGAGAATTGAATCCTTCACTCCGTACCTTATAGGCGTTAAAAGAGTAATCTTGATATCATGCCATTATCCCTGTCGGAATAATTTTTTCAGCAAGTAACACTCGTCTTCGGATCTATGACAGGCTTTGATGAGGTTTTCCTTCGTAAAATGCTTTTCACTCCAGCGGAGCGCAATGTGTAGCACATCATCAAGTGATACTCATTTTTCGTATTGTCGCTAGCCTTGAAACAGTGTTACTTGAGAGGTATCACATATAAATAGAAACGCTAATATGTCCTGTTACCTGCTCTCGCTCCAGCGGAGATCAGATGAGTGAGTTGCTACGCATTCCCGCAGATCGGAATCAAGTGACTCGTTAAGGAAAGCGTGCGACATCTCTTCTGGTCCTACCGCCTTATAGAATCAGTCGCGAACTTAGACGATGTAATCGAAGACGATGTAATCGAACTCGACTCAATTCGTCGCCAGCAATGATCAAGATAAATCAAAACTGCTAGAACGCTGGCGATTCCATATAGAGATTCGTGATAGGCGGTGGGGCGCTTCGCTCAACAGCTGAAACGCACTCTTGACACTGTCTAGCTTCCATGTTAAAATTTTGGAGTTTGTAGCCCCATTTTTTCGTTGTAACTCGGTTTCTGAATCTTGCCAAAAACTACATCGCGATTTTCATCGTAAGGTAGTTAAAGCAAATGATGATGAGTAACCGAACCACCTATCGCTGGTTGCTGAAATCAACATAACAATTGTCAGATTATCCATCGGTTATTGAGTTGAGAGTCCCCGGACCAATTGTGAGTGTCATGTCATCGCAGTTTTGGAGATTGTAATGCGAGCAAACGAGGTAGTTGCGAAAATACTGAAGCTTGAAGGCGTCGAGTATCTTTTCTGTTTTCCTGCAAACGACCTAATTGAGGCGTGTGCAAAAGTTGACATCCGTCCGATCATGACGAGGACGGAACGCACGTTAATCAACATGGCACACGGCTATAGTCTTGTATCCAATGGTAAGCGCCTTGGGGTTGGTTGTGTGCAAGGCGGACCCGGAAGCGAGAATGCGTTCGCCGGTGTAGCCCACGCTTTCGCGGATTCTGCACCCGTTCTCATGCTGCCGGGCGGAATTTCCCAATCGGAACGGAGCATTCCCCCGGGATTTGAGTCAATTAGGCACTATGGAGGAGTTACTAAGTGGGTGGCGGAAATCAACATGGCGGAACGTATCCCGAATATGATGCATCGGGCATTTCACCTGCTCCGATCGGGACAACCTGGCCCGGTGATGCTTGAGATTCCGAGTAATGTCATGAGCGATGATGTAGACGACGATTTCGAGTATAAGCCGCCGAAACCAGCCAAACCCGCAGCAAATCCCGACGATGTTAGTGCCGCAGTAAAAGCGCTGCTGGCGTCCGAGAATCCTCTGCTTCATGTAGGACAAGGTGTACTTTACGCAGAAGCAACCGACGAACTCGTTGAATTCGCGGAACTGCTTCAACTTCCTGTTATGACTACGATGGCTGGAAAGAGCGCATTTCCGGAAAATCATCCGCTGTCAATCGGTGCAAGCGGATATAAAGGCCTGGAACGCGTCGCGCCGTTCCTTGACAGAGCTGACCTCGTTTTCGGACTTGGATCTGGATTCTCAACACAGGTGATGTGTACCAACATACCACCAGGAAAGATCCTTGTTCAGAACTCCATTAGCGAAACTGACATCAGCAAGGAATACTTAATCGACTACCCGATCCTTGGAGACGCGAAACTGGTGTTGCGTCAACTAATTGAAGAAGTCAAAAACCAAGGCGGTGGCGGAGAAAGCAACCCGAAACTCGTTCAAGAAATCAAGGCTGTAAAAGACAAATGGCTTAATAAGTGGATGCCGAAGCTTTCCTCGGACGAAGTACCGATCAATCCCTATCGAGTGATTTGGGATTTGATGAACACGGTCGATCGCACAAAGACGATGGTCACTCACGACTCCGGTAATCCGCGCGATCAGATGATGCCGTTTTTCCAGTCAATTATTCCACACGGTTACATCGGTTGGGGAAAATCGACCCAGTTGGGATTTGGCTTAGGCGTAATCATGGGAGCAAAACTTGCCGCCCCCCAAAACCTGGCTGTCAACATAATGGGCGATGCAGCGTTTGGTATGGCAGGAATGGACTTTGAGACTGCTGCCCGGGAGCGTATCCCCATCCTGACAATCATCCTCAACAACTCCGCGCTCGGCAACTATAAATCCTATATGCCGGTTTCGACAGAACGATACGGTACACCATACCTTTCAGGTGATTACGCGAAAGTTGCCGAGGGTTTGGGCGGCTATAGCGAACGAGTCGAAGACCCAGCCGAGATTATTCCGGCAATCAATCGAGCACAGAAAGAGATAGAAGCCGAAAAGCCCGCACTGCTTGAGATAATAACACGAGAGGAAGGAGAATTCTCTTAAAAACCCGGCCGCGGCACATCCCATACAACTCTCTGGCAATGATGGCGATACCATGACTACGATAGCCATCATTGCCAACCTGTCCTTGCATCAAACTTAGTTGATCAGCCTATCGGTAATCAGCCACCCCACCCGAAGTAAACATAAAAGTCTATCCGACCGGTTCGCGTAGAAATTCTATCTGGAGTTCTGATTATTGGAATAAAAACAAGATAGGGAGATTAAGAGTGAGATGGCTGACGGTTCTTTTCATTGTTGGAATGAGTTGCTCCCACGGCGCGTGCGCTCCGCGCGCTTCCGTTAATCCACCTGATGCGGCAGTAGCCCATTTCAATTGGGGACTAGACTACGCTAATCAAGGCGACCTGGATCAGGCAATAACTGAGTTCAAACTGGCTATCAAGCGAGATGTTAGATGGGCAAAACCCTACTACAATTTGGGCGTGGCGTACAGCCGGCAAGAGAAATGGAGTCATGCCATTTTCGCTTGGAAAAGAACCATCTATATTGATCCCGGCTATGCCAGTGCACATTACAATCTTGCCCGCGCTTACGCGCGCGGAAATCAGCGCGACCTATCAATAACACACCTTCGGCAAGCGGTCTCTCATGATAAGGAATTGATTAAGGCAATTCAAACTGACCAAAATTTTGACACGATTCGTGAAAGCCGAGAATTTCAAGATTTCATCCGTTCGATTCAATAGCACTCGTTTTTAGTCCCTAGTATCCAAAAGAGAGTTCGATGCAACTGAATCACGCAGTAAAAACGTTCAATCTAGTCCTCATATTCGCTTTAACACTGATCGTCGCTGTTCAGGCTGGCGCAGCACAGACGGAATCCGCCAAGAAACAAGGCGAGCAGTTAATTGAAACTTTCGCACAGCGTGCAACCGCGACTCTTAAGGGACAGGTGAATTGGAAAAACAAGGATCTTTCCCAGACAACCGTGCAGGTCTACAGAGACAAGACATTGACCAATTTGTACACGGGTGTTACCAAGATTGAAGGCGGACGCTTTTCCATACGGGTTGAACCGGGCAGCTATTATGTTGTAGCATTCGTTGACGTGAACAGGTCAGGGAAATTCGACGATGGCGACGGTACGGGAATCCTGGGTATTGCGGATTGGCGCAATACAGGCCAGCAAAAGCAGTTGCTCAAAGTTGGACCGAAGCAGACAATTTCCGGGCTGATGATTCATGTGACGGCTAGAAATCAAAGAGGGAAAATCGTCAGCGCACAGCACTATCGGCCCGATCCAATCGACCAATTCAAGTCGGAACTTGAGCAATCCTCTTCTGGGGTAAAAGGAATCATCAGCTACGCCACTCGCGCTTCTGTTGAAAAAACCTCTGTGCGCGCTTATACAGATCTTTCCTGGAAATACCTGGCAGCCAAAACTGGCATAGAGAGTGATGGGAGTTTTACCCTTCATTTAAATCCAGGGAAATATTACTTAATGGTAATTATTGACTGGAACGATTCAAATCTTATTGATCACGGGGATTGGCTGGGCATCCACGGAATTACCAATCTACAAAATCGGAAGGCGTTTCCCGAACCCATTTTGGTCGCCGCCAATAAATTCACGAAAGGCGTCCAAATTCAGATTTCGGGAAAGCAGCTTGAAAGTGGTCGAGTCGTCCCACTTGTCGACGCCGATTCTGATTCGTCTCCCTTGGACGACAAGAAGGTCGAAGTCTCGGGAAAGGTCTTATGGCGTGGGCATAATCTTGATGGATGTGTCTTACAGGTATATGTGGACCCCACCTTGACACGCCCTGTTCAGCAAGTGGAAGTTGAGCCGGATGGTAGCTTCAAGCTTCAACTGCGTCCGGGAGATTTTTATATGATAGCCAGCGTTGACGCGGACGGGAACGGTCAATACGGTTCCGGCGACGGTGTCGGCGGTTACGGTACGATGGACATGACAACGAGACCGCCCGCGGCACTTACCCTAAAAAGTGGCGAAAATGCCCAAGTTGAAATTGTAGTGAGTGCGCAGTATGACGTAGACGGTCAACTTAAGCCGACCGAGTCGAAACATAAGATTGTGCAATCAAGCAAAGCCGAGACAGGATTATCGGGGCGCATCATTTGGGACGGCAAGGAGTTCAGGGGAGGCATCCTGTCACTTTCCGACACGCCGACGTTTAGCTCCGTTATTCCCATCGCCCTCAACTTGGAAGACAACGGCCGGTATACAGTGTCTGTTCCTCCGGGCGATTATTACGTAACAGTCGCCGTTGATATTGACGCGGATGGACAGACGGGTCTAAAGGACGGCGTTGGAGTCTACGGAACGCGCCAACCCGTGCGCGGAAAGCCTCAATTGGTTTCCGTGTTTGATGAATTTATTACTCAGCATATCGACATAGAGATATTCGCAATGTACATTGATTCGGAAGGCAACATCGCCGAATTTGAGGATGGTCATAGGTCCGAAATCAAATATCAACATGGCGATCCGGAAGACATATTTCGATTTACCCGATTTGGACGCGAGCTTGAGGAATGGTGCTATTGGACTCTGGGACACCGTTTCACTTTTTCGCTGACTCCGACAGGTTGGAAATTGCACGACCAACTGGAGTTCGAACCTAAAGTAGACCAGCAACAGCTCGCACAAGCGCAAAACCAGCTTAAAGGCGGAGAAAAGCCTTCTGATGTGAATAATACCTTAGATTCGACCTCACTGAATGCTGCATTCTATTATAGTTACGATGGAATCATATGGGAATATCACCCAAGGGGCGCGTTAAATCCAGTGGGAGCGGGTAGTAACCCGACCGTTGCCCGGAATGGACGGCTCGCTTACTTGGATACAGAAGGAAATGTGTTGGGACAAAACGCCGGCTCGCAGGATTCGGGAGTGCTGTTGAGCCGACAGCAGCTCGCGAAAGAAATCCAAATTTCTCCGTCCGGTGACTACATTGCGTTCACCCAGCAGCAAATCAATCGGCAGCGAATAGTTATCCGGCATCTGCCGTCAAATAGTGAACTCCTCCTCCCCTCTACCGCGCAAGAGATGGGAACGCCAAGATGGAGCCGCAATGAAGAAATATTGGCATATAGTACCCTTGGAAGTATTGAAAACGTAGGTAGCACGGCAGGACGAAATATCTTCGCATATGATCGGGTCAACGAAAGTGTGGAGCCGATTGTAATTGGTAATGAAGACGATGCCGATCCCGCATGGTCACCATCTGATGCGAACGTTGTCGCTTTCTCGCGTGCGGAAGGAAATCATCGCCAAATTTGGCTTATCAGATTCAATAAACGAGGCGAATCGTCAGAAAGTCAACTTACCCGGTACGGTGGCGAAAACCCTGTCTGGCTCCCAGATGGTTCCACAATCCTTTACGAAAACAATGGTCAACTGTGGTTAATATCGCGCGATGGAGGCGATAGCCGACCCGTTATTCACAAAGGTCAAATACTGTATGGCAATGAGCCGTGCGTTGTTCCCTAATGACACGACGACTCGGGGGCGCAGATAGAAAAATGGTAACTGTTTAGTTCAGCCAAAACGAGTGTCAATATTGGTTTGGCAATGTATTGCGCCTGACTATCGGCAGCGGGGCATTCCTAGATTATATGTGGGAGGGGCATCTTACCCCGATATTCCGCGTTCACGATAAATCAACTCACTAAACAACTATGCAATGAAAATCTACTTTCGGTAGGGAATCGCTCCTGCATCGGGGCAAGATGCCCCTCCCACAAGGGATATCGCTCGCATATTGGGTACATGGGAGAAATTGCCATCGGTTGTGGAATAAAGGGAGCGCCTTGTATTCGTCGCAAGGAGTCTGTGGACTAAACAATTACGAAAAATGCTTTCACTCAACCGCGTTTCAATGATTTTAATATTTATGCTAATGTCAGTAGCGAACAGAGGGTTATCGCAATGGCTGCTTGTACCCATGGACCAAGTTCAAACCAATCATCTCAAAGCTTACGGCTTAACCTACTGGACACTCGAAGCACCTCGAGAATACAATGCGAAGTGGCTGCTAAACTATCGCGGGGGCGCGTTCCTCCTTATCGATTCGCCTGATGTACAAGCCAAAGCACAGCAAATGGGCGTCGGTTTTGAGTCCATCTCCAATCTTGAATACGGCGGCATTCAAGTAGAGATGGAGGGCAACAACATGGACGAGATCCTTCTGGAAAAAGCGCCGAAAATCGCTGTTTATGCACCACCGGATAATACCCCATACCGCGATCCCTGGGATGATGCCGTGAAACTAGCGTTGAACTATGCGCAAATACCGTACGATACGATTTGGGATGAACAAGTTGAAGCCGGTGTCTTACAGTTGGGCAAGTACGATTGGCTCCATTTGCACCATGAAGACTTCACCGGACAACATGGAAAGTTTTACCGAGCTTTCAAGGGTGCGGTTTGGTATCAGCAGCGTGTGCGTTTGTTTGAAGAAGCCGCCGCCAAAGCTGGATTTAATCGTGTGCCCTCTCACAAGGGATTCATATCTCAGCGAATCCAAGATTATGTCGTTGGAGGGGGGTTCATTTTTGCAATGTGTTCGGCGCCTGAAACACTGGATATCGCGTGCGCTACGGGAGCAGGACGCGTTGACATTGTTGAGCCGGAGTTGGACGGCACGCCGCTCGAACCGAATTACCAAGAACGGTTGGATTTTGAGCGAACCTTCGCATTCGAAAACTTCATGCTGTACACGAATCCAAATCGATATGAGTTTTCCAATATAGATAATCCGCAGCCTGACCATAACCCGCTATCGGGTGTTGAAGACTTCGTTCTGTTTGAATTCGCTGCCAAGCACGATCCGATACCCACAATGCTCACACAGAATCATGTGAGTAGGGTGCGTGGTTACCTAGGACAAACTACGTCCTTCAATAAAGCCATCATTCGCGATACCGTAACGATTCTCGGTGACATTGAGGGCAGCCGATATGCGAAGTACATCCACGGAAAATTGGGGAAGGGCACTTTCACTTTTCTCGGTGGGCACGATCCGGAAGATTACAGGCATACCGTTGGAGAAGGCAGAATCCCCACCAACCTCGATCTCCACAAACACTCACCGGGATATCGACTCATCCTTAACAACATACTTTTTCCGGCTGCAAAAAAGAAGCCGCAAAAAACTTGAAATTGATTTATGCAATCTTAGGAATTGCGGATTCGCACTCCGGGCCGTGGTCAATAGAAAGTGATTTGTAATCGTGAGACTTTATCCCGTTTGAACAGGCTATTCTCGCCTCGCTACCCCGTTATTTGTGCCATCTTTGGGTTTATGACGACTACACTATGAAACTTGCTACATTGGCAACCTGCAATCTTAACCAGTGGGCACTTGACTTTAGTGGTAATCTTGAGAGGATTATTGAATCCATCCAAGTCGCCAAGAACAGAGGTGCTCGATATCGATTAGGCCCGGAACTCGAGATTCCGGGTTACGGTTGCGAGGACGCTTTTTTGGAAGATGACACCTTTCTCCATTCGTGGGAATGTCTTGGCGCGATTCTTAAGAGCGGCCTGACGAATGACATCCTCTGCGACACCGGCATGCCCGTTATGCACAAGAATGTGCGGTACAATTGCAGAGTCATCGTGTTAAACGGGAAGATTCTGTTTATACGTCCCAAACTGGTGCTTGCCGCCGATCGAAACTATCGAGAACCACGATGGTTCGTTCCTTGGCAACTACCCGGAAAATTGGAAGAACATTACCTGCCAAGAATGATTCGCGAAATCACGGGGCAGTCTACAGCACCTTTTGGCGATGGCGCTATTGCCACTCGGGATACGGCGCTCGCTCCCGAAACCTGCGAGGAACTTTTTGCACCAATTAGCCCTCATATCCGTCTTGGTCTTGATGGTATCGAAATATTTGCGAACGGGTCGGGGTCGCATCATGAACTAAGGAAGCTTCACCAACGGCTAGACCTGATACGGAGCGGCACATCGAAAAACGGAGGTGTCTATCTTTACTCCAACCAAAAGGGGTGTGATGGTGGACGCCTTTACTTCGACGGATGTGCGCTTATTGCGCTCAATGGCGAGGTTGTCGCACAAGGGGAGCAATTTTCGTTGCAAGATGTCGAAGTCGTTACTGCTACAGTGAACCTTGAGGATGTTCGGTCATACCGCGGTGCCATGGTTAGTCGTTCCGTGCAAGCGAGTCAGTCGCAATCGATACCACGCATTGATGTAGATTTTGATTTGACACAGGATGAATTTCGACGTGCGCCTTCTGTGCCAAAAAAAGTCCGATACCATCTCCCGGAAGAGGAGATTGCGTATGGGCCGAGTTGCTGGCTATGGGATTACCTCAGACGATCCGGTGCGTGCGGTTATTTTCTGCCAATATCCGGCGGATCCGATAGCTCGTCTGTGGCAACCATGGTTGGCTCAATGTGCCAGATGGTGGTCAAGGAAGCGGCAAACGGAAATCAACAGGTTATTCGCGATGTTCGTAGATTTGCTGGAAAAGAAGACACCGATTACATCCCGGAAGACGCGCGCGAGTTGGCAAGCCGCCTCCTCTACACCTGCTATATGGGCACGGAAAATAGTTCCAAGGCTACGCAAAGTCGCGCAAAGACTTTAACGGGTCAGATTGGTTCGTTCCACTTGGATGCCAACATTGATTCCATAGTTACCTCTATGTTTGAACTTTTTGTGCGCCTGACCGGGAAAGCGCCTCGATTCAAAGTTGAGGGAGGCACAGATGCCGAAAACGCCGCCTTGCAGAATATCCAAGCACGTTTGCGCATGGTATTGTCTTACTTCTTGGCACAACTCTTACCGTGGGTAAGAGGCAGACACGGAGGGTTGCTGGTATTGGGGACTGCCAATGTGGATGAGAGTTTGCGCGGCTACATGACAAAGTACGACTGCAGCAGCGCGGATATCAACCCGATTGGCGGCATTAGCAAGACGGATCTGCGTTTGTTTCTCCGGTGGGCATCGGGAAATCTCGGATATAGCGCCCTCACGGAAATCGTCGAAGCCCCGCCAACCGCCGAATTGGAGCCGTTGACCGAAACCCATGTGCAGGAGGATGAAGCGGACATGGGCATGACTTACGCGGAACTTAGCCGGTTTGGCAGATTGCGGAAAATTCACCGATGCGGTCCGGTAAGCATGTTTGAAAAGCTTGTTCACGAATGGACGCATCTTGCTCCCGGTGAAGTGGCTGGGAAAGTTAAGAGATTCTTCCGATATTACGCTATCAATCGTCACAAGATGACGACCCTGACGCCGTCTTATCACGCGGAATCCTATTCACCGGACGACAACCGGTTCGATCTTAGGCAGTTTCTTTACAATGTGAGATGGACGTGGCAATTTCAGAAAATGGATCGGCTTGCGGAAAAAATGCAGGAGTGTAACAGAACGCGAGATTAAGATGGGTCTAAAGCTGGCAGGCGTTCAATCATTAAAGCGTTCAGTCTCATCCAATTCGAACGGCATATTCACTGCTTCGCGGTGCACGGCACGTTGCCCGCGCTTCCCTCCACTTTTCACCGTTAGCGCATACCTTGTTTTCATCTCCTTCCTTATCGTAAGCCCGGTGAATGCTGCCCCGGACGCGGCTTTCCATTTCGACGCGTGGGTGAACTTTGCTTTGGAAAGACTGGAAACCGATGGTGTAACTGGCGGTTTTCATCGGCACACGCGCCCCCGCACGCGTCGCCAGATTGCGCAGGTGATTCGCCAAGCACAGCGTCGGATTGCCAGTGAGAAAAGTGAGCAAGCCCCCATATCCATAGAACTTCTGGAAAAATTACAACGCGAGTTTGCTTTGGAGTTGGCACGTCTATCGGGTCAGAACGATGAAGGTAGTCTCCGGGCGCGCGGTGCTATCGAGTTGCGGAGCAGTCAGACCAACTCAAAACTCGGTCCTGCTTTTGAAGGTGCGTTTTATTATGGTTCGGGTGGCTGGCTGACGTTGCATCAAGAATTTGAGGTTACGAATTTGCCGGGCAAATATCCGAGTCTCGGCAGCACTGCTTCCAAACGTCTCAAGCCTTGGCGCGGGGATTTCACGGCAGACTTCAAAAGAGTTTATCTGCGAGTTCCGATTTCCAAGCTCGAACTACTCATAGGACGCGATCAACTCTTCTGGGGCACTGGATTCCGCGGTGCGGTTGGAATTTCTGACAACTCACCTCCATTCGATCTCATTTTGCTGACCGGCAAATTCGGTAGAGTTAGAGGTACATCTTTCACAGCACAGCTTGACCACACTTGGCATGACGAAGACCCGCGCCGCTATCTCGCTAGTCGTTATCTGGCGGGACACCGATTGGATTACCAAATCAACGACCGTCTTGAGGTCGGTGTCTCGGAGTTAATCTTGTACGGAGGAGAAACGCGAGGGGTTGAGTGGCAGTATTTCAATCCTATTTTGCCGTACTATGCGAGCCAACACAACTCCGATAATGACGACAATGCAATGTTTCTTTTCGAAGGGGCGGTTCGTCCTGTTGACGGGTTTCGTCTGTACGGTGAATTGCTCATAGATGATGTCCAGTACGTTAAGTCGGATGATCCCAACGCCTTAGCATGGCTTGCAGGACTAGAATGGAACCGTGCACTCGAATCACGCCGGCTGGGGGTTCGCGCCGAGTACGCGCGCGTAAATCGGTGGGCATACACGCACTTGGTTCAAGAGAATCAGTACACCCATTTCGGTTCAATTATCGGGCATGAAATTGGAACAGATGCAGATGTATCTTATATCGAAGGAAACTATCTGATTAACGCTGACACTCGCATGAATCTGTTCTTTGAATTGGAGCGTCAAGGCGAGGCAGGCGTTGAAGACCGCTTTGTCGGTGAAGATTTTCGCTCAATCTCGTTTCCATCCGGCGTCGTTGAGCGACGGCACGGTTTTGGATGTCGGTTGGTGTACGAACCGATTCGTGCATGGCAACTAGATCTGTCATATCAACACGACTACATTGTAAACAGGGGCCATCTAAACGGCAACAGTCAGAACTCCAATCATCTCGAGTTCCAGTTCCGATATCTCTGGGAACGAGGTCTTTAACGCACGTAGATTTTGAACTCTAGCGCTCTTGGCTGTAGCTGCCCTTCCAGTTGAGTACTCCAAACAGTAATTCCTTGGCAGCACGCCATTGTCCCTGTCGGAATAATTCATTCAGCAAGCAACACTCTTGTACCGCAAACTGTGAGTTTGCGGATCACAATCTAACAGATTGTGGTCCAGATTTCCTTCTCTACGACTGGTTTTGAAAAAGTATTACTTGAGAAGAATATTGGACTGAGATGTATCTGCCGATACATGCAACATCGGACTTGCGCACCTAGTTCACGACACACGAATGTACCCGCATTGAATCACCCATACCATATCATTTTGCGAATAAGATAAGTGAACGGCGAGAAAACGAGTTGGTATTTTTCCAATGATGGGTTATAATATCCTTTAGGCAATAGGGCACAACTCCAACCCTCAAGCTGCATGACTGCGTGTCTCCAATCGATAGCTAAGCACGCTTATTCGGCATCATGGCAACCGGAATTACCCTTCCAGAGTGAGTTGCTTGTCGCACTGATATCTTATGTCTATACACTCTGAACTCAAGAGGTGATATGTCTCGAAAAAATAAGATTCTTTTGACACTCAGCCAGATTTTTTTGGGGGCTGTAGTTGGTCTGGTTGGCGGTGGGCTGTGCCTTTTCATCTTTGAAAAGTTTTTCTGGGGAGTAATAATCGCCGATCGCGTACAACACGGATTCTGGGTAGGGTTATTCCTACTGATCTCTTTTGGTATAACCTATGGTGTCACGGTTGCCGGAGTCGCCGAGAGTGTTCGGTTTGTGGGAATGAAATTCGGCGTCCATATTGGTCGCAGGGGAACGTATCAGGGTGCCTTTCTCGGAGCCCCGGCGATTGTTGCCCTCATGTCGCTACTACACATTCAGTGGGCGGAGTTAATTCCACAAAATCTGCTTATCTCACTTCTATTGCCCGTATTTCGGGCGCTCGCCTTTCTTATCTCTTTGCCGCTGCGTGTTCTACTGTTGCTTAAATGTCCTCCCGAACTCTTGTACATTCTTGCTGCGCCAATTGGTGCGATCTTGGGATACCGGCTGAGCCGGAGTACAAACAAAGAGACAGAGTCTCTCGCTGAAGATTGTTGAAGTTCTCTTGCTACGTGGTAGTAGTGCTAACTTTCGATTGGGTCCGATTCGTTGACAGAATGGAGCAATTACAGAATGCACTATCTTGATGAGAGTGACGACAAACCAAGAGATGAGTGCGGTGTTTTCGGTATTTTTGGGCATCCCAGAGCCGCCGAGTTGACCTATCTTGGATTACGTGCGCTTCAACATCGGGGACAGGAAAGCGCAGGAATTGCCGCATCAAGTAAAGAGGAATTCCACCACCATTTGGGAATGGGGCTCGTCGATCACGTGTTCGACCCGGAAACACTGTCCAAGCTAGAGGGGTATGTTGCGATTGGGCATAATCGTTATTCAACCGCGGGCAGCAGCAATCTCGAAAACGCCCAACCACTCATTCGGACTTACAAGGGCGGCCCCCTGGCAATTGCTCACAACGGAAACCTCGTAAATGCGACTCGCGTGCGGAATAATCTGGTAGATACAGGGTCAATCTTCCATTCCTCCACGGATACCGAGGTCCTTGCCCATTTGATCGCGAGATCTTCGCAGCATTTTTTGGAAGATCGCGTTGTTGACGCCTTGAACGAGGTCAGAGGGGCATTTTCCATTCTCATTATGAGTAAGGGCATTCTAATCGCCGCTCGAGATCCATACGCATTTCGACCACTCTGGCTCGGACGACTGAATGACGCACATGTACTTGCCTCTGAAACCTGCGCGTTCGACGTGATTGAAGCCGAAACCGTCCGCGAGATTGAGCCGGGCGAGATAGTTACCATTACCGGGGCTGGACGCGCCCCGTCATCATTCAGATTTCATGATCGCTTGCCCGCCCTGTCACAATGTATCTTCGAATATATTTATCTCGCCCGACCCGATAGCCATGTTTTTGGTGAACTGGTCAATCGTCCAAGGCGTGAACTTGGACGCCAACTGGCACGGGAGTGCCCCGCCGATGCAGACGTGGTCATTTCTGTGCCGGATTCCGCGACTCTTGCCGCTCTCGGTTACTCCGAAGAATCGGGAATCCCTTTTGATATGGGGCTCTACCGAAACTCGTTCGTTGGACGCTCGTTCATGCATCCGTCTCATCAGATGCGCGAACTCATGGTCAAGGTGAAGTTGAATCCGATTCGGAGTATACTCGAAGGGAAGCGCGTTGCGGTGATTGATGATTCCATTATGCGAGGTCCTACTTCTCGCCAACTCGTTAAACTTATACGCGAGGGCGGGGCGCGAGAGGTTCATGTCCGCATCGCATCTCCTCCCAATCGGTTTCCGTGCTTTTACGGTGTAGATACGCCGACTCGGAAAGAGCTAATTGCGAGTTCCCATTCCGTGGATGAGATACGCAAATATATTCGAGCGGACAGTCTGGGTTATCTCAGTACGGAGGGATTGCTGAAAGGCGTCAAGTCCGGCAAGGATTTCTGCACAGCCTGCTTTGATGGGAAATATCCGGTCGAATTTAGCGGCGAACAGGGTAATCAGCTTTCCTTGGGGATTGCGGAAGACGGGGTATAGTCGGTATAAGGACAAAACGCGAAGATTGGGGGAGCGTCGGCACACGGTTTAGCTTTTGATAAATCAGGGAGACGGTTCATGCGTCGGCGATTGAAACGCAGCATTCGCAGCAATTATTTTATACCTAATTCGAAAACCTTCAAACAAGTGCATTCGGACCAAGGGCGGTACACAATGTACGCCCTCATTATCTGCGCGATAATTGGCATGGCGTTGAGCAAACTGTTGCAACTTGTTATACCCGTGCTCAACCCGACGATTGCGCGAAGTAATGTACCCGATGTTGCAAATCTGGCTGCCTTCGGGTTTAGCGCAATTCTTTTGATAATCCTGCTCTTGAACATGAAATCAATCATGAAAGTGGTGGTGTCGGCAAACGAGAAACGTCGTTTAAAGGCTTTTAACGAACGACGAAAATCGAATCGGACGAATGACTGAACAAGGATTGACTTATGCGGGCGCTGGCGTGTCATTTGGCGCGAAAGAAGAAACCACTGACCGCCTGAAGTGCATACTTAGTTCGACCTACCGCCCCGAAGTGTTGAGTGAGGTTGGGCATTTTGGAGGGCTTTTCGCACTCGGTAACTACGACGAACCTGTTTTGGTTTCGAGTACAGACGGCGTCGGTACAAAGCTAAAGATTGCCTTTATGACCGGACGCCATGACACTGTCGGATATGACATTGTTGCCCATTGCGCAAACGATATCCTTGTTCAAGGAGCCGAACCACTGTTTTTCTTGGACTATATTGGCACGAGCAAGTTGTATCCGGACGTTGTGGAACAGATTGTCACCGGACTGGCGTCAGGATGTCGGGAAATCGGTTGCGCGTTCATTGGCGGTGAAACGGCGGAGTTGCCAGAGTTCTACCGGGAGGGCGAGTACGATCTTGTAGGGACAATCGTTGGCGTTGTGGAGCGATCTAAGGTAATAACCGGAGATGAAATGCGGCCGGGCGATCAGTTAATTGGTCTAAGTTCACTGGGGCTGCACACAAACGGCTTTTCCCTCGCCCGCCGAATTCTGCTGGATGTCTGCGGCTACAATCCTGCCGACCATATCTCCGAATTGGGGATGACGCTCGGGGAAGAATTGCTCAAGCATCACAAGAGTTATGTAGGCTCTATTCTGAATCTGCGAAATCACTGTGACATTAAAGGCATGGCGCACATTACGGGCGGAGGTTTGCCGGGAAACCTTGCTCGTGTTTTGCCTTCGAACTGCAGCGCGATAATCCGCAAGGGTACCTGGGAGAATCCGCCGATATTTGGGCTCCTCCAGGAAAAAGGGCGCGTCGAATCGGGCGAAATGTACCGTGTCTTCAATATGGGAATCGGAATGGTGCTGGCGGTCGCAAGAGATCAGGTAGACACGGTACTTGATGTGTTAACCGCATCTGGCGAATCGCCATTCCACATTGGCGAAATTGTTGACGGAGAAGGTCAAGTCACATTGTCTGAAACGCCTTGACCGTGCGCAATTGAACGGTCAAACACGCGTCCGTACACCATCCCGAGGTTATTTCCACCGTCCAACTGCTAACTTCAGCGTGTTTTCTAGCAGCATGGCGCGTGTCATCGGGCCCACTCCTCCCGGCACAGGCGTAATGAACCCCGCAACCGTGCTGACAGATTCATAGTCAACATCTCCGGCAGCACGATCATTAACGCGCGAGATTCCCACATCAATCACAACAGCCCCCTCCGAGACCATTGATGCCGTAACCATTCCCGGTCTACCGGCTGCCACGACCAGAATTTCCGCATTCCGAGTCTCCTCCGCGAGGTTCCGAGTCCGAGTATGGCAGTACGTGACGGTAGCATTTCGGTTAAGTAGCATCAGCCCAACCGGTTTACCGACAAGACTACTTCGTCCTAAACAGACGGCACGTTTGCCCTCAATCTCTACGCCTGTAGATTCGATTAAACGAATAACTCCCGTGGGGGTGCACGGCGTCACCCGTTCGCGGTTGATGAGCAGATTGCCCAAGTTAATCGGGCTAAGACCATCGGCATCTTTTTCCGGTGAAATGGTGTCAATCACAGCTTGCGCGTCTACTCCGGTCGGCAAAGGCATTTGCACAATTATGCCATGAACATCCTCGCGCTCGTTCAGGAACTGAACCCGGTCGATGATTTCTGATTGCGTCGTGTTCGTTGGCATTTTGCAAACTTCCGACTGAAAATTGACCCGTTTACAATCCTTTTCCTTGTTAGCGACATAAATAGTGGAAGCGGGATCGTCTCCTACCTGAACTACGGCAAGCCCCGGCGTAAAGTCCAGTTTTTTCACTCGGCGTCGGATTTGGCTACGTATTGATTTCGCTAACTGACTGCCATCAATAATTTCGGCTGGCATCTGGTGCATGCTCCCGTCATGAAAATTGCAAATGAATAGTTCACAGATTCATATTACCGATGTTGGTTCGTAGTCGTGCAATTTAGTGCACGTGCTTCGTACCGTGCGAATTATATCACATTCTCGCGCTTCTTTTTGAGGTCTTTTTTCCTCACTCACAGTTGGTATCGTTCTTTACTTTAAGTGATAGCGCATTTGCAGCATTCGAATACGGTTGGGAGTTTTTCTGCCAAGGCTCCCCTGAATAGATTCCATCTTGACTTATAAACTGAATTTTGGGATAATCGGATTATGAGAGAGTATCGTCAGAATACGGAGAGATACGAAAGGGAGGGTATGATTAATGATGCGCGTTGGCGTCGGACAGAGCCAAAAAACCGTTTTGGCTGATGCCCTTGAAGATGCCACGACGATTGCAATGGGTAATGCACAACTGGCGAAGGCGGATTTAGCGGTTGTTTTCGCAACGGTGGACTATCAGGCTGACTACGGCGGACTTTTTCACACGATACATGAGATTTCGGGATGTGACCATCTTGTCGGCTGCAGCGGAATGAGTGTGCTCACCTCGGCAGGGGAGTTTGAAGGTGAACCTGCCGTTGCTGTGCTTGTCCTACGTTCAGACGATGTTTCCGCGATGCCCTTCTTGGTTTCATCGGATGATTCCTCAACGATTGGAGCCGCAATTCGTGAGAGTATTTCGTCCAAGTTTCGCGAAAACTCGCTACTAGTTGTGTTACCGGATGTACGCTCCATTAGCCCGGAGGCGCTCGTACACCAACTCGGCGAAGATGGGGTTAGGTTACCAATAGTGGGAGCGGCAGCTTCGGGCAGCCCGGACGGGCAATACATTTACGGGTGGCATGATAAGGAGGTCGTGGAAGCGGGGGTTGCAGGGATGTTGCTCACGGGTGCGTTCCACACCGAAATAGGAGTGGCACAGGGTTGCCAACCGATTGGGCGCCCAATGCAAATCACCCGTGCGGACGGCAACGTCATTTACGAAGTCGACGGCAATCCTGCACTTGACAGTCTACAGGTGGCCCTTGAATCCTTGACAGCCGAAGATCTTCGTCAATCGGGGCGTGTTGTGTTCATAGGTATTGCAATGGATAAGGAAAATCTGGCGCCTCGACGCGGTGATTTCCTTGTGCGTAATTTGGTCGGTTATGACAAGGAAAGTGGCGCAATCGCTGTATCTGAAGGTGTGTCGTCAGACCAGATCATACAATTTCACTTGCGAAATTCATCCTCCGCGAATAAAGAGATTCAAGAGATTGTCCTGGATCTACATGAACGAACACGAGAACGACCGCCAGCTTTCGGGATGTATTTCAACTGCTTGGGAAGAGGGAAGGGACTTTACGGGAAGGCGAATCACGATATCCAGATTATCAAGCAGAGATTTCCGGATCTTCCGATTATCGGATTTTTTGGCAATGCGGAATTTGCTCCAATCGGAGGGCGGAATTTTGCCCATGCTTACACCGGCGCGCTTGTGCTTTGCTCCGATGGGTGAAATCACGGTCATAGAATCGCCCGATGTAGTTTCGGATTAGGTACATTTCAGGCCTTATCGTTCACCACGGCGCAATAAAGAAAACACACATGAACAGTGGTAGAAAGATTCACGTTGTAATCGTTGGCGCCGGTATTGTTGGAGCCTCAATCGCTTACTGTTTGTCTCGTCGCGAAAATGTCAACGTAACGGTACTCGAAAAATCCGAACTGGGGTTGGGTGCATCGGGGCACTCCTTTGCTTGGCTGAATTCCTTCGGAAAGAATCCGGTAAGATATCACAATCTGAATTGTCGCTCCATGGACATCTGGCATCGGTTCGCCCACGCACTAGACCGAGACATCGGATTCCACTGTGGAGGACAACTCCGATGGGAGAACACCGACGAAGGCGCTGGGGCATTGCGCCGACGTGTTGATCTGTTACAGGAGCGGGGATATGCCTGTCGGTTAATCACGGCGGAAGAGATGCGCGAGCTCGAACCCGGTTTGTTGCCCGGCACCGTAAAATCAGCGTCGTTGTCACAAGCCGATGGTTGCGTCGAACCGCTCAAAGTCATCGAAGCATGTTTGGAGAGGGCGTGCGAGAGCGGAGCTGCAGTACATATGCGAACCCCCGTAACCGGCATGTCTTTCGGAGATGGCGCAAACTCATCGCGGCAGGTCAAGGCACTAAGCACACCGCACGATGAGGTCGGTTGCAACGTCGTAGTGCTAGCGGGCGGCATTCACACGACGCAACTTGCCGCTATGGCTGGGGTACCTGTCCCTCAACAGGAAAGCCCGGGCGTTGTTGTTCGCACCACTCCCTGTCAACCCGTGCTAAGCAGCGTATCCGTTATCCATGCACCTAGGATTGATGTCGATCGGCAGGACGTGCACCTCCGACAAGCATCGGACGGCACACTATTGATTGGTCAAGGCTCCCAAGAGAGCCTAAATCGTGACGATTCGCAGGAACATGCCGACGAATTGCTTGACCGGGCAAGACACTATCTACCATCAATTTCCGATGCCGCTGCGATCCCCGTACCAGTCGGTTATCGTCCAATGCCGGTTGACGGATTGCCGGTGCTCGGGTTCGTACCATCCGTACCCAATCTCTATATTGCGTTTATGCACAGCGGCGTCACGTTGGCTCCGTTAGTAGGCGAATTGGCAACGCAAGAGATTGTTGATGGCGCGCGTGTTAAAATACTAAATCCGTACCGACCTGAAAGGTTCGGACAAGCCGTCTAAAAGCTTGATTGTCGCAGAGTTCTTGTCAGGTGGTTACTCAATTTAGTTTGAAGTCATTTTAACTAAGAACTATACATGTGGGACTCACGAAATTCGGTTTGTAGGAGCGATCTCCAGGTTGCGACCCTATATGCGCGGCAGGGCAAGATCCCCTGCCAACGGAAGTGACACCTCATTGCCCGCATAAGTTCTATATGTGTAAAGATGAACGTGAATGACTATAAGAGCATAGGCTAGACCTTATCATGAATATTGGGTACGAGGTTTATGAAAATTACCTCCAATCCTTCTGCAGCCATCTGAAAGCATCCTTTGGTAGTGAGAGAATTCTCTCCGTCGCCCTTTTTGGATCCGTTGCGAGAAGGCAAGCTCGATTGGACAGTGATATCGATCTCTTGGTAGTCCACAAAGAAGTGGATTTCAACCCAGGGCACCGGTCTGTTGATATTGTTTTTGCGTTAAGGGAGGAGAACGAGTATAAGCGCCTTATAGAGCAGGAGCTGAATCCGCAGCCTTCATGCATCTTCATGACGGAGCAGGAGCTTTGGGACAGACCGCACATCTTACTTGACATTCTCGTCGAAGGCATCCTGCTATATGACGTGGGTGTATTGGAGTCTCGTCTCAAATCGCTAAAAGCGCGGCTCAATGTCCTCGGATCGAAGCGGGTCACATTGCCGGACGGGAACTGGTATTGGGATTTGAAACCGGATTGGAAGCCGGGTGAGATAATCGAGCTATGAACAATACCGACCTAAATGGCAGGTTAATCATAGAGGCGCAGATGATTATGGAGGAAGCAAGACGCGCATTCGACAACGAAGCTTGGAATCTCGTGGTACGAAGATCGCAAGAGGTGGTTGAATTGTCATTGAAGGGACTTTTGAAGCTGATGGGTGTCGAATCTCCGAAATCGCACGATGTTGGTGACACCTTCGCCAAGATTTGTAGGGAGAAGAAAATTGCGATTGAAGGTGAAAACTGGCGAAGATGCAGCGGATCTCTCATCAGTTGGCACGAGATCGCGCTCCGGCGTTTTATATGGAGAAGGAATATACTCAAGAACAAGCTAGCCAAGCTTTGCAGTCCGCCGAAACGGTCTTAACCGAAGCCGAAGAAATGACTCAGAGGCTCCTCGTGGCTGGGTAGTCTCAATTTTTCTGGAACTGATTCAAGGAGTAACCGATTCATGAAAGCCGCAGTATTTGAGCAAACAGGTAAACTAAGTGTACAGGACAAACCGATTCCGAGTCTTTCGTTGGGTGATATTCTCATCAAAGTGGATTTGTGCGGCGTGTGTGCTTCCGACCTCGCCGCCCTCAACGGGGATGTAACAGATTACTCACCCCCTGTCGTGATGGGACATGAACTTGCCGGTGTTGTGGCAGATAGCCGGCATTCAGATGTGAAGGTCGGCGAAAGAGTTACGGTAAACCCAATGTTATCGTGTGGATCCTGCGAATATTGTCATGCCGACCTTGACAAATACTGTGAAAACATTGAAGGAATTGGACACGACATTGACGGCGGATACGCCGACTACATGCGCATGCCGAAACATGGGATAGACACCGGCAAACTCATTTCCGTCCCGCAATCAATCTCCGCGGAAGATCTCCTTTTCCTTGAGCCTTTGGGGTGTTGTCTCAATGCCATGCGCGAGACTATATTTGACAAGAGTGTGGCAATCTTGGGCGCTGGCCCCATCGGACTCCTGTTTGCCCAACTGACCAAAAATAACGGCTTGCAGACGTTTATGTTGGAACCGATTGATCATCGTCGCGGGGCGGCAGAGAAAATGGGTGTGGAAGCGGCTATTGACATCACAGAGGAGTGCATTGCCGCGCTCATTGAGACTACCAACGGAGGCGTAGACACCGTCATATCGGCGACGACGAACAATCAACGTGCTATTGACCTTGCGTTCAAAGTTGCGCGGCGTGGAGGCTGCATCAACTTCTTCGGACTTGCTCCTGCCGGACAGGAGATTCGGGTTAATCTCGAGCATTTTCACTATACCGGTCATAAGTTAATGGCGTCGTGGGCATTTTCGCGATGGAGTCTGAACGAGTCTCGGCGACTGCTCCTTGAAAAGGAACTAGATTTTACACTCCTACTCACTGACCGATATCCGATTGAACAAGCGGTTGAAGCATTTAAAAACGCACGTAATCGGCGCGGCGTGAAAAGTGTTCTTACCGGAGCGTGAACTGCCCGAAATCGAGCAATTTCGACAAGGCGATTGAACGCATTGGTTCGTTTCGAAGCCGAAAAACGAGATCCCACCGTCAAATTGATGGCACTGAAACTGCATAATTCAGGTCAAAGGGTAAGCAAATATGCCCATTAACGCAGATAAACCTCATCTGTGGAAAAAAGATGTGGCTGCTTCTGTCGATCTTTACAATGATTGGTTCATGCGTTTTGCACCAAAGGCGTATCGGGACGCCCGAAAAGAAGCAATCAAGCGTGTACAGGAGGCAATTCAACTGACGAAGAATCTTACCCTCCTGAATCCAGAACTCTTAAAAGCAAATCCATCAGTTCTCCCAACCTTGCGGATGTGTACAGCGCCCCCAATTGCAAGAGATCGATTAGCTGGACTGGCGCATGTGGGCAAACATCTTCTCATCTTGATGGAAGGGGGAAAAATTCCACCGCGTATGGGCGCAGAAAAACTGACTGAGCAATGTCAATCTATTGCTGAGATTCCGGTTAAATTGCTTGATTATGACATATTCCCATGGTTAGAAGAGAACCACCAATCTACGGAGATTGAGCAACTTCGGGCGGCAACCATTGTGGCAGATCGATTATGCGGCACGGTTTCTGACCCGATTATCCGTAATACTCAGGAACAAAGACAACTCACTTTGATTGCAGTGTATTTGAAGAAACGTGACTATCGCGAGTCGTTGCATAAGTCTGGACTCTCATTCACAGATTTACCGCCAGGCACATTTGCTTTTCGAATGAATGTAGTAGCTGACGAAGACAGAACCGTGAATATACCAGTTGATGTAATTGTTCAGCCGCATAGACCCCATACAAGCAGGTTACCGATTCTAATTGAAGCCAAATCTGCCGGTGATTTTACCAATACAAATAAACGGCGAAAAGAAGAGGCAGCCAAAGTGAATCAATTGCGTGCACGTTATGGAACAGATTTACAGTTTGTTCTATTTCTCTGCGGATACTTTGACACTGGCTATCTCGGCTATGAAGCCGCAGAGGGAATAGACTGGATTTGGGAACATCGAATTGAGGATATGGAACAATTTGGAATATGAAATTGAGACTTCCCCATGAGGTTGAGTCCGAACGCCACGCGGCACAAGAGAGGCTAGATAGCCTCAACGATCCAATACAACGCAACAAAATGGGACAGTACGCGACACCTTTTCCTTTGGCACGCGATATTTTTGAATTCGTGCGGGACAGGTATCTTACTGCGATTGATGGCATTCGCTTTCTCGATCCGGCAGTGGGTGCTGGGGCATTTTTCTCCGCACTGCTGCATTCTGTTCCCAAATCACGGGTGGAAAAAGCTGTTGGAATTGAGATCGATCCGCAGATCGCTGCAATTGCTCGAGATTTATGGGGAGTTTGGGGACTGGATGTAATTGAAGCCGACTTTACACAACTGCCGTTTCCAGATGATCCCCGTTACAACTTGCATCTTGTCAATCCGCCATATGTTCGACATCATCACTTTGATCGGACAAAAAAACGTTATCTGCAAACGAGAGCGAAAACCGCGGTGGGACTAAATCTAAGCGGTTTAGCAGGGCTCTACTGTTATTTTCTTTTTCTCGCCCATCGGTGGCTAGTTCCAAACGGGTTTGGAGTCTGGCTGATTCCTTCCGAATTCATGGATGTCAAGTATGGAGACGTTGTCAAAAGGTATTTAATCGAACAGGTTTCCTTGGAACATATACATCGTTTTGACGCGGAGGATGTGCAATTTGGTAACGCCCTCGTTTCTTCAACCATACTAATCTTTCAAAAACGCGAGCCAGAACAGGAACATGAAGTCACCTTTTCTTTAGGTGGAACGCTGGGAAACCCTCGTACCGATAAACGTATTCTCCAGCGACAACTCGGAGACATCACAAATTGGACTTCGATTCCAAGCAAATCATTGTCGAACGTCTTTCGAAGTGTTCAGCGTCTGAATACGACAAAAACAATCGGAGACTTATTCGAAATCCGTCGTGGCGTTGCGACAGGGGCAAATGAGTTTTTTATCCTAGACAGAGAGTTTGCCATCCATAAAGCAATGCCGAAACAGTTTCTGCGACCAATTTTGCCCAGTCCAAGGTATTTGGACGATGAAAAAATACTCGCCGCCAACGATGGTTCTCTCCACGTTCAACCGTCTTTGGTATTGTTGGATTGTAATCTTGAAGAAGCGGACCTTGTAGATTATCCGATTTTGCAGGCTTATTTGGATTGGGGCAAGTCACAAGGTTTCGCCGATCGATACATTACCCGCCATCGGCAACCGTGGTTTAAGCAAGAAAATCGACTGCCAGCGCCCATTTTATGCAGCTATATGTCTCGCAGCAAATCAGGAAGATCTGGACTACGATTCTTTCGAAACTACTCGGAGGCAATTGCTACAAACGTTTACCTGATGTTATATCCGACGCAAGTAATACAAGATGCTTGTAAGCATAACGAGAATCTCCTAGATGAGTTGTTTGATTTATTGAAGCAGGCGAAGGAAGAATATCTGCTTTACGAAGGACGAACTTATGGCGGAGGGCTCCACAAGATTGAACCTAAAGAACTTGCACGAGTACCACTACTTGACCATCCATTACTCGAACAGATTGGTGCTTCACCCAAACAACTCGTTCTCTTTGAGCGTAATTCTTCATGAAGACCTTAAAAGCTTATCTCGAACTCATCCGATATCCCCTCTTTGCCATTCCGATCGTCGCCACGCTGCCCGGGACTCTGATTGCATCCGAAGGTCGAATAAACTGGCGAGTCGGAGTAACGTTATTGACTGCCCTGCTCGGGTACTTCGCAGGGATGATGAAGAACGATTACTTCCACCGGGGGCAAGATGCTGTTTCCAATCCACACCGACCGCTTCCGTCACACCGACTAACCCCCCGGCAGGTAATGATTACGGCGAGCACGACCTACATCGTCTGCGTTTTTCTAGGATTTATGCTCCACTTCAGAGCAGGGCTACTAGTGATTGCTCTTGTAATGATTTCCCACTGCTACAACGCCATTTTCAAAGAGCGCGGTGTTTGGGGGAGCATCAGTCTACCGATTGGCATTGGGATGCTAAACGTATTTGGTGCACTAGCCGTCAGCGGCGAGGTGCCGCGCATAGTCTGGTTTGCGTTTGCCGCGACAACGCTTTACGATTGCGGTACGCATATTACAACGACGTTTAAGGACATCGAGCGCGACAAGAAAATCGGCATTACTACCACTCCCCTACAGTTGGGCATCAAACCCGCTCTCGCTGTTTCCGCCGTCACAACGATCTGTGCCTTCATCGTCGCGGCTTTACCGCATTGGCTAGAAGGTATCAGTTGGCACTACACTCTCTGGATCCTCTGCGCGCTGATTGCCACGAGCATTACCAGACTACCGCTTTATCTTGAGGCAAACGAAAAGAACGGATATCGCGCATTGAAGGGCTCCATGATTGGAGCCATTACATTTTTTCCCTGTCTAATCGGCGTCCGATTCTCGTTATGGCAATCCGCGCTAATCATAGTGCCGCTTCTCCTGATAACGCTGATTTTGTTGCAGATTACGAAGCGGGAAGTTTGAGCCGTCTTAATGCCTTTCAGCGAAACCTTTTACTTTTGGAGAGCGCGATCAAATGAAGGTATAATGACTGCGATAGGATTCCCAAAGAATTCTATTCAGCGCCTGTTCTATAGCGCAGGCGTTTCATTGACTACCAAGCGAGTGAAAAGCGAGTACGGTAGAGATCCGCTAATCACAAACCACTAAACACGTACCTTCGGCACAAGGTCTTGCGACTCGGCATCTAACGGGAAACACACAGAAAGAGTTTGGAAATGTGAAATGCAGTACATACTGATTGCATTGCTTTCGGCAGTTCTGTTTGGCGCCTCCACGCCGATAGGGAAGCTGCTCCTTAACAGCCTTCCGCCTTTCCAACTCGCGGGGTTGTTGTATATCGGAGCGGCGATTGGTGTTCTTCCTTTTTCCTTAAGACAGAGAAACGCGAAGAAAATCCATCGGATTGGGAAACGCAATATATTGCGCCTAATCGGAGCAATTTCCTTTGGTGGTGTCGCGGGGCCTGTGCTGCTCCTGTTTGGATTGCAAAAGGCACCGGCGGCCTCCGTCGCAATGTGGTTGAATTTGGAGTTAATCGCGACAGCTATTCTAGGGTGTTTGCTGTTTCGTGAAAATCTGGGCGGCTATGGCTGGGTAGGGGTGATTGGCACTATCGGGGCATCGGTAATGTTGTCGTGGCACGGAGGGGCTATTGGCATGGTTGCCCTACTGCTTGTTGCTGCAGCCGGTATCTGCTGGGGAATTGACAATCATTTGACAGCCTTGATCGACGGGATTACGCCAACGCAAAGCACCTTCTGGAAGGGAGCAATTGCGGGTGGGACGAACCTAATTATAAGCGTTATACTTGAGCCGTATGGGAAAGCGGTGTGGATTCTGGCGTCAGGCATAATTGTGGGAGTTTTCTCGTACGGTTTCAGCATTAGTCTTTACATCTTGGCGGCGCAAAATCTCGGCGCAACCCGGAGTCAAATGATCTTTGCTACTGCACCGTTTTTTGGAGTGGCTTTATCCATCATACTGTTAAACGAGAGCATTTCAGCCATCCAAGCCGCGGCTGCCGCGATTTTGGTGTTCTCGCTTACTGTCTTGTTGCGAGACCAACACAGTCATTCGCATACACATGAACCTCTGCACCATAAACATAGACACAGACATGACGATGGCCACCACGACCATGTTCACACTGAAGACGAAGCACCGGTCTATCACAGTCACTGGCACACCCATGAGCCGACAACCCATGCACATCCCCACTGGCCAGACATTCACCATCGGCACCGGCATTAGTCCATGTGCCGAGAAAGATTTGGAAAATGTTGAGACTAGGCTCCGGCAAGATAGCGCAATTTCTCAATCAATGACCGCGGGTGAGACGAAGGCCGCCCATGAATGCGCACTATGAACATGACTACCGTACTCGGAAGGCTCGGTGTTGACGATTACACACTGAGCACGCGTGATAAAAGAGCGCTAGACGACGATGGATTCTTGCGCCTTGAGAACCTGATGACATCGAAGGAAGTCGCTGCATTCGTCCGGCGCCTTGACGAACTGTCAGAAATCGAGGACGAAGATGCTGGAAAGGAGGTACACCAGGAGCAAGGCACAATTCGGCTGAGCAACTTGATTGACAAAGATCCGATTTTTGAGAAATGCATCATATCACCCCGACTGTTGGCTGCGGTTCGACATGTCCTCGGCGATGAGTTTAAGGTCTCCTCGTTGAACAGTCGTGCCGCGTTACCCGGGCATGGACGACAGGGGTTGCACGCCGATTGGGGCGGAGCTGTAGCACTGGGGAACTATTTTGTGTGTAATTCGATTTGGTTACTCACCGATTTTACAAGGCAGAACGGAGCGACGCGCGTTGTACCCGGATCGCATCGCTGCGGGCAAACCGCGGCGGACGTGATGTCCGATACAACATCTGACCACCCCGACCAAGTTCAACTCATAGGAGAGGCTGGCACCGTTGTTGTGTTCAACGCGCATCTCTGGCACGGCGGTATGAAGAACGAAACAGAATCTCCGAGACGAGCGATGCATTCGTATTTCTGTCGTCGCGATCAGCGTCAACAACTAGATCAGCGCAAGTGGCTCCGTAAGGAGACACTTGCTAGACTTTCCCTCGAAAGTAAGGTTATTCTTGATGTGGCGGATGTCGATGAACGAAGTGAAGACATTGAGAATTTGAAACCCGAGAAGTAAGGAGGCAAACTGATGACGAAACTGACACCCGACGAAATAAGGTTTTTTAGAGACGAAGGTTTTCTCATCAAACGCGGAATCATGGATGCGAATCTTACGGCGCAGGCTCGCGAGAGATTGTGGGAGAACGCTCCGCCTGAAATTGACCGTGACAAGCCCGACACATGGGTTGGCCCAATTCAGGAATACAGACAAAAAAAGGGCGAAAAGGGCAATGATGGCGGCGGCTATGGGTGGTGGTACCGCAGTATCGGCAGCGAAGAGTGGATGGTACGCATGCTGGTTGCCCACCCGCCAATTTGGGAGATAGTGGAGCAGATGCTGGGCGAAGGTGATGTCGTTAAACCCGACCGAGTCCGTGGCATCTATTGCCGCCTTCCCGAGGGCAATGCTCCGGGAAGACCCCACGGTTGTCATATCGATGCTCACGCGTTTCATCTGGGCGTGGTTGGGTACATCGATGATGTCGAGCCAAACGGAGGCGGCTTCTCGGTTTGGCCCAGAAGCCACCATGTTTTCTACTTTAGTAACAAAGCGCGAAATCTGAGAGACAATTCAGAACAGTACACGAAAAACCTCGCATACTTCCAATGCAGAACTCCAGTCGATTGCCACGGCCGAGCGGGGGACGTTGTTTTTTGGCATCACCGGTTGGCGCATTCAGTTGGCAGCAATCGTTCAAGAGGAATTCGTAAGGCTGTATTGGGTGATTATGCAAAAAAGAATATTGAACGTACGATGAACGAGCCGCCCTGCGAAGATATGTGGGAGGAATGGCCCGGAATTCCGTCAAATGGGAAACCGTAAACGCTCCGAAGCGAGGGCGCCTTTGCCAAAGAGTTGGATGCCCGGTTAATTTCCGACACCCGCCATGATGTGATGACCTTTACAGAGAAGATTAAAACGCATGCACAGAAATTGGGATTTGAGTTGATTGGAGTTACCCCTGCCGAGGAAAGTCAAACCATCCGACTCTACGAGAAGTGGCTGGAAAAGGGATACGCCGGAAAAATGGAGTATCTTGAGAAACACCTCCCGTTAAAGCGCGATCCGCGCAATTGCTTGCCGGAAGCCAAGTCAGTCATCAGTTTAGCAATCAACTACTATACGCTTGATCCTGCCCAAGAACTGGTCGAAAATCCCGCAAGAGGTCAAATCTCCCGGTACGCATGGGGAGATGATTACCACGAGGTTATTCGCGCCAAAATACGTGAACTCACCGAATTCATTGATGAAGCTGGGGGTAAAGAACTAAAGCAAAAAATCTACGTGGACACGGGACCAATTATCGAACGTGAATACGCTCAAAAGGCGGGCTTGGGGTGGATTGGCAAAAATACGAATTTCATCAACTGGCAATCAGGTTCATGGTATTTTCTTGCTGAACTTCTCGTAAGCGTCGAATTGGAATACGATTGGCAATTACCGCGTGGAAGTTGCGGTACGTGCACCCTTTGCATTGAAGCCTGTCCGACGGATGCGATTGTTGCTCCGAATGTCCTTGATTCTCGTCTTTGCATTTCCTACCTTAACATTGAGTTGAAAGATAGTATTCCAAGGGAACTACGCCCACGGATGGGCAACCTAATCTTTGGCTGCGATATATGTCAAGAAGTCTGTCCATGGAATAGCATGGCGACGCCGACATCCGAGGTGGGGTTTCAGCCTCGTGAGGAAAACATCGCACCAAATCTGCTGTCCCTTATCAATATGTCCCAAGCCGAATTTAGCAAACGCTTCAGGAATAGTCCTGTTAAGCGTGCCAAAAGACGCGGTTTCCTCCGAAACGTCGCTGTTGCCCTCGGGAATTGGGGAAATCGGCGGGCGGTCCCGGCTCTCAAGCGGGCGTTGAATGACGATGAAGCGCTCGTTAGAGGACACGCCGCTTGGGCGCTGGGGGTGATTGGCGGCGGGTC
This sequence comes from Candidatus Poribacteria bacterium, assembly GCA_022827055.1. GTDB lineage: Bacteria > Poribacteria > WGA-4E > WGA-4E > JAJDTR01 > JAJDTR01. The sequence continues at coordinate 25,575 of JAJDTR010000156.1, read as the reverse complement.
GGCGAAGGATGCCTTAGATGCAAGATTGGGCGTGGAAACTGAAGCGCAAGTCATAGATGAAATCAAGGATGCGTTGCGTGTGATGGCACAGTCAACACAAAAAGTCGTACTCGCGGATCCACTTGCGCATTCGGATGGCAATGATTGATAGTACATGACCAACGGCGAATTTAAGTTAATCTGTGAAGATAATGAAACAAGTGCGAGAGCCGGTCAATTATGCACGGCGCACGGTGTCGTCGACACCCCTATTTTCATGCCTGTCGGGACACGCGGCAGTGTCAAAGCGTGCGCTCCCAGTGACCTTGATGAGATTGGTGCCGAGATAATCCTCGGCAATACCTACCACCTCTATCTTCGTCCGGGACACCAAATTGTCGAGCAGGCGGGTGGACTGCATCGATTCATGGCGTGGCGAAAGCCAATTTTGACCGACAGCGGCGGGTTTCAAGTGTTTAGCTTGGGACCATCACGCACGATAAGCGAGGAGGGCGTTGAGTTCCGGTCGGAGATTGATGGCGCGAAGCACTTCATTAGCCCCGAACGTTCAATAGAAATCCAGAATGCACTCGGGGCAGACATAATCATGGCTTTCGATGAATGCCCATCGCTGCCTAACAGCTACGAATACCTTGAAAAGTCAATGGAGATGACGCTGCGTTGGGCGGCGCGCTGCAAGGGTGCACACGCCAATCCCGGTCAACTCCTATTTGGCATTGTGCAAGGAGGCATGGAAAAAGATCTCCGAAAAAGGAGCATCGAAGCCACGGTAGACATCGGATTCCCCGGCTACGCCATCGGAGGATTGAGTGTGGGCGAAGAGAAGGAACTCATGTATGAGACGCTCGCCTACACCGCACCACTGCTGCCAAAGAACAAACCTCGTTATCTGATGGGAGTCGGCACGCCGGACGATTTGGTATATGCGGTCAGTTGCGGCGTGGACATGTTTGATTGTGTGATGCCCACACGGAACGCGCGAAATGGATGGCTTTTTACCACGCTAGGTCCCGTCCGCATTCGGAATACGGAGTACAAAACCGACTTCACTCCCCTAGACCCAAATTGTTTGTGCTATACCTGTCAAAATTTCACGCGAGCCTATCTTCGTCATCTACATCGTGAAAATGAGATTCTGGGACACTGCTTACTTACGCGCCACAACCTCCACTTCTATTTGAGCTTAATGCGCGGTATTCGTAGGTCGATTTTGGATGGAACTTTCAATCGGATTCGAGAAGATATTTCAGCGTTGATAAAAGTCGGACAAGCTAATCGTACCGATTGAGAGTAAGGAGAATGGAAGATAAACAAGTCTGTTGGCGCAAACCTTGTCAAGCACGATATGTGCTGTGAGCTTAAAACGGCCACTTGTCTACAATACTTGCGCTATCATGGCGCATAGCATAACCGTTCTGCGTTGAATCTCTCCGATCGGATACAAAATAAGCGCTGCTTCTTCCATATTTCTCTGGCAGTTCTATCTTTTCAAAAAATTGTTGTCTCTTCTTTTCGTCTGTAATTAAGCGCCGTTCCTTCCTGCATGGATTATGAATCATTCCGTTACCTTCTAAATCATACGATGGCCAATCACGCCACTTTTCACCTGCGTTGTTGTGAAAAATCTTATGATTAGAATGTTGCCAAGATGTTGCGTGAATGACCTTAACCGGATTGTATTCCATGAGCGCAAACGAAATAAACAAAGCATAGACAAGCAGCCGGTGATTGCCGTCCACAATATGGTATAAACACTCCGGTGATTTATCCTTTTCCACTGTGCCTACTTGTGGCTCTCCACCTATTGGCGTGATTGATAAGTTCCGAATCAATATAAGGCTATCTTCACTGTCTATTCTTTCTCTTTTGAAACCATTGCTTATGCATACCAGCCTTCTAAACCAAGGCGTTGGTGATGAATCCAGCTCTTCAAATATTCTACCGAGTTCCGTATCCTCTTGGTTATACCGTTGCCGGATAGATTGCGAACGAGAAAAATTTCGAACCCTGGCGGCTTCGATAGGTCGTCCGCTGTCCTTACGGAGCATTTCGCTCCTCAATTCTTGGACAACATACCAAAGGGGACGAGTCGCAAGGCCCTTGTAAAACTCGTTGTCACCAAAACTATCCTCGGGGTTGGTCGGCAAATTTGTAAACTGTAGGTTGACGAACTCATCCTCGGTTAGAAAAAATTCAGTAAATTCGTGGCGTGTTTCTTCTTTCACTGTGTTACGCCTTTGTGGACAATCTGATTACGATAGTTATCTGGAAGATTTAGAATTTTACGGACCATGAAATATGGCAATGTCGCTGAACAATCTTGACTCTGACTCTTGAAAATCGCCTTGCTGCACCTTCAGGTATTTCCAGACAGTCCCCGTAAGTTCTGTTGCTGTCTCGCACCATAAATGTGCGGCATCGGCTTTACGTAGGGATTCAGTAGTCTCTTGGCCCTTGGTTTCTATAATCCAATATTCGCCATTTGTCAAGCGAACCACGAAATCGGGAAAATAATGGCGCAGATTCATCGCGTTGTCGGTATATTCGATAGAGAATCCAAAGGGTTCAGGAAGTTTGGAAAAGGATTCGACATCGTCCGCACCTTGAAGAAATTTCGCGAAATCACGTTCAAAATCATTATCGCAAGGAACGTAGTTGAATACACATTTTGTGGCTTCAAAGACAGGACGCGAATGAGGGAAAGGGCGCGTGGAAGACAACAATCGCTCAGTCCCATCAAATTTAGGCTCGATTGGTTCAATGCTCTTTTCACGCAAAACCTCACCAAATGTCTTGGTCGTCACATAACTGGCTACGTCGCTGCTCATCGCTTTAATACATGATTTACTATTCAGATCTACCGTTTCACCAAACGCCTTCCGTTCAAAAAATTCCCTGATTTTCGGAACTAATGCCGCGAACTGTGATGGCAGCTTAACATCCTCCGCGACACGCCTCGCGTAATATCCGATCACCTCCTGTGCTGTTTGGGGTTCAGGGAGGGAGTAGGATTTCTCGATAATTTTTGCCAAAGTAATAATGTCATATCCTTCGTATTGGAAAGTTTGCTCAGCCGCATCCCCTTTGTTGCGCGGCAAAGTAGGACAGTCAAAAGTCATCACGTCAAGATTCGCGATTTCCTCTCCCAGATCTCGCTTCCGCACTAGCAGCGGACTCAGTCTCGGCACACCGATGTCATGGGTTATTTTTTCTGGTATTGGCATGATTGTCAAAATGCGCAGCTTGTCTTCCCCAATCTCAAAGGTGTCTAGCGTAAGGTTCTCCAGTTGCTCTAATTCCTCAACGAACCCAATAAACGCTCTATTTCCAATTACGTCTACCCGCTCGGTATAGTCTGCCACCCGATCTCGAAACATTAACCGCAATCCGCGTCCGATGGTCTGTTCCGGCAAAATATTGGCTTTCGAGGTATAGGGACGCAATCCAACTACTACCGTAACGTTCTGCACGTCCCATCCTTCTCGCAGCATCAACACGCTCACGATTGCATTGACGGGACAATTGGGTTCATCCACCTCTCGCGCCAATTTCCGTGCTTTGTCTAAATCTCTCTTGGATACTTCCCCTTTTCTATCCGTGTGGATGACCAGTGTCTTGTCACCGCCAAGTTCCTTAGGATATTTGATTCGGAGATAGTCGCCCACATCATCCGCCTCCGCGGTGCTGTTAAGCATCACGAAAAGAATCGGTTTTACTGCCAACGGATCGAGTTGGTCACAATACTCTTTCCATCGGGCAACGCCAGCAGTTAAGAAACCCTCATATTTTACGCTGGGAATGTCAGATCTCGCTTCTTGAATATGGGCAATCCCTTTGACGGGGCGTTTCACGATACCATCTACTATCGCCGCTTTCAGCGGGTAATCATAGATAGTCCAAGCGAAAAGCGCGCCCTTCTGATAGCGCGGCGTAGCGGAGAAATCAAGTTGTGAGAAAATAGGATTATCGGCGTGTAACCGCCGGATGACCTTATTCCATTCACTATTTTCATCGTGGGTGTGATGCGCTTCGTCGTTTACCACGAGGATTGGACAACTCCGCCGTGCAATACGATTCTCAAAGTCGTGGGTTTCTATCTTACCTTCCTGCGGCTTGGCACCCAACACTGCTGTTATTTCATCAGGCTCTTCATCTTTCTTTTTGCCCTGATATTCATAGAATTGCTGAATGTTCGTTAGGAACAACGCCCCTTCCGAATGCGCTCTCTCTCCCTCGCCCCGCATATAACATTCAAAATCCCAGAATAACTCGTAGTGTTTCGGGAACAACGGATCCGTACGAAAGATGTTTCCGCCGGCAAAATCTTTGCGAAGTCGTTCAAAAACAATCACATTTGGCGCAAGCACCAAGAATGTCCTTGCGTAATCCTCGTTGTTCTCTCGGACAGCGTTGAAATAGTGCCAGACAATTGCCAATGCCATAACCTTCGTTTTTCCGCTTCCTGTCGCCATTTTGATACAGTAACGCGCAAAATGGTCTTCAGGCGGCAACCGGAGGTTGCTTGTTGATGTAGCGAAGTGCTGGAGTAGCTCGATCCGAGAACGAACTTTGGTGACCTCATAAACATAAATCAACGTTTCAATCGCCTCCCGCTGCGACTCGTAAAATCGAAATTGCCGCCCGTTAGGGATCACATGATCGGTTAGAAACCAGTAGTTGAGAAGTTCGCGGGTTGTTTCCGTTACATCTTTATAACCACCTTCCCGCCACGCTTTGACCCGTGCTCGCAAGGCTAATACGCACGGCGCAGTCGCAACGATAGGCGGTAGATTGGCCAGTTGCAGTTGATCTCGAGATTCTCCGGTCTCTTGCCTCATTTGATATTTACCTCTATCGCTTTTGTCGTATCATTCCCTAGAATGTCAATGACTTTTACCATGACTGTGTAACCCCCCGGATTTACGTAAGTGTGCGTGACTTCTTTCTGCAAATCGGGTTCTTCCTTTGTGCGATAACTTTGCCATTGGTTATGAAATGTATCATTCCTGAAATCCCAATCCACGGCCCAGTAATCAATCCACTGACTCCAATGGGTGATGGCCTGCTGTATGTCTGTGGGTACATCATCAGGCGGAATGACGAAATCAGTCAACTTAAGACACACTTTGGTTTTTCGCATTGATCTTGCATCCTGTTGATTTACTGCCAAATCAACGGACAGCGCCGCCAACTCAAAAAAACGAATGTCTCCTTGGTCAACCGCCCGTTTTTCCAACACCTCTCGCGGGATTTTCTTGAAGGAAAGATTCACATTGGCTTCTGCGGCAATTTGCACAGCAACTTCATTGAGCTCAAAGGCGAATTCCCAGCCTAGAATGTCCACACCGTTTGTCGTCACTTCCGTTCCCTTGCCGGCAAATTTCCAAAACTCGGTAACGACCGCCTTTACGTCGCCTAGCGTGATAGGGGCGTCAACGGGCCCAACATGCACCATGCGTCCGGCGAGCACGCCATGTAACCAGACATACCCGTTGATAGGAGTGGCTCGGTACAAATTCAAAATAAAGTTGCGGTAGGCTCGTTGGCGGACAGCCCTGGCCTCTCCATGAAACTCCGCCGACATCCACGCCTGGCGCTCATACTTCCCTAGATTTTGCACGACAAAAGGCTTAAAGCCCTCAATACTCAAAAGTCGCTTGCGCGTAGTATGGATGGCATAACGCCCCAAATCGCATCCAATCCACCTTCGATTCAATTTCTCTGCGACGGCTGCTGTTGTCCCGCTTCCAACGAAACAATCCAAAACCAAATCGCCTACATTTGAACATGCGCGAATGCTTCGCTCAAGCAATTTCTCTGAATTCTCGGTGGGATAGCCGGTAGTAAATGAATACCCGGAAATATCTGTCCAGTTAGATGTGAGTGGTTTTGTATCTGTTGCCTCCACCCAATACTCAGGTCTGCCTTTATCATTAATTCTTATCTTACCTTCTTTGAGCATATGATTAATTTTTTCTTGACCAAATTTAAAATGTTTGCCCGCCGGAGGATGGTATGTTTCTCCAAATATTACTCGCTCTGGCGGGTTCCGCACGCCAGAAGAGTCATCAATCCTTCGCCAATATCCAGGTCTTTGTTCTTTAAGTTTTTGCGAAATATCGCAGAAATGGGTAGTGTCGGATTTGAAATAAAGCAATAGGGAATCTGTTGCTATCTGGATTGACCTTCGCCCCTGATTTGTAAAGTTCTTGTAAATTCTCTTTACGGCAATGTCGTTTTGAAAATTTTCCTTCGCGAACACCTCGTCAGCAATAACCTTCACGTAATGAGACCAATATTGGTCAAAGCGAATAAAGATAGCCCCGTCATCTGCCAACAGTTCATGTAAATAGCAGAGCGTTTCGTACATCCACGCACAGAATGAACTACTACCTTGCCTCCATACATTTCTGTACGCTGCTTCTTCCATGATAGATGGTGCCTTCATAACTGCTTGTTCACTATCAGGAACTTTCACAGTAAGAAGTTGGTCTGTCCCAGTAAAGAAGGGCGGATCGATGTAAATGAGATTAACTTTTCCAGCAAACTCTGGTAGGAGAGAGGGCAGAACGTATTTCTTATCGCCCCAAATTAAGCGGTTGCGCCAATCCGTCGCTTTTCCTTGCGAGAATAACTCAAGTGTGAGTTCTCGATCTTGCGCAGACTCATTCACGGTTTCAATTGTTTGAAACGGCAAAGAGATGCGAACAGGCGCAATTTTTCTCCCGTCTTTGTCGTATTTGCCATCCCAGTTCAGTTCTGTCATCGGTTTCTCCACTCTTCCTTGATAATTTACTAGGGAAAACACATAGGTTCTGTCTTGCTCCTGCTGTAATTGTCCAAGTTCTAAGTAGGTTTAATCACAACATTATAGCACCACGTTGTAAAAGGTTTCAATAAGGTTCTTGATGACATCCAATCATGTTGTGTGTATAATGATTCATACATGGAGCGCCACGGTAACTCACGCAGTCAACTGCTAATTGCCAATGCGAAACATCAAGCTGACAATCGAATACGATGGAACAAATTATCACGGCTGGCAAATTCAACCCAACGGCATCACCATTCAGGAAGTTATTCAAACCGCGCTCGCGACGCTGACCAAAACGCATACTCAGATTATAGGCGCGGGCAGAACAGATACCGGTGTACACGCCGCAGGTCAGGTAGCTAATTTTTTTTCTGATTCCGATTTGTCCCCAGGTTCAATCCGGAAAGCGTTGAATTCAACACTTCCTGAAGATGTTGTGATTACTGATGTCCAAGATGTTCCGCCCGATTTTCACGCCCGTTTCAGTGCAGTAAGCCGAACCTACCGATATACGATCCTCAATCGAGAATTTCCGTCCGCATTTTTAGGTAGCACCACTTACTTTTTCCCGCGTCCAATCAATACTGATCAGATTAACGATATCTGCAATGCATCGATTGGAGAAAGGGATTTCTCCTCGTTTCAACGTACCGGTAGTGAGCGCATCAATCCAGTTTGTACGGTCTTGGATGCGTCTTGCTGGCGCGATGAAGATTTGGTTTACTTTCAAATTGAGGCAGATGCGTTTTTGCGAGGGATGGTTCGAGCGCTCGTTGGGACAGTACTTAAATTGCAGGCGACCCCGGACCCAATTCATCGGTTCCAGCGGATTTTAGACGCCCGGGATAGAAGCGCTGCCGGTCCTTCCGCGCCTGCGCGCGGTTTGTCGCTAATCGCCGTGAAGTACTGATCAGCTTGGTGATGAAAACTAGAAATACCCAGTTAAATTTCGGGAACGACTCGGGGAAAAGCATCTACGGTGGTTCCCCGATGTACATGGAGAATTTTTCATCGCTGCGGTACGCCTTGTGCATTGCGGTGTGCGTGGGTAGCATGGCGTGCGCTAAGCCGCCCTCGCCGCGTTCCATGGCAGATCTGCGTTCACTCCTTCAACCTTGGAACGGAATGGTGACCTACGCCGGGGTTGACTCGGGGAGAGGGTTGTTGTATTTGGGAAATAGCCTGATTGAACGTCGTCTCCATTTGGATGGAGATGGTAGCGCGCCGCAGACAAACCATTACTACCACAAACCGTCAGGACAGGACTATATCTCGGTTCCGTGCGACGAATTCAAGTTTCGAATTGGTGAAATCGCATTCACCGCGAACACTGAAGCACTAAAGTACAAGTCTCATGAGATTCGACAGGACGATTCAAAATCGAAACGTCTAACTGTTGAACTCGAATTTGTGGAGGAATCAGGAGAACCTATCTGTCCTGTCAAAATTCACTACGAAGTGTATCCGAATCTACCGCTAATCCGAAAGTGGATTACCTTTGAAAATCTAACGGATTCGGCATTCTTTGTCGAGGATATCATCATTGAATCCCTGTCCTTCCGTGCCGATAGAAAAGTTCAGCCAGGAGTTGTTGGAAATCGACCGGAGTTATCCGTTGATTTACAGCCATTCATCGTTCTGCATGGTACGGAAGACAATGGCGGGGTCATAGTGGGGAATGAGGCTCCGGGGATACTCAAATACTACAATCTTCCGCCCGGTGATATCGGGATTGAGGTCGGTCTACGCCCGACCTCCGTCATCAATGGGTTTGAGATTCGTGTGCCGCCTAACGCAGTAATATCGACTCCGAAAATCTGGACAATGTTATTTGAAGGCGATTATTCTACGGCTTCAGAAGCGCTCAAGCGCGTTGTTGGACAACGACTAGTATCCTCAGAAGAAGCAGTTTCTCAGGCACCGCCTATCACTTGGACAAAGATTCCGTCGGATGGAAAAATGCCAACGGGTGATTTCATCGTCGTGGATTATGACTGGAACGGAGACAGTCTATCGGCTCTGCAGCGACTGGCAGAACAGGTGCATAGGGAGAGCAGGAAGTTTGGGATTCGCTTGCCAATAGCCGAGGTCGATGTCCGTCGCTTGAATCGGCGTGCGTGGCGGTTGTCGTCCGTAGCGAATCTAGGAACTTTGGCCGCCGATGAAAAGCGAACGGCAGACTCTGGTATGCAGGATATGGAATTGCCAAACACATCCAGCGGTGAAAAGGTCCTCTACTGTGTGCTGAGTGACTATGGTTATTTTCTCTCGCATTCCGTACACGCCTTACTTGACAAGACAGAGGCAGATCTCCTCGTCTTTGATGGGGCTTTAATTGGATTGCCCGATAATGCATTGAAGGGTTGCGGGATACTTGGACATGAGCATTTGAGTCGAAAAGAATCAATCGGTTCGATCTATCAATGGGTGTTTGATTTCGCCGATCACCTACGTCAGCAATATCCCCACCTCCAACTCGGAATTACGTCAGCGGCTTACGGCGTCGAAGCGCCGGATATGGCGGTTTACAGCCACTTCGATCTGTTCTTCCCTAAACCCGATTAACCCGAAATTAGTAATCAGTGTTCCTAAAAACCGGTTTGAAAGTTCATTCTCTTGGCACAATTCGCTTCAAAACTGAAGTTTTCATAAGCGCTCTTGTAGGGTGCAATCAACCGAGTAAACAACGAGGGCGATGGAGTTCCCCTGCGATCAAGCGATTGAATAATGAGCGATCAACTGAGCGGATAGTGAAGGCGATTGAGATCCCATAGCAATCTTACCAGCCTCTAAAAGCTTCAGAGAGCATCAAACAAATGAATAGCTCGTAGGTTGGGTTGAACGGGAACTCATTAACAATCGCTGATCCCAGAGGAGTTTTCGAACGACCACTTTGTCTGGACGTGCTTTAATTTGAGTGAAACCCAACATTAATCGTACATTCTACCACCATGAGGCATCCTTATGATTGGCTGCGTTTCCCCTGATCCGTGTACCTAAAACGCTTGAAAACCAATTCTAACTTTTGATACAATGACGACAGTTTTAGACAACCATGACTTTTGTACCATGCTGTGAGAGAACCTTATTTAATCTTAGGAGAAAAGATGCAAATCGCCAACCGTTTAGGGAAAATCCCACCTTACCTGTTCATGGAATTACGGAATAAAATTAACAACGCAAAAGCCGAGGGGATTGATGTGATTAGCCTCGCTGTGGGCGATCCGGTGGATCCCACACCGCAACCGGTAATTGACGAACTAAGCCGAACCGCGGCTGATCCCGAGAATCATCGCTACCCGACGGACGAGGAGAAGGGCATGCTGGCGTTTCGCGAGGCAGTGGCTGATTGGTACGCTGCACGATACAACGTCCACGTTGACCCAGAAGATGAAGTTTTGGGACTAATCGGATCAAAAGAGGGATGCCACCATTTTATATTGGCGGTTGTGAATCCCGGTGAAACGGTGCTGATGACAGATCCGGGATATCCCGCATATCGTGCTAGTATCTTGATGGCGGAGGGGGAACCCTACAATGTACCCATTACTGCTGAGAACAACTTTCTGCCCGAATTGGAAAATATCCCATCAGATGTTGCCAAGCGGGCAAGCGGGATGTTCTTGAACTATCCCAATAACCCTACCGGAGCTACCGCAACACCGGAATTTTTTGCGGACGTTGTTGCGTTTGCCAATAGCTACGACATTGCGATTTGTCACGACAATCCTTACAGCGAAGTCGTTTTTGACGGTCTAAAACCGCTGAGTTTTCTATCAACTCCCGGTGCGAAAGATGTCGGCGTCGAACTTAATTCGCTGTCAAAGCCATTCAACATGACAGGTTGGCGGATCGGTATGGCGCTCGGAAACACCGACCTCATTGGGGGCATGGCGCAGGTCAAAGAAAACACCGATTCGGGTATATTTAACGCGATTCAATATGCGGGAATCGTAGCCTTGACCCAATGCCAGAGCAACATCGGCGAAATGCTGGAAGTGTATTCACGGCGGCGTCAACGCATTCTCGACACGTTCGGTCGGCTGAACTGGGGTGATTATACGCCGCCAAAAGGCACATTTTACCTCTGGATGCCCACGCCAAATGGGATGAGTTCCATTGATTTTGCAACGCGGATCTTCGAGGAGGCAGCAGTCGTAATTACCGCCGGATCGGCGTATGGCGATTATGGTGAGGGATATTTTCGTGTGGCGTTAACGGTTCCCGATGACCGATTGGATGAAGCTCTCGATCGGATAAAGAAGGCTCTCTAGACGACATGGGATTTGTGCAATTCGGGAGTGAACGGACTGTTCAAGAAGCATTCGAACAGGCCTGTTACTATTGAATTCCTGTGGAGTGAAACGGGGAAATCCCGATGACGTTGAAACACGGGTTGATTTTCTTCTCTTGCGTTACCAATCCACCATCAAACAGGTGCTATCCCCCTGCGCCAAGCGTTTTCTCGAAAATGCTCCATACATTTTTCTCTTTCCAAGATAGATACATGTGGGTAGACAGTCATCGAGTGGAGAATAAATGTATGGGTAACTCCGCTTGCCGGGATGTCATATCCTCGCATTAGGTGCGCGAGGCTTCCCTTCTGTATCACTGTCAACATGTCCAATCCACCTACACCTTTTCTGTAGTCAATTCCATTCATATGTACCCATGTTTCAATAGGTGCGGTCAAGCGACTGGATAATGAGCGATCAACTGACCGATTAGCGAAGGATCAAGGGAATGAATAATGACCGCGATAGGGATTCCCTGCGACAGAGAGCCTGATAACGAATGATCAATGGAACGAATGAATCAAGCGACTGGAAAGGGAGCGCGATAGTGATCCCAGTGCGATAGGAATTCTTGATAGCACCCCATTATCCCTGTCGGAATAATTCATTCAGCAAGTAACTGCCTCACATTTCCATGTAGGAGGGAATCAAGCGAACGGATAGTGAGTGATCAAGTGAGTGGATAACGAACGCGATAGAACTCCCATAGAAATCTTCTTGCCCCGACGGTTTGTCTATAGTGCACATTATCCTTGGCGGAATAATTTCTTCATCAAGAGTCACTTAAATTTCGTTCTATGGCTAGCTCCGAAAATATGTTACTTAAGAGCGCGCCATTATCCCCATCGGAATAATTCTTTCAGCACGTAACACTTGTCACTTGTAGAGTCCATTCTTTCGATCCAGAGGATCGACATGTTGATAGAATGCGATATGTCCAAATTTCCGCGCTCCAGCGGAGCGCGATGTGAATAGCGCATCATCAATTGACACTCATTTTTTCGCTCCTTGGTTAGCTATTAAAAAGCACCCCTTGATAGAGATAGTCCTCTTCTCGTACTCTAGCGGAGTGCAATGTCGAGTGTTACTTGATATAAATCCCTTTCCAGCCGTACCTACGGACTGGATAAATACCGGTTCGGTTAGGAAACCGAACCGGCCGCCGCGGAAAAATAATTATCGATTTACCTATACCACAGATCGAATCAATCAAATCCCACATGTGCAATTCTCAGTTGCAACGACATTACGTTATTTGCATAAATCTGTGGGATTAAGCAGCGAAATTACAAAGGAAGGAAATTTTTTAAGGTAAATACTTGACAAAACATAAAAAAGATGTTATTATGCGCGCAGAACGTTAATGGAATGTATCAATGAGAAGAGTAGCACGATTCTATCGAGAGGAAACGGAGGCAAATGGAACCGGAGGAAGTATTTGACACAAGAGAAGACGAGATACTCAGGGGTGAATTACTGGACGATGAAATTCCCGAATCCCAAGATAACATCGAGTATCTGCTAAGGGAAGAAGACAACTCCAAACCTGTTCAAACGGATGCTCTGAGTAGCTGGTTGCGCCAGGTCGCGCACCATTCTCTCCTGACAAGGGAAGAGGAGATCGCGCTTGCAAAGCGTATTGAAAATGGGGACGAGTCGGCGTGCGATGAGTTGGTTCAAGCGAACATGCGTCTGGTTGTTTCAGTAGCTTCAAAATATCAGGGGCGAAATGTCCCTCTTGAAGATCTGATTCAGGAAGGAAACATCGGTGTCATGCGTGCAGCGAAGAAATTCGACTATCGTAAAGGTTTTAAGTTCAGCACGTACGCAATTTGGTGGATTAAGCAGGCAATTCGGCGGACACTTGATAACTGTTCCCGGTCCATTCGTCTGCCATCCTACATCGTTGCCAAAGTCAATAGGTTTGACTCAACTTATGCCCGTCTTTGTCAGGAGTTGCAGCGAGAGCCAAAGATTGGAGAACTGGCAGAAGCCCTGGAATTGACGGAAAGTCAAGTGAAGGAGATTCTGGCGTTAAACTCCGACACCATCTCAATGGAAACACCGCTGAGCGATGAAAAGACTGCGGCGACGCTCGGTGATTTGGTTGAAGATACGTCTGAAAATCCGGAAGCCGGTCCTATTGCGGACATGATTGAGCAAGATCTGGTCGAACAACTGCTCGGTAAATTGAGCGCCAGAGAGCAACAGGTCCTAAGTATGCGATACGGGCTTGAAGGCGGGAACGAAAGAACGCTGCGCGAAATCGGCGAAAAGTTGAATGTGACTCGTGAACGTATCCGTCAATTGGAAATCGAGGCCATTCATCGGCTCAAGCGATTCTATGATGAGATGGGCGAATTTCGTCATCCCATGGAAAACACGCGGCAACCGGCAACGTAGCCGTGCCTCATAGATGGGACGCTCTAGTCAATTCCATTCATATTTACATATGTTTCGGAAGGTGGGGTTTCCAACCGCACCTTCCAGACTGCATAAATGTCGGCTCGGTTAGGAATCCTAACCTACCGCAGTGTATAAATAATCAAGACTTGAGTGTTCAATGAGGTGAGGTTTTCTACTGAAAGCGGAACACGGTTTTCTTTTTTGAAGGTAACTCTACAATGAAAAACCTACTCAATAAGCTACACGCAAAATCCAAATCAGACGAACAAGAGCCGCTACTTTCGGTAACTGAGACGGCTAGAGGGAAAATTCAGTCGATTATTGAGGGCGAGGAAGTGGATGTACAGGGATTGCGTGTGAGCATACAGGGACGCACGGCATCCGCGTTCGAATACGGCTTGGGGCTTGAAACTGAACCTGAAGTGGATGACATCGTCGTGGAGGCGCAGGCGTTCAAAGTCTTTGTGGATCCCAAGAGTGCCGAGAACTTGAAGGGGGCAACAATCGACTACGTGGAAGACCTCAATTCAAGCGGATTCCGAATTGATAATCCGAACACGCCAACTTGGGATAACCCGAAGGCGCAAGCAATTCAAGCGCTTATTGACGATCGCATTAATCCTTCTGTCGCTGCGCACGGGGGACACATAGATCTATTGGATGTCACTGATGACTCAATCTACGTCCACATGGGCGGAGGATGTCAAGGGTGCGGAATGGCGAGTGTTACTTTGAAACACGGAATCGAAGCCATGGTTAAAGAATCTTTCCCGGAAATACAAAACATCATCGACACAACCGACCACGCCTCCGGCACAAATCCTTACTACCAATCTGCAAAAGGGTAATCGTTTCTTAGAACCAACGTATCCTTGATAGTGGGCAGAGGGCGCATCCAGATGTGCGATGTTTTTCCCGCTTGAGAACTTATTCGAAAAACCTTCCTCTCCCCACGAAAGCTACGTCCCTCCTAAATTTCGATTGCCCTGAATCACAACTACATTTTCATAACAAAATTTCATACCATCCTTCCGTTGGTGAAATGTCGAAACGGCTGGGAAACCAGTCATGGCGAGAGTTCTCTCACTTTTTCGTCTCTATTGGAAACTCCAGTTTGGTATGAAAAGTATGAAATGATGCAGGATTGCCGATTGATGTTTTCAGGTCGCAATTAGGGTTGTCTAACAAGCCCCAAAACCCTCCCGCATTCTATCCCATTATTGGACTCGAATGGACTCTCCAGCGTCTACAAGCTGACGCCGCGGTAAATTCGCTACTCAAACTCGTAGGGTACCGTCTCTGCTTGGTGCGATTTGGAGGATTTCTCGGCGAGCTCCAAGACAGCCACCACACGGCGCGCGGATTCGCCGGTCGTGAGAAGAGGTTCACCAGTGTTGACGTGCGCAACGATGTTCTCATAATAGCTTGGACCCGGACGGCTACTGAACTCCACAATCTTTTCTTCGGTCCCCTCCTCGGTTTCCGAGAGCACTCTGAAGTGTGCAGCTTCAGAGACAATTGACCCGTGCGAGCCGAGCAATTTCCATCGGGGTTCCTCGACCTTCGCTATGCACGACATCTGGACATTGGCAACCGAATCGTTGGCAAAGCGAATGATTGCCTGAACGTGATCTTCGTTTGTAATGTCTGTCCATACCAAATTCGGCTGGAAGAATCCTGTGACATTAACCATTTTTTCTTCAATTATATGAAGTAGCCAGTCAACGTAATGCGCTCCCCAATCATAGAAGCCTCCGCCAGAAATCGCCTTCACGCTTCGCCACCAGTCCGGATTAGGTCTGCCGTACCCGGCGCTCCACATTTCAATGCTAAACACCTGACCGATTACTCCGCTTCGGACCAAACCACGCAATGTCCAAAAGTCAGCATCCCAGCGGCGGTTATGGTGGACTGACAACATCAAGCCGTTCTCCTTGGCTGTGTTAATCATCTCGGTTGCCTCGGCGATTGTGATACACATCGGCTTTTCGACGACAACATGCTTCCCCGCTCTTAAACAGTCGACTGTTACCGAACAGTGCAGGTTATGAGGCAATACATTTGCGATTAAATCTACTGCCTCATCTGTCAAGAGATCTTCGACACAGTTGTAAGTCCTGATGCCTGGAAAATCCTCTTCTGCCGCGCGAGTTCGTTCCTTATCAACATCGCAT
Organism: Candidatus Poribacteria bacterium; assembly: GCA_022827055.1. Lineage (GTDB taxonomy): Bacteria > Poribacteria > WGA-4E > WGA-4E > JAJDTR01 > JAJDTR01. The sequence continues at coordinate 9,886 of JAJDTR010000156.1, read as the reverse complement.
ATAGCGACGCACTCAATTTCCTCCGTCTCCTGCATCATGGACGCATGTGCGCGCCCCATGTTGAATGCCGCGCCGTAGCCGATCACCGCGCCTCTTATAATGTCTCCCATGCGTGTGGAACTCCCAATTCCGTATTCTGGCTTGTTAAGAATCTTTGTTCGTGCTATGCTGTGTACTCACAGCATTTGAGGTCAAACAATATTATCATGGCATCTAAGGCTTGTCAACGGTGTCGGATGGGACCTGAATCGATGCACTCTTATATGGCAAAGGAGAAACAATGGAAATTCTTGATCTGCTGATTCGGTGGTTGCATGTGACCGCTGCGGTTGTTTGGATTGGTGGAAATCTAATACTGGCGATGGTAATCGTGCCCTATTTCAAAAAATCGGTTGCACCGGTAGAAAGAATCAGGATTCTCACCCGAATCGGCAAGCAATTTGAACCAATTGTCTGGATATGCGTCATGATTCTCTTTTTTTCCGGGCTGTTCAATGTTTTTCGCGCAATCGGTGGGGATACCGAGGCGATAAAACTGTTCATGAGAACACTTGGCATTAAGCTAATCTTATTTCTAATCCTCGTCTTCCTCACGTGGATCCACGGTTTCATTATGGGACCGAGGTTGAGGCAAGCTGTCGAAGCCCTTGATCCAGGAACTCAAGAACTTCCTGAAGAGATTGATAAAATGCGACGAAGTATGGCAGTTGTATCAAGCTTGATGGGCATAGTTTCGCTTCTCGTGCTGTTGGCGGCTGTGGCGCTACGGATGGGGATTTAAACGGATTTGAAGGGCGGAAGATTGAGGGTGCTGCTTTTAAATCTCTTTGAACACGCGCCCGAGAGACTCGCCGCTCACATGAAGTGAGAATTCGTGAAGATAGCCGAACGGCGTCATTTGAGCCGTAAATCCGACACTCTGCAGGCGATTTTGTGCGTCAGCTAGAATTTGCCGCGCAAATTCGGGAGAGGCGCTGCTTGAAGAAAGGTGGGAGAAAGAATGAAGTACCACGTTTTTTGTGCCGAACTTGCCTGCATGCCATTTTAGGTTTTTGACCATTTTGGTTAGAACTTTACTCGATTGTTCCTCATCTTCAGCTTCAGCATGGACGAAAACCACCACGGCTTCTCTAACCCTCTCGTCACAATCGAGTTCTTCAACGGAGTCGAGTACCCTGTGGGTTGTCCTGACCCAGAATTCATGGGCATAGAACATCAGTAGTTTCAAGATTGTGTTCCAATCGAAGTTCTGATTCCAAAACCTTCAGGGTGTCTTGCCAATAAGCAACGGCATAATTCGTGACCTGCTCCGATAATGAGGCACGATCAAGGTAGTGTTGAATCCAATCGACAAGTCGATCGAAGGTAACGCTTATTATCTGGCCGCTTTCTGAATCATACGCAACGTCACGAAGATTCTTCAAATCGTCGTTATCAAAATCGAAATCTATCTCACGATACAAAATTAGGTTCACTATCAGCGCAATGGTGATTTCCCGCGCGGTGTCACCATCTGGGTTAACTCGGTATTCAGCGCCAAGAACCTTCTGAAGCGGAAGTGCCCGCATATAGGCTAGACGATTGTCAATATTATCGAGTTGTTGGCTGACGATAGCCAAATCGGCGAGGTTTGTTATCGGTCGTGAGGACCTAACGGAGCGGAGCATTACCTGTGGCGAATCAATGACCAGTTTAAGTTTGTTTATTCCGTCTAGAAACTGGCGCTCCCATTCATTGTATACAAGTATGTTGTCACGGGCATGGTGGCTAGAATCGGGGGATTCGGCGAAATCCAGAACGGCATTCTCAAGCGTATCGAAGCAGCGATTACGGAGTTCACTGATAAGCGTATTGCCAATCTGGAAGAATTTAACGACATGGTTATTCTTCAACAATCGAACCGATCTATCTAGATCGCCATGACTCCCATACTCCAAACCCAAATTGACCAGCACAAACGCCTCTTGGACCTGCTGACGCAACTGCGGCATTGAGGCAACATCTTCCGTTTTTACGGTGATTAGTTTGTGTGATAGCGCGGCAATCTCTTGTCTAATTTCCTCCTCCTTGGCATTGGATATTTCGCCCGTGTCATCGCCACGAACAAGCGTCTGAGACAGAAACAGTCGCCGATCATGTTGGACAGGAACATCAATCTCGAACATCGTCCGGTCCGCCTTCTTATCGGTGTTTTCCCGAATCGCCGTTTTCAGACACATCCACTCCATCGTTAAGGTCAAGAGTCGCAAGATCGACCTTCTCTAGGACCTCCTCCTCCGTTATTCCGATGCCTGCGGCTAGATCCCGAGTTCGTACACGTTCATCACGTTCATCCTTGGCGCGCTTGAGCGAGGCGGAAAGTTCCTCTCCTGCCGAAACGTGTTTATCCACGGCAAATAATTCATAGAGCACGCGGGTAAAAAGATGTTCATCCATTTCCCAGAGGGTGTCCATGATCTCACGAGCGCGCTCGTCTGCATACTGAATTTCAGCCGACGAGGGATCGACAACGCCACTTTCAATCATCAGTGCGGCGAAATCGGTTTTGAGTTCGATTCTACCTTGAAGCAGAACAGCGAGAATTGCGACATCGATATGGGTTAGAAGATTACTGATTTCATCCGGATCGCAGTTCGATAACTCAAAAAGCCAAAGATCTACGTCTCGCTTGTTGACCGTGCCGTTGCGCCACACAGAGAGGTCAATCACCTCCTCGAACTGCTCGGCTGACAGACACGGCAGCAGAGCTGACGTTAATCCGGTACCCAGCATTGTGTTCAACACTTGCAACACCTGTTCTGTCGGGCTGCGCTGGATTAATTCGGTGCAGTCGGGGACAAGGTAATATAGTTTTTCCCGTTCCTTTGGGTGGGGAGTCGAAAGAATAATCTCTAGTTGCCGTTCCGTTGGATGGCTTTGGAACAGCGCTTCGGCTTCCGCAAGCGGCATCTTAAGCAATGATTGAGCTTCCGAGCTTCGATTAGCGAGTCTTGCTGTGCTCACTCTGAACATTCCTCCATTATCTCACTCATCGTTTAGCCGGGTGGATCTTCTGTATGGCATCCACCAATTTCTCCGAACCAAATCTAACGACATCAGTTGCAGGCAACCCTGTTTGTTCCTCCACATCTTCGATAACCCTCAACGCTTCAATCTCGGTCAGGTCAAAACAGTTGAGGGCAATCCCGATTACTTTTGCGGGTTTGATTGGCTTCGCGAGCATTTCATATTGCTGAATCAGATCGTCGATTGGGGGTAAAGGTACAGTGTATCTGGCGACAATTTTTCGCGACGGTTGGTGGCAAAAGATCATGGCGTCAGGCATCGACCCGTGTAAAAGACTCAACGTTACGCCCGAGTAGCCGGGATGAACGAGCGAGCCTTGTCCTTCGACAATTAACACGTCACGGTTCTCGGCGCCCTCAAGGACGATGCGCTCCGCCGCTCCGGCGGTAAAGTCTGAAATAACGGCATCGACGGCGATACCCCAACCCCATACCATTATTCCATTTTGGCCCGTAGGACCAAATTCGGCATTCAATCCTGCCTTTCGTAAAGCATGCGTAATCTCGATTCCTGCCAACATCTTTCCAACACGGCAATCCGCGCCTACTGTCAAGACTACGGTTGCATCAACATCGTTCGCTTTGCACGTGGCGACAGGCAATCCTGAAGGCGGCTTGCGCGCATCCCACAGCACAACGTCGTGACGGTTCGCTCGTTCGGCGAGTTCGGCATCTTCGCTTAGGAATTGGTGGAGTCCACTCATCACATGCATGTTATGGTCAATCGCTTTGTACAACACATCTCTCCACGCTTGAGGCAACTTGCCTCCGGGAGGCGAGATCCCGATTGCCAACATGGTTGGTTGGAACTTCAAGGCTTCCGACAGGCTGCCAACAACCGGGATGCCTTCACCGATCTCAAGAATTTCGCTTACGTCTTTTCCGGCGTTTACGCTGTCAATAACCGCGACGACATTTTCAGGCAGGTAACGAACCAATACGGTAGCAGTTTTGGATTCGAGAATACCGAATGACCCTTCGGCAAGGATTACAATTCTTTGATCTCTCGGTTGTACGCGCGTGTCCATAATAACCCTCGGTTTCCTGCCTCACTAGGATCTGATTAGTAAATCCGCTACAGCAAGGACGGAAAGCACTAAACTTACCATTCCGTTCAAGGTAAAAAAAGCGAGGTTCACGCGTGAAAGATCATTCGGTCTTACGATTGCGTGCTCATAGATTAGAATGCACGTCACGATTCCCACTCCGATGAGGTAAAGAGTACCGAGATTCGGTAACATGGCAAGTCCGACAAGTATGGAAATCGTTATCAGATGAAGTGCGGAAGAGAGCAATAGAGCTCGTCGAATTCCGAAGCGCGCTGGGATAGAATGCAGGCTGTTTTTCCGATCAAACTCGAAATCTTGACAGGCGTAAATTATGTCGAACCCTGCCGTCCAGAGGAGAACAGATAAACCGAGAAACATCGGTGTCCAATCAAATCTACCTTCGACGGCAATCCAGGCGCCAATTGGGGCGATCGAAAGGGACAGACCTAACCAGAAATGAGACAGCGAAGTAAAGCGCTTCGCGTACGAATACCCCAAGGTGATTCCCAGAGCTAGTGGGGAAAGAGCAAATGCAAGCGGGTTGAGATTATAGGCTGAATAGACGAGTAAAGCGGCAGATACCACTGTAAAAATCCACACCGAACCTGTGGAGATCAGTCCGGCGGGAATCGCTCGCATTTTCGTTCGTGGATTCGCTCCGTCAATGTTCGCATCCACTAGCCGATTGAACGCCATTGCGCAACTACGGGCGCCTATCATTGCCGCGAGAATCCATCCACATGTGCCCCAAGGAGGAAGCCCGTCCGAAGCAATGAATGCGCTCATAATGGCGAATGGAAGCGCGAAGATGGTGTGTTCAAACTTAATCATATCAAGGATGATTTTCAGTTTGCGAAGCATCATACCATTCACTCGAGAGGTGGAACTATCTGTTTTCTTTCCAGCGTTGGATAAGACCGGAGTCAACCCCAAATTGGTCAAGCAGTTTCGTGATGACAAAGTTAATCTGATCATCAACAGTTTTCGGAAAATGATAGAAGCCGGGCATAGCAGGCAGAATACAGACACCGAGCTGGGAGAGCTTGAGCATGTTCTCTAGGTGGATTGGACTCAGAGGAGTTTCGCGCGGTAGAAGCACCAGCTTGCGCCGCTCCTTGATACACACATCAGCCGCGCGGTGAATGAGGTTCCGCGAGATGCCTGCCGCGATTGAACCAACTGTTCCCATGCTACAAGGCGCGATAATCATGCCATCAGTGCGGAATGAGCCACTTGAAATTGGCGCCGCGATGTCCGATGGATGGTGGTAAACTATCTGATCCAAAGGGCGCCCCATTAATGACTCGATTTTGAAATTGTCGAGGTCTACACGAATTTGGAGCTCTTCCCAGAGGGCTCTCATGCCTGAGTCGGAAATGGTGAGATGAATCTCATAGGTGTCCAGTCGATTGAGGACATCAAGTAAGCGTACTCCATAGATGGCACCGCTGGCACCTGTAATTCCAACCACTAGGCGATTCAATAGACACTCCTTGAACAGGGTTTTAGATTAGGGGCACCGCTTCTAGGTTCTAGGTGTATTGGGTGGTGGAGATTGCGATTAGGCGCACCATCGTTCGGTCATGCACACAGAGTCTGCGGTTGATCGTCAGCCAGCAATTCCTTGAGAAAATCGTCTGCGCTTTAGAATGGAGCAAGGTTGCCCGATGCGTCAAATTCAAACGCTTTCGCTTCACCGACAATCTCAAGATCGCTGCGCAGTTCCGCATCCTCAATGAAGGCTTCGGAAATATCCAGAGTTGCTAACGTAAGTGTGCTTTCCACCCGCGCAACTTTCGCTTCTTCCGGAGGCGTCAGTCCGATGGTGTTCAATGCGACCTCGATGGCTTCTTTATCTGTATCATAGTAAAACGGAATTTTGGATTTTTGAGGTCCCAAGCCCGTAATGCCGTTCATGTAAGTCGCGTAGCGGTCAACCTTTTCGACGAGCCGAGTTGTCGTAAAGTCAGCCAGTCCAACGCCCGTCGCGTTGCCGTTGCTCTCCTCCGTTAGGTCTCGAACGAAGATTCGCAGAATTGCGGGCTTTTCAGGTTCAGGCTCAAAGTTCTGCATCATTCGACCAATAATATTCGTGTCCATTCCGGTGCCGCTGATGTTCTTCCCCATCCAATCTATCACCAATAAGTCGAGAGTGTCGAACGGCAGCCGCCCCATCAGAGATTTGGCTTCTACTAACAACTCGCGCTCCCGCCTGATGAGTTCATTAGGGCGCATCGCGGCAACTTTCGCCGTGTGCTCATGTGCGTTTTCGACCAACCCCACGCCAAAAACGACTTTCCCCGTATCCAACATCAAACTGCCGACGGTTAGAATCACATGTTCGAACCCGTGGTGAAAAAAGGCGCGGTGATACATATTGGCGCCCCTTTGCTTACCTAGCCCTATCGCCATCATCTTCAACAAGCCGCTCTCGATAGAACCCTTGAAATCTGTATGCGCTTTGATGCGGTTCAAGGGAACGATGCCATCCGCTTCGGCGGCGTTTCGATCAAGAAGAACCGGCAACCCATCGGCTGTTCTTCCAATTTCCACCGTATCCATGGTGGCTTCGATAGGCGCGCCGACGGTTTCTTCGGTGATGCCGTAATGTGCCAAGACATCGCGTTGGCCCTCCGCCGTCGCTCCGCCATGGCTTCCCATCGCTGGCACCACAAAAGGTCTCGCTCCCAGTTCTTTGAGATAATCTGCGATCGCTTTAATCACGATATCGATATTCGCGACGCCGCGGCTTCCACCTGTAATTGCGATTCTATCGCCTGTTTTCACCAGTGATCTCGCTTCTATCTCATCCAACTCGGCTCGTACCGCTGCTGGAATATCCGCGACTACCGGCGCCTCAATGTGTTGCTCAATACGTACCATTTTGGGTAATGCCATAACGTCCGCCTCCTTCTATGAACAAATGTAAACTATTATGCCTTTCTTTTTGCTACATGTTACCAAAAACCGGAGTTGGATTGCAAGTCAAATACAGGTGCGAGCAGGGGACGATTGAGTTCACTGTCTGGCGCTGGACAGGGGAAACGCATCTAATTGCAGAAGAGGTCTCATGGTGGTAGAACGTACGATTACTGTTGGGTTTCACTCGAATTTTGGCGCGTTCAAGCGAAATAGACACTCGAAAACTGTTACACGATTAGCGATTACTAACGTATTTCCGTTCAACCCAACCTACGAGTCCCAAAATAGTGTCACAAACTTAGCCCGATTTCCTATTTTGTGATGCAGAAAATTTAGATGCGTTTCCCCTGTGGCGCTGGAGAATTACTGTTGTACCGCCTGGCTTCCTATGCTAAACTCCATCTGTGAAAAGAACATCCCTGTTTGGGGTTGTCTTGGTAGCATTGAGTCCACCACACGAAATCACTGCGGAGAATAGGTGTAATGTCCATGGAACTTGGCGAATGGGTACGCGACGCCCGTCAGCGAACATTGGATCTTGTTGCAGATCTTGACGATGAACAACTGATGGGCCCATACCTTCCAATAATCAATCCGATGCTCTGGGAAATCGGTCATGTGGCGTGGTTCCAAGAGAAGTGGGTGCTGCGGCATGTGTGCAAACGGAAACCGATTCGGGAAGATGCGGACGCTATTTGGGATTCGATTGCCATTCCTCACACATCCCGCTGGGATCTCCCGCTACCCTCGCGCGACGCGACAATCGCGTACATATGTGACGTTCGTGACCACGTCATAGAGGCACTTCAGGGTGACACCTGTTCTGAACGGTTATCCTATTTTGTGCGTTATACGACTTTTCACGAAGATATGCACAACGAGGCATTTACCTATACACGGCAAACGTTGGGGTACCCTCCGCCAGAGTTTTCGGGTGCTGCTGGTTTGCAAACTCCGATTCCCCAGACACCACCAATTGCAGGCGATGCCGAAGTTCCGGGCGGCACGTTTTTCTTGGGAGCAGCCCGGGACGAACCGTTCGTTTTCGACAACGAAAAATGGGCGTACCCCGTGGAGATTGAGCCATTTGCAATTGGTCGGGCTCCCGTGACTCAAGCGGACTATCTCGTGTTTGTCGAAGATAGCGGATATCACCGCGCCGAATTCTGGACGACCGAGGGTTGGAAGTGGCGAGAATCAGTAAACGCCGAATATCCGGTGTATTGGCGAAAGGACGCCGATGGAGGGTGGATCCGACGACATTTCGATCAGTGGTTTCCGATCGACCCGAACCTCCCCATCATTCATGTCAATTGGTATGAAGCTATGGCGTACTGTCAATGGGCGGGGCGTCGTCTTCCCACAGAAGCGGAATGGGAATTCGCAGCTGCGATGGAACCACAGTCATGTGAAAATGCGGACGCCTCAAGAAAGCGCCGTTTCCCTTGGGGTGATGCTAATCCATCCGCAAAGCGTGTCAATATGGACTGGCGGAATTTGGGCTGTGTTGATGTCAGTGCGCTTCCTGAGAGCGACAGCGCGTTCGGTTGCCGACAGATGATTGGCAATGTCTGGGAATGGACGTCCAGCGAGTTTCGACCGTATCCAGGATTTGTAAAGGATGCCTACGAGGAGTATTCGGAACCTTGGTTCGGGACGCGCAAAGTTCTTCGCGGTGGGTGTTGGACGACTCGGTCACGAATGCTAAGGAACACATGGCGGAATTTCTATACCCCGGATCGGCGGGACGTGTTGGCGGGATTTCGCACTTGTGCTCTGTAATTATTGATTATGCCACTATTCGTATGACTTTCGAGGAGTACAGGGACTTATCGATATCTCACAATTTGAGCGTATCTCCGTTTCGAAACTCTTCGACCTGATGCACGTTGAGACGGTTTGGTATAAATGCGAAGGACTCGTGTTGATACGGGAGCCCATATCGTAGGGAGAAGGTTCGCCACGGTTGGAAACCACACCTACAGAACACGTATGTGCGAAGTTGAGTTAAACAGTTATGAAGATATGCCTGATTACTCCAGCCCCGGCATATTCACGCACGGGAAATCGCGTGGCGGCGCTTCGATGGGCTAGGCTGTTGCGAGAACTCAATCATGAGGTGGTTCTCGCGCAAGAATATAAGGCGCAGCGGTGCGATTTGATGATTGCGCTTCATGCTCGCCGGAGTCACACGTCCATGGCGCGATTCCGCGAGCGGCATCCGAGCTTGCCTCTAATTCTCGCATTGGTAGGCACCGATCTCTATGGAGACATTCACACGGACTCTTCGGCAAAGGAGTCCTTGGAGTTGGCGGACCGTTACGTCGTGCTTCAACCGATGGGGATACAAGAATTGCCCAAACGCTTGGCTAATAAAGCGCGAGTCATTTATCAATCGGTGGAGCCACCGCCCGGGGAATTCACCCCCCAAAAAAATGTGTTTGAAGTGTGTGTAATTGGGCATTTGCGCCCTGTAAAGGACCCGTTTCGGACAGCTATGGCAGTTCGATCATTGCCTTCTTCGTCACGTATCGGCGTATTGCACGCGGGGGCGGATATTAGCGGCGACATGGAAGAAACCGCCCGTAGGGAGTCATCGCTCAATCCGCGCTATCGCTGGCTGGGCAACCTCCCGCATTGGAAGTCAATGCGTCTGATTGCCCGCAGCAGGCTTCTCTCCCTGACTTCGGAATCGGAGGGCGGGGCGAACGTTGTTTCCGAGGCAATAGCCTGCTCGGTTCCGATTGTTTCGTCTCGAATCTCGGGTTCAATTGGACTTTTGGGCGAAGATTACCCCGGCTACTTCACCGTTGGGGATACGCAAGAGTTGGCGGTCCTGCTTCAGCGTGC
>JAJDTR010000047.1 GCA_022827055.1 Candidatus Poribacteria bacterium | reverse complement strand
GATATCCGAAGAAGAAACAGATCGCCTACTTGACCCGGCCGTTGAATCGGTTTTGCGCCTGCAAGAGTTGGCCGGTTTGGACGAACTCACCGATGGCGAATGGCGTCGGGAAAGCTACGTCAAAGTCTTTGCTGACCGTGTGCGGGGTTTCAAGCCCGACCTCAACCCCAGCGGTGGATTGCCTTATCCGGCAGTGGTGGAACAAATTGAGTATCGCCGCCCGCTGGTGGTTGATGAAATCCAATACATACGGGAGCGTACCCAACGGCGCATCAAGGCAACATTACCCGCTCCGTACATTATTGGCCGACGGATGTGGCACGCGGAGTATTCAAAAGCGGCTTATCCTACTCGCGAGAAGCTGATGGCCGATTGTGTGCCGATTTTGCGGAAGGAAATTGAGCTAATCCGTGAAGCTGGCGCGGATACAGTGCAACTTGACGAACCGTGGTTGAGTGCGATGGTCGATCCCAGCTTTCGGAAGCGGGAGGGGATCGGCGATGTGAAGTATGAGATGGACCTAGCCGTAGATCTAATTAACCAAACCCTGGATGGGATAAAAGGCATTGCGACAGGGATGCATCTGTGCCACGCACACTTCGACCGCAAGCATGGTACTGAAGGTCCCTATGAGTTGATTATGCCGGCTTTAGCGAAGGTACAAGTTGGGACAATCTCAATGGAATACACCACACCGGTCGCCGGTGGGTTGGCGTCGCTAGCGCAGTTTCCCGAGAATGTGCGATTGGGTTTGGGATGCATCGATCATTGCAATCGACAAGTAGAAACGCCAGAAGCTGTAATCTCGCGTGTGGAGGAAGCAATGCGTTATGTGGATAAAGAACGCATCACCCTGCATCCGGATTGTGGCTTCTCGCCATCGGTTCAGAACCCCATGGATTTAGACGAAGCATATCTGAAGCTAAAGGCTATGTGTCAGGCAGCAGCGTTACTCCGCTCGCGATACACTTGATGTAGCTTTCGGTTGAAGCGTTGCATACTCCACGACGAGGCCATCCTTGGGTACGATTGCATATTTGGACGAAAACCGTCCTTATACACCATAATGGCCACAAGCGTTTGGGAGTTGCCGGTTAGCGGATCATTGAGTGAGGTGGTGCCTCACTGAACTCCGTCGCAATCAACCGATTCCAATCTCGCGTAGATAGGCGCGCGTGCGCTTGGCTATGGGAAAAGGTTTGTCGAACGACGCCGGATACATGTCTTGTTCAACAATTGCGAAGCCGCTGTAGTCGATGTCACGCAGCACGTCCCGAAACGCGAGAAAATCCACCGCACCCTCGGAAGGTTCAACAAACATATCCATGCCCACTGCGGTGGCAAATGGAATATTCTCGGCTTTGACCCTTTCCCGTATCTTCGCATCAATACTCTTGAGATGCAAGTAAGGAATCCGCTCGTGATGTCGGCGCATAAAGTCTACCGGATCCCCGCCGCGGTAGGCATGATGACCGGTGTCATAGCAGAGCGACACGCGGCTGGGATCGGTCTGTTCCAAGAACGCCTCAATCTGATCATCATAATCGACATGTGTATCGGCATGATGATGGTAGACCAACTGCAAACCGAATCGATCGCGCGCAATATCCGCAACCTTGTGCGTGGTATCGATTAATCGTTTCCATTCGCTTTCATCAAGTCGGTCCGGTCTCTGCGATTCTCCGGTGAATAGGTCGGTATAGACGTCGTCGATGAGCACTAGGTATTCAGCGCCAAGCGATGCCAAAGATTCGCCTGCTCCCAGCACTTGTTCTTCCAACGTCCCCCACGACGCCGGATCCTCGAGGTGATCCATGGCAAACGTCCCGGACACCTTCAAGCCGCGCTTCTCCAGTTCCGCTCGGAGCGTGGACAGATCGGTGGGAAGGTAACCGTAAGGCCCCAGCTCAGTCCATTCATAGCCGGCTTCGGCTATCTCGTCCATAAATCGGTGCCATGGCGTCTGTTTTGGATCGTCCGGAAACCAGACGCCCCAACTGTCGGGCGCACTTCCAACTCTAACGTCCATGTTCTTTCCCCCCTCCCAGTAAGGGTTTTGTGAGATAAAACGGGACTATTGAATATTCAGCATGCAGATGAGCGAACACCGCCGCTGCTGCCAACCGTGTCCGCCGTATTCACGGGGTAAGGTATTCAACCGCCCTCTGGCCGCGCACGGACTCATAAGGTTCTGCATACTCGACACCGACGATACGTCCGAAAAATCTGTGCTCTATTCGTGAATCCTCGGCGTATTTTTCCGGATCAAATCCCCCCGCAATACTTCCCCACGAAGCGATGCAGGCTTCAATCTTCTGTTCCATGGTGTCGGTTATGTCCACGAAGATATCGGGCGGCGTGGGCATTGGGTAATTCAAACCGCCAATGAAATCCATTGTAGAGTAGTATATCGTCTTTGCTCGGTGAGGAGCGTCTACGTCAGGGTGGCGCCAAACCGGCGCACGGTCAATCATCCTTGCTGTTACACCATGATCATGTCCGCGCTCGGCTTCTTTAAACGGGTAATGCACGCTAATAACTATATCCGGCCGAGTGTCTTGGATCACCTTGCCTACCTCTATAAGTGATTCTTTGGTCGCAACGAGGGGCGAATCGTCGAAATCCAAAAAACGGTAATCATTTACGCCAAGGATTTTCGCCGCCTCGGTGCTCTCCTCTCGTACAATGTCCTTGATTTCCTCGACACTCTTGTCGCGGAGCCTCTCCGTATGAACATGGATGCCGTAGGTTACGGATAAGAGTATTACGTTATCACCTCTGTTGGCATGTTTTGCTAACGTTCCGCCTATGCCGGGAAAGGCATCTGATGGATGGGCGCCAATACCCAAGACGGTAAGTTTTTTAGACTCAGACATAGCCCTGGTTCCTTTATGAGGAATGTAGGTTTTGTGTGCCAGAATAGGGAGAAACAGACACTTGCGAATCGGAACGGTTCATTCCCGATTATTGATTTTACCCCGTAACGAGATGATAACCCAATCGCGAGGGGAGAACAAGCAAATTCTATCCGTTATGCAGGGGAAACGCATCTAATTGCAGAGGAGGTCTCATGGTGGTAGAACGTGTTGGGTTTCACTCAAATTTTGGCGCGTTCAAGCGAAATAGGCACTCGAAAACTCTTACAAGATTAGCGATTACTAACGAATTTCCGTTCAACCCAACCTACGAGTCCTACGAAATCAGATGGATCTCATATGGGATCCCGGCATCTTGACAGGAATTGGGATTCGTGCTAGGCTCTGTATCGCCATGGACAAACCCTTCCAGCCTGCTGTCCCCACTTCTGAGCACGCGCATAACCATAACCCCTGCACATTCCGCGCAGTGACTGTCGGTGTCGTTGGTTCACTGGTTGTCGGCGTCGGTACCACCTACAACATCATGGTGGTCCACGGCTCCTACATGGCAATTGATTTCAGCACCGCGGCGGCAATCTTCATCTTCTTTGTCCTGACCTTCATCGTAAACGCCGGGATAGGGCGCGTGAATCCCCGATTTGCGCTTGATGGCGGGGAGTTGAGAGCCGTTTACATGATGTTGGTGGTCGCATGCGCCATTCCAACGATGGGGTATAGCGCGCAACTGCTGCCAATCATAACGGCGCCGTTCTACTTTGCCACGCCTGAAAACAGTTGGGCGGAACTGATCCAGCCGCACATCAAGCCGTGGTTGGCGCCGCAGAGCGATCTGGGAATAAAGTATTTCTACGAAGGGCTGCCGAGTTGGGAAGCCCGCATCCCTTGGGAAATCTGGATTAAACCGCTGCTGGTTTGGGGAAGTCTCGCCATGGCGCTGTACCTCGTGATGATTTGCATGATGGTCGTTCTGCGTCGGCAGTGGATGGAGCACGAGAGACTTGTCTATCCGCTTGCGCAACTACCGATAGAGATGACGGCGCCAAGCGGGGGTTTCGGGCTTAGTCCCCTGTTCAAGGACCGGCTCATGTGGCTCGGTTTTGGTATTGTCTTTCTTATAGCCAGCCTGAAGGGGCTCCACTTCTACAATCCCGCCGTTCCGCATGTAGAGCTAGAGCGTGGCATCCCAATCTTCAAGAACACTCAGACCCTCTTTTTCCGACTCAGTTTTCCCATGCTCGGTTTTTGCTATCTGGTGAACCCTGCCGTTGCCTTCAGCATGTGGTTTTTTAATCTGCTTAGCTTGCTCGTGCGCGGTGTTATGGCGTATTTCGGGTATCGCATGACTGAGAATCTGGGCATCTACGGATCGCCTTCCCCACTCTTCAAGCACTTGGGGATGGGCGCCATGGTTGTGTTGGTTGTCGCTAGCTTCTGGTCGGCGAGAACTCATCTCAAGGCGGTTATGCGGAAAGCGTTCCTAAACAAGCAAGCCATAAATGATTCCGACGAAATTCTCTCCTACCGGGCAGCAGTTTGGGGATTGCTCCTCGGATCGCTTTATATGGGACTATGGTTAAACGCGAGCGGCATCCCGGCGCCCATGGTTATCGTTCTTCTGTTTGCGGTCTTTGTAATCTTCATCGGACTGACGCGGATTGTCGTCGAAAGCGGAATGGCGGTCGCGGTTGCTTCGACAATCGGGTCATCCTTTGTCATCTCGGGATTCGGCGCCAAGCGGCTTGGCATCGCCGGAATTACGGGCATGGCACTTACTTACGTCTGGTCTGCGGATGTGCGGATATTCGTGATGGCATCCGCCGCAAATGGGTTAAAGGTGATTGACGATGGGGGTCAAGACAAACGCCGATTGTTCTGGGCGATGTTGTTAGCCATTGTGGTATGTATGGTGTCGTCGATTTGGATGCTGCTGTGGCTTTCGTACACACACGGCGGGGTCAATGGGAATGGCTGGTTTTACGGCGGCGGTGCTAGGGCTCCGTACGATTTCATTGCCACGCTACTGATGTCCCCGCCAGACGCGAATTGGGCTGGTTGGTGGATTCAAGGAGTCGGTGGCGGGATTACGGGTTTATTGATGTTCTTGCGTGCGCAATTCCTATGGTGGCCCTTTCATCCGATCGGCTTCGTCATCGGCCCGATCTGGTTAATGGATCGACTCTGGTTTACCGTTCTTCTCGCGTGGTTAATCAAGGCGTGTATCCTCAAATACGGCGGCTTACGGGGCTACCGTCGAGCGCGGCCGCTGTTTCTCGGTTTGATCCTGGGGCAGTTCACATGTAACGGCTTCTGGATCCTGATTGATCTGTTAACGGGACAAAAGGGAAACTCGATTTTTTGGATTTGATTGGGAAGAACATCTCGTGTACCATATTCTTAGGCTGAGTCTTTCCGGCAAGAAGATTGCCGCATCAAAGCAATGGTAAAATGAAGTCCTGCGTATTTGGAAACTCGTAGAGAGTCGGCCTACCACTATTCATTTTGCAGTTTCGTACTTTTTCCAACGCACGTGAACAGAACAAAGGAACATATAACATGAGTCAAGGGAAAGTAGAACCGAGCAGTTTGGGCGAATCGGACGGTGCTGGAGTCGACACGCCTTCTTTCGTCGAGCAAGGTGATGCCCGGATGATACTCATACCTGCTGGCGAGTTCATCGTGGGGAGTACGGAGAGAGAAGGCTACAACGATGAGCGTCCGCCAGTCACAGTGGATTTGGACGCTTTCTATATCGACAGGTGTGAAGTCACCAACGCACAATTTAAGTCGTTCATGGAAGCGGTCGGACGCAGAGCGCCGATGTATTGGGACGATGAGAAATATAACCAACCGGAGCAACCGGTGGTAGGCGTTACCTGGCACGATGCCGCCGCTTTCGCCAAATGGGCCGGGAAACGACTTCCCACCGAAGCTGAATGGGAAAAGGCTGCGCGCGGAACCGATGGCAGAATGTATCCATGGGGTAACGAGTGGGATAGCTTGAAATGTAATTCGAATATCGGCGCGGATAACCGCCGATGCCCGGCTCCCGTGGCTAGTTTCCGCGACGGAGCAAGTCCTTACGGCGTCATGGATATGGCAGGCAATGTCTGGGAATGGTGCGCTGATTGGTACGGCAGCAACTATAGTCAAAGCCCGCGCAAAAATCCTAGAGGAGCAGATTTTAGCGGTGAACGTGTATTGCGCGGCGGATCGTGGTGTACCACTGACCATGCCTACTTGCGTTGTGCCAATCGCAACTGGTTTTCCCCCGACTTCGGGTTTGACGATGCCGGTTTTCGATGCGCTCGCGATGTAAGTGCTTGATACTTCGCTCCCATATTTGGCTCCGGAGCTTTTTTGCTGACTACTATCCACTGAACACCTACTTTCAGTTTTTTGGCTTGACGGCTCTTTGAAGGAGGAGTATGATTCGCTCAACTCGCCCGCTTGCCGTTCACATATGCTGCCCGGTCCCGGAAAGAAAGGAGAGTCAATGATTAGAAAGGCAATGGTGATGCAGGTGAACCCCGACAAACATGATGAATATCGCAAGAGGCACAATCCAATTTGGGAAGAGCTCCAAGCTGTGCTGAAAGCACACGGTGTGCACAACTATTCAATATTCTTGCATTCGGAAACGAACCAACTATTTGCGTATGTCGAGATTGAGGACGAATCTCGCTGGCAAAGTATCGCCGATACAGAAATCTGCAAGAAGTGGTGGGCGTACATGCGCGATATCATGCCATCCAACCCGGACAATAGCCCCTGTTCCCAAGAATTGAACGAAGTCTTCCACATCGATTAAGAATCACGCCCACGGCGACGATGCCATCGTAATCGTAGCAGAGGAATAGTAGGACTTCAACCACAACCGCCTTTATGGATAGACCAAACATCCTTTATCTCCATTCGCATGACACGGGGAGATACATTCAACCCTATGGCCATGCCGTTGCCACTCCGTGTCTTCAGAAGTTAGCCGAAGAAGGGGTTTTGTTCCGCCAGAATTTCTGCGTCAATCCTACATGCAGTCCGAGCCGGGCAGCCCTGTTGACCGGATGTTACCCCCACGAAAATGGTATGAGGGATTAGCGCATCGTGGATATGCGCTCAATGACTACAAACAGCACATCATTCATACACTCCGCCGAGAGGGCTATGTATCAGCCCTAGCCGGTGTCCAGCACATCGCCAGCCCTAAAGCGGAAGAGGAAGCATGGCAGATCATCGGTTATGACACATGTCTCAGTGGCGACCAATACGAGCAGCAGGCAGCTTCGTTTCTGGAGCGGTCCCCCAAAACACCGTTTTTTCTCTCTGTTGGTTTTTTTGAAACTCATAGAGAATTTCTGGTTGTCCAAGACGCATCGGACAACCCAAACTACTGCCTTCCCCCTTCGCCACTTCCGGATACACCCGAAACACGGGAAGACATGGCGAGATACAAAGCTAGTGCTCGAGAATTGGATCGAAAAATGGGGGTTGTACTTGATGCGTTGGAGCGGAGCGGCTTGGCAGAAAACACCTTGGTCATTTGCACGACCGACCACGGGATCGCCTTTCCTCGTATGAAATGCAATCTGAATGATTCCGGCATCGGAACAATGCTCATTATGCGCGGACCGGGAGGTTTTGTAGGGGGCAAAGTAATCGATTGCATGACCAGCCATCTCGACATTTTCCCCACGATTTGCGACCTTCTCCAAATTGAACCACCGCCCTGGTTACGAGGTAAATCGCTTCTGCCGCTTGTAAGCCAAGAGACTCCAAAGTTGCACGACGAACTATTCTTTGAAATAAATGACCACGCTGCTTATGAAGCGGTCAGAGCCGTACGGACAGAGCGGTGGAAGTATATCAGGCGTATTGACGAGCATCGCACGCCAGTCCTTCTCAATTGTGACAATGGTGAGAGCAAATCCTTGTGGCTCAACCATGGCTGGGCGGAACAACCCGTCCCCGAAGAATCGCTGTACGATTTAGTGTTCGACCCAAACGAAACGAACAACCTCGCTGGAGATGCCGCGAGTCAAGGGATTCTGAATGTGATGAGGGAGCGCTTAATGCGGTGGATGGAATCAAGTAACGATTCCCTGCTGAATGATTTTATGCGTAGCCTATCGGACGTAGAAAGCGAGCCAACCAGCAGCGTACTTTAACTCGATTATTAGGAGGACGTTAATGCTAGAAATTGTCGGCGAAGGAATTATCTCCCTTGAACCGGGGCGCGGCGCCTATATGCCGATTATCACGCCGCTGCCGGACGGAACACTCCTCGCCTGTCAACATGTGGGCGCTGAATTGGGGGCGGCGGACAACTACATTGAGGTGCTCCGCTCCGTTGATGACGGCAAAACTTGGCTCAACGAGGGGAGTATCCATGGTGACGGGCATCCCGGCGACGACTGGAGTTACCGTGCGCCGAAAATTAGTGTTGTGCCTGACGGTCGACTGGCCATGGCTGCAACTCGCTTTGAAGCAAACAAGAAACAACTGTTTGACCCGGAGTCGGAAATCCTGCAGCGCCCGGAGATGCTGCTCTATTGGTCGGAAGACCAAGGGCGCACGTGGTCCGCACCGCAGTCAGTTCACGTCAACCTACCGCCCGAGAAATACACCTGCAACGGCACCAGCGGCGTCGAGCAACTAGCGCCGGATCGTTGGATGTACCCGCTGGAGACCTGGAAACCGGAAGGATACGCAGGCCCTCCCGACCAAAAAGCCGCGGCAGTGTTCTCGACGGACTCTGGAAAGACGTGGGATGAATTAACAGTTATCGCGGATGATCTCTCCGGGGCGCTTTTATGGTGGGATCTAACATGCACCGTTCTGCCGGACAGCAGCATCTACGGAATGTTCTGGGTGCACAAATACGGCACCTCTGAAGATGCGAACAATCATTGGATAATCTCAAAAGATGCAGGGCGCACATGGTCGCACCCTCGCCCCACGAATTTGCGTGGTCAGGTGTGCTGTCCTATCGCGTTGCCGGACGGGCGGATCGCCACCATTTATAATTTTCGACACGATCCCCAAGGCATTCACATTGCGTTGACCGATGATCTGGAGACGTATGACGTGGAGAACGAAGTGGTAGTCTTTGACGCCGGGGCGGAGGCTTCACTCGGCACACCTGACAGCGAGAACTTCCTGGCTGAACATCTGCTTATCGGTTTCGGTAAACCTGGCGGCGTGTTGTTACCCGATGGCGACCTAATGACCTATTTCTGGTGCACCTCTGCCGGAGTCACGCACACCCGTTGGGTACGTCTGAGAATCAAAGAGTAACGCTCCGCAGCATACTTATACCATTTCTATATATTAGCAGTGCATCAATAGCGTCAAACAAGCCTGTCCAAAGCGGGGCAAGATGCCCCGCCTACGGGGTTTGGTGTGAAGGGAAACAGTTGTCATAATAGTATATGGAAAGCGCTATATGCACTGTTATTCGAGCGAAATGGTATTACCAGCGACAATTTGTCCGTGGAATTCCAAGGGAGGTACAGAATGAACGATCCAAAATACAACCTATTGGCGGAAGATCTGGACAAACAGGGCATCCGGATTGACGCAATCAAAGATTTGCTCAAGAAGCAGCATGTGGAGACACCATCGTGGGGATACGGAAATTCGGGAACGCGATTCGGGGTTTTCCAGCAACCCGGCGCCGCGCGAAATGTGGATGAACGTCTGGAGGACGCTGCGACTGTCCATCGGTTCACGGGAATTGCGCCAACAGTAGCCCTACACATTCCGTGGGATGAGACGGATGACTGGGATGGGATGAAGCAGTATGCGGCGGAACTCGGTATCGGAATCGGTGCAATTAATCCGAATGTCTTTCAGGCGCAAGAGTACAAGCTGGGAAGTGTATGCCACCATGATTCCAACATTCGGCGGCTGGCGACAGACCACATGTTACACTGTGTCGAAATCATGAAGAATCTGGATTCCAAGTTGCTGAGTCTATGGCTCGCCGATGGCACGAATTTCCCCGGTCAGGCAAACTTTCGGAAACGCAAACGTTGGTTGTACGAGTCTTTTCGCGAAGTCCACGACGCCCTGCCGGATGACACACGTATGCTAATCGAATACAAGTTCTTTGAACCCGCATTTTACCACACCGACCTTGCGGATTGGGGCACGGCTTACGTTATGGCGACGAAACTAGGACCGAAGGCGCAAGTGCTAATCGACCTCGGGCACCATCCCCAAGGAACGAATATTGAGTTTATCGTTGCCTACCTGATTGACGAAGGCAAGCTCGGTGGATTCCATTTCAACTGCCGCAAATTTGCGGATGACGATCTCACCGTTGGATCCGTAAATCCGCAGGAACTCTTTCTCATCTACACGGAACTGGTGGCGGCGGAACTGGATCCGGATACAGACACGGATATCGCTTACATGATTGATCAGAGCCACAATCTGAAGCCGAAAGTCGAGGCGAGCATCCAATCCGTTTGCAACCTACAAACTGCGTATGCGCGGGCGTTAATCGTTAACCGAGAGGATCTGACCGAGGCACAGGAGGCGGGCGAGATCATTGACGCCGAACGTGTTTTGCAACGCGCCTACGAGACGGATGTACGTCCACTTCTCGAACAGGTGCGTTTAGAGATGGGGCGGGATCCGGATCCGTTGGAGGCATATCGCAAAAGCGGGTACTTTGAAGAGATTAGTCGTGCGCGAGTGGGCGGTAAAAGCCAAGGCTGGGCTTGATAGAAGGCGAGCGTTTCCTTAGCTCATTCGCACAGGGCGGTCCATAGTGCTCGATAGTAGTTCATGACGCGTTCAGGATCGGAGCTGCCCGGAATTTCAGCTAAACAATAGCCGTCGTATTTCGCCTTCTTTAGCAACGAAAACAACTCGCGCCACGGATACTCAATGCGATGCAACTCATTGATGTGGACTAATCGAATCCAATCCTTAACCAGATCAAAGTTGCTTTTGACCGACCCGTCTACGACTTCGCCCGGGTTGGAGTTCCAGCAAACCGACACATTGTCGTGGTCGGCAATCTTCATGATTGTTCGGACATGCGGGAGATGGGAGGTTTGTCGTCCGTGAACTTCAAGGCGTATCTGTACACCAAGATTATTGGCGAATTCCCCGCACTCGCGCAGCGAGAGTCCAATCTGCTCCAGCGTGGTTTGCTCCGGCACTTCGTCGGGTAGACCGTTTGGGCGCACCTTGACGCCGGGCGCTCCCACATCCGACGCGAGTTTGGAATACGCCTTGGTTCCTTCAATATTTTGGCGTAATTCTTCGCTATCGGGCGAATGAAATTCAAAAGCGCTGCCCAGGCCGGCAAGTTCAACTGCGCTTTCTCCAAACTGTTTACGCACATCGCGGCGTTCTGCCGCAGAAAGGTTAGTCTCGACATTGTGCGCATGAGTGGTGCGCAATTCCACGCCCTGAAAACCGGTCGCTTCGCAGCGTTCGATGATTGTTGGAATATCCCACTCCTTCGCCATATTGTAAGTCACTAAGCCAAGTTTCATTGTCTTCCTCCTAGACTACGGATATACCGGCATGGTAGCACAACCCGTCCGAACCGTCTAGGGCAAAAAATTGGATATCACGCCCAACGCTGAAACCGCTTCGGTGCGAGCGCGTGGTCGTAAAGAGCGCCGCAGGTTAGCGGGGGCACACGCATTACAGGGCCAAACAGAAAGGCTAAACTCATGACTCAAACATATCGAGTTGGGATCATCGGATGTGGAGGTATGAGCAAAAATCACGCAAAAGCTTATACCGAAAATCCGAGAACAAAACTCGTAGCAGCTATGGATATCAGCAAACTATCGGCTGCCGAACTGTCTAAAGAATACTCCATCCCGGCAGTTTATACCGACTACAACGAACTGCTGGAGAAGGAGGACTTGGACATCGTGAGCATTGTAACTTGGCAAGGCGTACGCGCCGAGATTACGATCGCCGCCGCAGAAGCGGGAGTCAAAGGGATTCTAGGCGAAAAACCGATGGCATCCTGCTTGGGCGAAGCCGACGACATGATCGAGACTTGCGAAAAGCATGGAGCCAAACTTGTCATCGGGCATCAAGGACGCTTCTCGCCGAAAAGTGTCGAAATTCGCAGGCTTATTCGTGACGGCGCAATCGGACAACCGACCTTGCTGCACGGCAGATCGAAACCCAACGCCGGGTTGCTCAATATCGGAACGCATGTCATTGACGGGTGGCGCTACCAGTTGTCAGACCCGGAAACCTTGTGGGTCATTGGGCAAATATCGCGCACAACCGACAAGTGGGAACGACGCACCCTTTGCGAAGATCTGTGCATGGGACTAATATGCTTCGAAGGCGGAGCGAGGGGCATATATGAAAGCGATTTGCCGGAACCGGCTATCTCAGGTACCGCGATACACGGAACTACCGGACAGATTAGAAACGACGCAGAGGGTAGGCTCGTGATTCAAACTGACGAAAGCAAGGGGTGGACGGAGATTCAGGCAGCGCCGGAGGAGAGTAATCAGTTTCAAGAGCTAATCGATTGGATGGAGGGAAAGATTGACGACCATCGCAGCAGCGGGCGGCAAGCGCGCTATACCATGGAAATCATGATGGCAATCTACGAGTCGCTGCGGATTAAGAATGTGGTCAACATGCCGTTGGAAACCAAAGAATCTCCGCTCGAGTTGATGGTGCAGGACGGAACACTGCCGGTGCTCAAAGAGGGACGTTACGATATACGCAGGGCGTTCCCAAAGCAGTAGAAGAATAATACTAGAGGGCTGGAAGAGAATCCTTCAATGTTAAAGACGGGCGCGGATTATTAGGCAGATGTCACGGATAAAACCCATTCTGCAGCATGCCGCAGTTCTTTACCACTTCGAAGTGACGTTGTGAAAAGGCGACGGGCGGAAGCAGTGTGCCAGAAACGTAGAGACAAAGCCAATAAGGAGTACCGACAGAGGAGGGAAGAACTGAATAATGAAAAAATGTAAGGAATGTGGGACTGAGTTTAACCCTCCCAACCATCGATACAACTATTGCGAACCATGCAGGGAAAACCGTGCTGCTGTGGTGGAAGCTAGCCGCGCGACGCGTACAAAACCTTGTATACATTGCGGAACGACTGCCATGGCGCGTACCAAAAATTCATACGCGATATGCAAAACCTGCTCACTTGAGCGCGAACGCCGAATTAAGCTGGAACGAGAAAGGGATAGGCGAAAGCGAGACGAGTGGCGTCGTAAGTATCAAAAGTACCGAGATTCACCAGGATGGAAGCGCAAACAGCGCGAGCGATTAGGAGCAAGCTACGCGAGATGCGACAGATGCGGGGCCCCGGCAAACACGGTGCACCATCTTACTTACGACAGGGTGGATTTCGATCATCCCGGATCTGAACCATTGGAAGATTTGCAAGCGCTATGCGAACGCTGTCATTATCTCGCTCACCATGACTTATCATGGCATTTTATCTTTGACACACCGACGAAAGGAAATGACGATGAGCAAACTGACAGTGTGTCTGATTTGCGAGACACAGTTTGAACTCCAACACGACAAACAAAAACATCGCTCCAGGGAATGTGCTAGTGCAGCAAACACATCGCGGTATTGCGGAGCAGTCGAGCGCCGCAGCAATTAAAATGGGGTAAGTCAGAATCCACTGATGCCAAAAATGAGCGCCCTCACCGATGACAACATTCGCCAATTCAACCATGAGGGATACCTTGTATTCGAAGGTCTGTTAGACGATCGCCGCAACGAGCGCATCAAGCGTGATGTAGACCGACTCATGGAAGATCGGAAGGTGCCTAACAAACCGGCAATTCCGATGCGCTACCCCGAACTAGGCCTCTTGACCTCGGAGCCCGCCATTGTGGATCGGGTAGCATCTCTCATGGGCGGTGATCGGTTTGTTCACCATCATATTCATGCCGTGTGCCACATGCCCGGCGAGCCCGGCGTGGCGTGGCACCACGACTACGAGCAATTGCCCCAAACGAATCGTTCGCACCTCATGGTGCACGTCTTTATGTATCATTCCGGTCTGAACGGCGAAATCGGGGACCTGCTCGTGCTTCCGGGATCGCACAAGAAAACCATGAGTAGAGACGCGTTTCAGCAGTTTGGAACCGCCGATCTTCCGGGATCACGCACCATCGATAACCTTTCCCCCGCGTCTGTTGTCATTGTCCACTCCGCGCTGCAGCATGCGCGCCGCGCCAAACCCGCTGATCCGGGATCCAAACGCTATTTCGTCGACACATCCTACTGTCAGTTTGGAATCATTTGGCCCACAATCCGACAGTTCCAGCATTACAACGACATGGCGCTAGAACTCGGGTGGGATCGGAACGGGAAATACGCATTTCTCTATGAAGAGGGTCATTTCTTTTTCAAAGAGGACCAAGAAGGGGCGTTTGAAAGCAGGAACCGGGGCAGTGTGGCAATGCAACTCTGACGGGTAGCTATGCACATACGCGGATCATTCGCACCTTCACAATCCATTGCATGTCTTCTGTAGGAGCGACCTCCCGGTCGCGATTTTCCGACGCGGGCAGAACTTGCTCCGACTGTCGTTTTGCCGCATTAGTCTGCCGATACGATATCTAGCATCACACATTCCAAATCACTGTAGTCATGAATCTAGATGACCACCAGAATCCAAACTAGAAAGAGATTAATAGATATTTATGCCCGATATTAACTTTGTACCGGAAACACCGACCTCGGTAGGCCTGCAAAAACAGCTATTCGTTGACGACTGCATCGTGGCGGAGAAAGATAATGTCAGTTTAGGTGTGGGTGAAGCGAAAAAACATGGTGTCGTGATGGAACCGACCCTCGAGACGGATTTTCAATCCGGCGAGATTCACGACGGCCCGGACGGTGGTTCCGGCTTTGAATCGCCTTTCTGTTGGTTCTTCTCCCCTCATTGGGATTCCGATAAAGCCTCGTTCCGCCTGTGGTATATGGCGGGAAAACGTGCCGGTACCGGACTGGCGTATGCGGAATCATCCGATGGTTTCAACTGGACCAAACCCATGCTCTCCAAGGACGGTAAGAGCAATCTTGTCACTTGGAACGCCCCGGTTCCCATTCTCAACCAGAACCGAAGCATTGACCTGCTTGATATCGGGCTGGATGGCACAACCGTCACCATCGATCCGAGTGTGGAATTCGGGTCGCCCGAGAAATACAAAGTCGCGTTCTATCCAAACAGCGGCGGTATTGACGGCAGGACGCGTTTGGGATATTCATCCGACGGAATCCATTGGAACCTCTACCACGATGGTCACCCGGTAACGGAGCGGGCGGCAGACACAAACAACCAGATACTCTGGAACCCGCTGACAAAACGCTACCTGCTGCACTGCCGTCAAGATTTTGAAGGCGCCGGAGGAATTGGTGAATACCGCGGCGTTCGCATCATGGAACATGCCGAAGGGAACGACCTTCTGAATCATCCCACCGCATGGAATACACTCACGAAATTTGTGTTGGACGACCCGGACAAAAGCCTGATTCCGGGCACCGAAACTCCCGTATATCAGATTCACACCTTCCCGATGTGGTTCTACGAAGGCGTGTGGTTCGGCTTGACGGATATATTGTCTGCCACTAACAAACATGTTACCGAAGGCGAGCAAGATTACCACACTTCTCACGAACGAGGCGTATGGGAATTTTACATGGCGCCGTCTCGTGACGCCGTCAACTACGACTTCAGCCTGGCAGCCTATCCGCGCAAACCACTTATCCCGCGCGGTCCGGCCGGCAGTTTCGACAAGGATTGCGTGCGTCCGCCGTCGAACATCGTTACGCACAACGACGAGCACTGGATCTACTATCTGGCGACAAACGAGCGTTGGGGATGTCATCGCTGGGACGCGCGGCTTGCGCTCGCCAAGTTGCGGCTCGACGGGTTCTTCTTTCTCGAAGCAAACGAGACGCCGGGAACCGTCGTGACTCGACCCTTCGTGCTTGAGGGGAATAAGCTGCAGGTGAATGTGGATGCGTTGGGCGGTTATATGAAAGTCGAGGTGCTTGAGGCGTCCGGCACACCCATCCCCGGATACTCGGGCGATTCAGCCAAGGTTTATCGCGGGTTCGACAATCTGCGTCTTGAACCAATCTGGAAAGAGGATGCCGGTTTATCGTCGTTGCGAGGTAAAGAGGTGCGGCTCAAGTTCCATTTGTGCAATGCGAAATTGTACGCATTCCAGATCTGCGAACCCTTACCTGTTGTTGTAGGAAATCAAGTGAGTGAATAGCGAATAGGATTTTCTATGGGATCTCTATCGCACTCACTAATCGTTCGTTTGATCCTTCCCTATTCGGTCAGTTGATCGATAGAGATCTTCTCCGAATCACGACACTAGGTTTCTTGTCGCTCCGATACTTGGCGCAGAAACCCTCGTAAAGAAATTAGCCACTATGTCGAATTCCTGCCCAAATGTTATACTCATCATGTGCGATCAGATGCGCTGGGATGCTGCCGGATTCGCCGGAAGTTCCACGGTCCGGACGCCGCACCTCGATCAATTGGCTGAGAACGGCATCTGCTTTGAAAACGCTTATTGCGCGTCACCGGTTTGCTCGCCTGCGCGTGCGAGTTGGTTGACCGGTCTATATCCACATGCTCATCTTCAGCTGCGAAATTATGGCCCCGCCAGGATGGGCCAGTTCGGTTGCTATCTACCTCAGGATTGTATAACCATCGGGGATGTTCTCAAGGCTGCCGGATATCGCTGCGGCATGGTAGGTCCGTGGCATCTCGGCGAAGACCACAATCCGCAACACGGGTTCACCGATTTCTGGCGCGCCTATCGTTATCAGGGCGATCACCCGGACCCGTTGTTCGATTATTTTGATCAGGAAGGGGTTCCGAACCTTTATCTCCGGGACGCGCCCGGGATGACGCTATTCGAAAATACACTAGAATTTGGTACAATAGACGACCCGCGGCAGCAACGCACGACCTGGACGGTAGACCGGGGTATCGAATTCATTCAGGGTGCAGACGGAGAACCGTTCTTTCTGTTCGCCAGTATCAAAGACCCGCACCCCCTAATCTTGGTTCCGCCCGAACTTCTGGAATTCTATCCGGAAGATCAGATACAACTGCCGTCATCCTTGCGGGACTCACTTGAAGGAAAGCCAGAATTTCAGACGAGAGGAAAATTTCGGATTCGTCCGTCGGTGACCGACGAGCAATTCCGCCGGATAATGGCGTACTATTACGCTCTCATCACCCACATTGATGTCCAGGTTGGACGAATTATCAAAACCCTTGAGGAACGGAGTCTCATTGAAAATACTATAGTTGCCTTTATCAGCGACCACGGCGAATTACTCGGTGACCACGGCTACGTGGAAAAGTGCCTGATGTACGAAGCCTCTGTGCGCGTACCGTGCTTAATCTCGTGGCTCGGACAGGTGCCGGGCAGTAATCGAATTGGGACTCCGCTTGCCGGCGTCGATCTCATGCCGACACTGCTCGACCTTGCGGATGAAACCCTGCCGTTGCCGATTGACGGGCGCTCTGTGGCGGAGGCGATTCTGAATGGGCGAGAACCTGAGCGTCGTCCGGTATTCGCCGAGATTGCCAGTCTTGACGCGATTTATCATGGTGCAGAAGAACCGGAGCAACTCGCTGCCCACGTGATGGTGCGCGATGAGAATTGGAAATACATTTGGAACCGTTTCGACATTGACGAACTCTACGATTTGAATGCAGACCCGGACGAGATGAGTAATATCGCCGATGATTCTGAACACTTAAATCGGGTAGCCTCGATGCGCGATCAAATTGTCGAGATGATTTGCCATACAGGTCCTGGACCATACGAATGGTGTTTGCTTGAAAGAGAAAAGAATGAGTAAATATCTATCAGTTTGTATTCTAGTGATCATCTGTTGGGATGGGGATTCATTCAGAAGTGTTAAGGCTGACGAAGGGGAAGGGATTGAAGGACTTGCGGAGACGATAGTAAATCCCACAGTGAGAGATCAACTGAGTGGATAGATCGAGGAAGCGGACAGCGACCGCGATAAAGTTCCCATTGAGATTCCAGTGCGATAGCAATATTCACAGATTGTATGCTATCA
Organism: Candidatus Poribacteria bacterium; assembly: GCA_022827055.1. GTDB lineage: Bacteria > Poribacteria > WGA-4E > WGA-4E > JAJDTR01 > JAJDTR01. Next base: position 19,879 of record JAJDTR010000047.1, on the reverse strand, counting down.
GAGACCCCTAGCGACCTTTTCAATGGTCAATCAAAAGACTAAATGGTTGAAATCTCACCCGCTTTTCTAGAACACTTGATTGACACCGTCTGCTATCAAGCGTAAAGCACAAAGTCGTGCTTAGACTGAATCTCAATATCCACACTTTAGTTATTGATAAAATAAATAAACGCATGATATAATCCGCCTACTTTTGACGAAAATGGTCAATAGATTTAAAAAGTAGACAAAACTATATGGTTTTACATACAGATGGAGGAAATACAGTGTATTACACAATTACTGTATTCTTACAACCTCAACCTGAAGGTGTATATACAGTAACCTGTAAAGAGTTGCCCGAACTTATAACTGAAGGCAGAACAATAGAAGAAGCATTACATAATGTGGAGGATGCTTTTTCCGCAACTTTAGAAATATATAGAGAATTTGGTCAACCTCTCCCTAAGGAAGTAATTTCCGCGGAAGCTCCAACTGTAAACAACTTAGAAATAAAACTGCCGGAGCCAAAAAAATCTAAGGCAAAGTCGAGTTTTAGGTTCCAAACTCTTGACCCGACATTAGAACACCCGGGCTTGTGTTTTCGGGCGGCTTCTGTGGCCCAGCTTTATGGGACATGAGATATATTGAGATTAAGAGAAAACTAAGGCGATTAGGCTGTCAAGAGTTAAAATCATCAGGCAAAGGTTCACATCGAAAATGGTATAATCCCGACACGAATAAGAAGGCTACAGTCCCGTACAACAACAGGGAATTAGCCAAGGGAACCCTCCATGCCATACTGCAAACATTAGAAATTGACCGAAACATGTTTGAAGATGCTTAGTCAATTCTACTTTAATTTTCAGCGGATACTATAATTTAGGTGTCCGCTTTTTTTATGTAACGCTCATTGTTACCTGACCTATGTGAGTACTTAGCGATGATTAGAAGCTACTGCCCGGAAGCATGGAAGCGTTGAATCGCCCTGAGCGCCGACCGGTGTTCGCCGAGATTGCCAGTCTTGATGCGATCTACCATGGCGCTCAAGAACCGGGGCAACTCGCTGCCCACGTGATGGTGCGCGACGAGAATTGGAAATACATATGGAACCGTTTCGACATTGACGAACTGTACGACCTGAATACAGACCCGGGCGAGATGAACAATATCGCCGATGATTCTGAACACTTAAATCGGGTTGCCTCAATGCGCGATCAGATTGTCGAGATGATTTGCCATACAGGCCCCGGTCCTTACGAATGGTGTTTGCTTGAAAGCGAAAAGAATGAATAGATATTTTCCAATTTGTGCGCTCGCAATTCTCTGTTGGGGGGGGTTCACATCTACAAGTGTCAAGGCGGATGAGGGAGAAGGAATTGAAGGACTTGCCGAGGCGATTCCCATCTTTGAAAAGCAAACCAAGAAGGAGCGTTTGGAGACAACAGGTGCTTTGGAGATTGGCTTCAAGAAACAACTGTTTGTCGATGACTACATCGTCGCCGAAAAGAGGAATGTCACGCGCGAACTTGGCGAAATCACTAGAGAAAACACCGGGAAACCTGTCATGATTGCGGACAAGCCTTGGGAACACGCCAATCGTCTTGGTTTCTATATGACGGTGCTGCGAGACGAGAAGCAGGACAAGTTCAAAATGTGGTACCTCGCCCAACATGGCGGTTGGCAGGATTTCAACGGATTCAACACGGAAATGGGTCCTGCGGGCGTAGATATATCGGGCGTCGGTTATGCGGAGAGCGTTGACGGGTTGAACTGGATAAAGCCTCCGCAGGATGTTTTCACATACGGCGAGATTGTGCGTGAAACTCCCGCCCGACCGGACGCGCCGACGAACATCGTGATACGAGCCCAGTCGTTCAGTTGCTTTATCGACCCGACGGTTCCATGGGGCGCGCCGGACAAGTACAAAGCTGCATTCGACAACCCTGTCGATCAAAGACCCGATGGAGGCGATGTGGCTTGTGCGTGTTTGGCATATTCTCCCGATGGCATACACTGGACATATTACAACAATGGGGAGCGGGTTACCTATCGTGCGGCGGATACGCAGAATCAGATACTCTGGGATCCGATAAGCGAGCGGTACATTCTCGTCACACGCCATGATCTCGCCGGAGATGGTGCCGAGCAAAGAGAGACTCGCGGCACCCGGGTGATGGCGCACCACAAGGGCAACGATTTAACCAATCACCCAACGGCGTGGCAGGATCTTCAAATCCTTGGGCTTGATGAACGGAAGCGGCGTCAAATTCATGCCTTGACGGTTTGGCCCTACGAGGGAGTGTATTTCGGTTTTATCGGCGCCTACGAATTCTTGACGGACGATGACTTTAGTCGAACGCCGGGGGACTTGGAAACCCGACATGAGGAGAACATCGTTAACTTCTATGTTACGACCAGCCGTGATGCTGTTGATTGGGATATGAGTTGGGTCTATGCCTCCAAAGCCCTGATTCCCCGGGGACCTGCCAGTAGTTTCGACAAAGACGGCATCCACGTGCCCAACCTGGTTACCTACGACGACCGCCACTGGCTCTTCTACTGCGGCATGTCGGAACGGTTCGGTCACGATGATCCAAAGGGCGTCATGGGGATTGGGCTTGCCACGCTGCGGCTTGATGGTTTCGTCTGTCTTCAGGCGAAGGAGGATTTTGGAACAGTCGTGACGAACCCGTTGAAGCTTGATGGGAACAAACTCCAGGTCAACGTCGAGGCTGTGGATGGGGAGTTCAAGGTTGAGGTGTTGGACGCCGACGGCGATCCTATCAAGGGATTTTCAGGCAACTACGCAGAGACTTACGCCCGTGTCGACGGATTGAAGTTCGAACCGCTGTGGTCGGGAAAAAACCTGTCCCGGTTGGTCGGAGAGATAATTCAGTTGAAGTTTTCCTTCAAAAACGCTAAACTCTACGCGTTCCAAATTCTGTAAAGTATTCCTGCGTCGAAGGAAATCATTACGACGTTGGCTTAAGTAAAATGCTAGTAGTGTTCACCTCTTTGCTACACAGTTGTTAAGAATTAGTCACCGGAGTTTCACGCTGTTAGGAGCGGTACAATATGGTTAATTTTGCGGTTGTCGGCTTGGGTATGGGAAGAAACCGAGCGCAGATGATTACGGACACCGATGGCGCCGAGTTGAAATGTGTCGTCGATCTGCAGGCTGACCTTGCCAAGAAAACGGCCCAAGAGCTTGGCACGGACTGGGAGACGGATTTGGACGACGTTCTCGGTCGAGGCGACATTGACTGCGTCATGGTAATGACGCCAAGCGGTACCCATGCAGAAATTGGCATACGCGCCGCAAAAGCTGGAAAACACGTGGTCACTACAAAACCGATGGATGTCAGCACCGAAGCCTGCGATCGACTCATCGCCGCCTGCGACGAAGCAGGCGTCAAGCTCGCCGTTGACTATCAAAGCCGCTATGTGGATAGCAACTATCGTGTTGCCGAAGCACTCAGGAGAGGCTGGCTGGGCAGACCGATTCTGGGAGAGATTCGCTTCAAATGGTTCCGATCCGACGAATACTTTGAACACAACGGGAGTTGGCGGGGGACCTGGAAGATGGACGGAGGCGGGTCTTTGGCAAACCAAGGCGCCCATCTGCTTGACATCATTAGTTGGTTCATGGGCGATTTTGAATCGGTCTACGGTGAGATGGCAATCATGAACCACGACATCGAAACAGAAGATATCGGGCTCGCTATCGTCCGTTTCAAGAGTGGAGCAAGAGGTGTCATTGTTGGAACAACGACGTTTCCCACGAATGCCTACTTCAGCGCGGAGGTGCACGGTACGGATGGCGGCGTCTTGATTGAAGATGTGCTTGGCGGCAAGATGCGAGTCTTCGGCGAAGGACTGGAGGAACGGCTTCAGCAGATCAATAACCCGATTCAAAGCATTATCGAGGATGTTGTGAGTGCGGTTGAAGGGAGCGGTGAGGTGAGGGTAGATGGTAGGGAAGGTCGCCGCACCGTTGCGCTCTTGGAAAAAATCTATGAATCTGCTCGAATTGGAAACTCGGTTTTATCGTGAGGCAGCTGCGTGAGGCACTGTTAGAATGTTCCCCGCGTGTAACCCTTCATCATCCCGGTTCAGGGCCAATACTTGCTTATACCATTTCTCTTGAACAACAGTGCATATCGTTCGCTTTCTAGGTAGGCGGGGCATCTTGCCCCGCCTTGAAGAGACTTGATTGACACTATTATACTCCGGATATTGAGAAGTGGTATTAACTCCCCCAAAAGGGTTGTATACATGCCATGGGCTTAAAACACGATGACGGCTGGAATATTCCGACCGACTCTCCATTTTACCCGTCTCTGCCTGCAATTTACCGGAATGTGAAGTTTCAGTATGTCTTCTTTCACGCGGATCCCAATGCTATCCAAGAATTGTTACCCGAGCCGCTGCAGTCAACTGAGGACGGACTCTGTGTGGCAGCAGGCGTGGAGGTGCCCTTCTGCACCAACTATGGGTCGTTTCAAGAATCCTTTGTCGTGATGCGGTGCCGATTTAGAAAGCAGGCTGGTTTCTTCTGTTCCCACGTTTTTCATAATGGGCCCGCCGGAATCGCCGCCGGCAGAGAGATATATGGGACACCGAAAATCTATGCCGAGTTGAAGGTTCGCCAAGCGGAGCGATCCATACTGACGGAGACTTTGCTCAGTAGCGTGCCGGTGTTGCAAATAGATTTCAGTATGATAGAGACAGCTCAGATAGATGCTATGCCTCCCTTAACCCCCGCATGGCGTTTAAAAGTGATTCCCAAGGCGGATGGACCTGGCCCCGCACTCAAACAGTTGATTGATTGTGGCGAGGCAACGCAGCACCTAAAAGTACATTTCATGGCAAAGGGAACAGGAAGGGTTGTCTTTGGTCAATCTTCCTTGTGCGATCTATCCTCACTAACTCCATTGGATTATGGAGATGCATTTTACGTGGAGTGTAGCTATTCTGAGGGATATGCGAAAATCGCCTACGATTACCTAGCGCAAGGGAACTCATATCAGGAGTCATCAAAGAGCCAAGCATAAGGCATGAAACACAAAGCACCGGCGCGGTCTTTTCCTGCCGGAAGTGGCGCGAGTGACGCCGTGGAGAATAAATGAACGAAGAGGAACGCTATCTTTTTGATTTGCAGGGCTATTTGGTTGTGGAAGATGTCCTGAGCCAAGCGGAGATTGACGAGTTAACGCACCTGTTGCGCCCGCAGTTCGACGCGGAACCGAATAACGAGGACATCTATACCCAGCGATTTGGTGGATTTCTCCAATTGGAGAGCGATGCCTTTCGGAATCTACTAAATCATCCGCGAATCATGCCGTATCTCAAGGAACTGATTGGCGATCGATTTCGATTGGATCACGCCTACGGCATCGTGATGCGCAAGGGAAACCTCGGGTTAAACTTGCACGGCGGTGGAACGCCGTATAATCCATCGCAGTATTATGTGTGCCGAGACGGGAAGATGTACAACGGACTCACGGTTGTCTCGTGGGCGTTGACGGATATGCTCCCCGGGCAGGGTGGATTCTGTTGCATTCCGGGCAGCCACAAGAGCAATTTTTCCTGTCCGCCGCAGTTGAAGGCCGTCAAAGATGCACCTGTATGTATGGAAGGCGTACATCAGAAGGCGGGAGATGTCGCAATCTTCACCGAGGCATTGACCCACGGCACGCTGCCATGGGAAGCGGACCATCCTCGGCTCTCGATTCTGGTGAAATACAGCCCGGGCCACGCTTCTTGGTCGCAGAAGCAGTATCCGGATGAAATGCGCGCCCAAATGAATTCGGACGACCAGCGGCTGCTACTGGAACCTCCGTATGTCCACGGTCGGAAGCCGGTTGTGGACTAGAAGGTACGTCAACACTACACCATTATTCTCATGTTTTTGATTTCAACACGTTAGTCATATTTGACTTTCAAGGAGATTCAATGCCATGCCAATGCAACTTACCTCGGAGCAGCTTGAAGACTATCGTCGAGATGGTTTCATTACCGTCGAAGACCTCGTGTCACTCAAGGAGGTTGAGGAGCTCGGTCGGCGGCTCCAGGAGTATACGCACAACGGCAGACCGCCGGGTGAAATTCGAATCCAGGTTGAGCCGCGAGTCGCAAGAGGGGAACTTAAAGTCGATCATCCGGGCGACGGTATTCGAAAAGTAGGCAATCTTGTCCAAGGTGATGATTTGTTCCGCGCCCTCGGAATGCACGAGAACATCGTCGGTATAATTGAACAGATATTGGGCCCCGACATCAAATTCTTCCGCAACGATATGTTGATGAAGGCCCCAGAGGTCGGATCGCAGAAGGGATGGCATCAAGATTCGCCGTATTGGCCCATAAAACCCATGGCGCTATGTTCGTGTTGGTTCACCCTTGACGATGCCACGCCGGAAAACGGGTGTTTGGCTGTGCTTCGGGGCTGGCACAAAAAGGGGCCGCTCCCGCACGTAAAAGTCACGGATGATTTTGTTATTCAGGAAGGGCATTGGGACCCATCTGCCAGTGTCTTGGCGCCGGTGCGGGCAGGAGGAGGAGTTTTCTTCCATTCGCTGCTCCCGCACTACACAGCGCCCAATCGTTCCGATAAGTGGCGGCGCGCTATTGCTCTATCCTATATGTCGGCAAAATCGCAATACACAAAGGAAGGGGAAGGTCCGGTATACTATCACGTGAAAGGACGGACATACCCTGGATGCGTGCGCTAAGCATGCCTGAAAACAGTCTAAGGAGGAACATATGGCACTAAAGATAACTTGGGAACAGGGGCCGGCATATCCGGCGTTGATTAAAGGACCGTCCGCAGGTATCGTAGATGGACGGTTCATGGTTGCCGGGGGAATGTCTTACCCTTGGCGCGAGGTAGAATACGGATTCTGGCTCGGAATAGACGAGGAAACGGAGGCAATGCCGTCACTCGTCGTACCCGGCGAGCACATAGAGAGCGCCATTGGCCAATGGCATCCGCTCCCGCCTTTGCCGATAGGTCCCGGCTGGACCTCCGGCGCCGCTGTTGCCGGAGGTTTGGCGGTCGTTGGCGGTCGCCGCCGTGCGGTTGGGATGCGCGCCATAGCCGATGCCTGGTTTCTGGATGTGAGAGGCGGCGAAACAACCTGGGAACGCCTTCCCGACCGTCCGACCCCTGCTATGGTGCCGACGACGTTCTCACACGGCGACTTCCTTTACACTACTTTCGGCACGGATTGGCAGCCTCATGAACATTCGGTTGAAGACACAAACATCTACCGCATGGATGTCGCTAATCGCTCGGGCTGGGAAGTCGTTACTCGGTTCCCGGGCAAGCCCAGATGGTTTGCCGGAGTCACTATCTGCAACGACAAACTCTACGTCATAAGTGGACGCGACGCCCCCATCGGTGGAGTAAAGGACGTTTATCCCTATAACGCCCATATATTCGCGACTGATGGCACCGCGGTGTATATTGCTTTCCGGGAAGTGTGGGAATACGACCTACAGACGGGAATGTGGCAGGAACTGGCACGTCCCCCGCGAGCCTTTGGGTGTGAAGCCTTTACCGTAGCCGATCGATGGATTGTGTTGACCGGCGGTGATAGCTGGGTGGTCTACCCCGAGGGCGTTTCGGTTCCCATAAAGAGCTATGAGTCGGAGCTTGACTTTTTCTGCTATTCTCATGAGACGTGGGCTTATGATACGCATACCGGCGAGTGGTCGGCACTGGATCCGCTCCCATACGGCGTGTGTTCGCACAGGGTTGCGATCTCGGGCAATCGTGTATTTACGGTCGGTAACGAGACCGTGGACAAGAAGCGGAGCAATGCGTACGGAACGGTGTTTCAAGGCACAATCGAAATCTCATGAACTTTCGGTAGGACCGATCAAATTCTTAATGGCAATGTCAATAGGTTGGAGAACACGGGTTGCTCCGCTAAAGCCCGAGAGAGGAGATCATGAAAACGTATCGAGCGGCAGTCATCGGTTGTAGCCGAATGGGTGCGTTCATTGACCACGAAGTGGTAAACTACCGCGGCATCGTACGCCCCTATTCGCACGCTGCCGGTTTCTATGCGGAGGAGCGCACGGATCTTGTTGCGTGCGCCGATCTTCGTCCCTCCGTGATGGAGGAATTCGGCAGGCAGTACAATGTGCCGACGCAACACCAATACACCGACTATAGGGAAATGATTGAACGCGAGAATCTCGATATTGTAGGTGTGGCAACTCAGCCGGAACAGCGTGCCGAGGTGGTCATCTATGCAGCGGAGCACGGCGTGAAGGCGATCTACGCCGAAAAGGCGATGGCGGCGTCAATGGATGAAGCAACCGCCATGGTCGAAGCGGTGGAGAGCAACGGGGTGGCTTTCAACTTGGGAACGAACAATCGCTGGAATACAGGATTCGACAAGATGAAAGAGGTCATCGACAGCGGCGAGTTGGGCAAACTTCGGACGCTGATAATCTACTCGAACCAAACCCTGTTCAACAAAGCGAGCCACAATTTTGATCTGCTGCTCCGATTGAACAGTGACCGTCCCGCCGAATGGGTGACAGCGTTTCTTCCGAAAGGCGACGATCAGATTGATGGCGATTTGGTGCGGGAAGATCCAATTGGGCAGGGAACGATATCTTTTGAGAACGGCGTGATGGCGCATGCACTCCTCGCTCCAACCGGCGGTACCGAGGCGATCTGCGAGAATGGATTAGTAAGGCGTTTGGACGGTCGCGAGTGGGAGATTCGACGTTCTACGGACGTTAAGGGTTGGCGTACCTGCCTGATTCCCGAAGCCTTTCCGGAATTTGAAAAGACCAGCGCCACTACCAATCTCATCAAGGACCTGGTCCACGCATTGGATCGCGGCGATGCGACCACCAGAGGAGGAGTTCGGTGCGCCTACGCCAGCACGGAACTCATCTTTGCTTTTATGGAATCGCATCTGCGAAATGGGGAACGGATTAGTCTACCATTGAAAGGATCCAAGTTGCGTCTGAGGCGAGATCGCGGTCCTGCTCAGCCAAGATTTAAGCCCAAGGCAGCGTCGTCTTAGCCTTTAAAGCATCAACGCAGATTCCAATGGCTCCCATGGCACGTGAAGAAAGACACTAGACTCCCGATAATAGGATGGGACTTCCTTTATGACTAATGATATGCGGCAAGCCTTACTGCATTCTGACCCGCGCCTCAGCCGCTTCAATCCTCTTGAGCGTATCCTCTTCTATGATGATTTCAACCAAGGGATGCAGGGATGGACCGCCCTGATAGGAAACTACGAGGATTCGCTGGATTCTATGTTGCCCGAGTACAGGGACATACGCCCGCCGATGCTCAGTAACCTATCCATGTGGGATAGCGGTACCGTTGGCACCCTCACGGGGAACTACGCCTTGAAACTGGCAACGCGCCCACGTCCCGGTTCAATCAGCGTCGGCATCAAGCGGATGACATTCCGTCATGCGGGCCCCATTCGTCTTGAGGCATTTTTTACGTTTAAACCGGAGGTAACGGAGTTGCGTTTGGCGGAGACGGATGTCCGTGCGGTGGGCGTGCTGTTTGATTTGCAGGTAAGTGATCGAACGGTAGAGAATCCGCTGCGAATTATGCCGCACATACGCTACTTGAACGCTCTGGATGGCAAAGCGGTGGAGCGCTGGCAGTACAAAAGTGAACGTATGTCCATGTACGATATCGGAGGTAGCGGAAAGACGCGCTCGCACTTTCACCTAGCCCCGGAGGGATGGGTCGATCTGCCCGGGGGCGATCAGCGTCTGTGCTATAACGAGATTGCTACCAAACACAACTGGTACTACCTGCGCCTCGACTTTGATTTGAAGACAATGTCATATCTGGGTTTCCGATGCAACGATTGCGTCCATGATGTCTCCGAGATTGAGCCGATGCAGATACCTGCCATGCCCAATCTGTGGTGCATGTTGAATAGTTTTTTCTGGGTGGAAAGCGATTGCGACAGCCGCGCCTTCCTCTATTTGGACTCTGTATTATTGTCGGCAGAAATGGAGGAATGACTATGCGGCAAAGCGCTACCGCTACGGTGGAATTGAATACGGAATGGCGTGGTAAATTCACCGCCGAACCGTTTGAAGTTGCTTGGGCGTCTGAAGCAATCTATTTCATTCGTGCTCTTGAATCGGAGGGAGTTCCTGGAGGAGTTAATGCGCGCGTCCAAATTTCGCCGGACGGCACACACTGGTGCGATGAAGGTACGCATGTTCCGCTGCCAGCGGCTCCAGGCATCACCTATGCTCGTATTACTCACTTTGGCGGCTGGTTGCGTCTGGTAGGAGAGCTTCCCAACGGGGCGCATTTGAAGGTGATTGTTCACCTCGTTCTAAAATCGTAGATCGGAAGCACTAAATTCTACCCCGCGCCGATTTCATCGATTCTTTGGCGTAGATTGAGTTCAAATCAATTCGAAAGGACTTAAAAACTAAAATTTTTGTTGACAAACGTCCGAAACCTTTGTTAAACTAGATTCGTATCTGAAGGAGAATCAACCCTTCGGTTGAATTTTGAATCACGGAATCACAAGCCATCGCAGCTATATAGAGGAGATGATTCCGTGGATAGATTAATGAGCTACTATCAGCTAAATGGTTACTGATAGACCAAATAAAGTAATGAAAGGAAAAATGAGTCATGACTCATATAATGACACAAACAAGCGCCAGGGTGGTTCTGAGCGCGTTTCTTATTCTCGCATTGGCAGCCCCGGTTGCCGTTGCCGAGTTGGTGCTCCACTTTGACGCTAACACGCAGGAAAAAGGCGATGATGCATGGGCAAACAGCTCTGCAGTTGGTGGCGCAGTACCTCACGCCGATGACAAGCCCGGTCTTGAGGAGGGCATGATTGATGTCGCTGGAATGTCATTCAACAGCAAATACTACACTGCCACGGCACCGCGCCAATCGTTCGTTAATCCGAACAGCGAGCCCGCCGACGATATCCCGACAGTTTTTCTTGAAAACTACACAATGGGTATCTTGGTGAGAATCAATGGCGGCCTCTTGGAAGAGGAACATCAGATGTTGGGTATTCAATCCGATGCTCCCGAGGCAAACCAAACTTCGCGTATCTGGGTTAGCAACGGCGATGCCGACAACCCGGCAGGGAACATCACCACGGTCAACGTAATGCAGCCCGCCATCGGTCTCCGTGAAGACTATAGACTTGAAGACCATGGTCTGAGCCTAGGCGTTGGTACATGGCGTTTTGTTCATATCGCCTTTGAGAGCGGGATTGCCATAGATTTCTACGTTGATGGCGAACTCACGGGATCGCTTCCCTCCGGCGTAACATGGGACCCCGAACGTCCGATGAACATCCACGCACTGTTCTGCCATAGTTTCCGCGAACAGCACCGGACCTTTAACGGCTCCATAGCCTATTACAAGGTGTGGGACGAATACTTGACCGAAGATCAAATTAACGCTGACATGGCTGCTGGCGGCGGCGGTACCTCGGTCGAGCCTGGTGACAAAGTTACGACAACTTGGGGAAATCTGAAGACCCAATAATTGTTTGTACCGACCCTTCGGAAGGTTTGCTGACGAGTAAAGGGGTATACGTAATGCGGTAGGGCACGACGCACACGTCAATGTGTACGTCGTGCGCATCATCGCATGGCTCAAAATACCTTGGTCGATAGCGAGCCTTCCAAAGGTACTCAAAATAGCCCGTTGCTGCATTATGTTTTAAGCACAATGACGGTGGATGATTCACGTCCGACCTAGGTTCGGTGTCACGATTTAACACTCACTCCGTAGATTAATCAGCTCTTGAGTTTGGAAAACCAGCACGTACCGGCCCACCAGTTTTCCCACCTGAAAGCAGCAAATTCTCGCCATCATCCGTCATTCGTTTTACATCATCTAAGTCCCTCCAGTGGATTAGTGCGCGCCCATGGATTCAGTCAAACTTAAGAAAAACGGCACGCTTCGAATAGTAAAGAGTGCAGTCGTTATAATATCCACCGTGCGAATATCAGATGTCGTGTTAAACTCGGCGAAACTCATCTCGTCAATTAATTGGTGGCAAGGTAATCTAGAACAAAGCACGTTCGTTTCTTGAATCAATGCCCATTTCAATTTTGAATGGGTGTGTTTGCGTGTAATTCTAAGGCAAAATGTCTTAGCTTCCACGGACTTGGTAGCAATCATAGCAATTCAGATGATGGGGACTATGCTTAGCAGAGCATTTCGCCCCGTCTATTATGAGATTTAAGAAGTTTTCTACATCAATCTAAACGGAGAGAGAAGAATGAAGAAGGTCATGTTGGTTCTGGGCATGACGTTGCTGCTGGTTGGAAACACTAGCAGGGCTTGGTGGTCTGGCGGTCACGGTATTCTCACTCGCGCGGCTGTGGAGGCGGCACCTGACGAGATACCGGAGTTTTTCCGGACAGGCGGCGGGATGATTGCCCATTGCGCATTTGATCCTGATGTTTCAAAAAATCAGGGAACTCCCACCGTAAGAAGCAGTGAACACTCTGAGCACTATATTGATCTTGAACTGTTGCAGGGACGTTCCTTGCCGAAGAATCGGTACGAATATATACAACTATGCACCGAAATCGGCATCCGACCGGAGAAGGTCGGGCTTGTTCCTTATGCCGTAATAGAATGGACGGAGCGCTTAGCCATTGCTTTCACCGAACACCGCAAGTGGCCCGATAACGTGTTCATCCAAAATAAATGTTTAGTTTACGCAGGGTTTCTGGCTCACTATGCGCAGGACATGTGCCAGCCTTTGCATCTGACAGTGGATTACAACGGTCGGCGTCAGCCAGACGGAACTATTTTGCATAAGGGGATCCATGAAAAAGTAGACGCCCTTGTTGAGTTTCTTGACATGGAGTCTGCCGATTTGGCAGAGGCGCAAGAAATAGCCGCTCTTGACAATCTCATGACAGACATTTCGAAATTGGTTGAAAACGGGCACAGTCTAGTCGATAAGGTGTATAATCTTGCAGACAGCCTGCCCAGTCCTCGAAATAAGGAGTGGACCGCCGTGCCGGAGGTTATCGAGTTTGCGCGTGAACGTGCTCGCGAATCCGTGCGGTTCACGGCTAGTCTCTATCTCACTGCGTGGAGGATTTCAAAAACCGTTGAGTTGCCAAGTTGGTTAGATCGATCTGTATCTGACAAGTAAGTGTGTTCTCAACTTGATTGAGGAAGATTGCCTAGCGAATGGCGCGATTGACACATCTGTGTGCCACAAAATATGCCGTCTCGACAGCAGTGAAACCTGCGCCCACCGCAATCTGAAATTCGGAGGATTACGTAAAGGCTGTAAATTCTTGATATGAGATGAAGAAGACAAATCGGACAATGCACTAAAGAGGTGGCTCGGAAGTCATGACCAGTATTAAATGCTCATTATCAACTCCATGAATCGCCGTGAATTCGGATCGGTGAACCAAGTGCAGAAATCCTTTTTATTTCAGAACTGGTGTAACACCTAATGAAATATCCCAATTATACACGGACACAATGTTCCGATAAAACACCCCACAGATGGTCCACATTATTCGCTCTTCATGCAACACGCGTCGCCCCTTTCATTCTTTGGGTTAGTGTTGTCTTCTTCGGTTCAATTGGCGCACCATCGTATGCAGGCATCATTGCCAAGTCGGATGTTGATGGTATTACCGTCGAGTTTGATCTTCCCGATCTGAATGTGGCATTGACTGAACGAAATGGTGTTAAGTATCAGTCTGTGTCGTACGAAGGATGCGGCTTTACTTCCGAGGAGGGCAATCCTCACATTCCAGTCTCGCGAATTCTACTAGGTGTTCCTGCGGTCACAAGTTTTTCTGTTGAGGTCCAGCATGCGGCAAATGAGACGCGGATTAACCATCGCCTGCCGCCTGTTCCGTATCGGACACTCTCACGAGAGAACGAAGCCCTCACATCATGGAATGGAAGAGATTGGCGAGACGAACAGATTCAGGCTCCGATCGAGGAGTGGCGTGAAGATGGCGCTGCGTACAAGACGGGGACACTATTTCCCTCCAATCTGGCAGACATCGTTTATGAGGGGTACATTCGATCCCAGCGCGTAATCTGCCTCGCACTGCATCCAGTCCAATATAACTCTAAATCAAGATTGTTGCGAATCCATCCTCGTATGGTTGTTCGCGTGCATTTTCACGCGGCAGCACCGGACTCTGTTTCAACCTTTGGAGGTTCATTTTCTCAAAGCGGAAAGTCTCTTTCATCAATTGTTGAAGAGCCCGAGAAATTCGAGCGCACGTTCCGCAACCTTCTGACAAACTATGATGCGGCAAGAATGTGGCGGGTACCTAGAGAACAGACCTTGAATGCCCCCGCCATGCAACAGGTTCCCGCGACTCTTCCGGGTGAGGTCAAATACAAGATTCTCGTTGATGAAACAGGCATATACCGATTGACAAAAGACGATCTTTTTGAAAAATGGGGAATCGATTTGGGGCAAGTACCAGTGCGGAACCTCCATCTTAGAATCGGCGAGGTGGAAGTGCCCATCTATATTCATGGCGAGGAGGATGGTAGCTTCGATTCCGGGGATTACATTGAATTTCTCGGTCTGGATGCTCAAAATCGGTACACGCTTTGGAATGTTTATTGGCTGCATGTGGAACGCGAACCGGGGATGCGCGTGTCGCAAATCGACGCAACTCCTGATGATCCCACGGCAACCGTTATTCCTGTGTTCCGATCAAGGATTCACTTTGAAGAAGATTTGCTGACGAGCAACCTTGAACATCGTTTCCCGGAAAGTGTCTCGCAAGGAGACAAACACGGTTGGTTTGATGCACTAGACTTTTGGTATTGGGACGGAATTAGGAATTCGGGCGATTTTAATGAGATGAATCTCGATTTCCCGCTATATGACCTTGCTCGGAGTTTTGTCCAACCGAAGATTCAGGTTTTACTCCAAGGCGGCACGCCGATGCAGCACGAAATCTTGACATCCGTTAACGGTGTTCGAATCGACAACGCGAAATGGAAGCGTCAAGACACAATCTCTGTAGGGAAAACGCTCCGTGTATGGGATAATCTGAAGGATATCACTCAAGACGAATGGAATACCTTAACCCTCACCCGCGTAGATACCACGGTAGAAGATGATACGACGCGGTATCCTTACCATGTTTACGTGAACTCGTTTGATGTGGAATACACCCGCTTGTTGAAGGCGGTCAACGACTATCTTGAGTTTTCGTCTCCCGCGAGCAACGAGACTTATGCCGTTCGTAAGCGTCGAAACTTGGAATACACCGTCCGAACCTTTCTTGCGCCCGACGTGGAAGTGTTTGAGTACGATGGCACCGGTCTTATTTCTAAACTAAAGAACCCAAGAGTTGCGCAAACTAATTTAGATTTGGCAGAGCGCGACCGTCTTCGCGCAATCTTCCACGCCAACGCCGCAGAGGGTGGTAGGGATGTTGATGATCGACACATCAACGTTCCTCGGGTGGCCTACGATGCAACTTTTCAAGTGCCGGACACACATGATGCGCGATATGTTGCCGTTTCGTCTGCCGGCGTTCGCGCACCTGTCCGTGTTGAAGAGGTTCCGGTAAGTGAACTACTCTCGCCTTCCAATGAAGCAGATTACCTCATCATCACTCATCCCGTGTTTCGCGATTCGTCAGAGCGACTAGCGCAATGGCGTTCCACTCCGAAGGGTGGCGGATATCGGACCAAAGTGGTCGATGTCACCGAGATTTACGATGCCTTTGGAAAAGGCATGGTAGACCCAAAAGCTATCAAGCGTTTTCTGAGATATGCTTATCAGAACTGGGAACCCCCTGCACTCTCCCATGTGGTCATTATGGGGGATGGCACATACGATTTTCTAGGCGTAGACAAAGAACTTTATCCGGAGCCCCCTGAAGACCTTGGTTATATCCCTCCTCATTACATTTGGACAAGTTCCTTCGGACGCACGTCCGCCGATCATTGGTACGCCACCGTAAGTGGACTGGATGAACTCACAGATTTTTATATCGGCCGTTTGACTGTAGAAACCGTAGGTGAGGCGGCCGAGATTGTTGATAAAATTATCAATTACGAAGGCAACAGACCTAATGGGAGTTGGCGACGACAAATCATCTCGGTTGCAGACGATGAAGTGAATAATTCTGGTGATTTCATCTTCAAGAAGAGCTTAAATGAGATTGCACAGAGCCATACGTTACTGGGTTATGAGACAATTGAGATTTTTCTCGAGGATATCATTGATTTGGTGGAAGCGAATCCCGACGATTTCCCTGATACGCTTCCGAAGCATGTCGCAAAAGAACGGATTATTCAAGCGTTAAGCAACGGTGCCGTGCTTGCTCAATATGCAGGTCATGGGGGAAGAATTGTCTGGGCGCATGAAAACATCTTCGGCAACGTTTCCGTCGACCTTGTCGAACCGACACCGCACATCCCATTTATGCTTGTGTTGAGTTGCTACAACGGTTATTTCGATCAACCCGGTGAACCGAGTATGGCAGAAAAGCTGCTTCGCAAAGAGAATGGCGGCATCATCGGCATGCTCAGTGCCACGCGCTTGACCTATGGCAGCGGCAACGATGCCTTGAATCGGATCATTTTCGATCATCTGTTTAAGCGCAATGAACGACAACTTGGTGCGCTTAGCTTTGACACAAAAGTTGAGCTTTTAATCAATAGGGGAGTAGCCGGAAATATTGATGTGATGATGGGGTATACCCTTTTCGGCGATCCTGCCATGAAGTTGGCAATGGCCGATTACGAAATGCAACCGAGAGTCCAGTCCAAGACTGTTGTCCCCGGTGGGACGGTCGAAATTGCCGGTGGTCAAATATTGGATGTAGTTTATGATCCTCGACTCAAGCACAAACAGTTTAAGCCGACATCGGATTTCAATGGAAGACTGCAAGTCAAAGCCATTTTTCCTGGCAAGTATGCTACCGGTCAGGGTGAAAACGGAGCAGTTGAATTCTACACTGGAGATGTTATAGTCACGAAGGAAGCGCGGGTCACCAATGGAAGTTTTCCGGCACTTGATATCACTGTTCCGGACAACATCAATTCGGGTGCAGCTCATGTAGAATATTATGCCGAAAGTTCCTCCCATATCGCGGTCGGCGGTGCCTCCCTCACCGTTTTAGAGCCAAAGATTTTGGATATTCAACCTGAGGTGGTAGATGAGGATTCCTTCCGAATCTCCGCCCAAGTTTCCGATGAACTTAGTGACGAAGGCATCAAAGAGATTACGCTCTCGTGGAGAAATCCCGATACTCGTAATTGGGAAGCTGTAACCATGATTCCGGACCAAGCGCGCGGTCGAGGTTGGTATACGGTACCGTCGCCGTTACTATTAGCTGCCAACGGTTCCGCAATTCGGTATGACATCCAGGTCACCGACATTGACGGCAACGTAATTACCTCCGACTTACTGAGTTATCGACCTGTGGTTTTTCCAAATCTCGAGCTAGTCGGCGTCGGGGCGTTCTCCAATGAGGCGCTTATCTATTATCACTACTCGCCCGATATTGATGCATGGACCCTCAACGCAGATCTCCAGCAAGTTGAAGATGTTGAGATGAAAGATGCGGTGGGAGTGGCTTTCTTCGATGGAAACCCAGATCTGAACAGTGATAATGTAGTTGATTTTGAAGCCCAACTGCTTGGTCGGGTCACAATACCAGCGGATGCATGGCAGAGGCGGGATCCGATCGAAATTCACAAAACTCCAAACTTTCAAGGACAAGATTTGGTGGAACCGCGCGCGTTTCATGAAGATCCGCTTAATACCAATTGGCTTGTAACGGCTACTCTTAGACATGAATTGCCAATCGGAGACCACAAAATTTTTGCCTGGATTGATCCGGTGTTTGATGAAGACGCATCACCGGGAGGGCAAGTGCAGGAGGGAGACGATGAAGATAATGTTGGGCAGCGGAACGTCCAGGTTCGCGATACTCTAATTGGAAAAACCGCCAAACGAATATTCAGCCACGACGGTGTTATTGATTTTCGAATGCCAAAAAATCTTGTATCCCGACCCGCAGTGTTGACGATTAAGGAGATGGCAGAGCAGGAGCACACTCAACTCGTCCAACAGAACTCCTCAAATCGAATAACGTTGCCAAACGGGAGCCAGACTATTGCCTACAATGTGACGATTGCGGACGCGGAACCGGATGCCCAATTGAACCAACCCGTAACTGCCGAACTTCGATTTGATCTTGATGCACTAAAATGGGAGATTAGCGAAGAGTTATTTGGGAAATTGGACACAAGCGATGATATTATTGCAATTGATTTAGATATATTTTCACGCGAGCAGATGACGGCAATCAATGCCGGCGCAGAACAACGAGCAAAAGAAATTGGGGTGTATTTGTGGGTTGAGAGACTGGGGCAGTGGACGCGCTTGCCGTCCGAGTTGGTTTCCACTGCAAACGGATCAATCGACGTGCAGCCGACAATTGCAGGCGCAACCTCTTCAAATTTCGGGGGCGGTACTCTCCTAAATGTGCAACTGGATCCAGCGGGAACGAGGATTGGTCGATGGGTACTGTTCTTTACATCCGCGTCAACATACCGGTTATTGGTCGGAGAGGGCGATTTCCCCCTAAGGGTGGTTACGTCTGATCGATACGTGGGTTTTCCCCAGGATCCGCCGGTTTACAGAGATGGCGTTTCGATTGACGTTGAGTATGACAAGAGGGATTTCCGATTTGGAGACGTGCTTACTTTCGATGTTATTCAAGACACCGCGGGCGGAGATTCCACGTTGTACGCTGTTTCTTATCTTGAGGAAAACAGAGGGACAGGCGTGTTGCAATATTTGCGTCTGGCACCGGGCTCGAACATGCCGCGAGACCGATGGGCTATCTTGTTCGTTGACTCACAACACTTTCAGATAGAGGGGCAAGAAACCGGAGTCCTGTCGCGAGATGGCAGCCCTATTCTAGGAATAGTTGGGGAAGAATTTAGTTATCCTGAGTTTGGATTGACACTCAAACTTACGCAAGGACGCTGGATGTTTGAGGCGGGCGACAGCTTTACGTTTGAAACGAGAGAGGTCGGGCGAGTACGGGCTGAAGTTCCAATACTCGGTCCATTGACATTGATGCGAAGCGACGATGTCATTCCTCCAGACATTCAACTGACAATCGGCGAGCAAAACTTTGTGGATGGCGACCCGGTTTCTGCCAATCCCCTTATTCAAGCAACCCTGACAGATAACAGCGGAATTGATTACATCACGCGCCCCATGCACATGGAGATGCTTTACAATCAGGATTCTTCCGAAGTGCCTGCGAACGAATATCGATTAAGCCATCAACCGGGTTCCAACCAAGTTGTTCTAAACTATCGACCTCCTAGGCTGGATCCGGGCACATATCAAATTCGACTTGCAGCGAGTGATCTTGAGGGGAATGAATCGGAACGGGAGATTGAATTTCGAGTCCACAAATTACTACAATTGTTGGGTGCCACAAATTATCCCAACCCGTTTACCGATGACACAACCATCACTTGTGAACTTACCGGGGCGGCGGATGAGTTCAGCATCAAAATTTATAGCTTGTCTGGGAGGCTAGTGCAAGAGTTTACAGAGGAAGCAACTGCCGGATTCATGATGATTCCGTGGGATGGACGCGACCAAAATGGCGAAGAAATCGCCAACGGCGTTTATTATTGTAAGATTCGGGTCGAGAAAGCTGGGGAGAAAGACCTGACCGAATTTATAAAACTCATGAAACTCAAATAGGTGTTTAATCCCCAAAAAAGTACCTACAAGGTGTTTGAACACGAAGGCGGGGAGTTTGCAGCGTTGAGTTCAGGAAAATTTTGGATTAAGAAAAACTTCTCCATCTCAAAACAGGATTGGACTGAAATATTGAGTGTCAA
>JAJDTR010000028.1 GCA_022827055.1 Candidatus Poribacteria bacterium | reverse complement strand
CGGTTCGGACAGATTGGATTCGCCGATGAACCCTTCTCGCTCCGACCGCGTCAACCAACCATATCTCCCATCGATGTATTCGGTATCCTCATATATGGCAATGTGACCTGCCGCTGTCTGCCCGTCGTGAGCCTGCATGTCAAACTTTATCGTGCTTCTGCCGTCCCATAGACTCTCGTCGGGGATCGTCCTCTTACGGCGATAGAGTCTGTTGTAACTGTTGGAATGAACCAGTTCGAAGTTATCCTTCAGCCCCTCTGCTTCATCGTATTCTGACCGCCATAAAACCAAATAGTCCGCGGTAAACGGAGCTTTCCAGCGCAACCTCTCCGCGGAATAATCTCTGTCTCTATAGCGGACGGGAAAATGGTCGGTCGTTGCCTCATAGTTCTTGAGGTATGCGATCCCGTGATTCACTGCCAGAAAGTTCTCGGTGTGGATAAACGGCTGGACGTATTTGGGTGTTCTGCTCAACGAGTCCGACGGCCCGTTCCACTCCGCCGGGCGGCTCGTGAGGATTGTATGCTTCTCAAGCATACCAGCCGACGACGTGGCGTTTTTTATATCCTTGTTCAAGAGATAGTACGTCTGGACATTGTAACCGAGATGCCATAATGATAAGGCGATGATGACCCCGGCGGTTGCATATCTTGCGTACCTATGAAGACCGATGCTAAAAAATGGAAGAAGCACCAGAAAAATGTAGAGATGAATCCTGTCGTTGATCCAGCCTCCGCCGTAGCCGGACCAGGGAAATATGAAGTACATGACCGTCAGGATAATCGCTAGTAGCAGAAACAGATCTCTTCTGCGCGTGATCTTGGTCCATAGCCGTTCGTTTGTATCCTCCGATCCCGACCATCTCCGGAAACTGTAAACCTTCCGGACTCTTTCCGCGATCGTTAGCACAAATGCTAACGCAAAGACAATGAGTAGAATTTGCCCTATGAGAATATGTTCGTCTCGGAAGTAGACCAGCGACTTCATAGAGAAGAAATACTCCGTCAACCATTCGAATCCCTTGTGTCTGCCACTCCTGCGAGGCCTCTCCAAAAAGTAGGAAATCATAACAAAGTACGCGGGGAGCATGGATAACAAAAAATGAAAAGTCGGTTTGAGTGCCGCTGCAAAGCTCGCCATACTGCCTGCCACTGTCTTTCCATTGTCAGCCGGTATTCCTTCATATCCTCGTGTCTGGTACAGTACCTTATACAAAGACAAAAAAACTGCGAAGAACGTCAGCGACATCAAAAGCATCGCATAGGATTGGTAGTGGGTGAGGTAAGTCGCTATAAGAAGCACATACAGTACCCCCATGTTCGCGACGTTGAATTCATCTCTGCGTCACCACCAGTATCCGAGGGTGAAAAAGAACAGGGACATACTCAAGACAAAGTTGTAGAATCCCATGTGGAGCAGGTAGTTGTAAGCGAATATGAATCCGACCAGTGCGAAAAGCGCATCCGCTTTCCGGACGCTATTGAGGAAATACAATAGGGACAGCGGCAGCAGCCCAATGCAAAGGCTGAGCAGAATCTTTTCGCAAACAATGGGCGGGAAGACGTACATCAGCACCGCCAGCAAAGCGTGCGAGGTCCAATTTGGGAATAGCGTCAGCCTCAGTTCGTAGACTTCCCGCAGCCTGTAGTTTTCGTGTTTGTGGTACTCCTTAAGTACATAGGAGTTGTATATATGGCTTGCCCCATCCTGTGTGGGAATATACGTGAAGGCCCAGACCGGCAGAAGATGTACGATCAGCAACGCGATTATGATGAATTTCCCAACGGAAGCATCGCTGGCGAGTCCATTTTTCGTCATCTCGATATTCGTGCGCGCCTATTTGAAAGGTATTTTTGGCGGGTGAGACGTTCGTATTATCGCTTATACGTTGCGCAAAGACGCGAGGAGGACGTCCGCTGGAGGAAGGAGCGGCAGTCGTAGCACCGTTTGCCGAAAGCGATAGGCGGAATGGTAACAGACGTAGAAGCGGGCGTCAACACAAAATTGACGGCGAAGGATCGTGCGAGGAGCGCGTCGTTCCTTGCGACAGTATGAGGACGTGCTCAAACAGGAGGTTGATTTACACGTATTAACCTTGAAACCTAAAGAATCCGGTTATAGCAAATCGAGCAACTTGTATGTGTGCCTCTTTATTCGGACAAGGAGCATGGCTAACCACCCGCCGAGGGCGAAACACCAGCCTATTATAAGCCGTGAGTTAATAGCCCACGGATCTGTGTAGGCTTCTATGATCCCGCCGATAATCGGGATGGCGGCGGAAAGCCATAGTACGAGTATGAGATGCTGATTCAGGGGTAGCCCATTGCTCTGCTCCAGGGCGGTTTTGATTTTTGCGGTAAAGTCTTGGCAATAGCGTGCGATGCAAATACGCAAAAACGCCCACAAATCATGAAGACCTGCGGCCTATCGGTGATAGGAGGCGCATCAATGAACCAGTCAAACCATCTAACGAGTTTATGGTTTTTATTTTACTAGCGCGCTGTTACGTTGAACAGTAATAATCTTGTGTTCGGATATCTTGTCCAAACTCTTGGCATTGAATGCCTGAGTGGTATCAACACGAAGAACGATTTCTATACTCCTACCCGCCAAAACAAAAAACTGTATGAAGAAACCACCGCCATCCATCAATTCTACATCACATTCGTCAGGTCCTAGGCCAGCCAGCCAAATCGGTAACGAATCCCCGAAATCCGGGTGATTGATCACCTCCTGAGGCAAGGCGACGATTAACTTTCCCCGCTCAACACCAGTCACCTCGCAGATGAGATTCTGCTTCTCAACCGCGTACGGTACGAGGCGGCTGGCATACTCAAAATTGTCATTACTCGTCCGTGGCGGCGGCACAAGCCCCCACGTGAGATGATGGATAAATGGATTTCCATGATCTTGGCTCAGCAAATTTTTCAACGCGGGTTCATCGACGGGATGCGCTATCCCCACATATTCGAACCAGCCCCTGTTGCGCGCGGAATGTTCCTGCGGGAGCCGCGCGGACAGAACGACGTAGTCAAAATCGTTTATTGTTATAGGATAACTGCGCCTGTCCCAGCCAAAAACGTAACCTAGTTGCTTCAATGGCCCCATCACCAAGTAAGACTGATCGGTCAAGAATGCGGCGTGATCTATGTTAGGGTACAATTGGACGCCATTCGCAGTTATCTTCTCTGCGACATCGGCAGCCTCATCAAATTTGAGAGGTGCGTTTTTAATCGTCAAATAGTCAGAAAAATCTGCCGGTAACCAAACTGTGTTTGCCATAACTCGCTGCTCTCCATAGCTCCTTAATCTAGTAACACCTTTTGACCTGTTTTTGAGTGAACTGGAAACATTCTCGTTGTGATTCGGGTCAGGTCTTCTTTCAATGATTCGGTTTATGTCCGCTAACCTGTTTTATCGGAGGAATTAAAGGCTGGTGCACGGTGCGCACCCTACAAATGTACAAAGTCTAACCAAGATTGTAGCTCTGAACAGTGCATTGTACCATGTATCCAAACTTCTATTTGGCGTTTATTGTACGATTTCGTTTGGAGTAGGACAGCCGCACTCATCTCACTCTATTTCAAGCTGCGGGGTTTGGGCGGTTGCTTGTTTCGCTTTACGAAACGTAACGTCGACCGGTGTCTGCGGATATTCAATCCCACGTCCGGCAAGCAGTTCCCGGATGGTGCGAATCTGGATCCGTGGGTACGTTTTCTGCTTAACGTGAAGCCATTGAAATCGCCCTGCAGCCGCAGCCTGCGTGAGCATTGGCTTTGTTGGTTGCTCTAGCGTTATAAAGACGCCAATCACGGCATCTTGATTATTCACAACCGACTCCAGTTCCCGAATGTCTTTAATCGAGACCTTCCCGCTTTTGACCTGAACAACAATCTTCCGTGTAAGCGCCTTTTTCGGGTTGTCGGGGTCAACGTCCTGATAGTAGATGACGCCGTCCACTCCTTTGTCAGCTCCCTTCTTTTTGCCCTGATAGGGTCTCGCACGAATCAGACTTAACGCCCACCACTGGAATTGATACCGGTCCTGATTGGCTAACGCATTCGCACTGGCTTCATCTCTTGGTTCTCCAATTATTTCGTATTTGACTTCTTCACCGAAAGTATCAGCGAGGCGGTATTTCAACAATGAGATTGCCAGGTGGGTAACATCGATCCCGATCCATTTGCGACTTAAATTCGCAGCCGCCTCAATCGTTGTACCACAACCAGCGAATGCATCAAGCACTAAATCGCCTTGATTAGACGACGTGATGATAATGCGTTCTAATAATGCAAGTGGCTTCTGAGTGGGATATCCGAGGCGCTCTTTGCTAGTGTTTCCAATTCGTGGAATATCACTCCAAATTGATGCTATCTGTTTTCCTGGGAGTTCGTCAAGATACACTTTCAACCCATCAAGCCGCGGTGTCCCATCCTGCTTCAATAGAATGCGGCCTTCCGCGTACCATTTCTCCAACTGTTCAAGCGTTGCTCCCCAACTTCGATGAGGTGGTGGTTGAGTACCTCTCCATTCAAAGTTTCGACTCTCCTGTACTGTTGACATTGTTAAGTCTCGACCTGTGTAAAGGCGATCGTCTTCATCTGATTTATAGCGAGACAATTGCGCTTCCGAATATTCAGTGTATTGCTTGTTCCAGGTGTAATCATCACCCTTAGTGTAAAACAGGAGAAGGTCATGAATTTTGGAATAGTACCTTGCATTCATGTTATGGGCATTTGTTCTTGCCCACACAATCTCATTCCGACAGTTCTCAACTCCGAAAATCTGATCCAAGACAATCTTCAGGTAGTGCGACGCTGTTGGATCGCAATGGAGATAGAAACTCCCGGTCGGTTTAAGCACCCGATGAAGTTCTACCAAACGCACCGCCATCATCACGAGGTACGCCATCAAGTTCGTCTGTGTGAGGAATCCGCGAAAACTCTTGATTGTCTCAACCAACTGTTGTGGTGCGGTTTTGATGAGATCGTGATATGTTTCTTCAGTGGTGTCCCCCCAGTGGCATGTGTCCTCAAAGGCTTGGATCTGCGCTTGAGATGAGGAGCCATCCGATTGCTGAAAATCACATTGTATGCCTGATTCGAGTTGAAGGGCGGA
This sequence comes from Candidatus Poribacteria bacterium, assembly GCA_022827055.1. Classification (GTDB taxonomy): domain Bacteria; phylum Poribacteria; class WGA-4E; order WGA-4E; family JAJDTR01; genus JAJDTR01. The sequence goes on along the minus strand of JAJDTR010000028.1, from coordinate 7,903 downwards.
TCAATGTATATCAAATCGACACTCTCGGAAGGAATGTGATTTCGTAAAATTTCAAGATTGTCACCGTAATAAAGTTGATTTGTAGCAATACTTGCCGCCGCCATCAGTACATATACCCCGGGATGGATTTTGTAAAAATACGAAATTACACAAATCTATTGTGTGGACGATTTCGCTCAGTATATTGCATCACGTCATTTTTTTCAACCATTATCCAATGCATACTGATTGCAAAAAACGGTGTTGAGCAAGTTTCAAAAATAAACTTACGTTTTGTTCCATGTCCAATCCGCTCCTGCTGGATTGACAAAATCCGGCAGATTCTAATCTATAGAGTGTCTCTATGTCCGTAGAAACCGATAGCGTTATTCTTTGGCTCCGAAGGAATTACTATTAAGGGTGGAGCGGCGGGAGATCTTCCGTCCTTCCACTCTTCCACTCTTCCATCCTTCCAATCCTAGCCTTCCTAGTCGATGCAGAAGATGAACTTTTATATTAAAAGTTGCTTGAATCAAGAGACGTTAATTCGGTATAATGCGGTCATGCACAGTTATACGCCAGCGGTCGTTTTGCATGTTTTTGTACTTTCTCTCCTGTTGTGTGTTTTCTTAGGTTGCGACAACCCGCCCCGCGTGCGGCTCGTAAAAGATGATGATTCCACTTTTCACTTTCAATGGGAAGATCCCCTGAAAGAGGCCCGAATCATCTTGATTCGTTATAGCGGCGTAACAGTCAGCCAATACAAGGGGCATTACAGAAAAACGCCGTTCGATAGAGATTTGTTGATTTATTTCCCTGCGGGGGCGTTCATATCAGCCCCGGCTCGGACCGACGCAATCGCGAAAACTTCCTATGAATATATTTGGGGTGAAGTTGGAGACGTTGCTAACACAGAGTACATAGGCTCGGTGGACATTTTTCCCGCACACTTCCGAGCGTCGGTGCTTCCCGCCTACGTGCATAGGATAAACGCGGGTGGTAGTTTTCGGGAGAGGGAGGAGCATGAACGCATCTTGCGTGAATATCCCTTGTTCAAGGCGTATCGCCTTGGCGAGCCGACGAATCTCACCTTTGAACTTCCTCCGGCGCTGAGAGATGAACCGGACTCTCAAGGTTGGCGGAAGATCCCGGCTTTACCGCCACCTCGACTAGTACCGCCTTCTTTATTTAACGACGAAAGGCAAAACACCAATGGAAAATGACGGGCACAGATGTTCCAAATGCGGGTGCACGATGGATCACACCATCAAAAACTGGTATAGCCACGCCGCCTATGCGAATTGGTGCCTGAAGTGCATAAGGCGAAACAACGCCAGGGAAGGTTTCTAGAGCTTTTTGAGTGTTGACGGCGCAATCGTGGCTATTTTGGCGTTCATTGCCGGCCTCGTCCGTTTTGTCAAATTCATCTGGGCGTTGTGAGGGTTACGCTGGAAAGGAGAAACGAATGAAACGGGAAGTGTCCTTAGTCCAGTTTTGTGTCGCCGTCACTATCCTCTGCACCACGGTTGCGAGGACTTACGAGATGGCATTAAATCAAATCCCGATGATGACACCGACATTTCAATCATTTCCATCTCCAGAGATGACGTTTCACCTGATGAAGTGTATACGGGAAGTGTGGTAATTACTGACTCACACGGGAATTGGGGGACGGACGATTATGTCCTACGCTACGTCGCAATAACAGACGATACACTGCGGCTTACAGTATCCTACGCCGGCGGGTGCGAACCGCATGAGTTCACGCTTGTGACATCCGGGACCTTCTTGGAGTCGTCTCCGGTACGGCTCGCAATATCCGTCGCCCACAATGCGAACGACGATCTGTGCGAGGCATATCCAACTGAAGTCTATCACTTTGAGCTGGCCGCCATCAAAGCACTCTATCAGGAGGTTTATCAACAGGACGCGGGCACAATTATCTTGCTCCTTGAAAATGCCCCGAATGGTCAACTTGTCTACCAATTTGCAGTGTAGACTGAGATTCCCCAAAAACTAGACGGTTGAAGAAGAGATATTTTCGACTAGAAGAACGGTTAGCATTTGAGTGAACATACGGCTCGTATTTTGTCACCTAACTCTTCTTACTATCCGTCTAAAGGATGGGGCTAGTTCACTATTGCAATTACCCCCAAAAACTAGACAGTAGATTAAGGTGGATTTCGTGCTGGCAAAACGGTCATGTTATGAGTCATCATACGGCTCATCAACGCCAAGAATTTTGAAAGGAGTTTTCATAGCATGGCTAGTAGAAAGCAGTATGATAACCGATTCAAAGCACAAGTGGCGATTGAGGCAATAAAGAATCAACGCACCACGGCTCAGATTGCCAGTGACTACGAAGTCCACCCGAATCAGGTCAGCCAGTGGAAAAGACAGATTCTGGATGAAGCGCCGCAACTGTTTGCAAAGGGACGCCCCCAAGCAACCTCCGACAATGACCGACTCATAGCTGAACTCTATCGTCAAATCGGTCAGTTGAAGGTAGAACTGGATTGGGTTCAAAAAAAAACTCAACGGCTCGGTTGAACAGAAGCGGCAGCTTGTCGGCCGAGAGAGCGGTTCCCCATCGCTTTTGAGACAATGTGAACTGTTAGGGTTGCCACGCGCTTCATATTATTATCAACCCGCGGTAGAATCGCCGGAAAACCTGCTCTATATGCGTCTGTTAGATGAGCAGTACACCAGGAGGCCGTCCTTCGGGGTACCTAAATTAACGGAGTGGCTTCGTCGTCAAGGCTATGTCGTCAATCGTAAACGGGTAGCAAGGTTAACGCGGAAGATGGGATTAGTTGCCATCTATCCCAAGCCCAAGACCTCCGCTATGGGCAAACCTTCAAAGGTGTATCCCTATCTGTTGAAAGGATTAAGCATCACCAGACCGAACCACGTCTGGGCAACTGACATCACCTACATTCGCTTGAATGATGGCTTTGTCTATCTCGTAGCCATTATGGATTGGTTTTCCCGTTACGTGTTGTCGTGGGAACTATCAAATTCACTTGACTCATTCTTTTGTGTATCGGCTGTGGAACGAGCCCTTCGTCAATCAACTCCGTTGATATTCAACAACGACCAAGGAAGTCAGTTTACTTCCGAGGCGTTTACTGATAGACTCAAAGCATCTAACGTCGCCATCAGTTGGACCGGCAACGGCAGGTATTATGACAACATCTTCGTTGAACGGCTATGGCGCAGTGTCAAGTACGAGGAGGTTTATCCCAATGACTATGACTCAATGGAGACAACTCATCGTCGGTTGAAAGATTATTTCAACTTTTACAACCGAGAGCGGTTCCATCAATCGCTCAATTACCGTACGCCTCACGAGGTGTATTTTCAACAACATTAGGTGTTAAAACGTAGCCGGATTGCGTAGCCTTTACACCTTAAATTCTATCATAACTGTCTAAAGGATGGGGGTAAGTTATACCATTCTTCTTATAGACAACATAAAACTTGTTGATTTGCCGCCTAATTGAATCACCCAAACCCAAAATACGCTTATTTAACGGCTGGAATAAGGTGCTCCATTGTCCCAACAGATGCGGATGTTCCGCCGTTAAAGTCCACCTCCCGTCTACATGTTCTCCTGAAGGAATAGCTGGCTGATCACCAGGATTTAACTGTCTGATCACAGATTTTAGCTCAACGGAAAGTGCATCAATTTTCGCATGGAGCGATTCAATTTGTTCGTACAATCCTTGAAAACTTGCGTCGATTTGCAGTTTTTGTGTTCTGTTCATACAAATCCTTTACTAAGGTAAAATTGTTCACAACCCTTGGTAATATTCATGTTTCTATACTCCTAAATTGGGTATTGAAGATGCACCGAGCTTGAAGGCACAAACAAAACTAAGGCGACTGTTCCATTGTAGTATGTAAATTGGGACTCGCTTTATCGCTTATTCACCGGGCTATGGCGTGCCAAGGGTGGCTGCCGAGATCTAACAACCGGATAGGATCAAGCGAACGGATATTGAGCACGATAGAGATCCTTCAAGGCACGATTAGCGACTGCGATAGCCAATCCCATAGAAATCTTCGTGCGACAGAGATTCCTCGGATGCCTTTGCATCTCTTGCCGAAAGCGATGGGTACGATTGTAGCAGGGGCGGAATCAGGGGCCAAGAAGAATAAATGAAAAGTGACTGAAAAAAATCGCTGAAACTCACGAAGCACTCTAGCGTCAATCTCTGCTCCGCTAAAGATTAGGCAACCGCAGGATGCTTTATGGCGATTAAGCGAATTATGTATGATACCCTTTTGGAATAGGGGGAGTCGTGGGCAGGTAATCCGATTACTAAGGCATGAGAATGGTTCAATTCGGTCGGGTCATGGACAAATCGAACAGCTAATTCGCATTGGTCGTAGACGTCTTCTTTAACTGTGCCGACGTTAAATTCAGCCAGAACACCTTTCGATCCTAATTTGAGTCCGTCGAGTTGCATATAATGACGTGCTTCGGCAATTTGTTCCTTATTTGCTTTGCAGGCAAAACACTCTAACCAACATACAGACAAGTCGGTTCTAAGTTTGTTCTCCGGCAGTCGGAAGGCTTCTGGATGAATTGAACCATCATCATCTAACTTAGTCCAACCAAGATAATGAACTACATTATCTTCGTCTGGCAGATTTTCTCCCCTCATGTCTCTAAAAGATTCTCCTAGCCGTATTTTTGTACAATCGAATTCATTACACTCGACTCTATGTCCTGAATGGCACTAGACCTTTCTCCGCTATACTCAGTCGTACCGTCGCTATTGCTATGTGTAAAAAAAACGATATATTTCAAATTATTGTCAACTATTCCTAAAAGATTCTCCTGACCGAATTTCTGTACAACCGACTTTATGCCCTGAATGGTATTAGCCCCTTCTCCGCTATGCTCAGTCGTGCCATCGCTATTGTTATTTGCTAATGTACCAAAATTACGCCAGGATTCCTTAAAAACCATATATTCCACATTGTTGTCGCCAAGAAATTTAATCTCAAAATAATTTCCCTTACTATCTTCCCAAGTTGCAATTAGGTTGCCTCCGTCCGAAAGTACCAATGTCGCCTTTATACGGGGCGATAGTGAATCAATCAAGTTCCAAAAATCGACTTCAGACTTCGATGCAACTGAAAAACCCTCGTCCTCTGCCGCTTCACGTAAATCGTCAATACGGCGTTCATAAGACTCTTTGATAGTAGCCATTTCGGGGTGAGAGTCTATGCGTTCAGAAAATAGGGACCTGTCATAGATGCTTAGTGTCGGAATCTGATCGAAGATATTGGGAGGAATAGCATTCGCGGTTACCTCTGGAAAATCGTCAAATGATAACTCGGATGAAAATCGATTACTAGTCTCTCGTTTTCGACTCTCGAGACTCAAATCGCGTGTGTCATCAAGTGTTTTATCTGCGTCTCGTGTTCGGACATCGTCCGAGTACATCTTGCCGATGTACAATGATGAAAAAAGCACAGAATAATATCTACTTCTATTGGCCAGAGACGGAGTCATTTCACACCTTCAACAGAGCATTGGTTACTTGGTTAGCATGATCCATAACTGAGGAAAATTCGTCAAGCCTATTGTGTAAATCATCTACTTGAGCCACATTCGCATGAAAATTGAAATCGATGCAAGCATTAGGTGGCTGAGGCTCTGCAGTGAGCCGCACCTGAAAATCATTATATGTCCACAACAAAATTCCGCCAACTAGAGGTTGTTCTCCAATTGCGTTTTCAAACAAGCCTGGTTTACCAGTAAAAATTGGTTTTAGCGTTTCAGCAAGAATTGTATTGCGTTCTTGCCATTTGGAATTTATTCCTAAGGCACGATATTGAACCATTGGCAGCATTGTCGTGTATTTCTTCACTATCTGTGGCAACCTAGTTAATGAATCTGGATTGATGATTTTCAGTTGGATAATCATTCGTTGCGGCTCAACTATCAACGCCACTTCCTGTGTTTCAACAGATGAAAACATCGAAGTGTTAACAAACTCTGATGGCTCTTCAAGAAGGATTTTATTGCTGATTAACCAGTCCTTTGTTACTCTCGCAGGATTATGGTTAGGTGCAAGAAGTACAATACCTGCTTGGATTTGAACTGCATTCATGGTAATATCCTAAATACGATTCTTGGGTAGGTTGTTTCCAAATACATCGCTTTATCACTCGTTCGCCGTGCCAAGGCGCGTTAGGGGCAGCAGCCGGGATCAAATCACCGGAAAGGATCAACTGAGTGGATAACGAAGGCGATAGAAATCTTCGTGCGATAGAGATCCCATAGAGATCCATACCACGTGTATTCCACATGACATTAGGCGTTTAAATTTGACCAAGTTCAGTCGCATTTCATTACTTAATTCACCTCATTGGTTGTCTAAAGGATGGACGTAACTCAATGTCAACTAAGCAGGAACTCCAGTTTTTCTTCTGTGATCTTCTCGGTTGTTATCGGCGTTTGGCAGGTTGTACAATGTTGCCCCTACTATCCATCACACCGATGTGGGAATCTTCATATAGTTCTTTGGCCGAATCAGTTGCTTCTTTGTCGGTTCCAGCAACGTAAGTCAAGCCCTCATAATCTGCAAGCTGCTCCTCTGCTTCGCCAATGCTATTCTTGGATTCAACTTCAATGGTTCTTCCTGATGCTTCAACATCCGCCCCCTTACCTCTGTTATATTGAGTGTTGTTCTTCCTAGCGATTCGTCTTGCTACGTCGTCATGTTTGGACATGATACAGGCTCCTTATGTTAACAGATTATACAACGACCAATAATATATCCTATGAGAGGTATGCTGTCAAGTGAATCCTAATTGGATGTCAGGGAAAACGCGTCTAATTATAGAGGATGTGCAATGGCGGTAGAATGTACGATTAATGTTGGGTTTCACTCAAATTTTGGCAGTTTCAGGCAAAGTGGACACTCGAAAACTCCTCTAAAGATTAGCCTTCATTAACGAATTCCGTTCAACCCAACCTACGACCCCTAAGAGCCCGTTTGAAAAGTCCGGAATCGTCTTAGAGAAAGGCTATTTTGGGGTAAATGCCTTGAGAACCTATTTGAAAAAGAAAAAAGTTGTCTGAACGGTTTATGTTTACGTTTACTCATTGTAGCAATTAAATCTGAACCAATGAAAGGAGTAAACATGAACCGCAAGCGTTATCCCAGTGATTTGACCGATGCACAATGGCAGAAACTGTCCTCGTTTCTGCCAGCACCTCAACCATTAGGCAGACCTCTAAAATGGGAGATTGTGCTTAATCGTCAATGCTATCTTTTATGTCGTCAAGTCCGGTTGCCAGTGGCGAATGCTACCCCATGATATGCCACCGTGGCAAACTGTCTATTACCATTTCAGAACGTGGCAAGCCAATGACACATGGCTCTTGATTCATCAGGTGCTTCGCGAACAAACACGTTGTGATGGCGGCAAACAACCCTCACCGACAGCGGCTATCATTGACAGCCAATCCGTGAAGACAACTGAATTGGCGGCGACTAGAGGATTTGATGGTCACAAGAGGGTCAAAGGACGCAAACGCCATCTGGTAACGGATACGACGGGGATTCCATTGATGGTCAAAGTCACTGATGCCAATGTCAGTGACAATCAGATAGCTATCGAGTTACTAACAGAGGTGTTTAGCTGGCACATAACAATTCAGTTGGTGTGTGCCGATGCCGCCTATCGCGGAGAACTAGAAGACTGGTTATATATCGCTCATCAGTGTCAACTGGAGATTGCATCTACGCTAGGGCAGCAGGGGTTTGAAGTTGTCCCGTTACGATGGATTGTTGAGCGCACATTTTCTTGGTTTGGTTGGTTTCGCCGATTGACTTTGGATTATGAACGCTATCCTAAGACTGCTGAAACTATGGTGTACATCGCTTCCATCTACTTGATG
>JAJDTR010000121.1 GCA_022827055.1 Candidatus Poribacteria bacterium | reverse complement strand
GGAATGTGATTGCTGCCATTGTTAACTGGCGATATTCCTCAACAAGTTGCCAAACGGCGTAGTTATTCTAATCTCCAAGATTGTTGTAACTACACGGATCCATTTTGGAAAGATGTCTATTGTCCAAGAGATCTTTCTTGCGGCTTACCTAAGTTTGGAAAAGCTAGAGGATTACGGCAAGTTCCTGAACTGGCTGTACGGGATAGCATTTCGAATCATTGCGGCTAAACACCGAGAGAGCCTCAAACACATCAGCTACGCATCAGATAGTGATGGGTTTGATGAAACAATGGCGCTTGAGGAAGCGGCTGTTACTGCTTATCGGGTCAATCGGCAGCGCGGATTGAGCGACGAGCGCGTTAAAATGTCACGCAGGGCGATATCTCAACTCCCTGAATCTCAGCGGGAAGTAATGCAGTTGCATTATGTAGATGACTTGAGCCATAAAGCGATTGCTCAAAGATTGGGCATCACTGAGGTGGCTGTGAACAGCCGGTTGCAGCGGGCGCGAGAAAATGTTAAGCGTCTCGTGTGCGAAGCAGAGGTAAAACTTGACGACGCTATCGCACAACGTCCCGACTTGGATTGATGGGCGCTGCGCAGAGAGTGGCATGAGTTACCGGGAGATTGCTCACGAGTTGGGTATAACGGAAGCCGCCGTGAAACACCGGCTATATCGAGCGAGGCGGAGGGTCAAGGAACTCGTGGATGGGATGGAAGAGGATTAGAATTGCTACCGACTCGTTTGGATACACCATACTCCTCGGCAGTCTCATCCCGTTTTTCTTTCCTGATGAATGTCATGTAATAACCATATCAATGAAAAAGGAGATACGACTATGATTGGTCGTCACAAACGAACCTCCATTGCTATCTTGTCCACCATCACCCTAGCTATGGTGTTTTTGTTCACTTTTCAACTTCTGCAACCCGACAGCGAAGCGCATGACATGTGCAAGTCTAAACGCGACGCCGTTAAAAGAGCGCGAAGTTCCGTTTCCAATGCGGAAGCCAGGTTAGTTTCCGCGCGCAAATCGTTAACACGCGCTATAGCTGCTTTGGAAGCTTGCGAACGTAAGCACCGGGACATCCACGCCGATCCGGGCTAATAACATGCGCCATTATATGGCAAGAGCGGCTTCCATCACCTGCTGTCGCTCTTGCCATATCTTGACGCGCTGAATCAAGCGATTTTGAGGAACTCAAGAAGGGACAACCGTGTTGCCTGTTCCTTCTTTACAACACAGATATACTCCCTTCATTTGGATCGGAGAGTAATTCTTCTGAAACATCAGCGCAAGAGTCATGGGGAGATTGCTCAAGAGTTGAATATAACAGAAGCCGCAGTAAAACACCGATTGGCTCGTGCGAGGCGGAAAATTAGCACATCGTGGACAGGATGGAAAGGGATTAGAGCCACTACCCAGTTGTTTGCGGCGAAAATTCTATCTGTATGAAGTGAGACGGAGGATTACAACTCCTGACTGCCCAGTATAATCGCGAACGGGTTGCCGTTTTCAATTGACTTCGGGATAATTCGCGGGGAAACGCATCTAATTATAGAGGATGTCTGATGGTGGAAGAATGTACGATTAATGTTGGGTTTCACTCAAATTTTGGCACGTTCAAGTATATTGAGCACTCGAAAACCCCTCTAAAACAGACGATTAGTCACGGAATCCCGTTCAACCCAACCTACACCCCCTAAGAACATTATCACATACGTAGCCCGATTCTCTTATTGACGAGTAGAAAATTTAGATGTGTTTCCCCTGGACAGGCACCAAAAAGTGTTGACAAGGATTTTGTGCAAGGATATGATGGAGAGCATTAGGTTTTAATTAACCTAAGTGGGAGGCTTCAAGCTGTCACTTGAAACCTCCCTGAAGCAACACGAGACCCTAGCTCGAATCGCTTCGTGATTGTAGGTGTTGAAGCACCTATCAATCGCTATTAGTATAACCCTTTAAGCCATTAGTTTCAATCCGAAACATAGGGGGGCGCGATTCGGGAATGTTCGAGAATGCACCCCCCTTTTCTGTTTGGATGGAACAATGGCGCATGAAGGAGAAAATGTCATGTTTAGTATGGAGAATGCACTTCCTACGTCGTCCGGTAGTTACCGACCCGTCCGTTTATTCAATCGCCGTCTTATGACAGTGTTTGCATTGGTCGCCCTAACTTGTATCGTTTACCCTTTAGCTCCCGGTGTCGTGTACCCAAATTCCGTACTCGACTTCCTTAAGGCTGCATTGGCAACTACACAGGGCAGAATAGTTGCCGTTGGCGGATCGCTTTCCAGTATAGGCATGATGATTTATGCCATGGTAACTGCCAAAGCATGTAGTGAAGCGGATCTTTCAACGATAGTCAGCAACCTCAGGACTCACTGGACACTTCGCAATGACAAGCAAACTAGGAAAAACGAAATCCTGAAAAAACTTCCGGGACGCCGTGCCGAGTTGAACAAACTAAACAATGCCGCTGCTACAGCGAGATCGGAAGTTAACACCAACGTCGAGCGCCGACGTCAAATCGACAGGGATCTCAATAACCCCGACCTCAATTTGACTAAAGATCAACGCGCCGCGTTACAGTCCGAAAATCTCCGACTCCTTGGCCAATTCAGCTCCAAGAGTACAAAAGCTAACGAAGCAACCGAAGCAGCGAGAAACTACAATCTCAATTTCGTAGCCCCTCTCCAAAGGGAGTTATCGAATCTAAATAATGAAATACCTTCGATAAACGAGACCATCACGCATTACGAAGGTCTCAAAAAAGGGAAAGAGTCTGAAATAGAAGGGCTCGGCGGTGACTTGCAGGATTTGGAAGCTGAGCGTTCCAAATTAAATGCTGAGTACAAACGGTTAAAAGAGGAAGAAGTAAGCTTGATAAACCAAATTACCGCCGAAGAGGCTAAAAGTCAGTCCGGTTCACAACAATAAGGACTTTTTAAGCGGTTTTTAACTTTTAGAAGGAGGTTAGGAACATGTTGGGAATACTGCGAAACCCAAAATTTTACTTTTTCGCTGCAATTTACCTGAGCATATTGTTCGTTGCTGCAATTTGGGTGCGTTCGAGTGTGAATTTGAAAAACCTCAAGGCTGAATTTCACAAAGAGCACCCCGTGATTTTAAGCAGTGACGGAAGCACTTTAATCACCGAGAATAATTACGAGAGTTTTATCACCAGTGCGGAGGTGCCGACCAAGCCTGAAGCGTCCGGCGTGAACGCTGTAGCGGATTTAACGCCTGTAGTATTGGACGACGAACCGCCGACAACGGAAGAAATCCAAGCGTTGTTGGCGCGAGAGGCTGCAGAAAGCGGATCCCGACGCGCACAAATCGAAGCCACCTATGCCGAATGTTTGATACTTCAGGACGAGTATAGGCTGCTAAAAGCGGAGGAGAAAGCCCTTGGGGTAGACGAATCCCTTTTTACCGAAGAAGCGTTTAACGAGATGATATTCGGCGGGCTTTCCGGTGACTGGCTGAAGTACACAAAATTGATGTATGCCGGTCGAGATGCTGAAGCTTGGGCGTTTTTAAATAGCCCTGACTTCGGTTTGAATAAGTAACCCCCTTCCTATTAACGCCCCGGTTGTATTATTCCGGGGCGCTTCCTATTTCTCTGGAACATCTCACACCTATTCGCACCGGCACGACCACCCGGAACAGGACGCACACCACACCGCCGCTGCACACTCACTGCAGAAACGCCGGCGCGACCGTGGCAGCTTTGGCACTCTGCTGGCAAAAACGCATCGACTGGTTAAATTCTTGGTTCACACATAACGATCCTGCTTACCATCCTTCAGAAGCGGGGAAGTTTCAGAAGGAGCGTTCTGACTTAATCTCAAAACGCGATACCGCGAAGGCAAGTAAGAAGACCAAGGAAAAGGAGAAAGCCGATATCGAGCGGGACCTCCCCGACAAACTCTTGGCTCGCGACGCGGCCAAGCTCGTACGGGATTACTGCAAATATCGCTGGGAGCACTATCGTGACTTGGCTGAAAGTTTAAACAATGAGGTTAAGACTAAACAAAAGCGCCGCAATGAGTTGCCCGGTTTAATTATAGCGAAAGAGGCTGACATCGCCCGGTTGGAAAGTCTCCTAGAACAGTATAATCTTGATTAGTTCCAATGCAAGAAGGAGGATTTAGCATCATGCGAAAATTACTCTATATCTCAATCACCATTAGCGTTGTTATTATTGTTGCAGCTGTCGGGCATTACCAGTGGCGCGCTCGTGAACTGAACAAATCTTTTAGTGTCGCCCGCGTCCCTGAGATTGAACACCGCCGCGAAACTATGCCGGTGGCAGCCATTACTAGCAATCCCTTAGTACTGGAGAGCGAATCTTCTATCAATGAAGCTATGCTCACTGATGAATTTGTTTGGACTGAACATGACATCCAAACCGCCAAAGCGCTTCTCGCGCAGTATTACGAAATTATTGACCGCGTCAAGAAAAAGTATGCCGTTGGGTTTGCTGCTGAAACCGACATGGAGCGATGGATAGCTGAGTTGGACCGCCGACACATTGATATCGAGGCTGATATTGTTCGGCTAGAAGGTCAACTTGAACGCATGGAATCCGGTCTGCCGAGCACGGATGTGTACATGCCCCCGGCGATGCGCACCGCTATCGAATCGGCTTTTTCCACGGAGGAAGGCGTGCGCGCGATCTTCGAATCACCCGGAGGGTTTGAAGGTTTCATCAAAGATTTGGTGAAAAGCCATTCTGAATCCACGGAGTAACACGTTGCGGACAACGCCCTGGGTGTATTATCCTGGGGCGTTCCTTTTCTCTTTCCCATGTCCATCGCCTTCGCGCCAGCCACGCCCGATTGTGTTCTCATCGCCCGCTTTCAATCCGGCGATCCTGACGTGTTTGATCAGCTCTATTATCGCCACTACAACCGTGTTCACGGTGTGATTCTGTCCGTTGTTTCGAACCCCGAGGATGCCCAAGACCTCACTCAAGAGGTGTTTCTCAAAGCCTACCAACGGCTAAACACCTTCAAGCGCGCCTCCCAATTCTACAGCTGGCTTTACCGTATCGCAGTGAATCGTTGCATTGACCACATGCGTCGCCAGTCGACACACCACGTGGTCATCAATGAGCCTTTTTGCGAGGAGACCTTCTACCAAGACCCAGTACAGCCTACGGCCGCTCTCGAAAAGGATGAATTCCACTGCCAACTCCGCACCGCACTCCCAGCCTTGACTCCCTGCCAACGTCGCGTGTTCCTTCTGCGCTATCAGGAAGAACTCCCTCTGAAAGCCATCGCCCGGCGGCTTAATCGTTCTACCGGCACTGTCAAGGCGCATCTGTTCCACGCCCACCGCACCTTACACGATCAACTGCTACCCTATTTCAACTTCGCTCTGTAGATGAACAAACCAATCATCGCACCGGCGCTGCTCATCCTTGTCTGCTGGCATCTGCCGGCAGAAGCGGCAATCCCAACCCCGCGAACAACCGTTCCACCCGATTTCTATCAGGTCATCATAGACAACAACCTGTTCCGGCCACTAGGCTGGACGAAGCCGAAATCCAATCCCGTTTTCGAACTGATTGCCACGGTCATCAAGCAGAACGGAAAACATAAAGCGTTGATTCGAAACACGAGGAATCGGAAACTCTACTACGTCATGATCGGGGAACTCGCCGGTGAGGCGATAGTCGAGAAAATAGAAGCGCACTGCGTGACCCTCAATCGCAACGGTGAATCAATAGCGTATCGGCTGTCTCTGTAATCAAAATTGAAATAACTTTCCACCCTCGTTGTTTGACTAAGCATGAATACTCAGACGAATAGCCGTATGACGAAGTGAAACAAAGGCAACTAGAAGAGAAACCGAGTTTTTGGCTCACGTTCGCTAAATTTTAGGTAAATTTACCTGATTTTCGTCCATCTCGTGTTTACACGTCGGGAAAAACTCGGATTTTGTACCCCACCCCTGAATCAACAACGTCGGTGAGTTCCCGCAACTCCTCTTCTCCGAACTTGTTTACGTCCGGGAGCGGTTTATTCCGGATAGGTTCCCACCATCTATCGCCAGTTTTTCTTCAGACATTTGACATATCTCAAGGTTCTTGAGAATCTAGAAACGCTAGATGCGCCAGAGAAATTGTTCGGCTGGATGTTCTCAATAGCGCGTCAACGCTATTTCGCTTGGCACCGAAAACACGGGAGGCGCCTTGAGTACATATCGTACGATGACAGTATTCAGCGTCAAGAGTTGCATGAGGAAGCCTCACTGACTGCGTATCGGGTTTCTCAGCAGCAAGCAGAAGAAGATGAGTTGCTGGAAATCGTATCCGGGGCAATAGATAAGTTGCCTGACTTGGATCGGAAGGTAATACGCGGGGCGGAGAGTGGCATGAGTTACCGGGAGATTGCTTGCGAGTTGGGCCTAACGGAAGCCGCCGTAAAACACCGGCTGCATCGTGCAAGGCGGAAGGTTAGGGAACTCGTGGATGGGATGGAAGAGGATTAGAGCTGCTACCAAGTTGTTTGCGGCGAGAATCCCATCTATGTCGATTGGGTCTTTACCCAACGCTATGCCGGCAACCTCGGCGGCGCTTTTCAGGATGGGCCCCCAGTTCTTCCGACGATTCTCTAGCCTCGTGGTGCAAGATGACTTGTTGGATACACCATACTTTTTCGCTTTTCCAACCTCAATCCCAACAATTCGAAAGGAGACTAAATCATGTCTTTCCTGAAGAAACACTGGCGATTCACCGTGCCGGCAGTAGTTGTGCTTTGCGTGCTACTGCTCGGCGTCGTTGCGCTGTATAGTACCAGCGAACCGCCAGAACCCAAGACCGTGTACGTCATGCCTGATAGCAGTTCGGATAACCCTCCAGCTCTCAACACCGGCGGCGCATTGCTTTCATCTTCAACGGCGCCTGATGCTGAGTTAGTTACTCTACCTACTCATCGCGCTACTGCTCACGAAGGATTACAAACAGAAGCAATCAACAAAACTGCTCCCATTGCCGCCGTTCAAGAACCGATAAATCAAAACACTGAGGTCCTCGAACCATGCTGTCCCGACGACGGCGACATTGCCGATGCAATTTCCATCGAACCGGACGGTGTTTTTCGGGCGGGGTTGACCTTTGAAAACTGGATGAGCTCGATGCAGGAACATCTTGAAAAAGAACGTGCTCATAATACCACCGTCGAAGAGCAAGGAGATCAATTTATTTCGCTCCTTCAACAGATAATCGCGAAAGTCCCCTTGGAACAACGCCGTGCCATTCGCGCCGAAGCCGAGGCGAGCATGTCCCAAAAAGATCTCGAACATTCGCGGGCGTTTTGGGAAGGTGTACCGCAACAATCTGATAAAACGGTCGACGAAGCACAAAACGAACTCCACCAATTCATCGAAATCTTCCAAGCATTGCAAAACGAACAACGGTCACTCCAACGTAATGCTAACCAACTCTTTGACCAATAATGGTCAATATCACGGAGGATATATGAAAATGAAATGCAACCTCATCGTTACACATACCACAGTTCGTGTCTTGGTTCTCTTACTCTGTTGGTCTGTAATACAACCAACCTCATATACTCATTTTAGCCAACCCGATCCATGTGCCCAATCATACAACGACTGGCAAACTGCCAAAGCCATATCTGATGAAAAGGAAGCAACTTATAACGATATGAAGGAAACCGCTGCACGTGCAATATCAACTGCGATTACCCCCAAAAACTAGACAGTAGATTAAGGTGGATTTCGTGCTGGCAAAACGGTCATGTTATGAGTCATACTACGGCTCAGCAATGCCAAGAACTACGAAAGGAGTTTGTATAGCATGGCTAGTAGAAAGCAGTATGATAACCGATTTAAAGCACAAGTGGCGATTGAGGCGATAAAGAATCAACGCACCATGTCTCAGATTGCCAGTGACTACGAAGTCCACCCGAATCAGGTCAGCCAGTGGAAGAGACAGATTCTGGAGGAATCGCCTCAACTGTTTGCAAACGGACGCACTCAAGCGACTTCTGACAACGACCGACTCATAGCCGAGCTCTACCGGCAAATCGGTCAATTGAAGGTAGAGCTGGACTGGCTTCAAAAAAAAACTCAACGGCTCGGTTGAACAGAAGCGGCGGCTTATCAACCAAGAGAGCGGTTCCCCCTCGGTTTTGAGGCAATGCGAACTGTTAGAGTTGCCACGCGCTTCGTATTACTATCAACCGGCAGTAGAGTCGCCGGAAAACCTGCTTTATATGCGTCTGATTGATGAACAGTACATGAAGACCCCGTTCTACGGTGTACCTCGAATGACGGACTGGCTTTGTTCCCAAGGCTACGTCGTCAATCGGAAACGGATTGCTAGG
>JAJDTR010000079.1 GCA_022827055.1 Candidatus Poribacteria bacterium | reverse complement strand
CCGCGCTGGCTGCCGGCGCATACCTGTCGGTATTCTTCATCGCATTATGGGTGGGCAGGCACCATTTTACGCGCGTCTTAATATCTCTCTTCAATCTAGCCAAGAATGAGAATAGAGTTGATGATAAGACCGAGCCGATGCGGTACAGAACCGCCGTTTTCGGACTGGTATTCGGTTTCGCATTGATATTGCTTTTCTGCTGGAAAGCAGGTATGCTGCTATGGGCAGCATGTACTTTTTTTGTTTTGTACCTGATGACGGCGATAAGTGTAACTCGTATGCGAGCGGAAGTTGGATCGCCTATTCACGATTTACACTTTTCGGGTCCCGAAACAATTATGATCGATGTTGCGGGCGTGCGAAAGATTGGTCCCAGAACACTGTCAATTATCCCCTTTTTTTGGTTCCTTACACGCGCACATTACAGCGACCCGATGCCGCATCAGCTTGAAGGCATCAATCTGGGTGATAGAGCGAGACTCAAAGGGCGCGGCGTGGTTACGGCAATCCTTGTAGCCACTGTCGTCGGAACCTTGGTCGGCTTTTGGGTGCTCCTGCACACAGGATATAGGTATAGGTCGGCTGGATTCGGGCATGAGTCATTCAACCGTCTGCAAAATTGGCTGACTTACTCCATCCCGCCGGACATGACCGGGGTCGGACTATTTGCGTATGGACTGCTATTCGGCATATTCTTGATGTTTATGCGAACGCAGTTCCTCTGGTGGCCTCTGCACCCGGTAGGCTACGCGGTGTCCAGCACGTATTCCATGCGTGATTGGTGGTCCATGTTTTTTTTAACGTGGCTTATTAAGCGGATTATCTTGTCGGTTGGAGGCCTAAAAATGTATCGCAAAGTAATTCCTCTTTTCTTCGGTTTGATTCTTGGAGATTTTGCCGTCGGCAGCTTCTGGTCTATTATAGGGATAATTATTAAGAGACCGACATTTAATTTCACACAGTGGTGGTAACTAGAATCCGGTACTAGCGGTTCACCGACGCTTGGATCCCTAACCTACGTTTTCGAGAATGAGTTTACTTTAACTAATGCGTGCATCAGCTTGTAAACCGTAGAGATGATGGCCAGTTTTCGTCGTCGTGGTGTCACACTTTTAATGCCCGCGCGAAAAGGAGAAATTGATGACCGAGGAACAAACATATCTGTTTGACCTTCAGGGGTACGTTGTTCTCAGAGGAGTCGTTCCCAAACACGTAATCGCGGCGTGCAACAATGCGCTCGACCGATTCGAGAACATGCCGCCTGAAACGTTCCCACCACCGCTGTGCTTGGGAACGCAAAAGACCGACCAGGAGCTATACATCTCCAATATTCTGGAGGCGGATCCCGCCTTCGTTCCGCTGATCGACCTACCGGAAGTTCTCCCTGTAATCGCGCGGGTGACGGGCGGCCCGTACCGTCTAAACCATACCTATACGATATACCGCTGGGGCGGCGGATACACCGGCCTTCACCAGCACGGCACGCCAATCATCCCTACATGCCAATACCACTGCCGAAATGGGGAAATGGTCTCGACACTAACCAAAGTCGTATTTCCAATGCTCGATTGCGATGTAGAGGACGGGTGCTTTGCCGTAATCCCGGGGGCACATAAAAGCAATTACCTGAAACCGTGGGGCAACCACCCCGATGAGAATCCGCCATTGACGCCTATTCCAGCCGAAGCCGGCGATGCGATTATATTCACCGAAGCGCTAACCCACGGTTCCACGGTGAACACCTCCCATCGGCCGCGCCGAACGCTCTATTACTGTTACAGCATCGGCTTTATGCGTGACTGGGGTGGACAAGGATTGCATTTCAGCGAACGCGTCATGGATGGTCTGTCGGAAGCACAACGCGATATCATTCGGCTGAAGTAAGACGCTTCGCATCAAATCCACGCATGTTCTGTAGGGTGGGCACTGCCCACCATTCCTAGGTATGTCCCGTCCACGGCGGTTCGCCACGTTCTCATGTCGCTATGGCAGTCCTGGAGGTGTGTAGACGAACCCCTCTTCGTACACCGTATTCAATGGATTTAGCATGCAAACCAATTCATGAACCGAGAGATTATTGTTGACCCAAAGAGGAAAAATCGGTAATATGAATTTAAGTAACTGTTTAGTCCACCGGTCTGGATTTACCAATCCAGACCGAGCGGTCAGAGAACACGCGGAGTATGGAAGTACAATGCTAATTCAGACGAATCGAGGGCTATGTGCCTAGAACAGACATTTACCGAATTGTACTACTACTGACCAAACAATGTACTAAACAGTTACGAATTCAACATATTTTCCACTTGGGTAACACCTTTACATCACAACAAATCTCGTACTGTAAACCGTGATTTTGAACCGATAAGGACGTATGGAATCTTGGATAACATCTATTAAAGCGCTGACCGTCGATGTGTTTGGAACAGTCACCGATTGGCACTCTACTATAATAAGAGAAGGCGAGCGAATAGGCTCCCAAAAACAGATTTCCGTGGACTGGGGACAGTTCGCTAGGGTTTGGCGAAGCGGTTATGAACCCGCAATGGGGCGCGTGCGAAGAGGTGAATTGCCTTGGACGAAAATGGACACGCTCCACAGGATGATTCTTGATGACATTATGTGCGACTTCCCGACTCTGGAGTTGTCAGACGAGGAGAGAGAGCATTTCAATCGCGTCTGGCACCGACTGGATGCGTGGCCCGATGTTGTGGGCGGCATGTTACGGTTGAAGTCTAAATACATAGTTGCAGCGCTATCCAACGGCAACGTGTCACTACTCACCAACATGGCGAAACACGCCGGTATCCCGTGGGACTGCATCTTGTCAGCGGAACTTGCGCGTCATTACAAAACTGACAAAGAGGTTTACGAGACAGCAGCTCATCTTCTCAGCTTGGATCCGCATTCAATCCTGATGGTCGCAGCGCACAACCACGACCTTGAGGGTGCCAGAGCCGTTGGATTCAGAACCGCCTTTATTTCTCGGCCGCTCGAATGGGGGCCGGGAGGCGGGGCAGACACAGCTAGAGACGACGAATTTGACATAATTGCCCAAGATTTTCACGATCTTGCCACGCAACTTGGAATCTAATTGCCATGAGAAACGAATTTCCAGAGGAGAACCATGGAGTTTCAAGCATTTGACATCTCTCGACTCCCTCGCGCAGAAAAGGGAACGGGTTGGCTTGAGGTCGCTCCCCGTGCAGATGGCGGTGCTTGGCGATTGCCTTTACTCCATATTCGCGGCGCCTCCGACGGTCCCATTCTCGTTGTCACCGGTGCTGTCCACGGTAACGAATATGAAGGTGTGGAAGCAATACCGCGCATCTATGAGCAGGTGGAACCCGAATCATTGCAAGGCACACTGCTGATGGTTACCGTATGCAACATGCCCGCATACGAAGCTGGAACTCGCAACAGCCCTATAGACGGTCTGAATCTCGCACGTGTATTCCCCGGCGACCCCCACGGTACCATCACCCAACGCATCGCCTATTGGTTAACCCACCAACTCATCAAACACGCGGATTTCTTTATCGATCTGCACAGCGCAAGTGCCGAGACCAACATTCCGACCATGATTGGCTACCTGCACAGTGATGATGAGTTTGGTCAAAGGGCGCGAACCGCGGCTCGTGCGTTTGGTGCCCCGGTAATATGGGGCCATCCTCCACCCGTCACGGTGGGAAGGAGCATCAGCGCCGCCACGGAATACGGTGTTCCTTGGCTCTATACCGAATCCCCCGGCGGCGGGCGAGCGGGCTCTAATGACGTAGCGTGTTATATCAAAGGCGTGCTGAATGTCATGAAGCATTTGGGTATGATTCCCGGTGAACCTCAACCTCATCCGAACGCTCATCACTTGATTGGCGACGGCAATTTGGATGTGGTGATTTCAGCCACGGTAGCGGGATCTTTTCGGCCCCAGGTGGCGTTGCTTGATGAAGTCTGCCAGGGACAGGAACTGGGATTCATTGAGAACTTCTTTGGTGAGATTGTCCAGGAGGTCACGGCTGATCGGGATGGAGTTATCATATTCCTACGTCGCCTTCCTCAAGTGAACGTTGGTGACGGTTTGGCACAGGTGACAGGAAAATATTCGGGAGATTAAAATCTACGGGCTTTGCCCCGGTACCCACCTCATATTCCCATGAGTGACAGTAAGCTCAATCCCCAGTTTTTGACTCAGGTAGAATCATGCATCCCCGATGAAGCGCGTTTTTTGCACATCGGATCCATCCCGCACGGCGCAGGTCTGCTTGAGTTGAGGGATGGGAGCCTGCTGAGCATTTCGTCAGGCAGTCGTTCAATCTCCAAGGATGGGGGCTTAACGTGGAGGGCGTCTGAACACGCGACCGGTGTCGACGGGAATTCAATGGATCGAGCGACTAGTCATCTTTTGCGGCTGAAATCAGGTGTAATCGGTGGTTTTTACGACAGATCTGAAGTGGACAAACCGTACGGTCTCAGTCCTTGGTTTGTGAAGTCTGATGATGAGGGCAAGACCTGGTCGGAGCCCGTTCGGGTCGGTGAGCCTTTCAACAACGCTGTCATGCACGGTGCTACCGTTACCAGTAGCGGCCGCATTGTCGTTTCCGTCTATAAACTACTCGGAAAGACCGTTTGGGAGAAGGGTCGGGCGTTGTTTGGCGATGACATCGCGCTGGTTGGCCACCACGGTTACGAGCATTTTTTCACCTACTGCTGGGCTTACTACTCGGACGACGAGGGAAAGACATGGAATGCCAATAAAGGCACCGGCGTCTGGGGTGCGGGCGCCGAACTGTTCGTAACGCTTGATTTCAGCGCTGGCGGTCACTACCGCTGTAACGAGCCCGTGGTAGCCGAGGTGAGTCCGCATCATCTACTGATGATTCTGCGAACCCCGCTCGGACGTTTCTACCAGTCTTGGTCCGCTGATGATGGGACGAGTTGGACCCGACCGGAGCCGACTGCTCTCGCATCAGCTCTCGCACCCGCAGCTTTGGGGAGAATTCCCGGTAGCGATGACCTACTGATTATCTGGAATCAAGCGTCGGCTGATGAAATCCAACGCGGAATGCAACGCCACCGTCTGTCGTCGGCGATTAGCAGGGATGGCGGAGCTACATGGAGACATACCGGCAACGTCTTCTCAATCTTCCTCAAAGATGGCGACGCCGATAAGATCGAGCCGCCCGCGATTCAACCCTATAGAGCTTTGGAACATGCACCGCGGCTGCCCCCGAACGACCTTGAAGGCACATATCCATTTCTGTCTTTTTGGAAGGACACGGCAATCATCAGTTTCATGTGCCGCGAACGAGCATTTTACATTATTGATCCTGAAAAGAGCGTTGACGAATTTCCCGGCGGCGAGCGTGGAATAACGACAAGTGTCTGCGTCGGTCTGCCAATTTCTTGGTTCTATAAAGCGTTGTAACGCCTGAGCCCGTTCCAGAATCGGAGTGACTAACAACCCATAGCTTAGGTTTATCCCCAGTCGGTGCATTGGAAGGAGGAACGAAATGCAACTTACAGAGCAACAACTCAATTTTTTCCACACTTTCGGCTATCTTGGGTGCCCGTCGGTCTTCTCGCCTAGTGAAATTGCGTGGATAACCCAAGAATTTGAGCGATCGATCCAGGATGTTGGAGGCGGCAAGAATCATGACGGCACGTCGCGGACAATGTTCGGCGGTCCCATCGAACATCGCTCGAGGCTCTGTGCTTTACTCGACGATCCACGCATCTTGGGTATTCTCGGAGATATCCTCGGCGAGGATTTTAACTACGCCAACGGCGATGGAAATTACTATACTGGAGATACCGGCTGGCACCCGGATGGAAGCTGGGGGCAGCTATTCTCGGCGAAACTGGCATTCTACCTCGATCCATTGACCCGCGATACCGGTTGTCTGCGAGTCATACCCGGGAGTCACCGCCCCGATCATTTCGTGCGGAAGGAGAAAATTGACGTCAATCGGTCGCAGGAACTATTCGGTGTTGCCCCGAAAGATTTTCCCACAAACGTTGCTTTAGAAACTAGCCCCGGCGACCTTGTGATTTTCAATCACGACACCTATCACGCCGCATTCGGAGGAGGAACGCGCCGGCGAATGTTTACAATGAATTGCACACGAAGGGCTAAAACAGAAGCCGATCGTGATATTCTAAATCAGTATCTAAGCATTCATTCGCCGGGCGGATACAATAACAAAACCGGGGCGGGGATGTACTGGCCATTGATGCTCGACACTGCCGACGACAACCGGATGATTCATCTGACGCAGTGCGCCCAAGTTCATGACCAATTATTCCCTGACCACGCACGTGTCAATGCGTAGCAGCCGGGGTAACCACCCATGGCGTCTACGCAATCTGTGACCGATAAGGCATCAAATCCATATTGGGGAACCGTTGCGCTATGCCCTTCAGCGTTATATCGGTGTAATAAGCGTGACCGGGTTGGGGCCAACCGAAGAGCGTGCGGACGCGCGGTGTCGTCTTTTCCCAAAACGGTTGGAAGAATTGCTGTTCGGGACCAAGCCATGGATTTGCCAGTTTCGTCCAGCGGCTGGTGTCCCCGCGAGCCAATGACAACGTCCAAAACGCACGCTGTTTCCGTTTGTTCGTGAACGGTACGGCGGCGTGAATCAGGTATGAGGATGACAATAGAACGCTGCCCGCTTTGCCGGTCGTCGGTACCGGCTTGGTAAATTCGGGAACGTCTCGAATGTCGTTGATTCCCCCGCCTAGGCGGACAAGAACGTCGGCCGCTTGTCGATGCGAACCGGGAATCACATGCATGGGCGCACCGTCTTCATCCACATCGTGGAGATATACGCCGCTATTTACGTAGTCGAACGAACCTACCGCGTAGCTCGGCGGCAAAAAGGTGTTCGTCCCGTGGTCGGCGTGGTAGCCCTGCCAGAGATGCTCGGAGTGACGCTGATCGCTGGGACCCGCCCGCATGAACAGATGAGCATTACAGTAGCTGATGTCGTCTGTACCAAGGCATTCGGCGTAAATGTCCAGATAGTCTTCGTTTTCAATCAATCGATCCAACGCATCATAACCCGTAGGGAACTGGGTGCGTCCATACGGAGTGTCGCCATAATGTGTAACCGAATGGGTCGCCGACGGTTCGACCGAGTCTGCCTTGCCTGTGCTGTCGAATTCTGCGAGAAATTCGGCGAAAGAATTGCCGTAGAATATTTTCTCCATATCTCTTAAGGCGGCTGACATCTCGTCCGGATTGAATACATCCTCTACCATGATATAGCCGTCACGATGAAACGTGTCAAGCTGATTCTGAGTTAGTTTCACAATATCCTCCTAAGCATTAGCCATTATGGAATGTGAAAAATTAGCTGGATTGATTCCCCAATTCGCCGCTGAATACCCAATCGTAGGGGTAGAAATCAACTGACTGGATAAGAAAAGATCAGGCGAGTGGTTAGCGAGTGAGATAGAAAATCTTGATAGCGATTCCCGTCCCTTGACCAATGGGTTGGGAAACCCAACCCCTACGGATATGAAAGCACCATTCGTTTGTTTAACAAAAGTTCGTAGAAAGTCCCAAAATTATACACACTTACTCTATGAGGTCAAGCATTTCCTGTTTATTCCTAATTCACTCTCCGGTGGAACGCTTCAAAACACCGTTGATGTAAGATGAGTACCCATGTCAGATCTAAATTCTTCAGAAATCAAATCTTTTTTTAAGGAAAACGGTTACTACTTCGCCAAGTCGGTTTTTTCAACGGGCGAGATTCAACGTATGGAGAAGGATTTCGATCAAACATTGGTACAACTTCTCAGTACCGAACAGGGGCTTAATGCCCGTTGGGGCGGTGAATTGATGGAACAACTTGATGACGGCGATTCGGTACTTTACCACACTCATAACATTCAGAGTTTTTCCGCGATTTGGTTGAGCGCATTCATGAAGCCGAGGTTTCTCGACATCACCGAAGCTGTTCTGGGACCGGACATCATCCTCCATCACTCCAAGCTGTTTTGTAAACCGCCGGAGAAAGGGTCGCCCTTCCCGATGCATCAAGATTGGCAATACTTTCCATCGGTCAAGGACACAATGATCGCCGCCGTAATCTATGTATCCGAAGCTACGGACGAAATGGGTTGTATCCGTGTTCACCCCGGCTCCCATAAGTTGGGGCGTAGCCGTGGCACCATGGGAAATGGACAAAACACGGAGGTCACCAACAGATATCCGCTTAATGAAGGAACCGTATTGGAAGCCGAACCTGGGGATGTCCTCTTTTTCAGTTATTTTACGCTGCACGGTTCGATGCCCAATCGGTCCTCTAAAGTCAGGAAAAGCGTATTGGTGCAGATGTATGCCGGTGACGACGAAATTGAAGAGGGTAACACGCACACAGATGTTCGGCTTGTTCTGCGCGGCTGGAATCATCTGGCAACCCGAGCCAATGTCGGAGAAATCAGATGAAGTGTTCATCAAGGATGCACGTGGCGAGAATTTTGACCCCCAACCTCGCCCGATAGGAGAACCATCATGGCGAAGCTGAAAGCCGGCGTGATCGGTTGCGGCGGGCGCGGGCAAAGTCAAGCCCGAGGCTATCACACCTCACCTGACGTAGACCTCGTTGCTTGTGCGGATCCGGTTGACGCTGTACGCACGGTGTTCGCAGAGAAATTCGGAGTCCTGAATGCATATTCGGACTACAGGCAGATGTTGGAGAAAGAGAAACCGGATATTGTGAGTGTCGCCACATGGACGCCTATACATAAAGAAATTACGATCACGGCAGCCCACAGCGGGGTTAAGGCTATCCACAGCGAGAAACCAATGGCACCTTCGTGGGGCGATGCCAAGCAGATGAACCAAGCCTGCGTGGATAACAACGTCATTCTTACCTTCTCCCATCAGCGCCGATTCGCCGCGCCGTTCATAAAGGCGAAAGAACTGGCTAACGATGGAACCATCGGTCAGCTCTGCCGTGTTGAGGGTTCCTGTCCGAATCTGCTTGATTGGGGAACACACTGGTTTGACATATTCTTCTTTTACAATAATGACGAACCGGCTGAGTGGGTAATCGGTCAAATTGACGCCTCAGATCCCCAAGAGGTTTTTGGGGTGCCGGTAGCATCATCGGGCCTCTCATGGGTTGAGTGGCAGAACGGCGTCGAAGGATTGGTGATAACCGGTGGAGCCGCGGAAAAAGACATTTCCAATCGTCTCATCGGCACTGACGGGATCATTGAGATTGGAAGCCAAAACGCTAAGCCGATGAGAGTTCTCAGCTCAAAATCCCAGGGCTGGACAGTCCCGGATCTCGGCAATCTCGAATCTAAGGGAAATGAGACTGTATTATCCGTCCTGGACCTCATCGATGCGCTCAAAAATGACCGTGAGCCCGAATTGATTGGTTGGAAGGCGCTTCAAGCGACAGAGCTGATTTTTGCGACGTACGAGTCAAGCCGCCGACGCGCGAAAATTAACTTACCGTTGGATGTCGATGACTCCGCATTAATAACCATGTTGGAAAGTGGAATGATTGGAAGTGTTCCCGGCGATTGAGAGACGCGTTTTCGCTCCGCGAAGCCAACCTTACAACCATGAACATCTAACTCATAGGTCGAACGCCGCTTCGAAGAAAAAGAATTAAGAGCTTGTTTGAAAATACGGGAAAGACCTCTGCTGGTAATTAGAGAGATAGCATTTTTGAGTTTCTGTTACCGTTTGCCATACACCTATCGCCCCGCTGGGGCTTGAGTAAGCACGATTTTGCCGTTTCTATAAACCTTCAAAATCTCTATCGCACTCACTATTCGTTCCCTTGATCCCCTCCGGGGCTTTTAGGCTGGTGCGCAGAGGAACTCTATCGCTCTCGTTATTCACTCGGTTGATCGCACCCTACAAACTGTACTTTTCAAACAGACCCTTAAGGCTTTTCTCAGCCTCTCGGTCTCCCATTCATCCAACGGACGACCGTTTGTTGGCATCCTAAGGAGGACAACATACCATTGAAAACGAAGACATATCGTGCTGCCCTCATCGGTTCAGGCTCGCGTGGCATGGGTTTACGCACTGAAGCAAACCAACCCGATCGAATCTCCGTTGTTGCAGTCGCCGATCTTTTTGAGACAAACTTTGAAACATTAAAATCCGAGGGTATTGCCGTTTACAAGGACTTCGAGAGGATGCTTGAGGTCGAATCCGTAGACATAGCAATTGTGGCGACTCCGGTCGGCACGCACTACGATGTCGCTAAACGGGTATTGGACTTCCCGATAACCGCCCTGTATCTTGAAAAACCGATGGCGACGCAGTTGTGGCAGGCGGATGAACTACTACTAAAGGCAGAAGAGGGAGACGTGCGCTTCGTTGTGGGTCATCAACTCCGATACATTTCGGGATGGGCAGATGTCAAGAACCTCCTAGTGGAAGGGGCTATTGGACAAGTGGAGTATATTCGAGCGCGCCGCGGTTGGCCTCTGCTGACCCATCACACACATCAGACTGACCTAATGAGATACTATGCAGGCGATTGTCCCGCTGAATGGGTACTCGGTCAAATTCACCGGACTGGTTCCTTCTTGTCGGAGAACATTGAGTTGGAGATGCAGGCGTTGGGCTTCGTGCAATTTGAAAACGGCATCTTCGGCATCATCGAAGCCGGGCAGTATAAGTCACCACCGGTAGAAAACATGGTGATGCTCATTGGAGAAAAGGGAGAAATTCGGGTAGGGCCTGATGCTCACTATCGCAGCGAAGACACTAACGGAAAGTGGACTCCCGTACCCGGCTACGAACACCCCGACATCTTTGAAGATCTTCTTTCATGGATTGAAGGGGGTGCTGAACACCGATGCTCCGCACGAAAAGGACGTGACACGTTGGAGATTCTGCTTGCAATCTATGAATCTAGTCGTTCGCGTTCAAGAATCGATCTGCCAATGGAACTGCGAGGAAACGCTTTTGAGGAAATGAGGGCGGACGGAATTTTGCCCTGATGCTTGGCGAGTTCTGAAGACGTACCGTTATGAGGGGGTTAGCGTATGTGTTTCCGCGAAGACGCGCTCGCTGAACGTCACATCGTCATTTCCGGCGGTTGCGGCGCCATCGGATTGGGAGTCGTCAGGAAGCTGACGGAACACGGAGCAAGCGTCACCGTCAACGATATTATAGACTCGAAGACCGCCGACACACGCCTGCGAAATGCCGGTGTTAACCTCGAAAAAACGGTTTACGTGCAAGCGGACTTGACCAGAACGAAAGACGTGGAGAAGCTGATTGCGAAGGCTCGGTGCAGGTTTGGTCCAATCCACACCGCGCTTTGCCACGTCGGCATTGTGGTTCCAAAGCCGTTGCTCGAATTCTCCGACGACGAATGGACGCAGACGATGCAGGTGAACGTCAAAACGGCGTTTCTGCTGGGAAAGGCGTCCGCACAAGCCATGCTTGAAGATGACATTGCCGGGCATCTAATTTTCACGATATCGTGGGTGGCGGATGTACCATGGCCCGAGATTGGACCCTACAATGCGAGCAAAGCGGCGATGAAACAGCTCATGCGTTCATTCGCGCGGGAGTTGGCGGACAAGGGGATTCGTGCCAATGCCGTCGCCCCCGGAATTGTCAGCGTAGGCTTAGCCAAACATCAATGGGATACAGATCCGAGTTATCGCGCACGCGCGCAAAAGGCAATCCCGCTCGGTGAGATGCAGCCTCTCGATTCCGTGGCAAACGCCTTTCTATTTCTATGTAGTCCCGCGGCGGACTACATGACAGGATCAGTCCTACTTGTTGACGGAGGGTGCAGCCTTTACCCAATGGATTGACGATTCAAAATGGAGTACGGCGCTTGCCGACGAACATATCCTCCGTATGTCACCTAGTTCCCGGGTTGCGCTTTATTTATTAGTCACGCTCGGCGTGGATAGATATATTCAAGCCATACCTGCAGGAATGCAGTGGATTTAGCAATCCACTGCGAGCAGTGATTATACCTTGCGTTGGGTATTATTGCGCTTTCTTTTCAAGTGATAGTTGTTTCTAATAGGACTCACGTAGCACCATCAGGTCGGGAATCGGAGTTTCCTCGAACAAGAGTCGCGACCTGGAGATCGCGGGATCTCTATCGCACTCGCTATCCGCTCGTTTGATCCTACAGAAGACGCAATTTCTGACAGCGCGGTGATTAACTTAATTTAGTTCACATCCGTCTAGTTTGCAGGTTTCTATGGGCGGAAACTCGGGATCCCTAATATGCTCCTCTTTTCGATTTACCGTCGAGCTTTGTCAGTCCGATCTTGAACAGCACGAAAACGGCTGCTGCTATCCCAACCAGAGCTTCTATTGACGCGAAGAATCCCACAAATATTCGAAGCTTGTAGATTGCCAATGTTACACCGGAAACGATGGCAATCAACAACATCAATCCCGTCAGTCGCCCAAACCCCGGTAGGTCGTCAAAACTCGCGTTCTTGCCGATAATGCCGAACACCAAACCCATAGAAACGATCGGCAGGAACGAAAATACGATGTCAACGTTCAGGAGGTTTGTTCTGGTAAAGAACAGTAAATAGAAAATTAGAATACACGCGAAAACACCCGGAATTGCTGACAGATATATGATTGCCGAAAACACAGATTCGAGGAAGGCGCTCTTCGCTGCACGCTTGTACAGAAGCGACACGAACAAAGCAAGTAACGGCAACATTGCAAAGAAACATATCGCCCATCCCGTGTGATCATCGAAGCGCTCTAATAATTCGTTTACGGACATATCGTAGTTTTCCAGACTTGCTCATAACTTCCGAAGATGTGATGTCGGCTGCGATTATTGTCATCATCCGGCTATCGCCCGCGGAACCTCGCTTTTCGCTTTTCCATGAACGCACGCCGTCCCTCTTTATAATCCTCACTGGCGAAACAGTCATCGACAAGGCGTTGGCAAAGTTCAAGATCGCGCTCGTCCTGATCCTTGCCGATTTCATCAATAATTCGCTTGCAGGCTTTTATCGTGAGCGGCGCGTTTCCGCTTATGACTTCCGTATACTCATTCACGAAACTGTCTAGCTCATCCGTTTTCAAAACTCGGTTGATTAACCCCATATCATAGGCTTCCGCCGCATCAAACTGTCTGGCGGTGAACATAATCTCTTTGGCGCGGCTTGGTCCAACAAACTGCACCAAGGCTTTCAAGCCGTCGTATCCGTATCCCAGCCCCAGCTTGGCGGCGGGAATCCCGAATTTTGAATCGACGTTAGCGAATCGCAGGTCGCAGCAGAGCGCCGTCGCAAGACCGCCGCCGATACAGTAGCCGGTAATCTTGGCGATTGTCGGTTTGGAAACATTGATCAAGCTCTCCTGCGCGCGTCCGGCGGCACCGTCATAGACTTGTATGTTCTCGGCAGATTGGCGCTGACGCTCGAACTGCGATATATCCGCCCCGGAGGAAAACGCCGCTCCACCTTCACCTGAGACCACAATCACGCGGATATCGTCGTCCGTCTCAAAGTCGGAGACTACCTGAGCAATCCCCAACCACATCGCATACGAAATGGCGTTGTGCTTTTCAGGCTGGTTAAGGATGAGATGGCCAACCCCTTCGCGCTTTTTGACAATCAGTTTTTCCGTGATTTTCTCCGACGGTCCGCTGCCTGTGCTCATACGGTGCACCTCCGTCGCAAATCTTCTATTTCATCGTCGGAAAATTCAAACTCGCGCAGGATTTCATCGGTGTGTTCGCCCAATTCCGGAGCTGGGCTATACGGCATCTTCGGTGTACCGCTCAGGCTCGTCGCGTGGCGCATCACATTCAATTTACCCAGCACCGGATGATCCACGGGACGTGACATTTCGAGATGCTCCACCTGTGGGTCTCTCCACATCTCGTCCATGTGATAGATTGGACCGCACGGTACTCCGGCACCGTTGAGCAGGTCGATCCATTCGCCGCTGCTCTTGGCAGAGAAATAGGCTTGTAGTTCCCCATTCAACGCATCTCGGTTTCGTGAACGTGACGCATCATCGGAATAATCGGGATTATTTCGAAGTTCCTCCGCCGAAAGGGCGTCACACAGCCGTCCCCACATCTCGTTTCCAGCGGCTGCGATGTTGATGTAACCATCCGTGGTCTCGAACGTGCCGGTGGGAATGCCCGTCGGATGATTGTTGCCGGCTTGCGGCGGCACTTCGTTTCCGATGAGCCATCGCGCCCCCTGAAAATCAAGCATGGCAATCTGGGCTTCAAGCAGCGACGTGTGCACCCACTGTCCTTCACCGGTTTCCTCCCGCTGCAGCAGTGCAGTGAGTATTCCGAATGCGGCATACATGCCCGAGGCAAGGTCGGCAATAGGAACCCCCACTCGCAGAGGTCCCTGTCCTTCAAAGCCGGTAATCCACATCAAGCCGCCCATCCCCTGAGCAATCTGATCGTAACACGGACGATCACCGTAGGGTCCGTCCTGTCCATATCCCGAAACACTTGCGTAGATGATTCTTGGATTCTCCGCTTTGCACGCGTCGTAATCGACCTTAAGCCTCGTCTTAACATTCGGGCGGAAGTTCTCCACGACCACATCCGCACGCTTTACCATCCGCATGAATGCCGAGTGCCCCGCCTCCTCTTTTAGGTTGAGCGTCATGCTACGCTTGTTTCGCTGAAGGTTCTGAAAGTCGGGGTCGTGACGTCCACGGTTAGCAGCATCGACCTTCTCCGGGGAGACGGGCAATTCAATTTTGATGACGTTCGCTCCCCAATCGGCAAGTTGTCGCACTGCCGTCGGTCCTGCTCGAACGCGAGTTAAATCCAGTACGGTAAAACGGGAAAGCGGATACTTGTGGTTGGTCATATACTGAGATATTATCAGAAACCAATACAAAGAAACCGAGTTTTTGGTAAAAACTCGGTTTCCAAAGAGTCCACCCTCGTAGGGCGACAATATTCATCGTTTTGTAGCCGATTGCATCACGTGCTTAATCCATTCATTTGCGGGACTCACACAGCATCCCGTTACGCACTACGAATTACGCATTGGTATTCTCTCAATCATAGTTGCTGGAGCGGTGTTCACCCAGTAAGCGCCGCTGCCGCGGAGTCAGTTGTGCCAATATCCCCTCCTCAAACTGAAACCTGTTAAGATACGGCGGAAACTTCTGCGTAATCATGCGCTGAGCATAATGGACCTGAAGTAAGTATCGCTCCTGATCGCTGGTATTCGCAGACCCGCGGTGCCATACCTCGCTACGGAAGATGACCGCATCGCCCGCATTACAGAGGATGCTCTGTTCCCCCGCGCCCTTCCATTCCACCTCGCCGCGCGGCCCGCTTCCCGAGAGATGGCTGCCCGGGACAAATTTCGTTGGACCTAGTTCCTCGTACATGTCATCAAGATAGTAGTGAGCGGTGGTAATAAAAACGGGGATATTCACCCGCGGATCTTGCATGATGTCTTCCGGTAGGCTAATCGGCAGATAATCAACATGCAACGTCTGCTCCGGACGCCCCGGACCGGTTATCCATGCAGTCATCCCAATGATGTGGCAATCCACACCGTGAATCTCTTCCGCCAACTCAATGATTCCCGGTTTATCAAGGTACTTTAAGAAAGCCTCGTCACGATTAAAGGCGTTGTTGAAGTGCCTAGACCAAGACTCGTGTACCCTATCAAAGTATTCGGGAACCTCTTCCAGGCGATCCATCGCAGAGCGGAGTTCAGCAATTTCAGCAGAACTCATTGCGCTTGGGAAATACACAAAGCCGTCATCCTGAATTGCTTTCACTCGACTTGCCAAGTCCGGTTGGGGAACAAGCCGGAGCGCATCCGCCATCTATTCGATTCTCCATTGAGTTAGGTGGGAGTGCTTGTACGCACCCACCTAACTCCAAGATTTCACAACATGGGCAAAAACCGGATGTCTGTGCGTTCCTCCTATTCGAGCACCGTGAACACATAGTCCCGGTTCCTGGCGTCCGAGTGACAACCTTGGCAGAATGCACCCGTTAGCGGATTTGGGAAAGGGGAATCCGCGTCGCGGCGTATGTACTCCTCATACTCCCAATCATTTCCTCCCGGATTTGAACCTGCCTTCTTCCGCATAATGGCAACAAGCCGGATAAAACCCGCGTCAGAGCGTGATTCTTTTACGACAATTGTCCCATCCGGGTACGGATACTGCTGTCGTCCAGCCGGAGCAAGCACATCGCGCTCTTGATTCACGTACACATCCTTGGTGCCGCGGTGCGGATCACTTCCAGCTACCGGCGGAATCGGTTCGGCATTTAGCTTCAACCACTGATTGTATCCGGCGATGTCGGCTGGAAGCCCCGGCGTCAGAGCAACCGGTTCAGCCGAATCGTCCACGGTTTCGTCCGGAGGCTCCGGATCTACAAGCTCCAACGTGACTTTTTCATCACAAGAGACCAAAATTGTGCATATGCTCAGAACGGCAAAGGCGAGCACACATCTTGAAACTGTGTTGTGTTGGTGTGTATACTTCATGGGTTTTTCACTCCTTTTCATAGAATCTTCTGCAACGGTTGCCACACCCAACTATCTGCATAGATTCCAAGAAATTGAGCAAATTGGGCGAAGCACGAGGTGGCGATAAAGCCGCTAGTCCAATACCACGCACGTCTATATGCACCAACAAAAGCGGCATTTGTAGAAAATGAAATTATAGGAACGCCTTGACGATGTACTTTCAGTTTTCGCCGAAAAGCCCACCTTCACCTACCACTGCCACTTGCGTGGCCGCCACAGGTGTTCCTCTGCAACCCCCAACACCTCAAGCACGGGTTCAAGCAACCCCAACTCTTCCAATTCCTCGGCGTTGTGCGCGTCGCTGCCAATCATCAACTTCACTTCCCGCTCCAAACACAACTGGTAAAACTCGATGAGGTGCCGCTGATTGTATTTGATGAATTTGGGGCTAATCTCAATACCGATACCGCGCCCTGCCGCCATATCGAGTAGGTTTATCAGCCGCTTCTGCTCGATATGCTCCATCATTTCGCTCCCGAAGTCTGAGAATTCCTCTGTGGAAAAGCCGAAAACCTCGGGCGACAGAACAAACGGGTGTACGACGACATCCGTAATGGGACATGCAATCGCGGCTTCGAACATATGAATCTCGTGCGCCGCCACGTTTCTCGGATCCAGCAGCCGCGTCGGACGCGCCACACCTCGAAAATGATAATGATTTGGCGCCATCAAGATATAATCAAAATATGCCGCGAACCGAATATCGATCGACGGCACCCGGTATTCAAGCATGTGCGATTCCGCACCCAACCGCACGGAAATTGACGACTCGCACTCATCAATCGTTTTGCGCGCTAGATCGACGTTCTTGGTTCGTGAGCCATAACTAAAGTCGTGGTCGGTAATCCCGATTTCTTCCATCCCGCGGTCCTGTTGAAACCGGATAATCTTGTCAATGCTATGATGCTTATCAGTGTGCGGGGAAAGTCTGGTGTGGATGTGATAGTCGTAAGTAAACATGTTCTGGTTTTGCGGAGAGACAACCTTTCAAAAAACTGTTATCAATATAAGGGCAACTGCTCTTGTGCGGAAGTCGCGTAATTATGGCAGAATGCGAGACGTGGATGCAAGCAAAAATGAGGGTCGTATTACCACTAGCGTGCCGGTCAAACTGATACGATGTCGTCCTCTAGGAGGTTCCGTTCGGGCGCACTACGTGACTAGAATTATCGTATTGACACGGAACCGGTAACTGATTAGAATGAACCGAAATACTCGGTCTGCGTGCCTATCGCGCAGCCGAAAGCCATGAAATTTGAACTGTCATCATTTAACTCCGAAGAAACGTTGAATCTTCAGGTTGTACGTCCTAATCAAAAAATCTTCCTAAAAAAGGGTACATTCCTGGAAGGCTGGAGCATAAGCATATTGAAAGGTGCACACGCTGGACAACCAAAGAGCCAATCGCGGACGTGTTGGCGAACGCTCGCCGTTTATTTCCCCTTTTTGTCTTTTCTGTATATTCCGTTCTCATTAGGTTTCATTGCAATTTGTCATGCCGCCCCGCCCAACCCGCATCTCTTTTTCGACATGAACCCCGTTACCGGGGAGTTTAGATCCAAGTTGCCGGATAGCGAGGGAGAGTTTCGCCGTGCGCTCGAAGGCTGCTGCTTTGTTCGTGAACGTGCGGCACCGCAAGCCGACGGAGTCGAGTACATTCTCGGTATTAAGGTAGATTTTTCCGATCAACCGGGAAGTCGCAGCGGTGCAGAGATAAATGGCTTCCTCTTTGGCGAGGAGGAGGTTTCTCTCAAAACCTACTACGACGAAGTCTCTTACGGGCAGATGAACATCCAACCCGGACCCGCAGGCGGAGTAATGCCGAGAGGTGACAGATGGATTCGCGCGGCAAAGCCGATGACGTACTATGGACAGGGACGGATTAGCGAGGTGCAGTGCAGAGAACTTACGCGCGAAGCATGCATCGCAGTGGATCCTTTCGTCGATTTCTCGCAATATGACAGGGACAAGGACGGCGTCGTAGATCATATTTTCATCATCCACTCTGGAGATGATGAAGCTTCGACCTTGAAGACGGGGGACATCTGGTCAATTCTCGTGCGGGGGGTCGACATTGTCCTTGATGGCACACGGATTGAAAGCGCCGCTATCGTTGCGGAAGAACCGAGTTTCGCCAAACCCCACCTCGGAATATATTTTCACGAATTCTTCCACGATTTCGGCGCGCCCGATGTCTACGGTACACCTTTCACCGATGCCAACGATCACAAATGGGGATTAATGGGCTTTTCTGGCCCCTATCAGGGCGATTTGACCGACGGTATCGGAAACGGGTTGAGTCCCAGCCACATTATCGGTTACCTAAAATGGGACTTTGACGCTCGCCCGGAAAACGGGCGGCACGGTTGGATCGAACCCGTCGAGATTGAGGAAACAGGGGCGAAATTGTCCATTCCGAGTTTTGAATTGCCGCCAGCCCACAACGTGCTATACAAGATCGACATTCCCGGCAAGGTGGACAGGTCGGGAGCAAGCACCGAATTTTTTCTGATTGAGAACCGATATCGAGAATCGGGCGCCGCGTTTGACACCCACCTCCCAGAGTCTGGCATACTCATCTGGCACATAGACGAGACCGTATTCCGCCCGCCAACGGCCCACTTCGACGCAGCCGGGCAAATCTGGCTGGAAGATCCGAACGACCCGAATCACCGCGGCGTAAATCCAAACAACTCGGATCAGATTGACCTCCGATTTATTACAGATGGAGCCGCATATTCGGCAAATGACAACCAAATTTCCTTTACCCCCGCGAGCCGTCCAAACAGCAACGCGAATGATGGAACGCCTACCGGAATTTCTATAACCAACATAGGTGCGGAAGGTCCATTGATTCCGCTCCTTGTGTCCTTCGGAGATACGTACGAACCCAACGACAATCTTGAAATTGCTTATTCCATCGAACTCAACCAAACGTACGAATCCTTCCTCTTGAATATGGACGATCGGCGCGATTATTACCGCCTTGATGCGGTTGTCGGTGACGCGATTATCATTACGCTGACCGACATACCTCACGATGTTGAATACAGGCTGTCCCTGCTCGACGCGTTAGGGCGGAAAATTATTGATGGGGTAACGACGGAACTGACCAATCAGCACATCGTGTTTCGTCCCGTCAAATCCGAACCGTTGTTTATTCTTGTCGAATCACGCGCTGGCTTCAACGCCTTAGACTCATATCATCTGACCGTT
This sequence comes from Candidatus Poribacteria bacterium, assembly GCA_022827055.1. Taxonomy (GTDB): domain Bacteria; phylum Poribacteria; class WGA-4E; order WGA-4E; family JAJDTR01; genus JAJDTR01. Next base: position 8,553 of record JAJDTR010000079.1, on the reverse strand, counting down.
CGTGAAGGCAAGATAGGATCCGGCGAACTACAAGTCTCCCGAGTCCGTGTCTACCCAAACCCTCTTCCCCTTGGAGAAACGCGAATAACCTTCGATTTCACAATTCCGGACTTTCAACTTGTCGACGAAATAGAATTAGACGTGTTCACACCTGCCGGCGAGGTGGTTCACTCAGACCTGTTGCATGATGTGATAGGCGCCGGTCGTTTCGTTTGGGATCTTGAATCCAACCAAAACCGTTCAATTGCAACTGGGGTCTATCTCTACGTCCTCTCCGCTTCCCGCAATGAGCAGTATGTGCATGAATTGGGAAAGATGGCGGTAATACGATGAACTGCCGACATTATCGTATGCATTGTCGGTTGCTCGTTTCAAAATCTCGCCCGTTAATCCCCGTCAATCAGACAAAATATCGACTTGACAATGCTACGACTCTGTGCTAGAGTGATAGCATGTTTCTAACGTAATCTGAGTTGCCGCCGTTTGAACCGTGAACCAAAAATGGTAAAAGGATTCACGGAATCTAACAACCAGACAGTCGCCCACCAGAAACTCCACAATTGCAGTGCGGTTTGCACATCATCGTCGTTGAATCTTAGGCCCTTGGCGAAAGCACAAACGCGAAGTCATCTTGGTCCCGGGATTTAACTCTACCCTAAAGGAAAAGGAGAACATCTTGATGGAAGGTCTAAAACGAGTCATCGGAGTAGTTCACATCTTGATTGCGGCGATAGTCGCCATTCATACGGTAATTGAACCGGTTTACCACACTTCCGCCCCAGGTAGTCCCCACAGTTCCGCTTGGGATATCATCAACCCGCTCTCTCTCGTTTCCATAATACTAGGGTTGATTTTCAGCTATAGCCGCATGAGTCGTGCCAGCACGAATTCGAGTGTTCAAGAGTTCTTGGCAGCGAATACACAATTCTACGGATTCATGTTCGTAGCCATAATCTTCCTGTGGAACTGGTTTGGCATCAGCGATGTCGGATCCGACTTTACAGCAGTAGGCGCCGACCCCCGGACGATGACATGGATCCTCATTGATGCCATGCTTCCGTTGCTGAACGGCGCAATAGGCGTACACTTGCTAAGATCCGGCTCCAGTGAATAACCAAACGGTGTTGTATGGTCTATTCACCTCTTAACGGTATCTCTTCTACGCCCGCGTACGCGGGCGTAGAAGTCTTATGAACTGCGAACACACAACAGGAATAGTATCCGCCTACCATATGCCACGCTCTTATCAATTGAAAATTTCTGTAATAGACAGGCAGATGTAATACATCTATAGCTATCTCCCGCTCGGCTTGGATTGCCAAATCCAAGCCTTGACCACAGCAGACAAATGTGTGACAATTTGGAATATATTTAAGCAGTTCCGTGTTTAACAATTGGAGGACAATTAAGATATGAAATATGTTCGGTATGAAGTGAACGGTAGTGCTTCTTACGGAATCCTTTCCGGCGATACAATCTCGGAGCTTAACGGTGACATCTTCGGAGCGTGTGAAGAAAGCGGCAATACAGTCGCACTCGCTGACGTGAAACTGCTCGCGCCGACAGTCCCGTCAAAAATTTTGGCTGTGGGGTTAAATTATCGCAGCCATTTGGGAGACGAGCCGGAACCGACGAATCCGGAGATGTTCATCAAAACGCCCTCGTGTATCAACGATCCGAATGGTGAGATTGTATTGCCGGTTGGCGATGATGATGTCCATGCCGAGGGAGAGTTGGTTGTCGTCATCAAGAGCCGCACAAGAAATGTGACGCCGGAGGAAGCGGCTGACAATATTCTAGGTGTCACCTGCGGCAACGATGTGAGCGCCCGTACATGGCAGCATAGCGATATGCAATGGTGGCGCGGCAAAGCCTGTGACACGTTCGGTCCGATGGGTCCAGCCATTGCCACCGATGTGGATTACGGAAATCTTCAATTGGAGACGCGAATCAACGGAACCGTAGTTCAATCGCAGACAACAGCCGACCTCATCTTTCCCGTGCCGACGATTGTAAGTTTCGTCTCGCAGGTGATGACGCTCGAGCCGGGCGATGCAATATTCACCGGTACTCCGGGCACGACGAAAGCGTTGGCGGCAGGGGATACGGTTGAAGTAGAAATCGAAGGAATTGGCATCCTGCAAAACAGCGTCGTTAGCTAACCGCACATAGTAGCATTGTAGTTGAGCCGTAGATGATGGCCGCGTTTCTCTAATCTTCGCGGTCATCACTCGCTGCAACGCATCGTTCCCATCGTGGTATGGCCCACCAAATCGAAGTTACTCTGAAAGAGTATCCCCGCGGTTTCCATTTAATCACTCAGGATATTCTTAAGCAGTTGGATCCGCTGCCGGAACGTGGAATCCTACACGTTTTCATCAAGCACACTTCGGCTGGATTAACCATCAACGAAAACGCGGATTCCACAGTAAGGGAGGATTTTGAAACCAGCTTCAATCAGTTAGTTCCCGAAGATGTCGACCATTACGTTCACACGGTAGAGGGCAGCGACGACATGCCTGCGCATATAAAATCGGCGCTTGTGGGATCTTCGGTCAGCGTGCCGATTACCGACCATCGATTGAATCTGGGAATCTGGCAAGGAATCTATCTGTGCGAATTTAGAAATCGCGGAGGTAGGAGAAGTCTAATCCTCACGGTGTATTCGTAGGATTTAATCTGTAATTGACGGACGCCAATCTTAGGAGTCGGACGGTCGTGGATCGGAATGATTGCGTCCAAATGTCACCGACTGCGCACCCACTATGCGCGCGTACCAATCGGTAACAGCTTCCTCACCCAGGTGCTCCAGCATCCAAGACCTCAGCGGCACGTCCTCTTCACGCGGGCTTGAAGTCCCCATCGCGCCCGTCTTTGCACCCAACAACTGTCTGCGTATCGGACCGGAACGCTCGATCAAATGTGAAACTGTCCTTTCATCACGCGGATGAATCCAACGATGGCTATAACCCATAAAGAGCACCTTGCGCGTGATATTCGACCGATTGTGTCCCGGCGCGTGGAATAGACGCCGATCAAACATGACCGCGGTACCCGGAGTAACCTTTACCTCCATTGCTCCGTCGGGATCTGAAACTCCGTCATCTGGTAGTTCGATTTCCCTTTTTCGGTGACTGCCGGGAATCACGCTAAAGTTGCCCCGACCACCCTCCGATACGTCCGTAAGGAAATAGCCCACCTTTACGGATAATCGAGGCTGAGTACCTGGCTCGATGTCGGCATTTATCCGATCGCTGTCCTGATGCCAACCTCGTCGACAATTCGTTTGGCGCATACTCCCATCCTGCGGCGGACTGACCACAATTTGCGTGTAGTACGAATGTATATTCCAACCGAGAACGCCGAAAACTTTCGGAAAGGTCCGCGGCCAATCAACCAGTTGCAAAAACGACTCGTCTTTGGCAAAGATGTTGTCACCAGGTCCCAGCCGCCCTACGATCTCACCGAGATCCTTGACCATGGATGCAGGTAGCGCGTCGTTTATCACAAGTAGTCCGTCGCGTTCAAACGCTGCACGTTCATCCTCCGTCAAACAATGTTTAACACACTCTTTATCCACGTTTACACCCTAAGTTAATCTTGAAGTGTTGGCAAAAGTGATTATAAACATCAATGGTTCAAGAATGCAATTTCAACGTTTCAGTCTCAGGCCACAAATAACGCGACGATAATCCGTATGGTCGCTAAGCAGACCAGGCCGATTGAAGTTCAAAAACATCCAGAGAGATGATTCGGGCTTCCCCGCCGGAGGCAAAGATTCGCAGACTTTTGTTCGTCATGTCCGGTAGAAAACAGGAACTCATTGATAATCGACCGTCATTCCCGAACACTTCAATCGAAGACCGATCTATCAGAATCTGTAACTCAATCCGCCCATCAATAGGTTGAAGTAATGCAGATTTTTCAAGGCAGGTCAGCGTCTGTGTATCGATGTCGAAATGAATGTCCTCTCCTTGCACGGTGAATCCCACCGCTCTCGCATTTCCAAGTTCTATCTCTGCCCGAATATCGAACAACTCGCCTTCTATACCATCAAGCAAGTTAGTTACAGAAGTCAATCGCTCATCATTCCATGTATGCCGCCGCTCGTGAATAGTTTCAATCTCCCTTACAGGCTTACGGAACATCCGGATTCCGTCGGCGGTGGTTCTTAACGTCAACTCGCACGGAAAAGCCATCTGTTGGTTGAATGGCATATCGGGATACTTGCCCCCACTCATCCAAGCTATCTGCAATCGTCGATTGTCAGACGAAGGTATATCACTCCATGTTTGCGCGGCGTAACAGTTTGCGCCATGTTCGGTACGTAGAACATCACTCTCCGCAGTAAAATGTTCGCCGTCAAACGTTCCGATGAAATGCCGTCCGTTTGCTCCCCAGAACACCCACTTCGTGTGGTCGAGATTCCCATCTACCGGCAGTTCAAAGAGATCCGGGCATTCGCTGGAATCGGGCAGATGAACATCGGACAGTTTCGTCCAAGATTTCAGATCTGACGATCCAAATAGCGCGAAGTCGTTGTTTTCCAGATAGAGCGCCATCACCCATTTCTTCGTAGGATTATGCCATATGACCTTTGGATCTCGGTTACCCTTGGCGAGATTGGAAAGCACCGGGTTGTTTTCGTACTTCGTCCATGTTCTTCCGCTATCGTTGCTGTAGGCAATGCTCTGTGTATAAACTGTTTCCTTTGGGGCGAACTCTCCTGCGGACGTGTAGAACACGACCAACACACTTTCTTCGCCCGCCTGAAATCCCGACGTATTGTCCCAATCGACGACCCCGGAACCTGAAAAAATTGTCCCTAGCTCATCCGGCTCAATAGCGTGAGGCAACTGTTCCCAATGTACCATGTCCGGGCTCACAGCGTGCCCCCATGTCATATTTCCCCAGTCGATTCCCGAAGGATTGTGCTGGAAGAACATATGATATTCACCATTGTAATAAATCAGTCCGTTGGGATCGTTCAGCCAGTTCTTTTTCGCCGTAAAGTGAAACTGCGGTCGATACGTTTCTTGATACGGTCTCTTCTTAATCATCTATGTCTCCATAATCTGCGGAATTTCTCGTATTTCGACGATTATCCTGTACTATGCATCGCCGCGGCAATGCCATTGATTGCCAAGAACATGGATTGACGCAGTTCCGAGTTGTTTTCAGGAAACGCTCTCCAACGCCTCAGCAGCTCGGTTTGAAGCAGGTTTAACACATCTGTGTACGGATTACGAAGGCTGATGGATTTTTGGATAACGGGGTTGTTGTCCAACAACTTTGACTGGCCCGTGATTTGTAGGATGGCACGTTGTGCGAGTTTAAAATCGTGCTGTATCCGTTCGTGAAATGTCCCATCCGATAAAGAAGCATACCGCTTAGCCATATCGAGACGTGCCCTAGCCATTTCTGCTTGGGCATTGTCGACGACAGCGCGGAAAAAGGGCCAGTTGCGATAGTATTCTTGTAAGTCATTGGGGCCGCTTTGATGTTCATTGATGTACTTATTCAGCGCGCTGCCCATTCCATACCACCCCGGTACGTTGTAACGCGTCTGAATCCAGGAAAAATTCCAAGGGATAGCGCGTAGATCCTCAAACCCGACTTCGCTGCCGGCTTTGCGCGATGCCGGACGTGAGGCAATCGGGAGATGACTAATCTGTTCAATTGGCGTTACTTGCACGTACCAAGGCCAAAATTCATCGTCATCAATCAGATCGCGATAAGCCTTCATTGATTCACTGGCAAGGAAGTCCATCAAAGGATTCGAGTCTTGCCCTAAATTTGCGGACTCAGGGTGCATGGTCTTGAGCATGGCGTTGACTATCTGCTCCAAATGCCTATGGGCGATACCTGGAAGAGAGTACCGGAAAGAAATCACTTCCCCCTGCTCGGTAAATCGAATGCGCCCGTTGTAGGTCTCCTGTGCCATGGCGAAAATTGCGCGATTTGCCCTTCCGCCGCCGCGTCCTATGGTTCCGCCGCGTCCGTGAAACAGTCGCATTTCGACCTGATATTGCTGACATACGCGAGCTAACACCGCTTGTGCCTTGTGCAACGACCAGTTTGCCATCCAATAACCGCCGTCTTTGTTGCTGTCGGAATAACCCAGCATGATCTCTTGGAAGTCGTCACGTGCTGTGAGATGAAGGCGGTAAACGGGATTCGTGAATAGGGATGCCATCAAAGACTCTGCCCGTTCAAGATCGTCTATGGTCTCAAGCAGCGGTACTACATCGATGCCGCAATGCACCTGTCTTTCATCGTAATGCCACAATCCGACCTCTTTAAGCAGGAGTAGCACTTCAAGAACATCGCTCACGGCGTCCGTCATACTTATGATATAACTGCCAATTGAGTCACAGTCTAATTCCACGGTCTCCGCAACCAAGTCCATGACCTCCAGCATCATTCGTGCTTCGCCTGTGGTTTCTGCTTTGGGAGGCAACAGCGGCCGCCTGTTTTTTAGTTCACGTTCGAGAATTTGAAGGCGCTCCTCTTCGGCAAGAGACGAATAGTTCGTACATACTCCTCCGGTAGCTAGTAATTGACCAACGGCTTCCTCATGTATCTTACTGTGTTGGCGAATATCAAGAGCCGTTAGATGGAATCCAAACGTTCGTGCACGGACAACCAAGTCTGCAAGATGTCCCGTCACGGCCAACTCTGGCATATTACCGCCACTTAAACAGCGTTGAATCAATTCCAGATCATTAACGAAATTGGCGTGGTCGTATTTCTTTTCGGTAGTGAGAGTCGTTCCATCTCGCATCTTTCTAAGTCGCGCCATCATATAGCTGACCTTAATTCGGTACGGTTCATTCGAGAACGAGTGAATCTCATCTTCCGTCAATAATCCACTAGTTGAATCCTCCTGCAAGGATCGTATTAGCTCGGCCGGTACAGGATTGAAGTGACTTGAGATGCTTAGGTCATGCCACAGGAGGCGTAATTCGTCCAGGTAAAGGTCAATGACTGTTTGTCGGTTGAGTCGAAGTGCGGCGCGCGTTATTTCCGCGGTCACATTGGGGTTGCCATCTCGATCCCCGCCAACCCACGAACGAAAGCGCAGAAATGTGGGTAATTCCGCCTCTCGCCCATAATATACCTTGAGTGCCTCCCGCAAATCGCTATATAACTGAGGTACGGTCTGCCATACACAAGTACTCAAGAAATGGAGGGCGTGTTCCACTTCATCAATAACAGAGGGACGTTCAATCCGAATTTCGTCAGTTGCAAGGAGAAGTGCAATCTGAGAATAGATGTCCCTAATGACAATATCGCGCTCCGAAGGAAGGAGTATCTGCGTTTGAAGTCTTTTCAGTTGATCGGCAACCTGCTGCTGTTTGCGCGCAATACTTCGGCGGCGGACTTCGGTGGGATGCGCGGTGAACGTCGGTTGGATATCCAAACGACCTATCCACTTCAATACATTTTCGAACGGGACACCTGCCTGTTTGAGGTAGTGGATAGCTTCAGCGATTGATTCCACCCGTGGAGTCTCGGTTGTCGCATTTCTCTGTCGCTCGCGGTTGATACGTACAATTTCGCGCTGTTCCGCTTTGTTGACGAGATAGAAAAAACCGGTGTATCCACGTAGCAACCAAACAATCTGCTCGCTCGACAGTGACCGGATGATTTCGCCCGCCTGGTCTCGAAGCTCCTCTTTTCCCGAAGTTGCCGCATCTTTGCAGAGAATTCGCAACTGTTCGGCTAACGCCAAGATTTCGTCGCCCGCCTGCTGCCTGATGGCGTGACCGAGTAGTAATCCCAAAAGATGCACCTGCTCGCTCAAAGGCGTTGTAATTCCTGTTCCCTCAACCTCTATTTTCAAGCCTCGCCAACTATTCATGATGCTCCTCTTTTCCTGCAATGAACGAACGAAATATCTTTTCGGAGTGTGGTAGATACCCCTTACACCTTAATTTTATTATACACGACTTTGAGTGGAATACAAGATGAAATATCTTGACAACGATCTCATTTTCGCGTATTCTGAGCACTGATTGACTGGACAATGTTCAACATATATTCTTGTCAAGGTAGCAAGGCATTTGGATCAATTATCCAATCGAATTCAGACAAAAATTCTACTTCGCCCCACTCCCTTAATGGTTTATTTTCCAAAAAAATATGGTTAGTGCTGGGTGCCGGTGCGGTTAGAAAGGGATCTCTATGGGATTTCTATCGCACTCACTATCCGTTCGATTGATCCTTCGCTACCCGCTCAGTTGATCCTACCGGCGTGGTAGAACAGTTTTCTGTGCCAGTCTCGCAAGCATTAAATTCTTAGCGGATAGACTACTTAAAGAAAATAAGTAACTGTTTAGTTCAGCCAAAACGAGTGGCAATATTAGTTTGGCGGTGTATCGCGCCTGGCTATCGGCGACGGGGTATTCTTGGATTATATGTGGGAGGGGCATCTTGCCCCGATATTCCGCGTTCACGATGAATCAACTTACTAAACAACTATGCAATGAAAATCCACTTTCGGTAGGGAATCGCTCCTGCATCGGGGCAAGATGCCCCTCCCACAAGGGA
>JAJDTR010000045.1 GCA_022827055.1 Candidatus Poribacteria bacterium | reverse complement strand
TTTGTTCAAAACCGGCGTGATGTTGAGTGGTCACTGAAGAACGGAATTCGACGGTTGTGGACAGATGACGTGCCGGAAACACGTGCGTTGGTACAAAGTGCGGAAGCGTAAGCATCTTGGCGAAATAGCATTACCGAACGGCTTTCCAGGACGTATTTATCAAAATTTCACTACGAAGAATTAGCACTGAGATGATGAAATAACGATTACGCAAACACACTCCATTCCCTCCGAAAATTCGCGATGAAAATTCAACGCGATCTTACCACTATATTCTACATTCTCGCTTCCGGCATATACCTTATCGTCGGAGCACGGAGCTTCGCCGAAGCACGCGATACCCCCGAGACTAGTTATTTCTACCTAGTCGGGCTCCTCACTTGGGTGGTGGCGACACTCGCGTGGATGCAACAGCCAGATAATCGTGCCGCGCGGATTTCTTATCTCATGAGCCTTGGCTTCATGAGTGCCTGCTCCGTTGACGCGACATTCTCCGTCAATGAGGGAACGTTAAGTAGTCGAATAGTACCAATTGCGCAATTCCTCGCAGCAGCTATACTACCCTGCCTATTCCTCCACTGTTTTGCTATTTTTCCTTCAGAAAAACGCATAGTTCAGCGTCACAAGTGGTTGTTGAAGATTCTTTACGTGCCGGGGGTTCTTCTCTTCTTTGCCATGATGCTCCTCTATCTCCGTGGTCAAGCCTATGAGCGAGAGCTTTTTCTCATACAGCTCCCGCCTTTGGAAGGCGTGGCGGTCGTCTTTCTCTTTACTTATTCGACCACCGGCCAACTGTTATTGTTGCACACATGTTTCGCGGCGCCTTCGGCTTCTCAACGTCGGCAAGCGCGATGGTTGCTTATCGGGATTGTTGCCGGGACACTGCCACAGGCGATTTTCATGGCTATACCCAGAGTGACGGACATCGCGATTCCTTATGTACATTTCTCCGCCTACACGCTCTGCTTAATTCCTATATGCTACGTCGTCGCAATCGTTCGACACCGGTTGATGAATATTGAGTTAATCATCAATCGGAGTGTGGTTTACACATTGGTGAGCGGTTTTGCCCTAGTCATCTACCTGCTATGTATTCAAGGTTTAACACTGTTTTTCCATAGACCGACTCGTTCGTGGGCGGTAACGGCGGTATCCGTGCTCATAGCGGCACTGCTTTTTGCGCCGGCCAAGGCACGTATTCAGAAGCTGATAGATCGTGCCTTTGACCGTGAAGCATACAATTACCGCCAAACTCTTTTGACGTTAAGCCAAACGCTTCATTCCATCCTGGACTTGGAAATCCTCGTTTATACTCTCCTACGGCAAGTTACGGAAGCGATGCATATTGGTCAGGGAGTGGTGATGCAACGAATGTCTTCGGATGAGACACAGTTTTTGCCCGAGGCATATGTCGGCATGGAAATGCCGCTTACGGGTACGCAACTGCGATTAGCACCACCGTTGGTGGACCTGTTGAAAAGCGCAAGAAAACCGCTTGATTTTACAAACATCCCATTTGACGAGAATAGCATTGAAATAATCGACACGTCGGCATCTCCGGGCAACTTATCCGACGTTCTTCTTTCTTTGCTTCGGTCTGCGGTATGGATTCCTTTTGTGACACGAACGAAGGATCAGGAAAATCTTGTCGGGCTTCTCGTACTTGGCGAGAAACTATCGGAAGAACCGTATACTCAATCGGATCTTGACTTGCTTGGGATTCTGGCGCATCAGGGTGCCACGGCAGTCGAAAACGCTACGCTGTACGCTCAGTTGAACGCTCGGACGGAGGCGATGGAACAAGCGCGTAAACAATTGATGGCAACGTACCTGAATACTTACGGGGGAACAATGCCAGTTAGTGAGCAATCTGAAGCATGGCTTGGTCGAGAAATGGGTAAGGACATTGTCACAGATTTCAATAACATCTCTGATGCCCTTAAAGCCAGCCACGATCAACTGACGCAGTTGGATCGTCTGAAATCTCTGTTTCTCGACAACGTCTCGCACGAACTCCGAACCCCATTAACACACATCAAGGGATTTGTTGACAACATGCTGGATGGCGTTGGAGGTACAATTTCGCTGAAGCAAAAGGACTATCTGATGCGCGTCGAGGAAAATTGCGACCGATTGATACGACTCATCAACGACTTGCTCGACCTTTCGCGAACGGAATCGGGAAAGATGACGCTGCAACTGGAACCCATCCGGCTTCGTCCCATTCTTAAGGAAGCCGTAGACGGGATCCAAACGGCCGCAAGACAGAAAGGAATCAGTGTGGGCCTCGATTGTACTCCCGATGTCGTTGCATTCGTAGACACCGACAAAATGAAACAGATCTTGACGAATCTGCTTGATAACGCCGTCAAATACACCGGAGATGGCGGACGTATTCATGTTGGAGTTACAATCCCATCCAAGGGAGAAGTCCAAGTGTGTATTGAAGATACGGGGGTGGGCATTCCGGATACGGATGTAAACCTCATTTTTGATCGCTTTCACCGGGCAACGGATTCCAAAGGTGGTTCTGTGGGTGGAATCGGTTTAGGATTGCCAATTGTCAAGAATCTAGTCGAATTGCACGGCGGACGAATCTGGGCAAAGAGCGAAGTTGGTAAGGGCAGTCGTTTTCACTTTACCTTGAAACGTGAAGAATCAGGAAACCTGAACCAATCCTCATCTTCTTTCGCGACTTGAGTGAATTCCGCAGGGGAAACGCATCTAAATTTCCTGCCTGACATAAAAGCAAATCAGGCTAAGTTTTTAATAATTTTTCGGGGCTCGTAGGTTGGGTTGAACGGCATTCCGTTAATAATCGCCAATCTTAGAGGAGTTTTCGAGTTCCTG
>JAJDTR010000161.1 GCA_022827055.1 Candidatus Poribacteria bacterium | reverse complement strand
GCCTAATCTGGCAAAGGTTGGATAGTGGCGCAAATAGGTGAATGTCAATAGAAGGCGATCGGCCAATGCAACCTCCGATTTCTTTCCTCGTTTCTTCATCGGACGTTCTTCTTTAAGTTTTTCAAAGTAAGTCGCCACACGTTCCAAAATAAGGTTGAAAGCTGCCTTGTCAATACCAACCGCTCGCAGAAATTGCTCATCTGATTGTTTTACTGCTTTTTCAAATTGACTCATGGGTATCCTTTCTACAACAGAAATTGTTGAAAGGATATAACGTAAAATCAAGCCAAATAGATACTTATTTTGGAAAGATGTCTATTATTTATTTGGGAAATCAGCGAGCGCCTCATGCGACTCGATTGGATCCACGGGCGACTCTGCTAGCGCGAACGCCTCAGGGAGCGAAAGCGGCGGCGGATCTTGCCGATCGTCGAGATCAAGATAGACATGCCGGATGCAAGATGCAGCGAAGACAGCATGTCCTCTACTCAATAGGGGGTAGTCCAAGATATGAGTTTGTGTCTGCCCCCTGTTTTTTTCAAGCACACGAAAGGAATTGAAAAATGAAAAGCCCTAGACTGTTTCTATATTTGAGCGTTCCAGTCGTTGCCGTTTGTGTTGTGAGCGTGATTCTATTCAGGCCATTCGCACAACCGATTTTTCAATCGCAAGATAATGACGGGGCTAAGTACACTCAGCCTGATAACTCTTACGGACGAGTCGATCAACCTTCCAATAGTACGACCAACAACACACACGCAGATGGAATTGCAGCAGAGTACACGGAAGATGGCAGCGCTAGTGGACCAAAAACGCTATCCACATACACGACGGTTACAAGTGACGGCGCCGAGCAAACGGTTACCGTCACTTACGAGGATGGAATTACCACTAAGACCACAGTTACTAAATGGCCCGATGGAACGATTGGCACTGACATTACAGCGAAACCTGATAGACCTGGTATGCCAACACCATGGGATTTGTCCATTGAGGAAGAAACCGAACTGGCAGAACAGTGGCTGGCGTTCCAAGATAAAGATTCGTCCGTTATCGGGGTAACCAAGGGAAAAGATGGAAAATTTCTCCCTATGTATGAAGACACGATTTACATCAGACGCAGTGAACGTGAGACCGAGAATGAAAACGTGGTTTATGCGGGGAAAAGTGTGCATGGTGTTTACGACGGTTTTGATCCCGCCACTGAACCGGTGCCGGCGGGGATTCGGGTCATTGAACTCGATAAAGAGGGTAATACTCTCGCGGATTACATCTCAAATGGGGATCCGTGGCAGTATATCGTATCGCGCGGACTTGACCCGATTGTCTACTTTTATGGCGAGGAAACAGCAGATTTTTTTGCCGAGTATTTCAACGCCCCTCCCTCCGTGGCAACAACACAACATTCTTCCGCAGAATTTGATGAGCGGGACACCGCTTTCGCTCCCAATGGTAACACCGCGGTCGCGCGGCGGCGGGCCGATTTGTCCACATCTGAAGAAGTGGCTTCGCAGCGGCGTTCGGCGCCGTCAGCGGAAGTACTTGAGAAAATTCAGGAGCGCGGATTCGACGGATTTGACGATATAGTGCAACGGGTTCAGGATGCAAATCCCGATATGATATGGCGAAAACAGTATGTCCCGGACGGCACGACCCCTACGGAACCGGAGGATTTCACGAAAGAACACGACAATCCAATGGAGCCGTAAACCTATGACAACGAATTTATTAAGTAATCAACCTCATTGTAAAGAATCTCCCGGCACTATTTTCGTGGGTCCTCATTCTTCGGACACCCACATCGTCGACCACTTTCAACGAGGCGACTCCACCGCATTTGAATTCCTCTATCTTCGCTACCGTGACCGCATTTACGGCGTTATTTGCTCAATGATTTCAAATCGGGAAGATGCACTTGATATTAGCCAGGACGTTTTTCTCAAAGCGTATCAAGGCCTTTGGAAGTTCAAGAGAGCTTCGCAATTCTACAGTTGGCTCTATCGCATTGCCATCAATTGTTGCATTGATCATATACGCCGGCAGTCAAAACGCCGCATGCATAGCAATGATCCCGTATCCGATGATGTGTTCTATCGTCGTGAAGTTACTCGACACTTGTCGTCTCCCGCTAAGGCAGTGGAACTAGAAGAATTCGGCATGTTTTTGCATCAAACCGTGCTACAGTTGACGCCCAAGCAAAGGGAGGTGTTTACTCTCCGCTACAAGGAAGATCTTTCGCTGAAAGAAATTGCCATCAAAATGGAGCGTTCCATTGGTACGGTTAAAGCCCATCTCTTTCAAATACATCGAAAACTGAGGGAAATGCTTGTTCCCTATTTCCGGTATGACCGAATTGAAACATGGGGTAGTAATTAACCCAAGTTGCCACCTTTGGCCGCTAGGGGCACAGAATCCGAGTTTTTTCCGATGCTGTTTTATACGCATCCGTTCCTACCCCGCGAACACCCGCCTCCAAAGGGGTGTGACAATGTGGCTTTTGGGTACATTTTGTCCGAACTGCTTAAAACCCTTTGTTAGCAAGAGTTAAAACGCCTCTTAAGCCGATTTTCCCGAATTTCATCGACAAAACGTACCATCCCTATCTGTCTTGCCGTAGAACTTCGTCTTCATCGCCTGAAAAATCCCTGAACCCCCACCACGCCTAGATTCAACGCCTTCACCGGCGTCAAATTGGTGCCCGTTATTCTTTTGTGGCACGGTTTATGCTAATTACATCAAATCGGATGGAATATCTGAGAAAATAACTAGAATAGCCCAAAATGCGATTTTTTTACCTGTGTGGGCCTTAGAGCCTGTTTGAAAAGTGCAGTTTGTAGGGTGCGCACCGCGCACCAGCCTCTAATAGCCCCGGAGGGGATCAAATGAGCGAATAGCGAGTGATCAAGGGAACGATTAGTGACCGCGATAGAACTCCCATAGAGATCTTGAAGGTGTGTAGAAATGCCGAAACCCCGTACACCTAAGCCCCAGCGGGGATCAAGCGAGTGGATAACGAGTGCGATAGAGATTCCACAGGTATGTGGCAGGAAATTACGAAAGACATGTCTTCAAATGACCAAAAATGGCTTGACTACGGACTTTTCAAACAGGCTCTTAACCTCTTTTGATTAAAGAATCAAAATTTGGGTTATTAGCGGTGTTCCTTGTGCCTGCTGTTCAGTACACATAAAAGGTGATGGGAAATGTTACCGAAAACAAAGCGTGGCTGGACAATGTACATAGTGTTGTTTATCCTTTGTATCGGGATTATAGGTTTTCTGAAACATTACAAGCCTGCACCTGTAGAGCCGAAAATAACCTATGTGATGCCAGAACGAGCAGGCAGGGCAAGTATCAACAATAGGCTTTCACCGCCGATAACAAGACCTTCCGAAATAAAATTGGATAAGGTACAGCCAGAACTCGAACAAACACCTACTGAGTCAAATCCGATTATCGGGGAGGAGAGTAAAGCTGTAGGTGATGACATTTTGGATGAATTGTCTTATGAGGAATTGGAAATGCTGATAGCCGAAGTAGAGGATAATCAACCAGTATCTGCCTTTGGCTTTGGTGCATTTCCCGAAGTGCCTTTAGACTACCCCGATACACCTATTTGGAAGGAGGATGATTACCCCGCAGGCGATTCCGTATTTGGCAGGGATTTTATGAAGTCAATGGAATTGATAGAGAGGGTACTGATTAAACTCTGGTCTCAGGGGAATAGGGTTAGTTCAGGTTCAACGCATAAAGGGCTAATCTTACCACATTACCCTAACACAGTCTATTTAGAGTGGGATTACATTGACGAACCCGATGGAACAACTACCAGATATGTTTCGGGGGTTACTAGTGGTCCCGATGTACCGCCTAGCGTTCATGATTCTATAATGGACGATGGGGTTATACCATCTGGCATAACGGTGCTAGATGCCAACTCGGAAGGAATAGACCCTTACTCCTTCCTAAATCTCAATCAATAAGGAGAAGAAAAATGTGTAGACGTTTTGGAGTTGCCCTGATAACCTGCCTATTTACAACTTTTTCAATGCTGCCTTTTATAGCGATAAGCGACAGTAATTGTGACGAAGGGGTGTGCGCTGGTGCTTGGGTAACAGGACAAACAAAACTAAAAGCAAAGGCAAGGGGCAGTGCCCCATCTTCATTGAAAGGCAGGTGGACGTACAGGGTGAAGTCTGGTAGTAAAGAGAAAAAGGACCGAATAGTTTACATGAGAGGGATTAGCAAAAGCAAGGATGTATCGGATTACTCATTGACTGCGTTAGCCTATTCACACAATGCTGCAAGGAGTAGGTATAGCGATAGTGGTAGATTATACTCTGCCCAAGCCTATGATTCCGAACCCGACGATGATAATGGTTAGATGTGTCGCTAACGTAGGGCATTTTTTTGCGAGGAGGTTTATTCCTTAAGAGCCTGTTTGAAAAGTACAATTTGTAGGGTGCGCACTGCGCACCAGCCTTTAAAAGCCCCAGAGGGGATCAAACGAGTGAATAGCGAGTGCGATAGAGATCTTGAAGGTGTATAGATACACCGAAACCCCCGCACATCTAAGCCCCAACGGGGATCAACCGAGCGGCTAGCGAGGACGATAGAGTTTCCACAGGTGTATAGCGGACAATACAAAAACATAAAAAAGCCTGTCTCCAAACGACTGAATATGGTTCTGATACCGACTATTCAAACAGGTTCTCAATGTCTGGCACTTTTTCTGAGGAACAACCTGCACAAAGCAGTGATAGTGCTGAGACCTCAATGATGGAATAGACCCTTACAGTTTCTCAACCTGAACTGAGGAGGTTATCATGTTAATCCAAGTTTTCCGGAAACTCACCGTATGGATAGTTATTCTACTCTCGAGGAACAGACCTAGTGGAATTGCCTTTCTCTGTTTCATCCTATTGATATCCGGATGTGGCGCGGATGAAACCATCAACAACCCTGTAGGCGGAAGAGGCGCGACGGATACAACGCCAACCCCGACATCGCCGCATTACTTTCCAATGACACTCGGTAGCCGATGGGTTTACCAAAATCCTGACGGATCCGAATGGACGCGAGAAGTAGCCAACGCCGATTTCCTTGAAGCCCATCAATCTGCCCACTCCTTCAATTACAATCCACCAATTGAAGAAGGGCAACTCGATCTTTTCAAGACACCCTTGTATATAACAACCCCTGATCGAATCGTTCGGCCTATCAAAACCAGCGAAATTGGGCATCCTAAGCCAGTAGTTGACATTCGTTATTCCATCGGAATTCAAATGGAAAGGAATAACGGGCGCTTTATTAGACGCTTTGGTTTTGTTGGTTTTCATACTTACAGAATACGCGGGTTTGAACGCAGTGATTTCACATTCCTCAGACCGCCGCTTGTTCCCGGCAAGACTTGGCGAGTATTTAGTATAGCTCTGCGTGGTAGCCATAATATTCACAATGTCGCCTCCGAATTCACTCACGTATTGGAAGCGCATTTGTTGATTTCGGCTCAGATTAACGAAGAACTGCAAACAGTCGTAACACCCGCAGGCAAGTTTGAGGGCTGCCTTGAAATTGAGTATTACGAGACACGGTCAGTAGAAACGACAGAGATTCAATCCGATCTGATACCGAAAGAATACGAGGAGGAACGTGACCTTCTAGAAACGAAAATTCATGAAACGGCAGCAACCGAGTTTTTGAAGCTAATGCCGAACATACCATTGGGAACCCTGTGGTTAGCGCCAGGGGTGGGACCAGTGAAAATTGAGACGCCAAACGGCATCGCCGAATTGATTGACTACGAGATAAAGGCAGCAGCTAGTGTTCAGTGACCCGTCGGGAAAGATAGGCTTGTCCGGTGACGCAACAGAGTGGAAAGACTATGTAAACCTTTGGAAAGATCAAATTCGCGCTTGGTGTTAGGAGGCAAAAATGTTAATACACCGCTCCTTCAATAGACGATTACCCCGTATGCACAGATCTAGACGGATTGCCATTCTTTTAACCATCTCGCTGATTCTCGGGTGCGGCGGAGAGGAGTCCGTGGACAAACCGATAGTCGAGTCCGTTGGAGACGAGAAACCCATTAACGATGTACCTATGTCCATCCCCTATTATCCGATGACACTTGGCAGCCGCTGGGTTTACCGCAACGCCGACGGATCAGAATGGGCGAGAGAAGTCACCGAAACCAAGAAATTTGGTACAAATTACTATCACTTCTTTGGCTCCGACCCGCCACTCCAAGACACCCAAATAGAGGCTCTCAAGTTTCCCGTGTATGTAGCATTCCTTGACCGCCTTGACCGCAGAATCGCCCACAATGACATGGATGCCGCTGTCCGGGAAATTATTGTCGACAGCGGTGGCGAAACCCCAGACTGGGGTCTCGGGATGGATTGTAGTAACCGGGGTGGTCGGAAGGCAGTGTGCGAATCAGAGAAGGATAGATCTACGCCAGGAATCTTAACCTACCTCTATCGTTACAACGCCAGTGTAACTTCGCATAGATTAACACTCTTCCCATTTCCGCTTGTTCCGGGCGAGACCTACAACACAATCAATTTAAGACTGAGAGGAAGGGATGAGGGGCCGTTCTATGTTCATGATTTTGAAGCCGAAGTAGTGATTCTGGGAAAGACTGGCGACGACCGGGAATTGGTTGAGGTGTCTGCTGGCGCATTTGAGGATTGCCTCAAGATTCAATACAAAGCGAAGCTGGCATCGTACAGAACTATAGAGTTTAGAGATGTTGGGGAAATCGCTATGATTTTCCCGAAGGCCTATCTCAAGACTGTAGAATCGGACATTCGCGACGAGTTGACCGACTTGTTGATGCATTTAACAACGAAATTAGAATTGCAGACGGTATGGCTAGCGCCAGGGGTGGGTCCCGTAAAAATTGAGACGCCTAACGGCATCGCCGAATTGATTGACTACGAGGTAAAAGCAGTGGCCAGTGGTCAGTGACCAGTGTCCAGTAAGGGAGGATAGTTTGCTAACGACTCAACGGAGTGGAGAAATCATGAGAGCCTTTGGAAAACTCTCGTTGGCACTTGGATTCAGGAGGGATAAATGTTAAAAAACCGATTTGTCTATAAGCAATCTCCTCTAATGAACGGAGTTCGATGGATTGTTATTTTTTTTGGCGTTTTACTGATTTGGGGGTGCGGCGACGAGCCCGTAGCTAAACCGATAGTCGAGTCCGTTCGAGACGAGAAACCCATTAACTACGCGCCTATATCCACCCCCTATTATCCAATGACACTTGGCAGTCGCTGGGTATATCGCAATCCCGATGGCTCCGAATGGTCGCGCGAGGTAGTCCAATCGGAAATTATCCTGCACGATTCCTATCATTCTTTTGCCTACGATCCGCTGCTCGGAGACAGGCATGGCGAGTTTATCAAATCGCCTACCTATGTGGTTGGCTCAGACGGCATTCGCCTCCAAACCAAGCTAACCGACATAAACGACGCTATTTGGCGGACCGTGCTCCGTAGCAATAGGGATTCCTCGGGCTGGGGATATGATCGGGAAGGCACCAACGGAGTGTACACCACACGAAAAAGACCGAAAGACGCGTTAGTCCACCTGTGGTATTACAAAATAAAGGCTACAGATTACAGTGTTTTTACTTTACTGCATTTGCCGCCCGACTACCCCAGAAAAAGCGAAGTAATTCAGATGACGATAGGTGGTGAATATGACAGCGAAGCTCCGGATTACAACCACCACGTTGAAGCAAAAGTGAGTATATGGGGGTATACGTCTCTTGAGCCCGTGGTAACGACGCCCGTGGGCAGATTCGAGAACTGTCTGAAAATTGTATATGGTACAGAGACAACCCCACTCGAAACACTGATGTTTGAAGTGGTGCGGCCTGGCTTTCCTGCCGTAGCAAGAAAAGGGTTAGACGAGCATCTGGAAGATGAGATTAACAAAGAACTAGCAGTCCTTGTTCCGATGCTAAAGTACAATCTGAAGTTGCAAACGATGTGGCTTGCCCCAGGCGTCGGTCCCGTGAAAATAGAAACGCTCGACGGCTACGCCGAATTGATAGACTACGACGTAAAGGCAGTTGCCAGTGGTCAGTGACCTGTGGCCCAGTAATGGAAGGTAGTCTGCCCAGTGACCCAACAGAGTGGAAAGATTATATTGGCGCTTGGTTTGAGGAGGAAATATGTCCATACATCGTTTTTTCAAAAGGCAATCTTCTCTGCAGTGCAGAGCTAGGGAAGTTGCCTTTCTCTGTTTCATCGTATTTTTATCGGCGTGCGGCGGAGAAGAAACCGCCCACAGGCCTGTGATCGAAACTGTAGAAGGTGAAACTTTCAATGCTTCACGGCCGAATTACTTTCCACTTACAGTTGGCAATCGCTGGGTTTACCGTAATCCTGATGGTTCCGAATGGACGCGAGAAATAACCAATGCCAAGGTTATCGGTGACCTTCGTTACCATCATTCTAGTCACAATCCCGCTAATAATGCCCGTTTGGACTTTCTCAAGAACCCCGCGTATGCAGCAACTCCCCATCGTTTCGTTCTACTCGTCAAAGACAACGGGGTCCTTGATGCGGTTCAGCAGGCAATTCTCCGTAGCGGTGGCGAAAAGCCCAACTGGAAGTTGAGTCATACATTTGATGGACGTACGTGGCAAACCCAGAAAAACGAATCAGCCTTAGTCTACCTTTTCCATTATCGCACCAGCATGGTTTCGCATCATGAATTATTAACATTGCTTCGTTTTCCTCTCGTTCCGGGACAAATATACAATTCCCTAAATCTGAATCTGAGCGGGAGTAATGAAACTGCCTCCGAGTTTCACGTTTTTGAAGCCAGTGGCGTAATTTCGGGAGAGGTGGGGCACCCGGAATCAGTATACACGCCGGCCGGTACGTTTGACGACTGCCTCAAGATTCAGTATCAAGCAAAGGTACTATCATTCGAGACTACGGAATTTAGGAATATGGCTGGACAACCACCGCCGACAAAAGTGCTTGAGAGTTATCTCCGCCTTTTGGAATCAGACATACGGGAGGAGTTGGCGAATCTTATGATTTCCGTAATGTCGGAACTCGAATTTGAAACGATGTGGCTTGCCCCAGGCGTCGGTCCGGTGAAAATAGAAACGCTCGACGGCTATGCCGAATTGAATGACTACGAGGTAAAAGCAGTGGCTAGTGGTCAGTGACCAGTAAGGAAGAATAGTTTGCTAACGACTCAACGGAGTGGAGAAATCATGTGAGCCTTTGGAAAGATTATATTGGCGCTTGGTTTGAGGACGTAAAAATGTCTATACATCGTTTTTTCAGAAGGCAATTCCCTCTGCGGAACAGGATTAGGGGAATCGCCTTTCTCTGTTTCATCCTATTGATGTACGGTTGTGGAGATGAAAGTATCAACGCCCCTTTGGGCGGAAGTGTCAATGGTACGACAGAAACCGAAGATTTCGTGCCTGTGTCTTCTATTTATTTTCCAATGACGCTTGGCAATCGCTGGGTTTACCGCAGTCCAGACGGATCCGAATGGTCGCGAGAAGTGACCAAAACCGAGGAAGTTGGCTCGCACCTTTACCATTTCTTCAGCTACGGTCCCCTAATTGACGACGATCAATTGGACTCTTCCGAGACTCCCACCTATACACCAACTCCTTATGTAAAAACCCTTGATGGGCGGCTTATATACGAAAACAAGATGAGCGATCTTAACGACGCTGTTCGGCAAACAATCTTCGAAAGCGGACGAGTACCTCCTAACAGATGGGTTACTGGGACAAGATGTCGTACTGAAGGCGAGCGCGCTGTCGCAGTATGCCGATTGAGGAAACTCGAAACTATAGTTCGTGACGGAAGGGAGTTACAGGAAATAAACAACGATGCCTTAATGCTTTTCCATGGGTATGACGCACGTGTGGTTTGGAATAGTGAATTGACAGTGCTTCGTATTCCTCTCGTTCCCTATCGGAGGTGGAAAGCGATCGATGTCCGTGTGAGCGGAACTAGGTATTTCGCCCCCTTCTGGGACGTAGACGGGGTCGGAGAGACTCACTCATTTGAAGCCGATGTTACGATTTCGGGAATAGCGGGACAGCCGGAACCGGTCGTCACACCCGCAGGCGCCTTCGCGAACTGTCTCAAGATTCGGTACGAGATGACGCGGTTGTCCTTCGAAACCACAGAGTTTACAGTGAATAGGCCCGTATTTGAACAGAGGAAACTCGAACTTTTTGAAGCGGAGTTACGCAAAGAGTTGATAACGCTTTTCAGGGACGGATTGCCGAGAATGCAGTTGGGTGCCGTATGGCTAGCCCCGGACGTCGGACCGGTAAGAATAGAACGCGCAGACGGTATCTCGGAATTAATCTCGTACGATGTCAAGAAAGGCAGCAATCCGAGGCAAGTGGCTAGTGGTCGGTAAGACGTTCTCTACAGACAACCAATCGCAATGTTGTCCCAAACGAGATTAAGGAGGCACCAAATGTTTATACCTGAATATTTCAAATCGAATTCGCCGCGAAAAAGACAGAGGGCAGGTCTGTTTTCACTGGTCAGTAGGCTGTTCTCTACAGACAACCAATCGCAATGTTGTCCCAAACGAGATTAAGGAGGCACCAATGTTTATACCTGAATATTCTAAATCGGATTCGCCGCGAAAAAGACAGAGGGTGGGTCTCTTTTCACTGGTCACTAGCCAC
>JAJDTR010000127.1 GCA_022827055.1 Candidatus Poribacteria bacterium | reverse complement strand
ACGCTATCAATCCCAGATGTGTGCACCGTGAGTAGATCAATCTCTGCCCCGGTATGTGCATTGTAAAGCCAAATACCGATGGAACTGGCGACAGCGAGTCGCTTTCCATCAGGCGAATATGAAAAATCAGATATATTTCCCTTGCCGAGACGGGCTATGGCGCCTTCCGGCAACCCCCATCGGGTGTAATCTTGGGCGAGGGCAATGTGTGATAATAGCACTGTAATGAACAGAGGGCAAATCTTGCAAATAAGAAGGATTCTCATTAGTTTTTTCTTAGGATTCTTGTCAATCTGTGTGTAAGCGTTAGAAGGCGTGTGGTTCCTAGGGAAATTGAAACGCGTAGGCGAATTCTTCGGGCGGATATATTCTGCCCTTCTCCAAATTCAACATGTATTCGCCAAAACTTATCCTATGGTACAAGCTCTCCATCTCCCTGATGGCAGATACCGCGCCCCACGGATCAGAAACGTCAGGCACAATGACATAGCCGTCACGATCAAAGGCATCAAGATAGGTTTGAATTGAGGCCATCGGTTCCTCCTCCGGATTAGAATCTGTTGGTGTTCGGGTTGTCCATCACTACACCGGTTTCACGCCGCTCAGACGCCTCCTCCTGCACCTGTCGGCTCCATACCTCGAATTCCGGCGTCATGGCGCTGTCATGGAGCGTTGATCGAATACTGTAAGGAACATAGTTTCCTATGTGCCACATCGAACTTCGGTAGAGGGCAAAATCGCCTGCTTCAAGATGCAACTGGAGGCAGCCGGGCATACTTCGACAGTATTCCAAGCAAATCTTCTCGCGTTCCTCTACAATCTTGTTCTCCACATTTGGACCGCAGATTGGGCGATCAGGAAACCGTTCCACTTCGCATGCAAGGTCATGCCGCACGTGGCTACCCGGTACAATCCAGGTACAGCTATCGTTGTACAGCGCACAGTTAATTTGATTGAAAAGGTTCATATCTTGGAATCGCTCATTCCATCTCTCTAGTTTTAAGCCTGGTAGGTTGTCCCGCCAATCACGGTGCCACGGTGTACAGTAGGGTACTTCCGCAGGCTCAATAAGGATTCCGAGATGGTTTCTGTTGCCATGTTGATGGCGCGGGGATAGAAGCTTGGTTATTGCCTTCACAAGATCCGGTTGTTCAGCATAGTCGATGAAGGGTTGTTGATCGATGTCGAAGCTGCCAACCGGCTGCAATCGTTGCGCTTGCGGTCCCAATCGTTCGCGGGCGATTTTTCTCGCGGACTGGCTCACTTGGCGGAGATCTCGAATCAGGGACGGTGGAAGAATCTTACGAAATACCGTATATCCCAACACATGATAGTCTTCAATGTGTTGGTCAGTGAGTTGGAATCCCATATTTCGCGCTAGTCGTTGCCCCATGTTCTATTTTCGCGAGTTTTTGACGGTTGTGCACAGCCTAACCGCCCGAATACACGGCTTGCGACAAACCCTTCTGGACATCAATCCCGTCGATTGTGTGAAGTTGTATGGATTTGATCTGATGCGCTTCGCTATCCCAGTTAAGTTGCTCTTCACCGTGACCCATACGGCGCAACCACGCCCAAAGTTCCGGATTGATCTGCGCAAAATCCGCATCCCAATACGCGAAGTATTCAACTCCGGCTTCATAGGCGGCTGACAACCAGTGTCCCCTTCGTTCTTCGCCAAGCCGGTG
Organism: Candidatus Poribacteria bacterium; assembly: GCA_022827055.1. Lineage (GTDB taxonomy): Bacteria > Poribacteria > WGA-4E > WGA-4E > JAJDTR01 > JAJDTR01. The sequence continues at coordinate 92,598 of JAJDTR010000127.1, read as the reverse complement.
CATGTATTCGCCATCGGCAAGGATAAACGTGCAGTTATGCGCTTTACCGAGCGATATGTAATCGCTGTCGATGCCGTATACCCCGTGTTCTGGATCACGTCCGCGAGAGACAACGCTATCCAATAATCCCGCCTTTATCCACGCCCGAATATCAAGCCCTTCATCAATGGGGCGTTCTCCGAGCCAAACGGGTTGGTCATGCGGCCAAGCCCAGACGGAGAGTTCTAGTCGTTTGCCCTTCTCGGCGCCCACCTCATCAAGCGTCTGACGTACCTTATACATAAAGTCCGTCATGATGCCGGCACGAATCTCAAGCAAGCGCGGATCCGTGGGATCTACGGCACGGGCATCCTCGCCATACTTGTTAGCAAAGGCGTCCAGTATCGGCTGTTCATACGAGAGAAAGCGGGGACCGCGGGTATAGCAGAGGTTAATCCCATCAGCGTCAATCAGCGTTGTCGCCTCTCGAATGAGATCTAGCATCAGTCGCTGTACCTCTGGAAAGGCGTAGCTGGCTTTTTCAATCACCGTGCCGTCGCGATGTACTTGGCGATATTCGGGATGCTGCGACACGAAATCGCCCCTGTCGGGCTGCCGCGGCACACTTCCCAAGATGCCCATGCGAAACATCAAATCGAACTTGATGCCCGCCCCCATGCTGTGAACGTGGTCGGCAGCCAACTGCTGGGGAATGATTCCACGCTCAGTCAAAGTTCTGAGCGTGTTCAGCGTCTGTTTTTCGCCGCGGTGCCTCGGCGTGATGCCTCGGTCGCGATCGTGATATGCCTGATCAATAAGGTTTGGCCATGCGCCTTCTACCCGAAATTGCGCTCCCTTCACCGAGGTGGGATAGTTGGTGAGAGCGCCGTAGCAGACTGCCCAGAAGATTCTCCCCACATCAGAATTGCGATAAGGTTCGACAAGAGGGAGTATGTCGTTGGGGGTGCTGAACTCGCACAGGTGAAGGTAACTCGCTCCATCAATGCTGACCGCCAGCTTTCGCGTACTTGTGTCAGCGCGATCTGTGACGACTCGGTCAACCTCCTCGGCGCTCATTGGGACCAACTTGACATAAGCAAAGAACATCTGCTTTCCCAAGATTCCGTTTGACTTGCCGATTACGAGGTTTCGACCGGTAAGGTCAGCACAGTCAAAAAATGCTTCGCGCAAGAAAGTAGAATCCTGTCTATCGGCGCTCACATCTTCATGATAGATGCGAAAAGCAGGTTGGTCGCTTAACTTGACCTTTATGATTGGGTCGTTCTCGTACAGGTGAGAGGGATTCCAGTAGCCTATGTAGATCTTGTGCCAACCGGTGGCGTCCAGCGGTATGGTCAGATCGGGAGCATTAATGAGGGAAAGCGCCCCGACCATCGTACCCTTGAGTTCTTCAGTTTCGTAGGTTATCAGTTGCCATTTGCCCTGTTCCATTCTATCCGACAGGGCATGTTGTGGCTGACAGGTGTCCATCCGGGTGACGTAGCGCGCATTTGGTGTGTCAATTGAGTCTACAGCCATGGCACGGTTTTCCTCCGTTCCCAAAATTAGACTTGATAGCAAGAACAAGCTGGTTACGATTACGATACGAAAAGCACCATTCTTAACGGGGGTTCCGCGATTCTGATTCTCATGCGTGTCCGGTAAAATTGCGGTTTGCGGATTGAGACTGTCTTCACGTCGACTGATGTAAGGAGAATCGACATCTGCTGGACAAATACCTCTTGCGACAATTCCGCCGATTCCAATGCGCATCGATATCTCTATTCGTAGTTGGTATTGTCCGAAGCAGTTGCCGGAAACGTCGTCCCTTTCTTTAGATGTATCATTGAAGCAGTACGTGGATCGTAGGTGCTGAAATTATAGAGAGGAGCCTGACGGCTGTCAACAGCATTCTCGCCATCATGAAGCCTAGGTGAAATTTCAAATCAGGGCAAGCGGACGAAAACAGCCGTAACTTCGAAGCGCATCGGGCAAAAAGACAAAAGCGAACCCACCATAATAGAATTGGCCGCCGACAAGGCGATTAGCACGTACAGCGAAGTGTTCTTCAAGCCAAATCCAAGAAAATCCTCTGTCTGTCGCGAGATCATCCTTTCGAGGCATGTGCCTATAAAGTTGGGGAATGACGTTCATCTCAATTGCCCGCTCCAATCGAATCTGAGAACGCTCAAATCCAAGGAACGCAGCCACGGCAGGCCGGATATCAGATTCCCATTCATCAATCGAGACATCAAAGCGTGAGGATTGAAGACCGTAATAGTTTCCAGAAATCCTCTTTTCTAGGCGTAGCCTCTCCATAATCGGACCAAGAAAAAGGTGGTCATCAGCCCACATCTGCTTGTCCTCTGCGTGGGTCGGTTTCAATCGGGTATCAACAAGAACCGTGACACCCTCCAATGCAAAGGCTTTGAGATCCGCTTGAAGTTCTCCATCGGACCGTTGGCGAAGGATCTTTCCCTCATTGACTTTTAGATAAAACCATTCTTCGGGCTTAACTTTCCAACCGGGAAACTCGGCCTCCCGACTCATTGTGATCTCGGGCAAGAAGTGAGGTTCCAGACCTAATGCGTTCCAACTCCTAACTTTTTCTTCTCCATATTTCTGAAGCGTGGCTTCAAATTCAGATAGGTCGAACTCTTCCCCAAAGAAAGCTCGGTGAAGTTTCGTTTCGTTTTGGAGGACGCTTTCAATCGTCATGTCAGAAACCCTAGTCTTGAGTCGATTCGGTTAAATCGTGATCCGCAATCGATCCGAACCCGTCTCCATTCGTAACCGCTTTCTAGTATGACGCATGCAAGGTTAATTTTCCAGTGAGATCCGTGAGCACAATCGATTCCAACTCCCTACTGAAATGCGGCCACGGTTTACCGTTAACTGTGACGTGTTTGATGGATAGAGATTTCGGATGGCGCAACCTCAAATAAACGGACTCGGGAAAATCTCGCGATGGCAGTTCGACTGTAGCAACAACGATGCCATTGTCCACGTCCGACACGATTTCAAAACCGACATCTCCGAAATGGGTCGGGGCGTTCCTCACGGAGACTCTTTTGCCTTGCTCTAACCAGGCTCTAGGTGTTCCCCGAGCAAACCAGAGTGATTCGTCCAACTCCATCACCAGCATTTTTCGGAAGTTTGACAGAAACGCAGCGTTCCCATGCGATTTGTCGCATTCTACATGTGTGGTGTGCTCATTGAACGTCCAGTTTTTCATGTTTAGGTCCACCGCGCATCGATTTAACCAAGCGCGGAGGAAATTCGGAATATCATCTTTGACGAGGTAGTAGTCCGGCACCCTTTCCCAGCCGTTCTGATAGCCAAATCCTGCGTGATTAAACCACGCCTCGTCTACGGTATCGCCCCTGGCTATGGTGCGATTTTGCCATTCGCGCCCCCAAGGGTTGTCCAGCAGCAAAATATCCTCTAACACGTCGAAATGACCGTCGATTCGCGAGTCTTCGGCCGAGAGTAGCCCGGCTCTCAGCCAAGCGTCAATGGACGATGAGGTGCAGGTTATGTCACCTGCCAAGGGACCGCAGTGGGAAAACACATCCACGCCTTCAGGCAGTGTTCGGGCGCGTGGGCCCCGGTCCTGAAACCCTTGAGGCAAGAAGGATTGATATGTACCGTTTTGAGTCTTTATTAGCGGAGACCGAATGAAGGTGTCGTCCAACACCTCAAGTAAATCTTGAGCGTAGTTTTCTACTTCCACTGACAAGGCTGTACCGGTCTGCAAATCAATTTCCGAGAGTGCATCTGCCAAGAGTTTTATGGAACGGTAGGCAAACGCGTCTGCCAGAAAGAAATATACGGAACCTCTGGCATCGGAGTCTCCCATTGAAGCAGGAGGTTGCAGTCCATAAGGAGACCACGTTCCGTCTTTAATCCCTGAAACTTCTTCTCGCGATAGTGTCTCTTTCATCGTGCAACGGCGCCGATTGATTATCCACTCCGCCACTGCCTTCAGTTTGGGTGCACCCTGCTCTAGCCACTTCCGATCACCCGTTAACCGCGCGTGTTCCGGCAAGATCCACGGAATTTGCAGCGCCCCCTGTCTGTGTGCCGCTTCGATTCCCGAATTGACAAACAATGCTCCGTTCGGTTGTTGATTCTCTAACCAAATGGATATGCCGTCGCGCGACACGTCGTGCATTCCCATGTGGTCTAGCGCCAATAGGATGCGCTCGGTTTCGCAACTCAGCGGAGGAAATGGGTGGTTACGCACGACATACATGCCTTGGGGGTCGTCCGTGTCATCAATTCGCCTGCAACTTCCGACATCGCCGGTTTTGCCGACGAGGTGAATGTCATCGCGATGAATCCTCGGACAATTCTTAATGAGCTGCCAAGCACCGATACGCCATAGCGCGCTCAGATTCTCATCAGGCACAGCCACATCCATTCGCGGATGGTATGGCGGAGTCGGGAGACCGGTGGACTTTATTTTTCCGTGAATGGCTTTCATCGCGCCCTCCCACGTCTGTTCCGTGTGTTCGCGAACCATCTGGCGAATTGACTTCAGGTTCTTTGATGCCAAATCGTCTTCGAATGCCGCCGCGGTTAGATTCGATGAAATGTCAGCTACGAAAAACCCATGTGCCGGTGCCAAAATAGGTCCGTCCCAGAGGTCGACCGGTTGGAAGGAGAAACTTCCCGAACACGTCCGCACCGTAAGTATCGTTCGTCCGGGACCGCGGACTGTGTCCGCATATAGCACGGATACTACAATCCCGCGGCGTGAGCCTGCGCTTGGAGACGATTTCCAAGAATGTTCGGCGGTCATTTCGGTTGCGCTATCTCCGCGTAATGGTTTGACTGTGGCGACTTTGCCGAGAAAGTGTGTGGATTGTATGCTACCGTCGAATGCCAGATTCTCGGTTCCCTTTTTGAATCCCCACTCAATCAAAAGCTCCCGGTATCTCCACCGAAGCGGCTTCACGGAATCACCCCTGTCACCCAGGATTCGAAGATCGACCTCGGCGATGCAGCCATCCAAGCCGCGAAGATCATTGGCGGAATGAGATTTGTCCGTTGAGCGGGTTGGTCCGGTGTCCCCGAAAGCCAGTATAGCCATTCTCAGTACCATTGCGTTTGATTGATCAACCATGTGCTTCACTCACGTTGATGTGGAAAGTCGGAGGATTCGGTCGGTCTGAAACGCCGCTACGCCATGCCCACCCTACAAATGTGAATTTCGACGGGGGCGATAATCACTTGCCCGGTAGGGAACGGACATAGTCCAGAGTGTAACGGCTGCCTGCGACATAGCAATGGTACTTTGGTCGGACGCAGAACAATCCCCCGTCAGCTGTTTCTCCGGGTTTCAACTGCATAACTTTCGGAAGTGTGTAAACGCTGAAGATGGATCCATCGGCGAGTTCAATAGAGGGAGGACCGCACGGAGAGATCCAGGGACCGGGAATCACGTCGTCTCTCAAGATTTTTTCGTTTTCAAAATCGTAGGATTCCCCCTGATCGTAACTGAGACAGGCTCGGATTCCGCCGGGAAACGAACGGTGGCAATAGGTGCAAAGTATGCCCCCATCCCGCAGCTTAAGCAGTAGGAGCGGTTGGCCACGTATGGGTGTGCGCTTCGCCGGACTCCACGTCAAGCCGCTGTCGTCGGAGTTCGTTGAGCAGATAAAGCCGTCGCCTCCAACGTCGCACCTCATCATCATGTGCACTCTACCACCGGGGAATGCCACCATCGAGGTTTCAGTCAGGGAGAGTTTCGGATCGGCGGGGATTCTGGACGCCTGCCAGTTCTTACCTCCGTCGGTGGAACGGAGCACGTAAACCGAGCGCATCTGCTCGTGAAGCTCGCAGCCGTAAAAGAATTCGAGTCTTGTGCCGTCGGACAGTTCAAGGCTTCCATTGAGAACGGGTCCATGTCCGAAAATCGGCAACCCCTGAATGTTCGCGTCTGCCCAAGTCTCTCCACGGTTTGTAGAGTATCTTGCCTGAATTGCTCGGGCGTAAACTGCGGCTTGGCCTTCGGGAATAATCGGATGTTCGTCGAAAACAGAATATCCTTTTGCCTTGAGTTCGGCTGCCATGGAGTCAGGGTAGATTAGCCAGCCAGATGGTCCACTGCCGAGAGTCGTATCATATAGATGTCCAAGCCCGACTGCCTCCAATCGCCGTTTTCTTTCCTGAGCTTCTTCCTCCGTAAGGGCGGAGCGTGTGGACACATCGACCATAAAATCGTCAGGGGAGTTCGTTACGCCGCTGGCGATGCGTTCGTTGGAGGTCTCCGTCCATGACAAGCCGCCATCTGTTGACGAGAGTGTGACTGTTTCGCTTTTCTCCGCATACCAATCGTCGTAGTAGATGTCCTCCGGATGCGAGATACACTGCACGAGGATTTCATTCTCAACAAGCTTGGGACCGGCGATCCACGGCGTTGACCAACCGGGGCGGTCATAGATTGTCACATCCCATTTCCACCCTTCGAGCTTTTTGGGTTTGGTCGACCTTTTGCCGGGAACTTCAGACTCAGTTGGGGACATATTTGGTCCAGGGGAAGTGGTTTTGGCTTGCAGCAGGCATTGCAATGAGAAGAGAATCGCCCCAGTCATCGCAGGTCGGCTCCTTATATGAAAGAACGCCAAAGCGAAGAGCGTTGACCGCAAAACATATCCAGATTTGCCAACCCTTGCGTTCACCGATCGGCAGAAACAGTTGCTCGCAATGTTCGCTTTAGCGCCATGCTAAATTGGCTGATCAGTCATTTCGGGAAAGATGGGACCGGAATACGGATGCTGTGCCGCGACTTCCTCGTCCAGTTCAACGCCCAATCCCGGTTTTTCTGGCGGTATAATGTAGCCGTCTTCCCATGTGATGGGATCCTTGAGGAGTTCGGCGTGAAAGCCTCCGAACGTCTCAATGCTTTCCTGAATGAGGAAATTCGGGCTGCATGTGCCGAGTTGAATGTTGGCGGCGGCTTCTATGGGACCGCAGTAGAGATGAGGGGCAATCTGCGCGTAATGCGCCTCCGCCATACCGGCGATCTTCTTTGCTTCAAGAATTCCTCCAACTCGCGCGAGAGCGGGTTGAAGGATCGCGGCGGCCTGCCTCTGGAGAAGTTCAACGAATTCGTACTTTGTCGCCAAGCGTTCGCCGGAAGCCACCGGGATGCTGGTGGATTGGGCAACACGTGCCATTTCCGATCGGTTTTCAGGCGGCACCGGTTCCTCGAACCAAAGCGGGTCGAACGACTCTAGTCGCTTGGCGAGACGAATTGCGCTGGAAGTGGTCATTTGTCCGTGAGTACCGATGAGGAGATCGCACCTGTTGCCGACCGCTTCTCGAATGCTCTTTGTGACGCGTTCGGCGTTGTCCAGCACCTCTAAAGAAAGCTGCCGCGGGTCAAAGGCGGACATTCCCCAGACAGGATCGAACTTGACGGCGGTAAAGCCATGCTCAACGTATACGGCGGCTCGTTCCGCAGCGAGCTCCGGATTACTGTGCAAGTTGACGGGTATCCTGCGGTCATGATCGGTATCGCTTGGAGGAGGCACGTCGGATTCGGCATACAGATAGGTGTAGGACCGGAGTTTCTCGTGGACTTGCCCGCCGAGCAGGTTGTAGATGGGTTGGCTCAATGCCTTACCGATGATATCCCAACAGGCAATTTCGATTCCGCTTAGTATTCCGACCAAAGTAAGATCGGGATGTTGCGTGTAACCCCTGGAGTACACGATCCGCCAGAGTTTTTCAATCTGGAACGGATCCCGCCCTATGACGTTTCGACTGACAACGTCCTCAATGAGTGCGGCAACTTTGCCGGGTTGGAACGGCACGCCGTACACCTCTCCGAAGCCGTGAACGTTGTCATCGGTGGTCAGTTTTAGGAAGACAAAATAGGGACCGCCGCGGTGGAGAGGCGGATTGGCGACTACGTATGTCTTGAGATCGGTTATTTTCATAGCAAATAGTTTTACAGGTTACGATTCTGCAGAATAAGATGCCTGGTTCGATTGGTTGATTTCCCCGTCCAGAGGCAGCGGAAGCCTGATTCATATACATAACGCGAAGCTAGATGGAATCTGGCAATTGGTTAAGCGTTTACAAAAATACAGCAATCGGGTTGCAGACACAGATTGTGTGTTAATTTGAGGATTTAATCTTGCTCCAGACAGTAGCTGTTTTTCCCTTCGCATCAACATGTTGTCCCACCACGATACCGTTGTTCATGATCCTGATGATTTCCTCCTGGCTCAGTGCTCTCTCGAAAATAAAGGTCTCATCAAGTATGCCTCGCCAGCGGCGCGCATCGTCGAATACGGCTGTGCCTATTCGGAAATTCTTCCTTGCACGTCCAAGCCTTTTTTCCGAACCGAGGTCTATGTGAAATCCGTTCCTCATTGGACGATCCGGTTCGCCGTTGAGATACCAAGTTCCATTCCTACCTTTCCGGACGAACACTAGATGATTCCATTCGTCTGTTTTGAGTCGAACCCCGTGCCGTGGATTGCCCAATCCCTGCCAAGCGAAAACTCCCCCGATGGCTATTCTATAGCGGTTAACATGATTTTCATACTGTAGGAGGGAGATCCCGGTGTGTGAATCTTCTTCATCTCGACCGGCGAGTAGATTTGCCCACGTGCGCTGCGGTTTTCCAGGTTTCATCCAGCATCCAATGCTAAAATCAACCGAGTCCATAGCCACGGGTTTTTTAATGTCCGCCCACGCCATCCCATCTACACCGTGAAACTGCAGAGCGGTGCCAAATTTCCCCTCGACCCAGTCGGGTTTCCCGGTAAGGAACACACCATCATGGCCCTTTCGAGCATAATCGTTGATTTTCTTGCCGTTGCCCTCGTCAAAAAGCCAGATGGCAACCACGTCTTTCATGAACTGCGCGTGACCGACATTAGGAAGAAGTAGACTTACCATGTGAAGACTTATGCAGAGAAGTGTGAATCCAATAGTTGTCGTTTTCATGTTTAGTTTGCTGTATACCTCGGAAGAATCCATGTGAATGATTATATGATGTCTATATTATATGGTTACCTTCTACGTAGGCGGGGTTCAAATGAGATCAAGCGAGTGAATAACGAGTTCGATAGTAAATCCCATAGCGAATGCGATAGAAATCCACTTGCCCCGCCGGCTTTGCGCGGAGGCGAGACTTCTTGTTCCGCTCCACGCAAATTTCTTGACTTGATTCACGCGATTAATGCACAAGCATTTTAGAGAAATGGTGTTACTTATCCGCGTCTTCCGTGTAACAGGTGACTCTCCCCTGTACGTAATTACACACGGTCTTCAATGAATGCGTAGCAGAGGACGTGAGTCATGGCAAAGAAACAATCCTCAAGGTGACCCATGTGCGATGACTGGACGAGGAGTGGGATGCGAGCAAGATCCTTGAGTTTTCCGCCGTTCGCGGTGGTGCAAGCGATGGTGATGACGTTGCAATCGTTGGCGTACTCAACGGCGTTCAAAACATTTTGGCTGTTGCCGCTGCCGCTAATGGCGATGAGAACGTCGCCGGAAGTTGCCCAGTTTTTGAGTTGCTCCACAAATACCGAATCGTAACTCACGTCGTTGGCGTAGGCAGTCATCGTAGCAATACTGTCCGTGAGTCCAATCATCTTGATGCGAGGAGTCTTCTTTCCGTACGAGCCGCCTTTCACGATATCCACAACCATCTGCGAAGCGATACTCGCGCTTCCGCCGTTGCCGCACGAGTAGATGGTGCTTCCTCTATCACGTGCGTCTCGCAAAGTTTCAACCGCGTGCTGGACTTGAGAGGCATTGATTGTCCGCAGCACACCTGAAAGGGAGTCAAGGTATTGGGAAGCAAATGACGGTTTATCCATGCTATTGTTCCTTCTGTTGCTGAAGCCAAAGGTTTAGTCGATCCGGTAACTCGGCCGGGCGCGCGACGCCCGTTGTAGCAAGTTGTTGGATGGTAATCGATGCGACGAGGTGGGCGACGACCGTGGCTTCGGAGAGGGAAGCGCCTGCGGCAAGCGCAAGCGCCGCTCCCGCGTCAAAACTGTCACCAGCCCCGGTTGCATCAATTTCACCGTCTATTTTTACAGAAGGCACCCACATCCATTCGGGATCGCTGATTAAGACGCCCTTGTCGCCGCACGTGACAACGACCGGTGCGCCGTTTTTCTGCCTGAGCTTTCGCGCTTCATCATTTACCTGATTCAAATCAACCGTTGTTCCGGGCGGCGGCTGTTTCATGCCGAGGACTTCGTATTCATTTGATTTAAGCGTCATGTGTCGAAAGTCGTGAACGCGTTCCCGGCTATCGACCCAAAAGACGACTCCCGGAAAGCGTTGAGCGCGCTCAATGGCGGCATCGCGGATGGCGGGAGAAAGCACACCCCCCACGGCTTCCTCAACTTGGTCTAATATGATAACGGCGTCAAGTTGCGGCAGAAGCACGTCAAGCGCTTCGACAAGTCGTGCCTCTAGTTCAGGAGACATGGCGCCCCGGTTTTTCGTGTCGTAGCGGCAAATCTCTCCGGCTAGACCCGGAATCGAGTTGTTTCTTGGCTTGAGGTATGTCGGTGTGTTGTGCGAAGGCGAGCGGATTAGATGGTCAGTCGTGCAGTTTCGAGCAGCCAGTCCACGTCGCAACTCAAAGGCTTCACCATCGTCGCCGGTGACTCCGATAGCCTGCAGTACCCCCGGCTTCAGCGCTGCTAGGTTATTGACAACAGTTCCGGCGGCGCCCGGACTGCAACGGATGCGAACGACTTGATGCGCTTCTTTGCCTGTTTCAACGCTAGTTTCGACAAGCGCCGGGTCAGTATCCAAGTATTTGTCTAGGAAGAAATCGCCGAGCACGGCGATGCGGCAGCTTGAAAAGCGTTCAATAAGTTGATGAAGTCGATCTTGAGATAGTAATACCATTCGCTTGAATAGTAGCTCTAGTGAAGTTCAATTATATCATCCATTTTCTACGTGGGCGGGGCATCTTGCCCCGCCAACTTTGCGCGAAGTCTAGCTTGTTACTTCAGTGGAGTTTTTCATTTTATTCGCATCATCAATACACATGAGTTTTAGGGCAATGATATAATGCGACGCTCATGTCTTTGCCTCCGAAGTCAACTGTCGTAACAGAGCAAGCAGGAAGTCGCGATTATCCGCTTGAAGATACCGCATTGTCCCGCCCATTCTGCTAAATGTCTTGTTATATCGCAAATAGTAAGCGGGATTCTCTTCCGGAGGCTCTCCTTGCGACCAATCCCAATTTGACTCGGCGAGATCGTTCACAAAAATGAAATGGTCATCAATATGCCCGCCGTTCTGAATAGCTAGATTCTGCGCCATGGAGAGCGATTTCTCGAAGATCATCGGACTCATAATCGCCGATCCGATAGAAATGTAGACGCCGCCATCCAAGCGGCTCACACTTTCGGCAAATGTAAGAAAATCGCGCTGAGCGGCTCTGCCGAGACTGGCACAACAGTTCATCGGGTGGTTATAAATGATGTCGTGGCCTATCATGGGGTGACCGGTGAATGGAATACCGTGGCGGTAGGCGCCAGCCTGAATGCTGAACTTTTTCCACGGATGAGAAACGTCCAATGTGCCGCTTGGAAGGTCGAATTTCTGCAATACTCCAAGCAAATCAGCGGCACCGGCTGCCGCCTCGGGTTGTTTGGCGGTTCGGCCCTGGACAAAGCGCTCTAATTCGTCAGCCGACGGAATGGACAACCCTTCGTTCTGAATCAGGGTGCCAATTGACTCACCGTATCCTTTGCCCTCATAAGCGCCAACGTTAAGCGCAAGGTTGATATAGAATCCGGTCTCTTCCCAATTGCCGAACCGTCCTTGCTCTACCATCAACGCGACATCTTCGCAGCTCTTGCCTTGAAATGCAAACTCCCAGTCGTGGATAATTCCCGCGCCGTTGGTCGCCAAATGGGTGACCCACCCGTCCTCAATTAGACGTAAAAAAACGGGTGCAAGCCCGTTCTTAATGGCATGGGCACCGAAGGCAATAATCACCGGACAGTCATGCTGTCTGGCTTTTCTCACCCGCTCTCCGCATTCGCCAATCAACGCTTGTGCCGTCGTACTCAACTGCTTCGGTTCGGCATCGGGAGAGACATGATCGCAAGCGATATCCGTCTTGTTTACCCTTGCTGAGAGCGGCTGCATGCGGAGGGCAAAGCGATCCAATTGGGGAAATGGCATGTGAGGAAACAGTGGTCAGTGGTTAGTGGCTAGTGGTTAGTGGATATCAGCGCTCAAGTTTTCAATCGTGAATCATAGGTTTTGATTAGGATACGTTGCGAGTTGTGCTATTAAAAGCCAGTCAGTCGAAAACAATTACAGAGCGCGCGACCCTTCCTTGGTTCATGTCATCAAATGCCTCGTTGAGTTCGTCCAATGGTCGATAACGCGAAATTAACTCGTCAAGTTTAATTTTCCCCTGGTTGTAAAGATCTAGCAGCCAAAGAAAGTCGACTCGAGCCGTAGCGGCGCCGTGCCAGCCACCAATCAAGGCTCGGTCATGCAATAGATCCCAACCATCAACGTAAATATCCTCGCCGGTCGGCTGCACGCCAACGACTACGGCGGTCCCGGTCGGCCGAACCGAATCGATCGCCTGTCGAACCAAGACTGGAAAACCGACGACTTCAAACGCGTAGTCCGCCCCGCCGCCCGTAATCTCCTTGATTCTTTGCACGGGATCTTCTTTGTCCGCGTTCACTAGATGGGTAGCACCAAATTGTTCAGCCAATTCCAGCTTGTACGGAACTTTGTCGACGGCAATGATTTTGCCCGCCGATGCCAAGACCCCGCCCTGGATGGCATTGAGCCCAACTCCGCCGCATCCGAACACCGCCATCGTGGCGCCCGTTTCGACTTTCGCCCTGTTAACGACCGCGCCGATACCGGTAATTACTGCACAACTGATCAGACACGCTTTCTCTAGCGGTGTCTCGCGTGGAACTTTGACGCAGGCATCTGCCAAAGCTATGCTCTGTTCCACAAACGTCGGTCGGACATGGTAAAACGGCTGACCATTCTTCTGCATGCGGCTAACTGGCAAGTCCGGATGTGTTTCGCAGAGTGCAGGGCTTCCTTGACTGCACGTTCGGCAGTAACCGCACATCGCGTCAAGGGAAAGGATAACCTTGTCTCCGGGGGTGAGGTTGGTGACACCGGGGCCCGTTTCTACCACGACGCCCGCGCCTTCGTGTCCCATGACCCATGGCGTCACTTCACGTTTGATATGGCCATCCACAAAGTGGTAATCGCTGTGACAAACACCCGCGCCCACGATGTCAAGCAGGACTTCGCCCTCCCGAGGCGCTTCGATTTCGAGCTCCTCGATAGACACGGGCACATTGGTCTGGTAAAACACTGCTGCTTTCATGGCTTTCTCCGAGTTGTGTATTCGTGTACGCTCCAATCAACCAGATGGCCAGAGGTATTCAACCAATTCTCCATGGTGGCGGAAGTCCGGTACGATTACATCGGCTCCAACCCCGATGAGTCGCTCACGTTTCCAAATATCGGGTCTACCGCTGCGTCCGGCTTCGTCGCTTGCGACACCGACTGCCGTACCTCCCGACTCTTTCACATTCAAGATTTCGACGTAGCCGTCGCCGAAACCTACAAGCTTGGCTGGCACGACTTGCCCACTATTGAGTATGTTGCGAATAACTTGCGCTTTTGAAAATGACTTATAATCGTCAATGGCGCCGTAGATATGTTTTCCGAAATAAGAGTCGATTTCCAACAACGCTGCCTCCTCGCGCACGTACTGCTCGTCGGTGCCGCTTGCGAGATACATCTGCACGCCCCTCTGTTTGAGAGCATTTAGTAGTTCAATGCATCCGGGAACAAGCATATCAACCGGTTTTTTTCGGCCCGTACGGAGCCCTTCACGCCGTGAGTCTATACGCCCCATTAGACGGTTGTGATACTCATGTTTGTACTCAAGCGGATCCGCCGGATTCCCTCCGCGAAGTGCCACCTCCTCCTTCAACCGAATCATTTGATAGATTGTTTGCTTGCCCGTAAGCTCGGTTACGAAGCCATAGATAAGGCTGTGCAACTGGTCGCGTGATTCACCGGTTCCCGTATCAAGCAGAATCTCGACCATCATCGGAATCATCACGTCCATCCACCCCTCGCGAATGAGGCTCAGCGTGCCATCGAAGTCGAACAGGGCATATTCGGGGGGATTGGTAGACTCAATCGGCCGGATTATCTCAATCGGACTTCCGGCAAGAAACCGGGTTGGCTCGGTATCCGCGACGATTCGCGTGTAGTCGGCTTCTATATTGTCATTGATGTTATCGCGTTGGGTCATTACGGGAATAACGGGCTAGCTGAGGAACACGTGTACCATTAGTGTCAACCGCGGGAAGGTTCGTCCATATTGGCTCGTGCCTGACGCGACAATTCGGCAAGGTGCCCATCGTTTGCCATCACTTGCTCAAGATGTCGCATACGCTCGGACCCGGCTGTGTTCACCATTTTTTCTCCAAAGGCGCGTTCCACCCAGAAGCGGGCGCCGCCGCTAATGTAGTTTCGCAAATCTTCTAGTCGGTCCTCGGGGTAGCGCTGACAGAGATTCATTGTGAACATGCGCCGGCGAGCACTGCCGCCGAATGCCGAGTGTTTGCAATTGTGGTTGAACAGCACAACATCGCCCGGTTGGGTGTTAAAGATAGTTGCGGGAACATCACGCCCATGAATTCCCCATAGGTCTGGACTCCGCCCGATTTGGCCGCTAAGCGATTCCGCATAGTGATCTCCCAATCGATGACTTCCCGGGATAACGCGTAACGAACCCGTGTCTCCGGTCAGCTCGTCGAGGTAGAATGCGATTTTGATGTGCATCGGGTCGTTTGGCCCATGTCCACCGTCGGAGTGCCAGCCGGTATCACCCACATAAAAGTTTCCATCGCTTCCCATGTAATTGAAATCGTCGCCGAGCAATGTTTTGGCGATGGCAAGAATGCGATGGTCGTCAAGCAGTGTACAGAGCACTTCACTTTGGTCGATGAAGGGTACAATACATGAACGGGCTTTGCCTTCATGCGGCTTGCCGTAATGCCCGCCGCCGCGCTCCACCCAAACATTCTCGAACTCTCGTACAATTTCATCTATCCGGTCGGCGACCAGCCCGGGAAAACTCAGGTAGCCGAAAACGTCGTAAAAGTTTATCTGATGTTCCGTGAGTTTAAAATCCTGATCTGCCATTTTCCAGTCCTCAGAAATTGTTGAGACTTAGGCAAATAATCAAATCCGTGAGTCAACTAACCGCCAAGAAAAAGAAGTCACGTTTCATCGCTTTGCCATCTTCCGCCTAACAATCTCGCGGCGTGATGGCTTTGCATGAAATGCCGTTCTTCTATTACAGTGGACCAAATCTACGAATACTCAATTACGATTATAGCATATTCGGCAAAAGCGCGGAAGAAAAATTTGAAACTGTAACATCGAAAATGTTAGCCGTTTGGATGAAGTTACTTATCGGAGAAAGTGCCATGTGTAACGGAATCACGTAGAAAAACTATTGAATTAAGTACGTTAGTAGCATCCCATTATCCCTGTCGGAATAATTCTTTCAGCAAGTAACACTTTCTAGTCGGAGTCCCATTCCTCGATCCAGAGGATCGACATGTTGATAGAATGTGACATGTTCAGATTCCCGCACTCCAGCGGAGTGCAATATCAATAGAACCGCGATGCGTCCAATCGCCGCGCTCCAGCGGAGCGCAATGTGGTGTGTTACTTGATAGCACGCCATTATCCCTGTCGGAATAATTCTTTCAGCAAGCAACACTTTCTAGTCAGAGTCTCTTTCCTCGATCCAGAGGATCGAAATGTCAATAGAATACGATATGTCCAAATTTCCGCACTCCAGAGGAGTGCAATGTCGAGTGTTACTTGAGAGAATCACCGTATTTCGCCAAAGTTGAATACCGCGGCATTTCGTTCATAGTGACCACGTTTGACAACATATTTCACGAGTGATATACTAGCTTGTGTGAGATTACCAATGCCATTTATAAACATTCTAGCTAAATGGGAGCAATGAAAAAAACATGCCGAAGATGAAAGGCCCAGCCATTCTGCTTGCCCAGTTTATGAGAGATGAGGAACCATATAACAATATCGAAAACATTGGACGTTGGGTCGCGGGTCTTGGCTACGTTGGTGTACAGATTCCGACGTCGGACATGCGAATAATTGACCTCGACCGGGCGGCGGAATCGAAAATGTACTGTGATGATTACAAAGGAAAACTAAAGGAGATTGGACTTGAACCCACCGAATTAGACGGTTATCACGCGGGACAGGTGCTCGCGGTGCATCCGGCTTACGAGGTCATGTTTGAAGTGTTTCACCCACCGGGTTTGAAGGGAGATGCCAGAACCGAATGGGCTACCCGAGAACTGAAAAAATGCATTCATGCCTCCGTCAACATGGGCACCGATGTCATTCCGGCATTGTCCGGCGGTTTCGCGTGGCACATGGTATATCCGTGGCCCCAGCGTCCCGATGGGATTATCGACGAGGCGTTCAAAGAATTGGCTAAGCGATGGCGACCACTGCTCGATTTGGCTCATGATAACGGAACTGCCTTCGCCTACGAGTTGCACCCCGGCTCCGACATTTATGATGGCGCCACCTACGAAATGTTCCTAGATTTCACGGGGGACCATCCGGCAGCTTGTCTGAATTACGATCCAAGCCATCTTCTATTACAACAGCTAGACTATCTGGAATTCATTAGGCTCTACGGTGAGCGTGTGAAGGGGTTGCACGTCAAAGACGCCGAGTTCCGACCAACCGGACGAGTGGGCGTTTATGGGGGATATCAATCGTGGTCTGGACGCGCCGGTCGGTTCCGTTCGCTGGGCGACGGTCAAGTCGACTTCAGACGAGTCTTTACGCTTTTGTCAGAGGCTGGATACGATGGTTGGGCTACACTTGAATGGGAGTGTTGCGTGAAAAGCCCCGCACAGGGTGCAGCGGAGGGTGCTCCGTTCATTGCTGACCACATCATTGAGACTACCGAAGTAGCGTTTGATGATTTTGTGGCCGGCGAGGTGAATCCTGAACGCAATCGAAAACTTCTCGGGTTGAGCGGATAAAGAGGTGAAGATTTTCAGATTGTCATTGAATCAGACGCGAAATTATCATGAACGAACGTGCGACTTCTCCGGGAGACCTTGATGGTTTGATCGCGGTAGTGACCGGTGCAGCCCAAGGGCTGGGTTTGGGGATTGCCGAGCAACTCGCTCGCGAGGGCGCCACGGCAATCATCGCTGACCTGCAACGCGACAAGGGCAGGACTGAAGCCGCACGGTTGCAGGCAGATGGCTTGCATGTGCAGGCAGCCCACCTGGACATCACGCACAGCGCCGGTGTCGCGACATTCTTTGATGAGGTGATAGGCGAACATGGGCGGTTGGATGTCTTGGTCAATAACGCCGGTGTCGGACAGATCGTCGCACCTGTCGTAGAGTTGAGCGATGAGGAGTGGGATCGGGTGCTGAACCCGACATTGACGGGCGCATTTTACTGCTGTCGTGCTGCTGGGGCAATAATGGAAAAGCAGGAGTCCGGGTGTATTGTCAACATTGCCTCGATCAACGGACAGAATCCAGCGGCTCTGGTTGCAGCGTACAATGTTGCGAAAGCGGGGATTATCAGCCTGACCCGAACGTTAGCGGTTGAGTTGGCAGCCTACGGCGTGCGCGTAAATGCCGTGAGCCCGGGGCCGGTTTACACCGAATTCAACAGGCAAAACATGGCGCAACGCTGTCAGAGCTTGAACATTACCGAGGACGAGATGATTGAGCGCATCCGGGCTGCCATCCCGTTAGGACGATGGGGTGAACCGGTTGACATCGCGCAGGCTGTGGCATTCCTCTGCAGCCCTCAAGCGTCCTGGATAACCGGCGAGGTTCTCAGAGTCAGCGGCGGCATGGAAGGGGTGTCGGCCGCCCCGCCGAAACGCGCGCAGAATCCGTAGCGGGGATTGCCTTTGCTAGGTTCTGTTGACATTTATACTTTGGATTGGGTATTATTGCGCTTTTTTCCAGTGAAAATTGTTACTAATAGGACTTACGTAGCACCAGCCGGTCGGGAATCGGAGTTCCCTCGTACCAGAGTCGCGACCTGGAGATCGCGGGATCTCTATCGCAATCGCTATCCGCTCGTTTGATCCTACAGTAGACGCAATTTTTGACAGTGCGGAGTATATGTGAAGTGTGCCTAATCGTAGGGGCGAGGTTCCCTCGCCCGTCGCCAAACGTGAAGAACGAAACCATGTGAGTCTCGCCAGATTGTAAGTCGAGATTCAGAATTTGACACACTAATGTCGATTTGGATGAAGATTAAGTATTTAAATCGTAATTCTAGTTTTTCCTAAACTCGGTAGGTGCGGTTTCCTAACCGCACCGAGCATCGTTAGGATACTACCGAAATAATGTCAAAACTTCATGAAAATCGACCGAAAGAACCCCGCCATGGTCTCTAATGTGTTGCCAAAGGGTTGGGGAACCCAACCCCTACGGAGGACCATGTGTGGTACACACGCTTCGACTATCTGAATGCGATGAATATCAACAACTCCTAGTCACTATTGGGCTGTGTTCTGAGGTGACGAGTGTCTTGGGAATCCCCGATACATACTATCGCGCTTGCTCGTGAAGAAGACACACGATATGGATACCTCAATTGATAACCGGCATTAGCACTTCTTTGGAGGGCAAGCAGGTTAATTGGCTTTCTGTTCCCGTATCCAGCCCCAATACAGATTGTCGCGCTGATTGCCGGCGTCCAAATATTCGGCTTTCAGTCGCGACAACTCGTCATTCCGGTAATCTGCAATCGGGCAGCCGTTCGCGTCTAGCTCGATACCGTACTGCCGAGCGGCGTTGCCCCCCAAGATAGCGGTTTTTACTGGTCCATCCGACGGACCTAGCGGTTCAAAGTCGTATTTCTCCTGTAGCTCCGGTGGAACTTCTATACGTCGAAACGCTTCGATTTGCCATTGCGGCGACCCCGCCCAGATTGAATCCGTGCCCCAAAGGACGTGATCCGCTCCGAGTCCTTTAATCAGTTTCGCCAACATAACGGCTGCAACCCTCGGCTGTGTAATAGCCAAAGCGCCGAACGAAAGCCCGATGTCGGCATACACGTTCGAGACGCCGTATTTTTCAGGAATCTCAGCCATCTCGTCAATCCATTCCAGTCGACCGCTCCTTTCAAACTCTTCACTAACACTGCGGGCGTCACGCCACATTTTCAAGCCGGCGTGATAGATGTGAAAATTCAATTCGGGCCAATCCTGAGCCGCCTTTCCAACATCATCCACCGCCGCGTAATGCCAGTTTGGAATTGTCTCGTACTCAATCGGAAGGACTCCTTTGTGAATGCATATGATTGGGACACCCAACCTACGCGCTTTCTCGTAAGTTGGGTAGGTTAGCTCTTCGTCGTCCATGCGCCACGGCTTTTCAAAACTTGGTATTTCGCCGAGAATATCTCCGACTGTGTAACCCTTCCATGAATCCACTTTGAGTTCGATGGCAGCCCGGTCCATCGCCTCCAGATATTCGGGAACAGTTGGCCAGATAACTCCGTGGGCAAACATTCGCCGCGTGCCGGACAGCCGATTGACGAGGTTTCGCGTGGCGACCATCTGATCGTCGGACAGCAGCCGCTTGTGCGGATCGACTGCCGGCGACGTGCTGAGCAGCGCAACCGTGGTGTCGCTATCGAAAAACATATCCTTGAGATAGTAGTCGAACTTGTAATATTTGAGATCGAGATCCAGATCGGCAAGATCCGGGTTCCACGCTTTCTTTGCTTGGTTGTTTCCGCGGGCGGTGTCACGTAACCAGAGGATGCCGTCCCAACTGTAATCGTCGTGTACATGGTGGGTATGGACATCGAAGATAAACTGATTCGTGGTTTTGTCATGCCGCTCACATGCGGCAGTCTGATCTTCGGCTTCGTCGGAGTCTATGTCGTACACTTCTCCGAAGACCTGATTCATGGCGAGAAATGCGCTAGCCATGCCGCTGCGAGAACGCAGGTAGGACTGGCGCTCCAAGCCCTGATGTCGAGCATATAGGTGTGCATTTTCCTGAATCAGCGATTCAACCTGAAGCTGCTGACGGGTTTGTGGTGGTGGAAAGCACTCTCCACTGGAGATGACTTGGGTTGGCACGGGGCATTCGACTTGCTTTTGATAGCCGCGCCGCAAATGCTGAAGTTGCTGATTTGTGAGCCACGATGACATCCTGTATCTCCAATAGTCAGATTAAACCCTCTGGGCAACGTTGTGGATGGCGGTTGAATACCGTACGAGACCGGTTATCCGAATAATCATTTCGTTGTAACAAGGCTTCTCAATGTTTAATCAGACACCGTAACCTAAACGTTGGCTTCCTTGTTCACGACATCTCTCGCCAAATGCGGAAAAAGCTGGTCATGGATGGTTATCGGTCCAGTAAGGTGAGCCATCCGACTCTCGCTGGCAGTGTCTACCATTGGTGGAAAATACATCCCCGCTCCCGTAACAAAATTTCCAGTGCCGGGGGAATGAATCTGCAAATATTGGCGGACCCCCTCCTCCTGGTCTGGCGTCTTCGGACAAATTGTGCAGTTCATCGTGAACATACGTCTCCTCGTGCCACCGCCAAATGAGGCATGGTAGACATCGTGATTAAAGATAACGATGTCACCGGGATCCGTTTCAACGGCTATGCTTCCGGGAAACTCCGAGGGCGGGACGCCAAAAAGTTCGAGAGAGTTATTGACATCTATTCCCTCTTTGCGAACGAAATGGTCGGGATGATGACTTCCAGGTATGAGACGAACTGCTCCGGTGTCACGAGTGAGATGATCTAGATAGAAGGCGGTTTTCGTCGCGATGAGCCTTCCCCAACTACCGTCAGGGTGCCAGCCTGTGTTCCCACTGTAGTAGTTGCCATCACCGCCGCAGTAATAAAAATCGTCACCCATTACGCCGCCGAGGAGACCGAGTATTGAGGGGTGATCGAGTAGCGCGCACATCTCGACATGGTGTTCAATCGGACCCCCAAACATAGTACGTCCGGAGCCATCATGATCTTTTCCGCCACCGCAATTTTGGATTGACCATTCAAAGTTTTCGATAATCCTCTCCGTTTCTTCCGGGTCAAACAGCTCCCGAATCAGCAGGTACCCGAAAGTGTCGAAGAAGTTCTGTTGCTCTTGAGACAGTTTCATTTAGGATATCTCCTTGGAAATCTACCCTGAGGCAGACATAACATGCCCTTTAGAAGACCAAGCTCCTCAGCTTGGGTTAATGGACGCAAGCGATTCAGAATCCATAAACTGTACACAGGCTAAGTTGAGGCGGAGTTGTCCAGCGCGTTTGAGCAGATAGGACACAGGATTTTTGATTTGTCGTGTAGCTCTGGATGTTGTTCGTTATCAAGCTTATTCGTGGCACCACCCATATCATGCCACAAAATACATTGCCGATAGAATGCCGTAAGGTTATCCTCTACATATTCGAAACAAAAAACGCGGTAGTCGCTACCAATCCATTTCTTGAGTTCATCCTTGAGAGCGCTGCCGTTGGCGCGCCCAATTCGCGCCTTGTAGTGGGCGTAGGTATCGGTCTCTTCAATGCGGCGAATCAGGTAAACGGCGGGCGCCGTCTCGGTGGCGACCGCATCTATTACGCTCTCGGCAAGTTGAAATGGACCTTCCATTCTAAATCAAGTGCTGACAATCGAAAGAAACTGTGCTTTATGCACGCAAGATCGTAGGTTGGGTTGAACGTAGTTCGTAAATGATCGCTAATCTTAGAGGCGTTTCCGAGTCCCCACTTTGGATGGACATGCCGAAAATATGAGTGAAACCCAACATTAATCCTGAATTCTACCACCATTTGACATCTCCAATAATTGGAAGCGTGTCCCCTGTTCCGCGAGCAAGGCGCACAACCGAACCACGGCTATGAGCAAGCAAAGCGGACACGAGGACAACTCATGCGGTTTGCATCTCAATAGCTCTGCCTGTTTCAAGCGACTCGAAGACAGCATCAATCACCCTCGCCTGACGAATGCTGTTGTCCAGCGAAATACGGTGGGGAATGCCTAGACTTAGACAATCGCAGAGGTGTTGGAGCTGATCGCTGAACTGAAACCTCGGCTCGAAGTCGATGTTCTCGGTTCCCTCGCTTGCTCGTAGTTGGAGCGTAACGGGTTTGTCTTCGTTGCTCCACGCGCGATCCATACGAATCATCCCACCTGTCCCGCTAATCTCGGTGTATTGGGAGTCCCATGAGGTGTAGCCGACCGAGATTTGAGCAGCGTGGTCGTCCGCGAAGTCGAGAACAATATAGGTTGCGTCATCGACTTCCACTCCGCGTTCCGGGACAGCGAAGACCCGAACCGGTTCCGCATCCAAGATAAATCGTGCGTGATGAATGCAGTAACACCCGACATCGTAGATGCTTCCCCCGCCCTTTTGTCTGTTCCATCGCCAGTTTCTGTCGGGAAGAAGCTTGCCATCCTTATTCTTCAGTCGAAGCACCCTTGGAGGAGTAACGAGTGTACTCCGGATAGATCGAACATCGCCAATGGCACCGCCATCGACTAACTCCTTCGCACGAAGGTGCATGGGATGATGACGATATTTGAACCCCTCGGCGAGCAAGACACCGTTCCGCTGCGCTGCCGTTGCCATCCCCTCAGCCTCGGTAGCTGTGAGGGCAAAGGGTTTTTCGCAAAGAATTGCCTTAACTTTCCCCGAGTCTGCAAGTTGCGTGGTGGTTTCGGCGTGCGAAGGTCCCCATGTGGAAACAACGGCGATGTCGATGTGCTCGGCTTCTAGCATCTCCTTTAGGCTAGTGTATCGACGCGCAACACCAAACTCATCGCCGAATGACGACAGTGAATCCTCCGATATGTCGCAAATCACCCACAACTCGGTGGAATCAACTTCGTTGCACGCTCTTCCGTGCCGAGTTGCGATGCTCCCCGTCCCGACGATGGCGACACGATATGTCTGACCACCGGCGCCCTGCGCCATAGTTTGGATTTCCTTTCGTATAAAGGTGGTATCCTACTCTTCGCACCTATTTTTTGGGTTTACAGAATTTATTGGTAGCACCCTATTATCCCTGGCGGAATAATTCTTTACCGCAAGTGACTCGCTCCAGAGGAGCGCAATGTGGGTATTACACCATTATTCTTGGGTAGTAGAATTCTTTTGCCAATAAACCTTCGTTTTTCGCCCTATAACTAGCTTTTGACGGGTGTTATTTGATGGGTGATGTACATATCAGTCTTGCATTGTAATTTCAATATATAGTACGTTATATTTAACTAGAATACAGTATATGCTATCACTATTAGTCGCTGGAACGATACCAAAAAACTCCCAAATTAGCACTTATAAGGTGTGGAGTGTACGTGGTATGAATTCAAATGGTTTTTTCCGAGATCTTCCCAACTTCATCCGATCTCCGACCGAGAGGTTAATGCTGTCCACGAGCAATATGAAGTCATATTACCAGTGGGTTGTAATCATGAGACAGCCGGACTCACCACAGATTATTCATACGAAGTCTTTATTCTTCCCCACGACGTGGCAATCTTGCCATTTGGATTTACGACTCGTGCACGCTCTAGCCCATGATTCATGATGGTTGTTATTTCATCTCGGCTAAGCGCCCTCTCGAAAATAAAGGCTTCATCGACAATCCCGTTCCAGCCGCGGCTACCGAGCACCCAATTTCCAATTCGAAAGTGTGAAGGAGAAGCAACAACCGGCTTGTCCGAATCCATCTGCTTTGCATTGTCTATTCTACCGTTAAGATACCATGTTCCCGTTTTCTTTTTTCGAGTGAACACCATGTGATTCCACTGATTGGCTCTGAGTTGCACGAAACCCGCACCTCCCCACGTTTCGCCGTCGCCCATAGCCACTCCCATCCGATTGATGTTGTTGTCAAACTGCTCAAAGGAGATCCCGCGAAGAGCATTGTGGCTAGAGAGGATGTTCGCCCAGTGTTTTTGGCTGTCCCGGGGTTTCACCCAACAACCCATTGACCAATCCACTGTGTCCACGACGACCGGTGCATTCATTTCTGCCCAACCTTCCTGGGTGAACTCAAGCCCTTTACCGAACTTTCCGTCAGCCCATTTGACTCTTCCTCCTACAAACCTTCCGTCGTGTCCGTTGTCAGTTGTGTCGGCAATCTGATTCCCTCCTCCTTCGTCAAGCAGCCACATGGCGACGACGCCCTCCATGTCCAATTTTGCGTCACAAAGGCCGGAAAATGTCGAAACGAGAAAGGATAGGAGTACAAAGAATAGCTTCAACTTGGTAATGAGAGATTTGTTCATGGTTCAACCATCCTATGCGGTTTTCAACGATACATTTTACATTGTGACGAAGACCACAGCACACCGGTTCCCTGCCGCTCCCGCTGGATTGACAAATCCAGTAGGTCTAAATTTGTTAAACGTGCATATATTTCGTATTGAATCTTGCTTGAACGAACACCAACAGTTAGTGGAATGTACATGAAACTTACCGACAGTGATATGCCCGGAAATCTAAGCCCGGCAGGCTGAACCGCTATCAGTGAATTCGCGCGACTATACATCTATTTCCGCCGGAACAAAAACTCCCTATAGTAATCAAGCGCATAGCTCATCGCATTCAATCATCATAAACGAACTTCGATAGTGTGTCAAGTTTATAACCCTATGGTTTACAGAGCAATCGTGGCAAAATTTCCGAAATAAACCTACTGAAGCTGGAATCAAGTAGGTCGTAGGTTGGGTTGAACGGAATTCGTTAACGATCGCTAATCTTATACTTTGCGTTGGGTATTATTGCGCTTTCTTTCCCGGTAATTACTGTTTGTAATAGTGACTGTAGGGTGGGCACTGCCCACCATTCCGATCAGTTTGGGATAAATGATTGGCTCCCCTGACGCGCAACGTGGCCGCGTTGATGGTGGGCAGTGCCCACCCTACAACTACCGCCAGACGCTTGAAAATACGCAATTTTCAGCGGTGTGTAGTATAGAAGGGTTTTGAGTGCCCATTTTGCCTGAATTTTCCAAGATTTGAGTAAAACCTGACATTAATCGTACATTCTACCGCCATGAGACGTCCTCTATAATTAGAGGCTAGAGGCGTTTCCCCTGATTTATGGCGCTTGACTCATTCAGGATTTCGTGATACCTTGACTAAGGTTTCGAATTAGGACGTTACACTATACCCACGCTGTGTTATGTTGTCGGTTTGGGGATTTGAAGATTATATCGGAGAAGGCGACACATGCAACCTCTTAAACTCTTGGTGTTTGTCGGCACCGAGGGTATCTATCACGACCATGCCGGGCAGGGGCGTTTCATCGCCGATGCAGTGTCGAAAGCCGGCGATATCGAAGCCGACTTTTCTCGGGACTATGAAATCTTGGCGGACGGACTTGACGCCTACGATTCGGTCCTCTTTTATACTGACGTTGGTGAACTTACCGATGCACAAGAAAACGGTTTGCTAACCTATGTGAAGCAGGGAGGCGGTTTTTTCGGACTTCACACGGCTGCGGCGTCCTTCCACGAAGCCAAGGGCTACCACGAAATGTTGAACTCTTTCCTCCTCGGCCACAGCAAGTACATGGATTTTACCGTCAATATCATCGATGTTGACCATGAAATCACACGCGGTCTTTCCGATTTTGTGGTTACGGACGAACTGTATTATGTGAAACACGACCCGTCAAAGTCGCACCATTTGATGCAAGCGTACGATCCCACCTGCGACGAAACGCACGTCATGGCATTCCACCACACCTACGGCGATGGACGTGTTTTCTACTTTGCCCTCGGACACGATATGGCTGCGCTCGAAAATCCAAACTTTCAGGAGACAATTCGACGCGGCGTCTTATGGGTGGGTAGACGATTGCAGTAAATTTGTAGGGTGGGCACTGCCCACCATTCTGCACATAAGTAAGGTTACAGACAAGATAGGGAACGATTTGGATTACGACTATTTTCCTTTTGGCACTCGCAGATAATATACCATCATTGTTATACCGGTTATCGAGCATTTAACTAGCACAGACAACTATTTGGAGGAGATTGATGGAAACACTTCGCGCCGCAGTTATCGGATGTAGAGGAGTCGGGAGAGCACACGCGTCCGGATTGGTAGATTTGCCGAACGCCGAATTGGTTGCCGCATGTGACTTATTGCAACCGGCATTGGACGGATTTCAAGAGGATTGGAAGGACACGTGGCCCAATCTTGGACTATACACAAACCATCGTGAGATGTTGGAGAAAGAAAACCTTGACATCGTCACCGTAGCCACCTCGGATCACCGGCACGCCGACCTCGTCGTCGATGCCTCAAACGCAGGGGCAAAAGGTATCTTTTGTGAAAAACCGATGGCGACCAATCTGGCTGATGCCGACCGCATGGTCGAGACCGCCGAACGTAACGGGACAATCCTGTCCATTGATCACACACGCAGGTTTACCCCTATATGGCGTCACACGAAAGAGGAGGTAATCGACGCCGGTGAGATAGGCACCGTGCACAATATCATTGGCACACTTAACGGCCCCCGTGCGATGCTATTCCGTAACGGGACGCACATGATTGACGCAATCTACTACATTGCCGATTCCGATCCGGAATGGGTGTCCGCGGAACTGGAAGACGGGTACGAAGACTATACCGAGTATCGCGGGGATGGCGGGCACGATCCGAAAACCGAGCCTTCCGCCCACGGTTACATCCATTTCGCCAACGGTGTCCGCGGGTATTACGCCGGGGGGCCAAAGACGGCGATCTGGAGCGGCGTTCGCCTTGAAATCGTAGGTACCACCGGATACATCCTCATTGGAAATCACGGCTCCACGATCTACAGAGAGGATACCGTGGAGACGATTGAGGCGCCCAAATGGGAAGTGGAGGGAATCCCCGCGGGTGTCCGGGAGCTCGTACAGTTAATCAGTGAGGGCGGCGAACCAAAATCACCCGCGAGAGCAGCGCTGAACGTCGTCGAAATCATGATCGGATTTTTGGAGTCGCAGCGGCAGGGGAATGGAAAAGTGACGTTACCAAATCCGCGAACTTAAAATTGCTTGATGATGATGTACTCTACACTGTCCAACGATTGAAGAGGGCGATCACGGGCTAGCGATCTCACCTTTCCGGTTGCGAAATTAGTTAACCCGAGTTGCCACCTTGTTCGACAGGGCACAGAAACCGAGTTTTTTCCAACATGGAAACGCGAGATTCTCGAAAATCGGGCTAATTTACCTATAATTTAGCGAAAGTGAACCAAAAACTCGGTTTCTCTATAAGGTTCTTCAGGGTTAAGTGTGGGAATGAAACTTGCTACAGGAAGACGCGTTTGCCCTATGAGTTCAAATTGGTTGCAATAATTCCCAATATGGTTCTGGAGACCCCCAATCTATGCGCTTTTGATGATTTCGGTAATGATTTGATGTTGCGACAAGGCTTTTGTAGGGAATAACGATCGTTATTCCCTACTGCCGGATTGGGCGGATTTGAGTGCTCGACTGCGTAAGTCGTAAGTTAATTTCATTTTCCACACTTAACTCTGAAGAGCCCTCTATAATAGGTAGCAACTTGGGTTAGTTATTCAACGGAGATAGTCTCTATGTATAAACGTCATTTCATTTTTGCTTTGATATGTCTATTGTCTCTCACCGCAGGTTCTCAGAATCTATCTGCCCAATCCCAGTTAGCCCAAGACACCTACGCCATCTTTGAAGCAAACTGCCTTAATTGTCACGGCCCCGACGGCGCTTTCCGCGAGACACTCCTCATGGAACACAGCGAACTCATCGATGGTGGCACCGTTGTACCGGCAAACCCCGATGCCTCCGAGTTGTACAAGCGTCTCCTCGGTCCCACTGAAAACGGCGCACAGATGCCGTTCGGACTGCCCCAACTGCCCCCTCAATCGATTGACACGATCCGACGTTGGATATTAGCCGACGCACCCGAATGGACGACAACTCGAATCACCGATGGTCGCTTTATCTCTCCTGCTGAAGTACTCGATACCATTGAGACCCACCTCACGTCACTGGAACCGTTTGACCGCGCTTTTGCCCGTTACTTTACACTCACACATCTCTACAACGCTGGCGAAACAGCCCAAATTCTCAGTGAGTACCGCAAAGCACTCAACAAACTGGTCAACAGCCTCTCATGGGGGATTACAGTTACCAATCCACAACCCATTGATTCACTAGATACAATCTTCTACATCGACCTGCGGCACTACGAATGGGATCGGGTTGATGGGTGGACGAAGATAGAGCAAGAGTATCCTTATCATATCACCTTTGATGCTCCTTCGCAGACGGCGCTGCGGCAGCAACTGGGACGAATGCAGACCGAGATGAGGTGTGATGTGCCATCGGTTCATGTCGACTGGTTTATCGCATCCGCATCTACTCCACCGCTCTACCATGAACTGCTTTCTCTCCCCTCGACGGCTCGGGAGTTGGAGTTACAACTGGATGTAGATGTGGTCGGCAATCTGCAAAATGCCCCGGGGATTCGCGTCTGGCGGGCGGGTTTCAACAATTCGGGTGTCTCAAACCACAACCGAGTCGTGGAACGGCATACCTCTCGATATGGGGCGTACTGGAAGAGCTACGACTTTGCAGGTAGTGTCGGGACACAAAACATCCTGACCCACCCGCTTAACTTCACGCATGATGGCGGGGAGGTCATCTTCAATTTGCCAAACGGGTTGCAGGGTTACTATCTTGTGGACGGCAATGGATTACGGCTGGATGAAGCGCCGATTAGCATCGTTTCAAATCCTGCCGCGAGTGACCCGACGGTGCGCAACGGAATCTCGTGTATCGGTTGCCATACGGAGGGCATGAAGAGCTTTGGAGACCAAGTGCGTTCCGTGATTGAGAGCAACGCCAGTCCGCCCTATAACAAAGCGCAGGCGCTGCGGCTCTATGTTGAAACGCCAGATATGGACGCACGTCTGAAGGAAGACATGAATCGGTACAGACAAGGGCTTGAAGCCACGGGAGGTACGTTTGAAGGTGTTGAACCGGTTTCGCGTTTCCATGAGGCGTTTCAGGCACCGGTGGATGCGGCATACGCCGCCGCCGTGGTTGGCTTGGAAACCGACACCTTCCTCGAAAGGGTTCGTGAAAACACGGGACTGCAGAACGTGGGATTGCTGGCGTTAGATAGTGAAAACGGGAGTGTGAAACGCGACACCTGGACATCAAGCTTTCGAGATATAATTTCCGCGTTGGATTACCCACAACAAGTTGGAGAGCCGCCGGTTGTGACGCAGCCGGATGTTTTACCGGGTGGGCATGTTCATATCCCGGATGCGATTCTGCGTGCTATAGTTGAGGAAGAACTTGGCAAAAGCCCCAACGCCCCGATTACCGTGGAGGAAATGGAATCCTTGATAGAACTCCGGTCACGGGATAGACGAGTCCACGATTTGACGGGTATCCAGTTTGCAACGAACCTCACTCACTTGGAACTTGATAACAGTCAGGTATCCGATATATCACATCTGAGAGGCTTAACAAACCTCGATTTCCTAGAGATTGGCGGCGAATTTTCCGACCTGTCGCTGATCGCAGAGTTAATCAATTTGCGGTATTTGGATATTTCAGATTCGAACGTATCCGACCTGTCGCCGCTCACAAGATTAATCAATCTGCGAACATTAAGAGCTCCAGAGGGCGTTGCGTTGCCACCGGCTGTGATACAGGGTGGAATTATTCACATCCCGGATTCACGTCTTCGAGCCGTTATTGAAGATGCGCTCGAAACCGAACAGATTACGCCTTCGGCGATGTCAACATTAACAACTCTTAAAGCCGGCAACAAGGGGGTTTCCAACTTAGCGGGACTCGAATTTGCGGTAAATCTAAAAGAACTATGGATTTCAGGCAACCGGATATCCGACCTGTCTCCGCTTGCCAACTGTACTAAGCTAGTTTTTTTGCAGGTCTGGGATACGAGCGTGCGAGATTTGTCTCCTTTGGCAAACTTAACACAACTCGAACACCTAGAGTTTAGAAGCAACATTGAAGACATTTCACCGATAGCCGGTCTGACGAATTTGAAGAAGTTGCGTTTTTATGGTGATGGAATACGGGATATTTCGGCTGTTGCCGATATGACAGAATTGGTAAACATTGAGTTCAGGCATCACGAAGTTTCAGATTTGTCGCCCCTTGTAAGGTTATCAAACTTGGAAGTTCTCAAGCTCCACGACAACCATGTATCTAACCTTGAACCTATCAGACATCTAACCAAATTAAGAGTCGTAGATATTGGCTACAGCTATAGGATAGTAGATATTGAGCCACTCAAGAGGTTGACAAACCTAGTCGTTTTAACCCTTGCGGCGAATAAAATATCTGATGTGTCCCCTTTGGCAGGATTGGTAAAACTAGACGAATTGAGGCTTGAATATAATGAAATTTCAGATGTATCCGCTTTGGCTGGATTGACGAACCTAAACGAGTTGCAATTACAGTTCAATAACATCTCGGATTTTTCCCCTGTGGTGGGATTACCAATACTGGAGCGATTTTCTTGGCATGATAATCCGGGATTTTTTGCCAAAGCACCAAAGATTGAGGGGCCGTGGTTATGGGTGTTTTTGCCGAATGAAAAACTAAATGACGGAACGGATCTATTATCCAAGGCAAGTGGAGGCAAAGTAACGGTAGATCGAATTGCTACTCATGGGGCGCTAGAAGGGAAGCCAGTCGGCACTGATATGTGGACCTTTGATAAACTCCCGGTGTCGGGACAGCGTAACCTTGACGACATGCGAGGAAGCCGTTTTCCTAATGGGGTGATTTTTGGTACTGTATCCCTTAATTCCCCCGAGCGACAAGACACAACCATGTATGCTAGTAGCGGAAATGAATACAAAATATGGCTAAACGGCGAGTTGATTCGGGAACGTTTGGAACAGCCCTGGACACCGAGGAGTGTGGGGATTGAGTATAATACGGAGTTTTTCGACGCTACGCTTAACGAGGGGAGAAATGTTTTGCTGGTGGCGATTGGCACTCATGCTGGTATTAAGGATCCTTCCAACGGCTTTTTCGGATTTACCCCCGACACCAATTATACTTTAGGCCCCGGTATGGGTTATGCTTTCTCCCAAACGCCAATTCATGTCGAAGATCTATTCGGTGTCGATGTCCGTGTAGAACATGCTAATGACTTGGCAGGGTGGCAATTTGACATTGCTTTCGATCCCGCCATCCTTGAAGCCGTTGCCGTCAGCGAAGGCGATTTCCTCAAGTCGGACGGCGGAGCGGCGTTCTTCCAAAGCGGGCGCATCGACAATGCGGCGGGAAAAATCACCGGGCTGATTGCGGGACGGATTAGCGAGGGCGGCGTTAACGGCAGCGGCCCCGTGCTTCGCGTGAGGTTCAAGGCAAAGTCCGAAGGTGGAACGAAATTGGCACTGGAAAACTTCTTATTCGGCTCCGCCGCTAAGGAAGGTATCCCTGCGGGTCCTCTTGAAATCCACTTTACTGTTGAGGAACGGCTACTCACAGGGGACATCAATCGCGACGGAGTTGTCAATATTCTCGATCTCATTAGCGTCGCACAGCAGTTGGGGAAAAGGGTATCCGCCGATTCGCCGGAAGACATTAATGGCGACGGGGTGATTAACATTTTCGATCTTACGCTCGTCGCGCAGGGCATTGGCGGTGCCGCCGCACCTGCAGTTGCGACAGGACGCGCCGATGCGGCGACAGTTGAAGCGTGGATTTCAGAAGCACATCTGGCAGACGACGGTTCGGTTGCCTTTCGCCAGGGGATTGCGAATCTCCAAAACCTGTTAACCTCGCTGGTTATTCCCAAAGAGACCGCCCTGCTAGCCAACTACCCGAACCCGTTCAATCCGGAAACCTGGATACCGTATCAGTTGGCCGCCCCCGCAGAGGTCAAGTTGACAATTTATGATATGAACGGAGGTGTTGTTAGGCGTTTGGATGTGGGTCATCAAGCGGCGGGGATGTACCGGAGCCGTATCCGCGCATTGTATTGGGATGGCCGCAATGACCATGGCGAATTTGTGGCGAGCGGTCTCTATTTCTACACGCTTAAGGCGGGAGAGTTCGCGGCGACGCGCAAGATGCTGATAAGGAAGTGAAAAAGTAGTAGGAATACTCCGTATGCCGCAACCTTCATGCACGTTACGGCACGGCGGAGAGATCTCTATCGCTCATTTGATCCTATTGGTCGATTGATTCCATCCTACAAGGATAGTCTCTGTGCTTATCTGTCATGGCGAGATTGGCCTTTGTTGAGTTATACTCCACGCTGCTGGGGATTGCTTATTATGTAGGAGCGATCTCCAGGTCGCGACGCTTGTACGAGGGAACTCCGATTCCCGACCTGCTGGTGCTACGTAAGTCCTATTAGAAACAATTATTTCTGGAAAAGAAAGCGCAATAATACCCGACGCAAAGTATATTCGCACTGATGACATACCGGTTGACAGCGACCTACAGGTATGCTATACTGCGATTCTTGCAAAATAGGTGGGCGGGTTAGTGGAATCTACGCTTTAATTATCTGGCATCCCTATATCACAGACTGAAAACAACCCACCGTCCAAAGGACAAATTTAGGATACGCATGAACAGGGAGAAATGGCTATGACACAAATGTTCGATCTTTCCGGTCGAGTTGCCGTTGTATCGGGCGCCGCCAGTGGCATGGGGCGCGCCATGTCGCTTGCGCTGGGGGAGGCAGGCGCCGACTTGATGCTTCTCGACATCAACTTGCAAGGTGCGGAAAAAACTGCCGGTGAAATAGAATCAATGGGACCTCGCGCCGTTCCGGTGAACTGTAATGTATCCCGCCCGGACGAAATTCGAGCCATGTTTGCGCAACTCGACAACGAATTTGGTCGTGTAGACTTTTTGGGAAACGTCGCCGGCGAAGCCGTACGCAAGAAGCCGGAGGATATCACCCTTGACGATGTAGAGTGGACGTGGCGTAATCTCGTCTACGGACGGTTCTGTTGCTCCCAAGAAGCGGGACGGCGCATGCTTGCTGCGGGACGAGGGAGCATCGTTAGTCTGGGTTCGCTCGCCAGCATCACCGGCATGGGCAGGGGACACATCGCCTACAGCATGGCGATGGGAGCGGTTGTTCAAATGACCAGGGAACTTAGCACCGAATGGTCGGGACGAGGTGTACGTGTGAACGCGATCTTGCCCGCCCAAGTATTGAACCCGGGGCTGCAAGCGCGAATTGACAAGGATCCGCGTATCAAGGAACGATTCCTTAGTGGCATCCCAAGAGGGCGGTTCGGCAGTCCTGACGACATCCGCGGCCTTTCGGTTCTATTGGCATCAGATGCGTCATCATGGATTACCGGGGCGATCATCCCGATGGATGGCGGCAACCTTGCTATGAACGCGGGCGGATCGGTCGGTACCGAAGTATTTAAGGAGTGAGAATGGAAGTACAACGAGAAAATTCGGGTTTAAACAAAACCGACGCGCTTGACTGTTATCGCACGATGCAGTTAATTCGGCAGTCCGAAGAACAGCTTGCCAGATCGCATCAGCGTGGTCTGGTGCACGGCGCATGTCACACCTATGTTGGCGAGGAAGCTATTGCGGCGGGTGTCTTTGCCCATTTGCGGGTAGACGATGTTGTCTTTAGTACGCATCGCGGTCATGGCCACGCGTTAGCCAAGGGCCTTCATCCGAGAGAACTGATTGCGGAACTGTACGGACGGGAAACCGGTTGTTCGCAAGGACGCGGCGGCAGTATGCATCTGTTCAAGCCGGAAATAGGGCTGATGGGAACGAGCGGCATCGTTGGACCGTGTATTCTGCAAGCGTGCGGCGGCGGCTACACCTTCAAAATCAAGAAAACCGACAATGTCGCTGTAGCGTGTTTTGGCGACGGCGGCGTCAACAACGGCGCATTCCACGAAGGATTGAACATGGCGAGCATTTGGGATTTGCCCGTCATATTCGTCTGCGAAAACAACCAGTTCGCCACCGAAGTGCCGTTTGAGTATGCGAGCGGGATTCCCGATGTTGGTCGACGCGCCTCGAACTACGGATTGGCAGGGTACGAAGTTGATGGGAATGATGTCTTGGCGATTCATCGAATCGCCGGAGAGGCAATTGAGCGAGCTCGCAGCGGCGGCGGCGCGACGTTAATCGAATGCAAGACGTACCGGACGCGGGCACATGCCGAAGGTATGGGAGATTTCACCTATCGTACGCGGGAAGATGTTGACGAATGGAAAACGCGATGCCCCATACAGCGACTGCGGCGAACGCTAATAGACAAAGGTATAGCCGGTGCTGCGGAGTTAGACGCCATTGAGGAGGAGATTCGGGAG
Source organism: Candidatus Poribacteria bacterium (assembly GCA_022827055.1). GTDB lineage: Bacteria > Poribacteria > WGA-4E > WGA-4E > JAJDTR01 > JAJDTR01. The sequence continues at coordinate 58,182 of JAJDTR010000127.1, read as the reverse complement.
TTGGTCGCCGAGTCGCACAAATTTGCCGAGGCAAGCAGCTATCCGGATGGGAAAACCGCGACGCACCACGTGTATTCCGAACCCGCGGGTGATTCGATTTCAGAGCCACCCTCCAAAGGAGATCGCGAGACAACGTATGTTGGCGCGACACTCGAAGCGCTTGACGCGGCGATGGCGGAAGACGATACTATCTTTGTCATGGGAGAAGGGGTCGGTGTCCGCGGCGGAAATTTCATGACAACCTACGGCTTATTCGAGAAATACGGCGCGGATAGGTTATGCGATACGCCAATCTGCGAGCGTGGATTTGTCGGGCTTGCCGGCGGCTCTGCGATGTCAGGCACCCGACCGGTCATAGATTGCATGTTTTTTGATTTCATTAACGATAGTTTCGGGGAACTCATCAACCAGATTGCCAAAATGCAATACATGAGCAGCGGCCGGTTGAAGATGCCGGTTCTCGTGCGAGGCTGTGTCGGGATTGGGCACTCCGCGGCGACCCACCATTCGGGCAACTATCACTCCATCTATTCCCAGATTCCGGGATTGCGCGTCGTTATGCCAGCCACCCCGTATGATGCCAAGGGTATGTTTATGCACGCGCTTCGATGCACCGATCCGGTACTGTTTCTTGAGCATCGGGAGCTAATGGCAATTAAGGGACCTGTGCCCGAAGAGACGTATGAGGTTCCATTTGGAAAGGCAACCGTTGTTCGCGAAGGAACGGACGCCACGGTTGTCGCACTGGCGTTGATGCGTCATCACACGGAAAAGGTTGCAGAACGGTTGGCAAGTGAAGATGTGTCTGTGGAGATTATAGATCCGCGAACCGTCTCACCGCTGGATCTGGAGACGATTCTGGCGTCAGTGCATAAAACCGGGCGTCTTTTGGTCGTAGACGAAGTTTTTGCGCCGTGCAGCATGGCATCTGAAATCGCGGCGCGAGTGGCGGATATCGGTTTCAACGACCTTGATGCGCCGGTCAAGTGTTTGAACGGCGCATTTGCCCCGACACCGTATAGTCCCACGTTGGAGAAGGAAGTGGTCCCAAACGTTGACAGTATTGAACAAGCGATTCGAGACTTGCTCGCCGAATAATGAGGTGAATTGATGGCAATTGAAATTGTTGTACCACGCCTTGGTTGGTCTATGGACGAAGGTACGTTTGTGGAGTGGTTGAAACAAGATGGCGAGAAAGTCGATGCGGGCGAGATGCTATTTGTCTTGGAAGGCGAAAAGGCGTCGCAAGAGATTGAATCCTTCGACGCGGGAATTCTGCGAATACCGCCCGATGCACCGCAGCCTGGCGACGAGGTTGTCGTGAGCCAGTTGCTTGCTTACTTGGTGGAGGATGGTGAAGTCCCTCCGTTTGAGTTGGAGGGAGCCGTCAAGCCGAAAGCCCCCGAACCGCCTCCTAAGGAGGAACCGTCGGCTCAATCAGCAACACCTGCCCCGGTGCCAGAAACTCAAGTACCTGAACCGGCTACTTCTCCTCCCGCCAAAAGAACTGCGATCACCCCCCGCGCACGGCGTGTCGCACGTGAGCTAGGAGTTGATTGGTCGGGTCTGCGGGGAACCGGTGTCGGCGGCCGTATTCGAGAAGAGGACATCAGAACAGCCGCTATTGAATCGAAACCGCCTGCTCCTGTTGAAGTTCCGCCCACTGCGGTGCCAGGAAAATCTGTTCCGATTACGCGCATACGCCAAACAATTGCCGAGCGAATGGTCGCCGGTGTTAATGAGGCAGCCCCTGTTACCATTACGACGAAAGTGGATGCCTCCGGCTTAGTGGCATTACGTGATCGCTTCAAGGCTTCCGATCAGTACGAGATTGTCCCAACTTATACTGACATGGTGCTGAAACTCGCCGCAATTGCGGTAGGTGAACATCCGATGATCACTGGGCAATGGCGCGATGACGGGATTTTCATTCCGGAGGATATCAATATTGCGTTCGCCGTTGACACGGAGAACGGCTTGCTTGCACCGGTGATTTTCGACGTGCCGCAGAAGAGTTTATCAAAAATTGCCGCTGAATCGCGAGAGATAGTTGATTCCGCACGAAAGGGCGAGTTGAAAGCCGATCAGTTGCAGAACGGCGTTTTTACGATAACGAATCTGGGTGGCTACGGCATTGACTCCTTCACTCCAATCATCAACCTTCCGCAATCCGCAATCTTGGGTGTCGGCCGCATTGTTCGCGAACCGGTTGTCGTGGACGACGAGGTCGTCGCTGGAGAGGTGATGTCGTTGAGCCTGACGTTTGATCACCGGGTAATTGATGGCGCCCCGGCGGCGCAGTTTTTGGAAAGGGTTTGTCAACTTTTGGCGGAGCCCGTGCTGTCGTTGATTGGATGATGTCGTAGCTGGAGCGAGAGACTGGTTTGAGGTTTAGGTCCTAGCTTACATTAGAGCAACGAGTGGGTCTGGATTTGTCAATCCAGACGGAGCAGGAGACGCATGTGACGGGACAGGCATAAAAGATGGTGTACACCTCTACAATGATTCCGGAATTCGGTCTGGGAAGGTTTTAACTTGCGCTCGTTCGCGCAGACGGCTTAGCCATTCCTCGGTAAGGTCTTGGCGTGCTCGGCGCTCAGCGTCCTTTTCCACGCGTCTACGCAGACGATCCTCTTCAAATTCTGGCTGGCGTGCCTCGCGAAACTCCTCCTTTCGAAAGATTAGGAAATACCGCTCTCCCTCAACTTTGATTGGGAATACCTGCTTTACTACTTCGCCGACCTCAAGCGCAAAAGCGGCATCGGCGAAAGACTTAGCTCTTTCAGTGTACGATGCGTGTGTGAAAAAACCTGTATCGCCCGGTCTCCTCGGATTTGACCCCGGTCCCACCGTCAGTTCCCCCCTGTCCGATAATTCGGTAGCAATCTCGCCCATATCTTCGCCTGCCCGAATCCGTAGTAAGACTTGCTCCGCCAACTCTTTGCTCTGTAGTGTAATGCACGTAAGGCGTACCTTCTCCGATTGAAAATAGTCTACCTTGTGTTTCTCATAGTAACGCCGGTAGTCCTCCTCGGTTAGACGGAGTTTCTGATTGATTTCCAGCTCAGTTACCTTATCGATTAGCACTTTGTGCTGATAGTCTCTAACCAGGGCAATAACCTTGATGTCTTCATCAATTCTCATATTCTTGGCGAGGCATAACATTAAGCGGCTCTCCGCCATGAGATTCACATATTCTTCAATTCCCGCCTTGTCCTTATATTTCTCTTTCGCAAAATCAGGCAGGCCGTCAAGCTCATATTTTATCTCCGTCAGTGTAAGTTGCTGCGTGCCGTCACACTCAAATTCGGCAATTACCGTTTTGTCAGCTTCGCTAGATTCAATTTTCGCCGTGCCGGATTGGGTGCCATCCGTGGCTAATGCGTCAGGAAGCAGATCTGGATAGATAATGAACTTCGCCCGGTCGCGGATTATATTCATCCACTGTCCGAAGCGCAGGCGTTTTTTCTGGTCACCGATTTTCCGTCTAATGTCTTCTCGAACTTCATCGTAGGCTTTTTGCCGTTCGGGAATGTAGTCATCTTTACGGAATATCATGTAGTAAGTTACATTGTCGACTTCGATTTCAAAAATCTCCCGAGTCATTTCGCCCATCTCCAGTGCGAATACGGCGTCAGTAAACTCCTTCCAGCGTGGATAATCGGTCTGGGCAAAAAGACGTATTTTGCCCGGTTCGGACTCGGTATCACCGGGGCCCGTTAGCTCCCCCTTCCTTGACAGTTCTACCGCCAATTCCGCGATGTCCCTGCCATTTTTTATCTCGTCAAACACCTCTTGCGCGCGGTGTCTGCTGGTAAGGCTGATACAGGTGGCGTGAGACTCGGCTTTCGCTACGTAATCGTCTTGGTGGGTCTCATAATACGCCTTGAGCTCTGCTTTGGTATAAAAGACTTTCTCATCGACTTCAATCTCTATCAAGCGCCGCACCATTTGTTGTTCTTGATATTCCTTTACCAATTTTAGCAAAGATGCATCTGTGTCCAAGTTTCTACCGGTAGCGTCTAGGATTTTTAGTTTTTCGTCCGTAAGTTCCTCAAGATATTCCACGACGTTCTTTTTGGATACGAGTTCATCACGACGGTTTCTCGACAGTTTGTTGATGGCTAACTTTAGGTCGGCGAGCGAAACGTGATGTTGGACATCCCCCCACTCGTATTGTGCAAGGATGACGCGGCTATCAGGCGCATCTACAGTAGCATAGATAAGCCACGAAGTTTGGTGGACGACGTACCCGAGTGTCAGGAATAGAAGCAAAGCGTTAGACGATTTTTTCATGGAAAGTTTTTTCCAGTGCCTAGGTTCTGTTGACATTTATGTAAGGCGTGTCCATAATTCGCCGGTGGGTGCCAATCGCAGGGGCGAGGATCAAGCGACTGAATAAGGAGCGCGATAGGGATCCTTATAGCGAATGCGATAGAGTTCCCAAGAGATCTTTCCTCGGCCAACGGGTTGGGAGACCCAACCCCTACGAAACGACATGTGTCTGTGCAGCGCTCTTGATTGTCCGGTTGCGATGAAATGTCAACACGCCCTAATGGTGCCACGCTATTTTGAAGGCTAAGGATTTGGCGGTGAGGTAACGATTAATATCTCTAGTGTCTCGTCACCCGTGTTCTTGATGCCATGCTCGCACCAAGGCGGCAGGTGGATGAACATGCCCGCTTCTACTTCTACTTCCTCGCCTGCCAACGTCATTATACCTTTTCCGCGCAGTATGGCGTAACATTCCTCTGGGTAGTGCGATGTGCCGGGTTCCAACTCGACATGGGGCGGAACATAAAACATGACAACGCTCATGTTCTGCGCGGGCGCTTTTGGATTGCTGGGATGAAGAATCCGTACACCGATGCCGTTGCAGTTAGGGTATGTGACAGGCATCCCGTCGCGAACGGTAACGATATTCGGCAATACTTTCTTTTCCGGTTTTGGAATCGGGGGATCTGTATCGTAGCCTTTGTATTTCTCGATTTTTGCCATTTTTCTATCGTCCTATTTGCACAAATGGTTAACTACATTCCTATCATTATAGCAGAAAGATTACTACCACCACTTCAAAAAATTGTAGGTGGGAGTTTGGAATACCACGCCGAACAGCGCCCAAAATCCGCCTACTACGAAATCGCCAAGAATCATGCCGTAGAACAGTGGCAAAATTCGGCGGTGCAGCCTTAGTCCGCCGTGTTTCAGAACCAGTAGTTTGACCAACCAAGCGAGAAAAAACATCGACCATAGACCGCGCATTCCATAGGTGCTAGACACGGCATAACCCGCGGGATGGAAGGGCCACCAAATGAAACGAAGTCGCATCGCCATCAAGAAAAAGCCAAACAAAAGACCGTAAGTAAAGAAACCGATCCCGGCGAAGTCTGTCGACTTTGAGTAGGTCAGCCAGCCACTCAAGCGTAGGAAAGGTTCGCTGCCGCTCCAAGCGCTTCCAAACCTGTAGGACGCATCGAGAATTGCCCAGAATGCGACGATTGTACCAAAGATTATCGCAACGAGCATGGCGACAAGAATACCACGCTGCTTCATTCGTGCGCGATCTGCCAGCTTGAATCCTTCAAGCTGGTGAGGCATGACATCACTGTAGTGCGCACGTGTCAGAAACCAGAAGAAGGACATCACGGTCAAGCTGCCCGCTCCAAGTTTCCGCGTCCCAACGGCGTCTACCATTAAATATTCGGGGCCTGCAAAGTGGAGGTCGTGGATTGGTGACCCGACCTCGGCGCGAATTCGCGTAATCCCAATCTCGGTCATCAAAAACAGTGCGAAGAAGACTGCCGCTGCCCACATCGACATGCCCGCATACCAACAGAATACCGTGAGGAAGGCGAAACCCAAGATAAGCCCGATCACTGCTGTGCGGTATCTTAGCGGCTCGGTTGTGTCTTCGTTGGCGTTGGTCCGAAGGTCTGCATTCCACGCCGATTTGAAGAATCGTATCAAATGACGTCTGCCCATCCAAAATGCGATACCGAACAGGGCAATGTACGCTCCCATGCTTTGCTCGGGAAACTCGGGGCGTTCTCGCCAGCCTAAAGCGCTTGCGGAAATCAACTGAGCTTTCCAGAAAAAGAAGAAGAACCAACAGGAAAAAGCGATGTCCAGCGGAATGAGAAAAACAAGCCCCAAGATGAACGGTCGAATCAGAAGCGCAGTCTTTCCCAGCGCGTTCCACGGTTTGGTTGTAAAGTAGACGGCTAGGTCAAACGGCGGTGTGTTACGGAGATAGGGGACGTTGGGAAAAAAGTAACTCAATCCATTAACGATTCCGATGAGTCCGACAATGGAAAAACTCAGCCAAAACAGCTTGCTGCTAAACAATTTAGTCCCCGACTTTGTCATCTCGAATGGCAGTTGGGCAATCGGGTATGTCAACTTCTCTCTGTCCGTCCACTGCTTGCGGATGATGATGTTTATACAAAGCATGACAAACATGAGCAGGACAACGAATACAGACCACGCGAGTACCGGTACAAGCCAGGCTTCGATATTTCGCGGCAAATACAGCGTTGGCTCACCCTTCTTGACACCTCTGACATACCCTTCAAGCGCTCGTTCGTCGCTGATAGCGAGCCATTGCGGGATGTGCCGCCAGAACAGGTCGTGCCAGTCGTTCTCCGGCGTTGCTAACGCCAAGGGAGCCGCCATCGTCGGCGGTAGAATTTGTAACATGCTATGACCGACGAGAGCGGAGGACAAACTCAGCATCACATACACAGTGAGCAGTTCCCCTTGGTTGAAAGCCAAATTCGGCGATAGTTTTCGTAACGGAATATTCAACAGTATCAGGATGAGGATATTGCACACGACGTTGAAGAAGAGAGCGATTAACGTCGAGTGGGCGGAGTAGTAGACCGCTTCCATCTGCATAATCCAGACGGCATTCAACGGGATGAGGAGGAGACCTATAATGACCGCTCGCCATGTAACACTTATCTTTTGGTTTGCTGCGTTGACGGTCATATAGAACGTCTTCCTCTTCAATCAATCGGTCACAGGTGAGTGACCCATGGGTTTATTCTCGCCGATTATATCATAAAGGGGCGGTCTTCTGTTCAAAGAATTATGGAAACACCGGTATCAAGCTACCACAATATGTCATAGGAACCTAGGTGCACTCTACACGGGCACGATTCTGCAAATGGTTTTTCTTGATTTGAGACGCACAACGTGCTAAAATGGAGTGCCATGGGTTTTTTGAGGTACTCACGCTGATAAAGGAGGATGAGCACATGAAGGCGCTATTTCTGGGCATAATGATTGCTTGCTTTACCGCTCTGTTTTCTTGGAATGTAGACGCAATACAGGACGAGTCACTCGTTCTCTATCTTCCCTTTGACGAAGGAGAGGGCACGAACACGAGAGACCTAAGTCTGAACGGTCACACGACGACCTTGGTGGGAAAGGGCGTCAAATGGGTGAACGGGGGGAAGTTTGCCAACGCACTGGAATTCACGGGATTCAAGGGGCACGTCGAGGTTGCTGACCACGACAATCTGTCGCTGGATATTGGCGACAAAGGAAGCTTCACAATCATGGCATGGATATTCCCCAAGGTTGTAAACAAAGAGTTCTATTCCGTCATTGACAAGACCTATTTTAAGGAGGGAGGGCTCGTCTGGGACAACACACCGACATATCGACTCTCTATAACCAACAAAAACCAACTGGCTTTCCAATCTAGAGCTGAAAATGCCACGGGGAACGGACCGGAAATTCAGCCGAATAAATGGTACCACGTCGCCGGAGTGCAGGACGATAGGAGGTCCAATAAACGTGTGCTCTACGTAAATGGAGAGTCGGCGGAAGAAATTGACCTTGTACCCAAAGTGGACGCAAAGGAGACAGGGTTGAAGATTGGCGGAAGAAATTGGGTCGGCGGCGGTGTTCAACAGTGGTTCAAGGGCATTATTGATGAAGTCGCTCTCTACAGCACCGCTTTGACAGAGGGCGAAATTAAGCGTGCAATGCGAGGTTCGTTAAAGCGATTTTACGCCGTGGAAGCGTCCGGAAAGATCGCCGTGACGTGGGGGGCAATTAAAGCTGGAGATTGAGTCAGTGGTCGGCTTGGGTCCAATGTAATTGTTTAGAGTACCGATTTCTAGAGTCGATTACTACGAATTGCCACGGTCTTTTTGCCATTTTTTGAGCGTACCCTGCGTGAATGCCCATTTCCTCCCGGTTTGTAGTTGGAATCAAGCTAGTGAATAAGGAGCGCGATAGAGTTCCTATTCATTGTACGTCTTACGGTTTCAAGGTCTTCACTGACCACCAAGCGAGTGAATAGCGAACGCGATAGAGATCCACTGACTACTAATCACTAGCCACAAAACACTTGCGATCCAATGATACGCGGTGTAGGTGCTCTGCATCAACAGGCGAAGCCTTTTACGGTATCCGAACGTAGTGGGTTTTGAGTTTTCCCCAGCTTGTTGTAAATTTGCCCCTTGATTCGACCTGCATTGCCCACTCCACACCTCTGGAAAGCCCTCGAATGTCGTCCGTGTCTAACGCTTTCTTGAATATGACTATCTCGTCTAGCATACCCTTAAAATTGCGGCCTGCGCAGCAGGCACTGTGGCCAAAGAGAAAATTTGCGTTGCTGTCATCCACTCGGTCGTCTGAGATTTTATATTCAACTGTTTTCTTTCCGTTCAAATAGTGCTTGATGGTCTTGGTATCGCGTATAACAACAAAATGACTCCACTCTCCGTCAGGGATCTTGGTCGAAGGCCGATCCGCCCAAGGTCCACCCTGCCACGTGTCATTGATTTTCATCCCAAAGTAAAAGTTGTTATGCTCGCCTCCCCGTTGTTCAATCTCATACCCACCGGGTTTGCCGTGATTCCCTAGCATGTCCGCGTGCTTGTTCTGCGTGGCATCTGGATTCACCCACACCGAAATGCTATGGCTCGTCCCGAACTCTCCCACATTCAGCGGATCATTGACCTCCACGAACTGAGGCGATCCATCAAAGCGAATCGCTTTTCCAAACTTGCCGTTAACCCATTTGGGACCGTTAATCAGTTCTCCATCAAGCCCCTTTCCAGCCATCTCCTTGGCGTTCTTTCCTCGTCCCTCGTCAAAGAGCCAGATTCCAACGGTGTCTTCAACTTTTATTTGTGCCGAGATCTCGAATGCGAAACACACGCAAATCCCAATCAAACTATACCAAATAAGCTGGATTTTCGATTTCATGTGGGTAGTCCTTAAATATTCCGAAACGGAGGGAACGACGCTATGCGATTTCGGATTCTACGGAAGAAGAAGGGAAAGTACAACCCATCATCTTTACATTAAGATATGAAAAAAGGGATGGCTCAATGTTCCCATTAAGAGCCATCCCTAATTTGAATCCGATGCACTTTACCTCAAGGGATGTGGCTCCCTTGCAGAAAGCAGATTGTTATTTATACTGGGACTTAAGCTGACCCCAGGTGGTGGTCATTTTGCCGGCGCTGTCGACAGACGTAGCATTCACTAGTCCTCCCGCAAGAGCGGCGACGTCTGCTTCGGTTAGCGCGACCGTAAATATGGCAGCCTCATCCAATGTGCCGGTGATGATTCTACCGTCCCCGCAACAGGCACTGTTGCCGATGAAGAAATTGGATTCGGTGGTATCCTCAACCACATCGGGGTCAATCCCGTATTCAACGGTTTGATCGCCGTTCAGATAGTGCTTTACGGTGTCACCGTCGCGTGTGACCACTAGATGTTCCCATACGCCATCGGCGAGCTGCGTTGAGGGGCGCTCCGCCCAAGGTCCGCCTTGCCATGCGTCGTTGATTTTCATGCCAAAGTAGAACTTGTTATGTTCCTCACCCCGTTGTTCAATCTCATACCCGCCGGGTTTACCGTGGTTGCCGATCATGTCGGCGTGAGGATTTTGTTGTGCGGCAAGGTTTGCCCAAATGGAAATACTGTGACTTGTGCCGTACTCGCCTACATTCATAGGGTTGTTCAACTCGACAACAGACGTCAAACCGTCAAACTGGAGCGCCGTGCCGAATTTTCCGTCGACCCATTTGACATCGTTCAACAGTTCTCCATCGCTGCCATTGCCGCTTGAATCTCCAGCTACTTTGCCCTCACCCTCGTCAAAGAGATAAATCCCCAAGGCATTGGAAAGGTCAATCTGTGCTGTACTGTTCGTTGACATGAGCGCGGCGATGCCGATTAAGCCTGCGCATATTAGAAGAAATCCCGTTTTCATGTGTCTACTCCTTTTCGATTTAATCCGTTGCATTTCAAAGAGGATCGCCTTATCTGTGTGCAACGCACAGATAGGCACCTAACACATGCGTCTTGAAACGTGCTATTAGTTTACACAAAATTCAAATCTGATGCAAGCAAAAAATGTAAATGCTACGAAACACCCGTCAAAAGGTCGAGCACTCCGTCGTAGGGCAAACTGTATGACGTTTAATCATTTAAATCAGAAATTCTAATTCACTCCAAACCCGGTAGGTGCGATAGAGATCCCTTTCTAACCGCACCGGACTTCGCCAAACAAATACCGAATTCAATTTCTTAAACTTCATTCAGTTTGCTCATTCCTCAATTTAACAGATTATGCTACAGAAGAATGTCATTACCCGAACGGATTGTAATTCGTAGTAATATTCACTCACTTTATGTTCAAGGGGCGTGGAGGAGCGGCTTTTGAATGAACTAGCGCCACGCGTTCGTGAAGCTGCGAGAGATGCCGAAGCCGCTCCGGCGTAGCCGTGTCAAGCATTATGTCGGTGTACATGCTGAAGTTGGAATACATGTTGTTCTTACCGTTCCCCGTGAACTTTCCGCCGATACGAATTCCGCGTGGCAGAGTGCCGTGATGGCTCAGGTATTCATCTATACGCGCCAATTCGGCTTCTGTTTTGCCGCGCTTATGCAAATTCATGGTGAACATGCGTCTGCGATTGGCGCCGCCGAACGAGGCGTGGAAGGTGCTGTGATTGAAGATTACGAGATCGCCCGGGTTTGTTTCCAGCGCAACGTTACCAGGAATCTCTGATGGATGTATACCCCATGACACTTCGGAATCTCGGGGCTGCAAACCTTCGGTTCTCCAAGGGGAGTCGGGACGGTGGCTACCGGGAAGTACGCGTAAGCAACCGGTGTCGCGGGTAAGAGGATCAAGGTAGAATGCCAGCTTGATGGCAAACACATCGGGATAATTCCCGTCGGGGTGCCAACCGGTATTCCCCACATAGAAGTTGGCGTCGCCGCCGGCATAATTGAAGTCGTCACCCAGAATCGCGGATGCAATACCGAGAATGCGCGCGTCATCGAGCAGCGTACAGAGACGTTCGCTGTGATCGAGCGCCGGGACAGTTCCCGTGTGCTTCGCCCCGTCGTGATCGCCGCCGTGGACTTGAACGACTTGTTCAAACTCATCGGTAATCCAAGCTACTTCGTCAGAGGAAAAGAGTTCGCGAAAAGCCACAAAGCCGAAAGTGTGCAAGTGGTTGAGTTGTTGTTCCGTCGGTTGCATGAGAATCCTCCTTTCAAGGTGTGGGGGTTTTGGCGTGATTAAGCCGCATGAACCTGAAACTATGGCGCGCGTTACATATTCGGATAGGATATGCGCAATTGAACACCTAAAGGCTCGTTGTAGGAGAAATCCCCCGTTGTCGCGCAAGTCCTAATGTGATAGCCTTCCCGAAAAATCATGGGGCACTAGTCAATCCCAAAGGTCAAGCCCTAGCAGTCTTCGTCCTAACCAAGTGAGATTGGGCGGCCCGCAATTCGCTGCCTCCCAACCGCGTGGATCAAGGGTATACGGCCACTCGCCTAGAGCTCGGCGTTCTTTCCAAAGCGTAATGCGTTCTTCACGCCGCTTCTCGTCCATCGGGTTGGGCGCGGGATAGAAGTTCATATATTGCGCGAATCGCGGTTTGTCGGAGGTGTTTGCCCCATTTCCGTGTGGTAGTGCCTGATGCCAAACTAGCATCGATCCTGCTTTACCGGGGATTGAGGCAAATTTACCGGGTGTTAACTCCGGAATGCGGGGGTTTTCTTCGTCGATAAGCGATTTGTGCGCCCCTGGCAAACAGCCGAATCCCCCCTGATTGGCGTCCGTGTCCGTTAAATAGAGCACTCCCTGTGTCCCGAACTTAAGAGGCAATTTTGATGTGTCCGCATCCCAATGACACCCCGACGCGCGCGCCCAGTCCGGATGATTGGGATGACGTGGCGGTTTCATATTTACCCGGTCAATATGCACCCAAAGTCGGTCGGTGCCGTATACCTCGCTGTATAGCTGATGAACCCGTGGATGCTGGTAGACATCCCACATAGCTTGATGCCAGTACATGCTCACCATACCAATGCCCGGACGTTCCGGCGGTTCGTGAGGCAAGCGATACCAATCGTCCGGATCGCTCGGATCCATCCCCAAGAACGCCCAAATTGCATCGACAACCGCGTTGCAAAGGTCAATTGGTACGGCATTCTCTACGACCATGTAGCCGTACTCATTAAAATGGTCACGGTGCGCCTGCTTCAGAATCGACATTTTCGGCTTTTCTTAGGCTCAGGTGCAATTCGAATCTCGAATCTAAGGTATAATAAATGATTTCCAATACGCCGCGGTAGGTTCGGTTTCCTAACCGAACCGGTGATTATTCAGTCTCGTAGCCCTAGCGGGAAAGGGATTTGCATTGATTAACTGAGATCAAAAGGTTGGTGGGCAGTGCCCACCCTACAAAACTCTGTTCAATTTTGGCTAAAGTTAGTAGTTGACCTTCCAGACGTTCTCACAATCCGGTACGAAGAACGAAAAATAGACAAATTGACGGCGCCCATTTCCCGTGTATTCCCGCACGCTGTGGTAAGCATCGTTGCTGTTCATACCGAGCACCAGTCTGCCCGCTTTTGGCTCAATCGCGCTAAGGAGTCGAATGTCGGCTGGATCGGGATAGCGCGGATAATCGTGCACATCACAACTTCCCTGTGACGCCCAAAAACACGTTTGTCCTCCCTCTTCCGACGGGACATCGTTAAAAAAAAGTACGCCGAAAAGGATCTTGTACCTGTTATCCGAATGTACCTTTACATCATAGCCGCGCTTTGCGATTGATAGGTGGAAATCCGGTGCAATCGTGAGTTGAGTTTGCTCGTTAACGAAATCTTTCTTCGCGATGGACAACTGCGCGTCGGTCTTGAAAGTGAGGTTAGTCGAGACTATTCCTTTGTGCCTAAAGGCGTCAAGATTTGCAAGAATGCACTGATTGAAGAATTCTTCGGCACGCATCTTCAACCAAAGTTTGTAAAGATTAGGACAGATGTTTAGTATGCTGTTGAACGTGTGTGAGGCGTTATCTTTTTCGTAGGGACGATCGGAATCGGGTACTCCTTTGCCGTCGGGAATGAACGGCAAGTTATTCGAGAAATTCGCCCTCGGGTTGTCGCTTAGGAACGGCTCCATTATATCCTTAACCACATCGGACGAAAGTTCGTCCGAGATACATTTGGCAAAGTCGCGGTCAAGGAAGTCGTCGAGCGTTACGAAAGACGGGAATCCGGGGTTTGTCGCTGGAAACTTGACCTTCATGGATGTTATCGGTTTAGACTATGTATTGTTGGCCGGTAGGGACCGCGGCGGAGCCGCAGCCGGGTGGACATGCGCCACGCGATGGTGTAATTGTGAAAGATGGCGCAACCGCTCTGGCGTCGCAGTGTCAATCATCAGATCGGTGTACATGCTGAAGTCCGTATACATGCTGCCCGGTTTAAGTCCCGTGAACTTGCCGCCGATTCGGATGCCCCGCGGAATCGTGCCGTGATGACCGAGATACTGATCGATGCGCGCCAATTCCGCATCGGTCTTGCCGCGTCTATGCAAATTCATGGAAAACTGCCTCCGTCGATTGCTGCCGCCGAAAGAGGCGTGGAAGATACTGTGGTTGAAGACCACGAGATCCCCGGGATTCGTCTCTATCGCAACATTGCCCGGAATCTCCCACGGATCGATACCCCAGGACGCCTGAGCGTTATTGGGGTGCATATTTCCGCATCGCCAATAGGATTCGGGCAGATGACTACCGGGGAGGACGCGCAGACTGCCGGTGTCGCGCGTGAGAGCGTCCAAATAAAAGGCAAACTTGATGGCAAAAAGATCCGGATAATTTCCATCGGGGTGCCAAGCCGTATCGCCAACCCAAAAGTCGCCGTCTCCGCCGCCATAGTTGAAGTCGTCGCCTAGGACAGCGCTCGCAATTCCCAAAATGCGCGCGTCATCAAGCAGTGAACAAAGTCGCTCGTTGTGATCGAGCATCGGGACAATTTGGGTATGCTTGGAACCGTCATGCTCGGCGCCATGAATCTGAAGGACCTGCTCGAACTCATCGGTAATCCATGCCACTTCGTCTGGCTGGAGAAGCGCAGGCAAAAGCAGGAACCCGAATGTATGAAAGTGATTGAGTTGCTGCTCAGTCGGTTGCATATGTAATTTCCTATCCGGTCTGGATCTCCGCCTTATACGTGATGACGGCGGCGCTTGGTCTATCGGGAATCGTGATGATCAATCCGTTTTCCGCTAGTTCGGAGCCGGTCATTGTCGCGGATTGGGCGTCCCCGTCTATTTCCAAAGAATACCGGGCAGCCGGGTCTAGTCCACCCAGCTTGTATTGACAACTCAGAATGTCGCTCTCTGATCGACGAAACGCTTGGACGAATCCCTCTCCAAGATCTGGACGGTGAAACTGCCATGCCATCCAGTTCTGTTCAGATAGACTATAGGGCGTCAGGGGATAATAATCGCCGTAGAAACAGTGTCGCAGCGATTTGTATTCGTTCATCAATTTCGCCGCGAGTTCAGTGTCAAACGCCCCTTCCGGGGGAGGATTCGAGGCGTCGGCAAAGAAATGGGCTGTGACAGCTTCGAAAGTAACGCGCAAGCCCGGGCTGTAGGCGCTTCGAAGGGCGTATAGAGACATATCGCGGCAGCAGCCGCTGGTTAACGGCCCCCAAAGTGACAGTCCATAGGTCTGCCCCTGCATTCCCGTGGGATTGAACAGATTCTCCGGTTCGTGAATCCCGCCGCACTGGTAGTCACTGCGGTGCAGACAAAAGCAGCGTCCAATACTCTCAAGATCGATGTTCATGCCTCCGCCGCCGCAAATGTCAAATAGTAGATTCGGGAATCGATCCAGCAACGCGTCCCAGAATTCGTAATTCCCCTCGACACAGCGAGCCCAATTGATGCCGACGCGGTCCGGCGCGGGATCCGGAAGTGGGTAATTCCGTGTATCTTGACGGAAGATGTCAATGCCCCAGTCTTCTACAAGTTTTGAGAAGTAATCGACCATCCACCGATTGATCATCGGATTACCGTTATCCCAACCGGGAAATTCCTCGGTCAGGAGCTCGGGGTGGTGTTTCCGCACTCTATCGGGATTGACGAAAAAGTGTGGTCCGCCGAACCATAGCAGGTATTTAATGCCTCGGTTGTGCGCATGATCGGAGATGGCACGAATGCCGTTAGGAATCATCTCTTCGTTGATGGCGCTTTCGTTTAGAATTTGCTTTGATTCTTCCTCTGTTGGCGGTCGATGCCACCCGATATCCATCCAATAGTATTCAATAGGGAGTTTGTTGTCCAAATGCCAGTCAATCATGGCGATATTCTGCTCTTCGGTGTGCCACTGAGCAGCAGCCCCTATCGGGACGTGCATTAACTCTCCTTCAGACCGACGACAGTAATGGTCGAATAGCAGTCTTCGCCATAGGTTGTGTCCGCGGATCCGGTCATCACTCCAGAACATGACAAGCATTCTGGGCATCCGAATCCGCTCTCCGGGATGCAGGCGAAAGTGCGCCTCGCTCATGCCAGCCTCGACGGAAAGGGACAGATCATCATCTCGCTCAAAATCTGCTTCCCACGGACCCGTCCAGCCGACCGCCGCAATCATGCCGCCATGATCCCATTCAATGTTGAAGAACGGCAGATGCGTCACGGAGGAGTAACCACCGATGCGAAGGTGTTGGCCGGCGCCAAGTTTGGCTTCTAACGGCTGGAAAGCCGTAATTTCGGGCGGCGAGCCCTCGGCGTAATGCACGACGAACTCTTGAAGTTCTGTCTCAATCTCTTTTGGCTCAAAGCGCCCCGCCATCTCGTTCCACCGCTCCTCGACGATGGGCGCTTCAGGCGCCTCGCGCGAAAGGGTAAGATCCAGCGCCCTAATATCCTTCACGATCGAAGTGTCACTATCGCCGATATTCTGGAAATATGCAACCCATTCAACGGCGGGGTAGTCATTGTATTCGACCGCTTTAAGTTGTACCTGAAGGCTTGTCTGAGGGTCCGAGTAGGTCAATCGATGCAGCGACCGATGCTCGTCCAGTCTCTCACTCGTTTGTTCAAGCACCCATGTTTTCAACAGCTTACATAACGGTACCCCGTCGTAGTTAAATGAGATCGGAGGAGTTGGTGCGCGGGACGTGAAACTCGTAGTAGCCCACGCACGGGCACGCTCCTTCTCCGCAGTGGACGGAGCCACGGTATGCGCGAGTTGAACGAGGGTCGCTGCGAAGTAAAGGAAGTCCATGGGGTACTCCTAATATTTTTGCGGCTTTCCCGATAGAATACTGAAAATCAAGGGTTCAACGGTCATCGAAACAAATTTACACTGATGATAAATGTAACCCCGACGCACGATGAATCGCGCTGCTTTGAATCCAAATCCATGACTGTGACCGAAAAGTTGTGACCTATTCCAGGTTTCTGAAACAGTGTGAGCAGGGTTTTATTAATCGCAATAAGTGGTTTTGGGTTTGAAAAATCTCTTTTCAGATATTAGAAATCTGATTTAGATTCTCTTTCATGCTTTTCCATCAGCTTAGGATAAAAGACCTTGCTATTATAAAATGCTGAATGGCTTATTTCATAGTTTTCGCCATTTAGAGATAGAATTATATCTGTACTATCTGTTTCCCATTTTGACCAATAGACTAAATGCCCTATACTCACTGCGAATCCATATTGTTCCGGCTCGTCTGCGTATAAATCATTTCTCCAGTTTATATCGGTTGACTTGGGAGTTCCATATTTCTTCTGAAGTGCATCCTTAACGTTACTGTAATCCGAGATATAGTCGTTTTCATTTGAATGCTCATCTATAAAGCTATAAACAGCTGCTGCTAATATATTGTCTATAAATTTATAGGCAATATAGCATTTCATATGTAAAACTTCAGTTTCATACATGAGTGTATCTTTTTCCTCAAAAACAGGTTTTATATCTTCAGATAACTTAACTTGTTCTTTACTCATTCCCCAAGTTGTTTTTCTGAAGTCAAATTTATCTTTGTCTTCTGACGATTCCTTCACATAAGACCATGTTCCGTCATCTTTCAGTAAAACTTTTTTACCGCTTGTAGTGTAAGCAATTTCATCGGCTACTGAAATTGCGGCGAATAGGGAGACCATCATGGCTATAAGCAAATTTCTAAACGTTGTAAACTCCTTTTTTCGGGGTATTTGTTATGCTCATTAAAAGTTACTCTTCCAAGCCTAAATTTACTTATTGCGTTATTAATAGTGTCCTACTTGATTGCTCTGTATCTGATTACCACGGCGCCGGGCTGCTCCCCGATATCAATGATTAGCCCGTCATTCATCAATTCGCTTCCGGTCAAGCTCGTGGTACCGGGAATGTCAAAATTGGTCAACTCATAACGAGTATCCGGTTCTAGCGCATGGAGTTGATACTGGCAGGTAAGGATGTTACTTTGAGTCCGACGAAAGGCTTGCACAATGCCCTCGCCGAGATCGGGGCGATCAAACTGCCACGCCATCCAAGCGTCCTCGTCAAGATTGTATCGGCAGAGCGGATAATAATCGCCGTAGAAGCAATGACGGACGGAAAGGTACTCCTCCGATAGCTTGCGCGCGAGTTCGACATCGAACTCCTCTTCCGACGGTGCGGACGGTGGAGTGGTGAAAAAGCTTTCAACAACGACTTCAAAGGTGATTCGCAATCCGGCGCTGTATGCGCTTCGGAAGGCGTAGGTGCTCAATTGGCGGACACACCCGCTGGTTAACGGCGCCCACGATGTAATCCCATGGGTCTGGCCCTGCATACCGGTGGGATTGAACACGTTCTCGGGTTCGTGGATGCCGCCGCACTGGTAATCGCAGCGGTGAAGAAAGACGCTGCGTTGAACGGTCTCAAGATCCATGTTTACGGCACCGCCGCCGCAGCAGTCGATGACGAGGCCGGGGAAGCGTTCTAACAGCGCATCCCAAAACTTGTAAAACCCTTCGGCTGATCTCGCCCAGTTTATACCTCTTCGGTCGTTGTTTGCGTCCGGAGGCGGGGTGCTGCGGGAGTCCCATCGAAAGATGTCGATCCCGAGATTTTCAATCTGATTTCCATAGTGATCTATCATCCACTTGTTAATCATGGGGTTGCCGTTGTCGTTGCCGGGATATTCATCGGACAGCAGTTCAGGCCGGTACTTCCGGACGCGCTCAAGATAGGGGTAGATTGCCTGAAACCGACATCGTTCATCGCCGCCAAACCAGAGCAAGTACTTGACCCCGCGTTTACGAGCGGCGTCGGACACTGCTTGAATACCGTTGGGAAACAGTTCTTCATTGACGACATCATCGGCGAGGTGTTCGAAAGCTTCCTCTTCCGATGGCGCCCGCTGCCATCCGATATCCATCCAAAAGTCTTCGATTGGCATTCCGTTGTCAAGGTGCCAGTTGATGATTGCAATGTTCTGTTCCTCGGTGTGCCACTGGGTTGCGGCGCCGAATGGCATTTTGACCAACTCGCCGTGGGGGCGGGGCGAGTAGTAGTCGAGCAGCAGCCGTCGCCAGCGATTTTGAGCGCGAAGCCGATCCTGATTCCAGAATAACATGAGCACACGGGGTATGCGGATACGTTCACCCGGTCGCAGAACGAGATGAGCGCCTCTCATCGCCTCCGCTTGCCAAGGTGCTACCCATTCGGTCATTGCCACGTTGACGCTCAGTGATCGTTCCTGATCACGAACAAAATCTGCCCGCCATGGCGCTGTCCAACCAATACCGGCGATAACTCCTTCGTCCGGCCATTCGATGTTGAAGAAGGGCAGATCCGGCTGAGATGAAACGCCGCCGATTGTCAAATCCTGCCCCGGTCCCAACTCATCGTCGTGCGGCTGGAATGCCCAGAATGAATGTACACCCCCAGTGGCGTGATGGACGACGAATTCGCCGGGTTCTCTGTGCAAGGCGACGGTTTCGGCTTCACCCTTCCACTCAATCCATCGCTTGACGTAAGTCGGATTCCCCGGACCTGGACGGGTGAATGACACGTCCATCGCCAAGATGTCTTCGATAATCGGAGTGTCGTGATCACCGTTGTTTTGGAAATATACAATCCATTCGACAGCCGGATAATCGGCGTAGATGATGGCTTCGCACCGAACCTGAAGTCCCGTGTGCGGGTCGTCATAGGTCAGACTATGCAGTGTACGCCCCTCGTCCATCTCCACCTCTTCCCGCTTTAGATCCCACGTCCACTTTGCCTGATCCGCCGACGGAAGAAATTCGCGCGAAGATACGCCATCATACGTGAAGGAGAAGGGAAGGTTTGGAACTAGCCCATCAATTGAACCGGCTATCCAGTTCCGGGCTGTTTGCATTTCCTCGGGCATCGAAGAGAGTGTATCAACCATTTGAAGGAATACTCCTATTCCAGTGTAAGCATATCGAATTTGAGGTACGGAATCGCCATAGGTTATGAATTCCTGTTTCCAGTGCCATGCGACGAAATTCACTTATTCTTGCAGCCGCGCTTGCTGGGATATAGAGTTTTGCTGACTCAAAACGTTTTAGAGTGTCGGCAATTCGCGTGGAATAGTGTCGTTAGGATGCACGACGGCGTGACGTTCATGAAACTGCGTCATGTGTCTCAGGCGTTCGGGGGTGGCGGTGTCGATTGTGAGATCAGTGTACATTCCACCGATTTTGAATCCATGAGCAGTCGGGCAGTTCCTCGTAAGATATGCGTCTATACGTGCGATTTCCGCCTCGGTCTTGCCGCCTTTAGTTAGGTTCAGCGTGAACATACGCCGGCGAGTTCCCCCGCCGAAGGAGGCGTGGAAAATGGTGTGATTAAAGAATACCAAATCGCCCGGACTGGTTTCTATCGCAACGCTCCCGGGAATGTCGGCAGGCGAAAGCCCCCAGACGTCTTCCGAGTCGTTTAGATTAATGTGATCGCGATCGTTTCTCCAGTCCTCGTCCAGATTCTTATGCCAGTACGAGTCGAGTCGATGACTCCCGGGAATAACGCGGAGGCAGCCGGTGTCGGCACTCATTGGGTCAAGGTAAAAAGTCATCTTAATCGCAAAGAGTTCGGGCCAACTTGCGTCGGGATGCCAGCGAGTGTCGCCTACGTAGTAGTTGGCATCGCCAGCGCCGTAATTAAAGTCATCTCCAAGAATGCCGGACGCAATCCCAAGGATACGATGGTCATCAAGCAGTGTACAGAGTTTTTCGCTGTAACCGTAGGAGGGGACGATCATGGTACGTCGTGAGCCGTCATGAGCATTCCCGCCCGCGTGATTCTGAAGGACGTTCTCGTATTCCTCAATGATCCATGCCATCTCCTCGGGACTAAAGAGTTGCGGAATCATCAGGTAGCCAAAATTATGAAAAAAGTTGAGTTGTTGGTCGGTCAATTTCATGTGAGGCCCCCATCTAGCGGTTATGAGTCAATGAATCGGTGACGGAATTTAACACGGATTTCGGCGTTGAATACAACTACACAAAATTTTTTCATAACAATGCCTTGATGTCAAGAGGAATCGGCATGTAGCGCAGGGCAAACGCATCTGATTTTTCAGCGATAATCCGTAGGTTGGGTTGAACGGTGCCAACCAAAAAACATGTCCGGTGTTCCACCTAGGTTCCTATGCTTGATTGCGCACAAAACTTCACAAGACATAGTGAAACCCAACGAAGATGCGATTCAGGAAACATGGATGTTGGGTTTCACGCTCTCTTCCCACAAGATGGTGACGTCGCAAGGCAAATTCTCTCTTGGCGTTGACGCAGATTCGTGTTTGACCGTTCAACCCTACATCACTACTGCGTTCCCTACTCTTTAATTACCGCTGTTACTTTCTGCGATGACACACTGTTTTTGCCAATATCTCTAAACCTCAATAAAAGCTATAGACAGAGGAGCGGAGGATGAGGCTAACCATGGGCCAGAAACAGCCGAGCAGGGCTTCGCCGAGAACCAAGCCAACAAAGAAGGGAATCGCGTGACGGTAAGCTTTGACTCCACCATGCTTGAGTATGATCCACTTGGCGGTCATTGCGATGACTAGGGGCAGCCAGAGCACGTTGATGATTAGGGTTCCGGGGGCTACGCCGATAACGTATCCTGCCGGGTGAAGCGGACACCAAACGAATCGAGATCGAAGAAGCATGACCCCCAGATTGAAGACAAATCCCATGCCGAGGATAGACATTGCAAACCAATCTGTGGACTTCGGATTAACCAGCCACGCGGAAAGGAAGTTGTACGCTTCCGTTCCACCGGAGTGGATCTGCTCGGATCCGGAGACGATCCCTTCGTCGTAGACGGCATAAGGAAAAAGGATTAACGTGGAGACGACGCCTACCACGCTGGCAATCACCAACGCTGCGAACATCGTTCGCGTGCGAATGCCGGTGAGTTCCGCCAGTTTGAAGGCTTCGAGCTGATCCGGCATCGGGTGGGTGCGAAATGAGGCGTAGCTGGCTCCGCTTAGCCAGTTCATCAAGGAGAGCATCGTCAAATTGCCTGGCCTTAACCGTTGTGTGCCAATCATGGCAATCATTAGATATTGGGGAGTCGTGTAGCCGATGGCGTGAATCGGGGGACCCAACTCGGCGCGCATTCGGGTGACGCCGACGACAATCAGCAGATAGATGGCGATAAAGAGCGCATACCCCCAGATCGACATGCCGCCCTTCACGCAGATCAGCATCAGCAGAATTATGCATAGACCGAATGTAACGACCGCGGTTCGATACGAGATGGGTTCGCCGGAGTCGTCTTCCCGACTGGGACGAACCATGCTGGACAATACCTTCAGAAGGTGCTTCCGACCGGTCCAACATGCCACGGTAAGAAGGGCAAACAGTGCGCCTGCGCCCTGTTCCCCCAGGAACGGATATCCCGGTAAGGTAGCGACGCCGACCATGCTACCAACCAGCATCTGCACTTTCGCCACAAAGTAGAAAAACACGCAGGAAAACGACAAGTCTAACGGAAGGATAAACGCGAGACCGATGAGATAAGGATGGAATCGAAGCGGCATGCTGCCCATCGCGTTCCACGGTTTCTGCGTAAAGTGAACTTTGAGATCGTACTCCTTCACAGGAATCGACGGTAGCGTCGGGAAGAAATATTCAAGACCGTTGAGCACATTGATGCCTGCGGCGATTCCAAAACCTATCCACAAAAGTCGATTTCCAAAGATGGCGCCTGAGCGGGTGCTGACTTCAAGGGGGATTCGGATGATGGGATATGCCAGTTTCTCGTTTTCCACCCACTGCTTTCTGATCATTATCGTCAGACAAAAGAACATAGCTATCAGCAGCAGGATAACGACCGACCACGAAAGGATGGGAACTGCCCAGTAACGCCAATAGCCGCCGCTGAAGAATCCGACCTCTCCTTCGTAAAAATCCTTGACCAGTCCGGCGTCGGCGATGACAAGCCACGGGGGAAGATGCCGAAACAGTAACGCCTCCCAGTCGTTTTCAGGCGTGGCAAACCGGTGGGCGTAGGACATTACACCCATCAAACGAGGCATTGAGTCGTGCCCGGAGAACGCGCTGCCCACGGCAAGCATTCCGTAGATGAGAAGCAAATCTCGCTGACCTAGAGCCGCGCTCGGAGCGATGGCACGTAACCCCATATTTAGCCACGTGATTATCAGTATGGCGAACAGGATGTTGACTGAAAGCGCAACAGTTGTCAAATGGGCTGTATGCCAGATCATCTCAATGTAGGCGAGCCAGTAACTGTTGGCGATAATCAGCAGTACGCCAATTAGGATAGCTCTCTTCGTGACCGAGGTTGGCGGAGATTTTTTCACGTTATCAGGGGGTGGTGGTGGAATGGATTGGAACGGCAAAGAAAATGCGTGCGAGCGACGAGCGAAATGTGGAAAGATCAGGTTTCAGCGGTCGTTGGCTAGTTACCGGCGCTAACTGATAGGCGATTCTTGACACGTGGTGCGTAAGAAAAGAAGTGGTTGGGAAAAATCGCGGAATCTGGTAAACGGTGCCCCTCTATTGGTCCTTGAATGCCGGCATCACGTTCGAAGCGAAACGATCGAGTTGTTCCAAAATAGCATCCTGGGGCATTCCAATCGTGTTGTTGAGAGTAATTTGCTCAAGACCGGGAAGTCGTTTCTGAACGTCCATCAATTTTTCGATAATTAGATCAGGTGGGCCGCATAGCCAGGATCCGGCTTTAATGGCGTCTTTTAGCGTAGGGAGACCGGCGCTCTTTACCCGTAGCGGATCCGCCGTTGCGGCAATCTGCTCATCTGTTAATCCTCCTACGAATCCGAGCGGAGCGAACATCTTCACGTTCTCTTCAAAATATTTGGTTGCCTCCTCTATTGCCTGTTCTTCGGTGTCGGCAATGTAGCAGGAGAATCCCACATTGAGATCGCCGCCGCGTGGCAACTCCCTTCCGTGATTTGCTTGAACCCGCTGCCACGCATCCACGACCTTGTCCGCAGCGCCGCCCGGAGCGGCTCCTCCGCCTATCACACCTTTGATACTGTACTTTGCCATCAAGTTCAATCCGCGTTCGCTGGCGCTGACGATGGGTTGCCAGCATTCCACAGGTAAGTTTAGCGGCCGTGGGACGAGTGTAATTTCCTCCAACTCATAACCGCGATAAGGCACTTTGGGCGGAATGTCATAATACTTCCCATGGTGAGAGAACGAGGACTCATTGAACGCTTTGAAGATGACCTCTATCTGTTCTTCAAACAAATCGCGATTGGCATCTTTGTCAAGCAGCGGTGCACCGAAGACTTCGACTTCGCGTGTGTGATAGCCGCGGCCTATGCCGAAGATGACGCGGCCACCCGTGAGAAAATCGGCGGTAGCGTAATCTTCTGCGAGACGGAGCGGATGCCACATGGGCGGAATATTGAAAGCGCTTCCAATTTTTAGTTTCTCCGTGAGGTGGCAGAGATGCACCGCAAGCATCAGGATGTTGGATATGCACTCATATCCTTCACGCTGGAAGTGGTGTTCCGCCAGCCATAGCGTTTCATATCCCGATCGGTCCATGAACTTCGCGATGGCTTCGGTTTTGGCGTACACGGTGGCAAGCTGTCCGTTAGGCAGCCAATACGAATTCACGGGCGGAGCGTCGTATCCCACTTCCGGCAGGTCAACGTGACCCGCGAAGAGTGTGCCGAACTTTGTAATCATTTGGCAATTTCCATTTCAAGTGTTCACATTTCTGTTCTGGTTGAATGTTAATCAGGGATCAAGGAGCATAATAATATCGTGCCATCAGCGCTTCCACTCGCAAGTGTTTTTCCGTCGGGAGAAAAGGCGACAGAAATCACTTTGCTCGTATGCCCCTTGAGTGTTAGGAGGTGTTCTCCGGTAAGGGTAACCCATACCCGAACCGTATTGTCGTATCCCCCGCTAGCCAACAGCATTCCGTCGGGCGAAAACGTAGTAGAAAGGATTCCGGATGCATGCCTGTGAAGAGGTTGTTTGAGATCACCCTCGTAAGCACCCCACAAACGCAGTAATTCGTCTGTCCCGCCACTGGCAAGCGTCTTTCCGTCAGGAGAAAAAGTGACTGAATTGACCCAACCGGAGTGATCTTCTAGCGTCAGAAAGGGTTCATCCAGTTCGACATACCATATCAGAACCTTACCAGCCCAACCCCCACTGGCTAGTCTGTAGCCATCGGGTGAGAACGCCAGAGATTTTATCCAGCCGGAGTGCTCAAGGGTGCGTACACGTTTTCCCGTGAAGGCATCCCACAACTGGATGGTTCCATCCATACCGGCGCTAGCCAGAATGTATGGAGCGAGTGAGAACGCGACCGAATGTGTGGGCCCCTTGTGACCCTTTAGGACCAACCGCTGTTTTGTGGTGCGTGCGTCCCACAATAGAACAGTATTGTCGTTACTTCCACTGGCAATCGTGAGCCCGTTGTGGGAGAACGCCAAGCAATTTATATCAGCGGAATGACTCGATAAAACCCCGATCTCGGCACCGGTGCTCGCTTCATGAAAGCTAATTGTACGCCCACTTGCGACAGCGAGTAGCTTACCGTTTGGCGAATACACGATGTTACTGGACAACTTGGTTTTGCTGAGCCGCGCTTTGGCGCCTTTGGGCAACCCCTGTGCAACTCTATGTGGCTCCACGGATGACCATACCGTCAATGCAGTCAAGAGTTGCTCTAGCGCGACAATCCCTTTTCTCGTGGTTTCGTCTCGGTATTCCAAGCGCCTTGCATCCGATAGCCAATCGTTTACCTGGGTCGTGGTGAGAATGTCACAGATTTCGGTGTACACGCTCTGAGGATGCACGTAGAGGGCAGTGAGATTCTTCTCAATAGCGGCGGCAACCAGCAGCAAGTCAGCGACATCAACGACTGAATCTCTGTTGATGTCCGCCCGGTTATCCGCCGTTTCACCGAACTGTGTGTACACCGACATCAAATCTCTTATATTGACAAACGAGTCTATATTGACATCCGCTAGTGTAGAAGGAGGTAAGTCCCAGAGCAAAATTGTCCCGTCGGCACTACCGCTAGCAAGGGTCATTCCATCGGGAGAAAACTTAACCGAATGCACCGTATCATTGTGTCCCTCCAGATTTGCTCTGAGGTCTCCAGTACGTCTATCAAACAAACGTATTTTTCCGTGTCCGCCAATCGCCAAGGTATTCCCATTGGTCGAAAATGCGAGCGAACCGACATCATCGGACAACCGGAAAGTCTTCAAGAGCCTCTGCGTGCCGGTGTCCCATAAGCGAATCGCCCCATGGCTTGCGCTCGCCAGGGTATTCCCGTCGGGGGAAAATACGATGGTATGGACAAAATGCGAGGCGTTGCCTAGTGTGTGCAGATGTTCGCCCGTGCGCGCATTCCACAATCGAATCCGGTCATATACGCCATGTCCTCCACTGGCAAGCAAATTTCCGTCCGGAGAATACGCCAAACAACGAACCGAATCTGTATGCCCCTTAAGTATATGAAGGTCCTCAGCAGTGCGACTATCCCGAAGATAAATCAGACGGCCAAAGTCCGCGGCAAACGTCTTGGCATCGGGGGAGAACACCACGAAATCGACCTGACCCCGTATACCCGAGAGGCGGCGTATCCCTTTACCGGCACGCGCATCCCAAAAACGGATTATCGGAGCGTTGTCCGAACTCGCAAGCGTAGAGCCATCAGGCAAGAATGTCACGGAGTGGACTGGAAACCTGTGTCCGGTAAGCGTTCTAAACAACCCGCCGGTATGTACGTCCCACAGGCGTATCGAGTAGTCGTCCGTCCCAATATACGCATCTCCGCCCCCGCTCGCAAGCAATGATCCATCGGGAGAATACGCTATTGACTTAATTCTACCGGAGTGTCCGTGGATAGTCTGCAGAAGTTCGCCACTGCGGAAATTCCAAAACCGAATGCTGTTGTCGCCGCTTCGACTTGCAAGTGTGCGATCGTTGGGAGAAAAAGCGAGGGAAGTAACATCGCCAATGTATCCGCCTAGCGTAAGTAGGCTTTTGCCGGTGCGCACATCCCATAAACGAATGGTGTTGTCCTGGCTACCACTCGCAAGTGTCGAGCCGTCTGGAGAGAAAGCAATGGTGTCGACCCAGTCAGTGTGCCCGATGAGAGTGTGTGCGACTTCGCCACTGTGTATATCCCAGAGCATGACGGTGTTATCGTAACCTCCACCGCTGGCAAGAATGGATCCGTCGGGAGAAAAAGCAACGGAAGTGACATTATTTCTGTGTCCCTCAAGTGTTTGCAGCTGTAGCCCCGTATGCGCATTCCAAACGCGAATGATCTCGTCATAACCCCCACTGCTAGCGACCATGGTACCATCGAAGGAAATTGAAACGGAGTAAACACCTTTCTCGTGTCCCACAAGCGTATGCAAGAGTTTCCCGGTTTGCACGTCCCACAATCGAACCGTTTTGTCTGAACTGCCACTGACGATAATGGACTTGTCATTTGACATTGCAACCGAAGTGATGCCTTCGCCATGCCCAGAAAGGATTTGCACGTTTTCTCCGGTGCGGGGGGTCCACAATTGGACCGTTCCATCCCAACTTCCGCTCGCAAGCATCAACCCATCGGATGAATACGTGACTGAAGAAACCCCATTAGTGTGCCCCGTGAAGAGTGCCACCTCGGTACCGGAATTAACATCGTAGGTCCAGATTCCAACACTTCCCGCCGCGGCTAAATGAGTTCCATCTGGCGAATATGCGATTTGAGATATCCAACCTTTGGCGAGGCGCGCTCTTGCGCCTTCGGGCAAAGCCCATTTCGTGCTACTTTGAACGGAAGTGTCTCCTACAAGCGGTACGGAAAGGTACAGGATCGAGACAGAAAATAGCGCAAGTCTCGATACCAAATGTGATTTCTTTCTCATCAGGAATGGGTACGCGAGTTCGAGGAATATGAAATAGTCAATATAAGAATAAGTTTTCTCTTTTTTCAGAAAGATGGTTCAGTAAATGTCAATCGTTTTAATAGGAGAGATCATGGCGTTCAGGGAACGGACTGGATAAGATCTGTTGCGAGGGGCAAGTTCCACACGGTAATCGTACCGTCGGAGTTCCCGGCGGCAAGCCATACCCCGTCGGGAGAAAACGCAACGCAATTGACTCTGCCTGTGCCGGATTTGAGTGTTTTGAGCAGTTCATTAGTTCGTGTGTCCCAAAACAAAATCAAACCGTTCGAGTTTCCGGTGGCAAATGTGGATTTGTCTGGTGAAAATGCTATTGAACTTACCGTCCCGGTAGGCCACTTAGGCGGTTCAAGAGATTCACCGGTTTGAACGTCCCATAAGCGAACGCAACTATCGGCGCTCCCGCTAATAAGTGTCGAGCCGTCGGGAAAGAACGCCATTGCGATGACTGTTCCTGTATGCCCCCAGAGGTGGTGCAGGATTTCTCTTGTTCGCACATCCCACAGTCGAATGTCATTCCCATTTGAGCTTGCAAGTATGGAGTTGTCAGGCGAAAAGCATAGACGGTAGATCCAATTAGTATTGCCCCCGAGAGAATACAGGAGTTCACCGGACTTCACATCCCATATTCGAATACCATTGTTCCAATTTCCCGCACTGGCTAATGTCAATCCATCGGAGGAAAACGCTAATGCATATGTATAGATCGATTCATTCTCCATGGTTCGCAAGACTAACCCGGTTTGAGTTTCCCACAATCGGATCATTTTGTCCGTACTCGCCGTGGCGTAGGTTGCGCCATCAGAGGAAAAAGCCCTCGAATATACGTTGTTTTCCCGAGGCAACCCCTCGGGGAAGGTGTGCGTATCAAAGGTGCTTCGGTTTGCACCGCCAAGAACGGTCCACAACCGTAACGTCTCGTCAGCACTGGCAGCGGCAAGGGTTTCGCCGTCAGGCAGAAATACTATAGATCGCACCTCACCGGTATACTCCCCTATAGTATTCAGGAGTTTCCCCGTGCCGGCATCCCGGATATGAATCCCTTTTTCACCACCGCTAACGAGGGTTGAGCCATCAGGTGAAAATACCACCGATTCAGCGCGATGGCTGTCTAGCGTCCTCAAGTGTTCACCAGTGCGTGTATTCCACATCTGTATAGTGAAATCGTTATAAGCTAGATTCGCATTCGCAGTTGCCGTACTAGCAAGCATAGTGCCATCGGGAGAAAACGCTACGGATTTCACGAAGCCTACATGTCCTTCAAGCGTATGTGAGATTTTGCCGGTGTGAGAGTTCCACACGCGAACTATCCTGTCCTCGCCTCCACTGGCGAGCATGGAGCCATCAGGTGAAAACGCTATAGATTCAATCCAATTTCTGTGTTCCTTAAACTCTTGTCGAACTTCGCCAGTGGTGATATCCCAGAATTCAATCTTACCTCCAGCGCTTCCACTGGCGAGTGTATTACCATCAGGTGAGAAAGCCACGCAATATACCGTGTGAGTGTGCCTCACTTGCGACCATAAGGGTTTCCCATCGCGCAGACTCCACAACTGGATCAACTTATCCCTGCCTGCACTCGCGAGTTTCTTGCCGTCAGGCGAAAACGCTATCGACCAGACCGGACTCGTGTGACCCTTAAGTGTGTGCAGATGTTTCCATGTTTGGGTATCCCATAATCGAATGGCACCGTCCGATCTGCCATAAGCAAGTAAACCTCCATCGGCGGAGTATGCAACCCTGCTCCCCCAAAGCGTGTCCTCTCTCAGAAAAGTAACCTCGGTGTAAGTGTCGACATCATAGATCCGAACACCCAGGCTTGTTGCGGCTGCGAGCCGAGTACCGTCCGGCGAATAAGCAACCTCGAATATTCTGCCTTTCCCAAGTTCTCGTTTAACAATCTTGGGGGTGGACAAATGAGAAATGTCTCGGTTACAACCGTGCTGAAGCAAAAGCACGGCAAAGAACAGTAATCGCGCGGGAATGGACAGGAGGCTGACCGTTTGCAAGAGTCTACTTCTCATCTAAAGACGGACTTTTTTCAAAGTGCAAGTTTTTTCTGGTCGGTAAATTGGCGAGAGACAACATGCTAGAATTGTGTCCGTTCCGTAGGTATCCCTGTTAAAGGCGATCTATCTCAACAATGGTATTACCATGTCGGGGGTACGAACGCGGTTTGGTCTAAATCTGCCAATTCAGAACGATCGGCAGTTACAGGTCATCCCAAATATGCTCGAATCCGGGGTGAGTTACGGGACCTTTCAGCAGTAGGTCGTTTGTTTCCTCCATATGCGCCCTCAATTGCGCTTTGAAGGATGTCGCAATTCTCTTGTAATCGGGATGGCAGGGCGTCCAGCCGGACAATCCGGTGAAGTCTACATCACCGAAACCGAACATCTTTCGCGTAGATGCGAGATTGTTCTGTTCGTGCGGATCGGACTCGAGGTCGTATAGCTCTTCAATCCCTTTGAATCCCGTTAGCAGTTCCGTGAGCACTTCGCGCGCTGACCTGTTTTGCGGGTAAAGGAGATGCTTGTGCGTGTCGAAATTCATCAGGTACTTGAAGCGCTCCGTCCTAATGCCTCGTATCGGGATATATTGACCGTGCCACGTATTCTCGGCATAGATGTGGTCTCGGCGCTGATAGGCGCGATTTTGAAGCATCGGAAGGAAGGAATGCCCGTCAATATCATCCGGGGCATTACCGCCAGCAATTTCGACAAGCGTAGGCAGAAAGTCTACATTGCTGAGAAGGGCATCATTCGCTGTCCCCGGCTGAAAATTGTCGGGATAGCGCATAATCAGGGCACACTCGATACCCGCGTCGTAGAGTGATCCTTTGGCGCGCGGCACCTCAATTCCGTGGTCTGTCGTAAAGATGACAAGCGTGTTTCTGTCCAGCTCGGTAGCGCTGAGTTTGTCGAGGATTCGTCCCACCGCGACATCAATGACGCAGGTGATTAGGCTATTCAAGTCCGCTATGTCCTCGCGGATTCCGCGCCGGTCCGGGAGGTATGGCAACGGCTGAACTTCGTCCGGATCGTAGTCGCGGAAATAGGGATCGCACGGATTGTCGACGGGACGGACTATCTGACCCTCATACTTGGGGGCGTCCACACGGTGAACATACTTCGGTTTGAAACGCGGCACGGGCAAGTTGTCGGGCCAGTTCTCGAACCCTCCGCGCGGCGTCGCGGAATGCGCCTCGGTAAATCCCACATCCATGTAGAACGGGCCGTCCTCTTCGCGGTAACTGTCGAGAAACTGCTGAACTCGCGGCGCCACGTCCATGGCGCTGATTGTGGCGTTTGGAAAGCCGTACTCGGTGTGCCGATAGCCGAGATTTTTAGGATCGATGGCTTCATGTTGAAAACCGAAAAGATGGGTATCGTAACCGAGCGCGTTCATATACATCGGTAAGGTCTGAACCCCATCGTTCATTTTCCAACCCAAGTGCGTCTGGCCGATTGCACCGTGGTTTACGGGATAAAGTCCCGTCATGCGGCTGCATCTGCTCGGGGCGCAGTAGGGGGCAGTTGAAAAATACTGATCGAATCGGACGCCTTCATCTGCCAAGCTGTCTATGTTCGGCGTTTCTACGCTACGTCCGTAACAGCCAAGATGACGTCCGATGTCGTGGCAGTGGATAACCATGATATTCGGACGCTGTTGAGAATGATTGGACATTGAATGTGCTCCTTGAAGAAAAAACAAGTAAGGCGTGGAACATAAGAAAAATCAGAGGTCTATAGCCTGCAATGATGATACGTAATGCGTAAGAGGCAGTTGAAAGAGGCGTGAACAGACGCAGACTAGAAAAGAGAAACGATACACATTTCAACCGAAACGCGGGGCAACACCGACGATACTGGCGACAATAGTATCCAACCATGCCAACTCCACAGGTGTCAATGCTGCCTTAAGCGCGCCGACATCTTCCGCCAACCGATTTGGGCGGCGGGTTCCAACTATCGCCACACTTACGAGTGGATTGGCGAGTGTCCACGCCAACGCCAGCTGGGAGAGCGTCAACCCGCGCTCGCTGGCGAACTCCTTCAACTTCTCCACTACGGTTAAATTCGTAGGCAGGTTCTCGGGTGCGTAAAGATTGTTATGGGTTCGCACGTCGTCCGGCGGGAGAATGGTGTCAGCGGTAATTGCCCCACTCAGAAGCCCTTGAGCAAGCGGACTGTACGCCATGACACCGATGCCCAGCTCTGCGCAGGTCGGAAATACGGTCTTTTGCCAATAGCGATCAAAGAGACTGTAGCCGAGTTGGTTGGTTGCCAGTTCCACCTTGCCAACGGAAGCCTGCAGCATAGCGCTATCCCAATTAGTGACGCCCACGGCACGGGCTTTGCCGGATTCCTTCACCTGAATCAACCCATCAAGAATCTCGTCTACCGGAGTGTTCGCATCGGGAAAGATGACGTAAAGATCGGCGTAGTCCGTGCGCAAGTTTCTGAGGCTGCCCTCAATGTTGGCAAACAGATTCGCTTTTGTGTAGGGACGCCGCTGGGATTTGGTGATGAGGAACACTTCATGCCGTCTGGTGCGAAATTCCTCTCCAAACCAAATCTCGGTATCGCCATAGTATGGCGCGCCGTCGATGAGAGTGATGCCGAGATCGAACGCCGTGCGCATGGCGGTCATCGCGGTGTCCCGGTCAACTTCCCCATATGCCGATCCACCCAATGTCCAGCCGCCCAACCCTAAAACCGGCACTTCAATCCCGGAACAACCTAACTGGCGATATTGCATGTGCTGATGAATCCTCGGTCAAGAATTGTAAGGGGAGATGGAAAGAGAAGGCTCTGGCACAGAACATTCCCAAGAAACTAATGCGTAAAGAAAAGAATCGTCCCTACCGATGTCGAAAAGAGGAATTACGGGGAAATCAGTTCTGGGCGCCGGCGATACTGAGCCGAATGCTGTAGATTGAAGTTCGAGCCGCGATAAAGAGTGTCTTGTGATCCGGCCCCCCGAAAACGCAGTTCTCCGGCAATTCGGGAGTGACAATGGTTCCGAGGTGTTTTCCCGACCGCGAAATAACCCACGTTCCGCCCGCGCCCGTGACGTAGAGGTTTCCAGAGATATCCACCTTCATTCCATCCGCCGCCCCCCGTGCGTCAGCTCTCATATCGATCAAAATTCGCCCGTTGGCGAGCGAACCGTCCGATAACACATCAAAGGCACGGACATGTTGGTGTCTTGAATCGTCGATGTAAAGGATACGTTCATCCGGCGAAAACGCCAATCCGTTCGGCACGCCGAAATCATCGACAAGCAGTGTGATTGCGCCGTCGGGAGCGATACGGTAGACGCCTTGAAAGTCGAGTTCGCGTTCTTGGTCTGCGGGGAAACCGTAGAAGGGATCGGTGAAATAGATGCTGCCATCCGACTTCACCACCACATCGTTTGGACTATTCAAACGCTTGCCGTGGTAACTGTCCGCGAGAACGCTAATCGTTCCGTCGGATTCCGTACGGGAAACGCGGCGGCTATGATATTCGCATGCGATGAGCCTGCCTTGGCGGTCAAAAGTGAGTCCGTTAGCGCCGCCGCTGGGTTCTCGAAAAATCTCTGATGTGCCGTCAAGCGTCAATTTAAAGATTCGATGCGCCGGAATGTCGCTGAGAAAGAGATAACCGTCAGGGTGCCAGACTGGTCCCTCCGTAAATTTGAACCCGGTAGCAACGAGTTCCGGTTCGCCGTCAAGTATGTCGGAGATTGTCATTAGTTCGAGTGTCTCCCTTTCGTTAGCCACTGGTTTTCGCAGTCGATGACCTGCTCTAGGTGGCGCATTCGCGCGGGCGATGCGGTGCGCCGCATGAGTTCGGAGTGGACACTGGCGGATCTCGGGTGATAACGCGGCAATCCATCAGGACGTCGGATGTATTTGTGGAGTTCCTCAATCTCGGTGTCAGTTTTTGCCCGACGTGACACATTCAAACAAAAGTGGCGGCGGGCGGTGCCTCCGCCGTAGGAAGCGTGGAGGATGTTGTGATTGAATACGACGATGTCACCAGGTTCGGTTTCTATAGCGGCACACGGGATGTGGCATCCCTGGATGCCAAAATCTTCGTTTGGTTGGCGAGCTCGTTCCGAATGATGCCGCCATGGTCCGCCTAAGTGGCTGCCTGGGATTACGCGAATACAACCGGTGCCGCGCGTCAATGGGTCGAGGTAGAGATGAAACTTGGCGTAGAAGCCGACGGTATGAAATCCATCGGAATGCCAATTCGTATCGCCGCTGTAATAATTGCCGTCGCCGCCGATGTAGTTGAAATCTTCGCCAAGCAGTGATTTGAGTACGCCCAACACTTTGGGGTGATCGAGCAAGGTACAGAGCCTCTCGCTCTGATCGCTGAATGGCACAATTTGAGAGCGCCTACTTCCGTCGTGTACAAGCCCTTTTTTCTCAAAGACTTTCTTGTGTTCCTCAATTATCCAACCGATGTCATCGGTCATCAATCCCGGGAGAAGGATATATCCGAATGCTTCAAAGAAGGAACATTGTTGAGGAGTCAACGACATGTGAGGCTTCTTCCTTGGATCGCGGGGTATGACTAGAATCAGGCAAACGCGGAGCATCCAAAAGTTATACCATTTCGCTCGAATAACAGTGCATATGATATCTTGACTTTATCCATCGCTACTCCGTAGGCGGGGCATCTTGCCCCGTCGATTTTGTGCGGGGATAAGACTTTCTGTTTCACTTCATGCAAGCTCCTTTACCTGAATCACTCAATTAATGCACAAGCAGTTTATAGAAATGGTATTACTGTGCCGCGTTTAGGTAATACTGCTCGCGTTGGATGACCTGTTCCAGATGGACATAACGCTTAGGTGACGCCGTATTCCGCATGATGTCTTGTGCGCCGGGCGGGTACTTTCCTAGCCAATGCTTCGGTCTACCGGCTGGTCGCAGATACCGGTCGAGTTCGTTGACTTCGGCTTCGGTCTTGGCTCGGCTAGTCACATTGAGGCACATGTGACGGCGGGCAGGTCCGCCGCCGAAAGAGGCATGATAAATGTTGTGATTGAACACGACGACATCGCCGGGTTCGGTTTCAGCGGCGACGCAGGGGACATCCCGACCGGAGATGCCGAGAAGTTCGGTGGGCTGGCGAGTACCTTGAAGGTGCTCTCTCCACGGACCGATCAGGTGGCTGCCGGGAATCACGCGGATACATCCCGTATCCCGCGTCAACGGGTCGAGATAGAGATGAAATTTGCCGAATAGACCGACTTGATGTCCGCCGTCGGAGTGCCAGTTCGTGTCGCCGCTGTAGTAGTTTCCGTCGCCGCCCACATAGTTGAAATCATCGCCGAGCAGTGACTTCAGCACACCGAGCACTTTCGGATGGTCTAGAAGCGTGCAGAGTCGTTCACGCTGATCACTAAACGGGACAATCATTGAACGCTTGGACCCGTCATGAACGACGCCTTGCTGCTCAAAAACCTTCCCATGCTCCTCGATTATCCAGTCAATGTCGTCGGACATCAAACCGGGAAGGATCAGAAAGCCAAATACTTCGAAGAAGGTGCACTGTTGGGGAGTAAGAGTCATTTTAGGGTTGCATCCTTTTTATGGAATATCGGAGCGTAACGGGAGACTTAAAAAAGCAGAGCGAAATCCGCGAAAAGTTGGTGCGCATATTCAACACCCGACAAACGATACTTGTGCGACCATCAAACTGCGTTGCGAAGATACAGTTCGCGTCCAATTACCTGTTCAAGGTGGCGCATTCGTTCGGGGGAGGCGGTGCTGAGAATCATGTCTTCCTCCCCCTTGGCTTCCTTTTCCCGCTTGAAGCCCTCTATGATTTTGATGAATTTGTCGAGATCCTTGAACTCGGCGTCTGTCCTCGCCCTACTGGAGGCGTTCAGATCAAGATGACGGCGTGCCGGTCCACCGCCGAAGGATGCATGATAGGTTGTGTGATTCAAGACGACAACATCGCCGGGTTCAGTTTCAGCAGCCACGCAGGGCACATCAACTCCCTGAATTCCTAGTTCCTCGCTAAACGCCTGCAGACGGATTTTCTGTAGTTGGCCCCTCCATTCACCGTCGAGATGGCTGCCAGGGATAATTCGGATACAACCTGTCTCGCGAGTCAGTGGATCGAGATAGATGTGAAACTTGACGAAAACCAGACCTCCGACGCGATGACCTCCGTCGTCGTGCCAATTTGTGTCGCCGCTGTAATAGTTGCCGCCGCCCCCTACGTAATTGAAGTCGTCGCCCAACAATGAGCCGAGCACGCCTACGATATTGGGATGGTCAAGCAGGGAACAGAGACGCTCGCTTTCGTCAATGAAGGGGACAAGAAAGGAACGTTTCGAGCCGTCATGAACAACCCCCTTCTTTTCAAAGACTTTTTCGTGCTCATCCGTAATCCAATCAATGTCATCGGCAAGCAGACCTGGCAGAATGAGATAGCCGAGCGATTCAAAGAAGTTACGTTGTTGAGGAGAAAGCATCACTTTGGCTCACGTGCTTCTATTAAAATCTGGGAACGGCAAGAGGACTACGTGAAACGCGCGGTCGGTGACTATTGGGTAGCTTCCCAAGCGGCTCGATCGAGATTTTCGCGCTCGATCACTTGCTCAAGATGGCGCATGCGCTCCGGAGTAGCCGTGCCGAGCATGATGTCTTGTTCTCCCGGTGCGTATTTGCTAGGTTTCTCCTTGGTGCGTTCCCCCGGCAGGATGAACTTCTCAAGATCTGCGATTTCCTCCTCCGTTTTCGCGCGGCTCGACAGATTGAGGTCGAAGTGCCGTCGCGCCGTTCCGCCGCCGAAGGATGCGTGATAGGTGGTGTGGTTCAACACGGCGACATCTCCGGGTTCATTTTCAATTGCAACACAAGGGATATCGGTGCCGGCAACACCTATCGATTCGCAGAACGGCTGGAGCCAGATGTTCTCTCTCAGTTGGTCTCTCCAGCCTCCCGGCAAGTGACTCCCCGGGATGACTCGAATACACCCCGTATCGCGTGTCAGTGTGTCGAGGTAGATATGGAATTTGGCGAAAACCAGACCGCCGGGCCGCTGTCCGCCATCGTCGTGCCAGCTCGTGTTACCGCTGTAGTAACTGCCATCACTACCGACGTAATTAAAATCGTCGCCTAAAAGAGATCCGAGCACTTCAAGAACTTTTGGATGGTCAAGCAGGGTGCACAGTTTTTCGGTTTGATCTATGAACGGCACGACATACGTACGTTTCGTGCCATCGTGAACGATGCCGTTCTTCTCAAAAACCTTTCGATGCTCTTCAATCATCCAATCCACATCGTCAGCCAGTAAACCCGGCAGAACGAGATAACCGAATGAATGGAAGAATTCGCATTGTTGGGGAGTGAGTGCCATTGTTGGATTCCTCCTTAAGTTGAAGTGAACGAGGGGTAAGAGGGACACCGATTAACAAGCAATGATTCAGGTGCAGAACAGAAGACATCTCGCTTCGAGCGAAATATTCAATAACCGCATTGCGGAAATCCAATCTGTGTAGTTTCCGATGTAGGGCAATGCCCACCCTACATTGATAATCAATCATCTTCAACGTGTTGCGTTAACTCCCGCATCTCGGGCGAGAATTTGTCGCGGACGCTGCGTTTATGAAGGCACCATCCGAGGGCGGGATCAGTGGGATCCATCCACCGCGCGTGGAAAGGAACCGGCGCCCCCATGCGTTGTTGGTCGTTCGTCGTGTTTGACCAAGCGGCGTGCCATACGGGGCCATTCAGCACGACCACCGAGCCCGCTCGTCCTTCCACGGTAACCAAATGTCTGTATTCGATCTCGGCTCTGGGAGGGATCCCGGCATGATGGCTGAAAGGCATCACCCTCGTGGCTCCGTTTTCTTTAGTGAAGTCAGTCAGCATCCATAGACAGTTAAGGAGAAAGCACACCTTAGGCGTAGGAAACGGAGTCTCGCGCCTCGTCAGCATCGGGAGATCGGCATGAAGTTTGCCGATTGGAGCCCCGGGTTTCCGCCAGAGGGCGGCCACCGTGTTGAGTTGAAAACCATCACCGAGTTTGTAATCCGCCAGTTCGAGGAGCACCGGATTCGTAGCGATTTGCTCGAACAGGTCAAATTCGCTGGGATGGAGAAAGTTGAACACACCGCGCAGGTGTTGACTCGTTTCTTGTGCGCCACTGAAATCGGGCGAATCCGGAATCTGATCCATGATCTCCATCAGCCGCTGTGCCATGCGTTCGGCGTCCGACGATGGGATTAGATCGGGAATAAGGACGAATCCATACTCATCTAGTTCTGTTTTTAGTGTTTCAATATTCATGATTCCTCTCGGTAAACGATGCGAGTTCCAAAATTCATAGGAGATTTACGCGGAAGAACGTAGATTTGGAGGTTCCGTGTCAGTACTGCTCGATGTATACTGCCAAGAAGGCGGTTGTACGCCTCGTGTAAAACATATCATTGGTCGGGAAAGCGCAGAAACCGTTTTGCGGTTTCCCCCATGATGTCCCGGTATTCGTCTTCCGTGAGATCGGGCATTAATTCTTTGATGATGGTAGTCAACTTGCCGTAACCCGGATCTTCGAGAATCCACGGAGAATCGGTCGCCCACATAAGGCGCTTGGAACCGTAAATCCTCAAGAGACTTTGATGCCACCCCACAAGATCTCGATACGGGAACGGCTCGTTACTGAATGCGTACTGGAGGCACAATAACATCGCAACGTTCTCGAATTGTGCGAGTCGCCAGGTCGTGTGAAACGCCGGATTGTACATCGGTGTCTCTATTCGTGGTCGGCAATTTGTGCCCCAAGAGAGTTTGCCATTTCCCGGACACACCCCCATGTGGTTAATGACAATCCTGACCTGAGGAAATTCGGCAACAAGATACGGCAGTAGATGCGCATCGCGTGCCTGAAGAATCAGCCAGAGGACATAATCGTTCTCTGCAGCGTGTTTCCAGATGCGATAGGCGCCAAGTTGCTTCACATCTATTTTTTCAAAGGGATCGCGAGGTCCCCCAATTCTCGAAAGTCGAAAGCCTACAATTCCGGTGCCATCTGTCAAGGTGTCCATGTGGTCTTCAACGTCGGGAAGGTCGGGAGATATGAGTCCGATGCCCAAAAAGCGGTTCGGGTGCGTTCTGAGGCAGTGTAAGAGATAGGCGTGATGGGCAATCTGTACGCCGGGGTGTTGCACAAGCACCGCTTGATCAATCTGATGCGCTTCCATCTCTGCAAGCAATTTTTCGACAGATTCTTCCCGTTCTGCGGGCCAAAGCTCATTGGTTTCCCTCGGAAACTCTGTGGACGCCTTGGTGAACACATGAAGATGAGCGTCAATGCGGGGCATCATGCCTCCATCGCTTTTTGGTACGGCTCTAAATCCATCTCGGGATACCAATGCGCGAGTGACTCGACAGTTTCGGGCGTGTAGTAGGAGTGTCCCGGCTTGGGCCAACCGAACAGCGCCCGCACGCGCGGTGTCGTCTTCTGCCAGAACGGAATGGAGAAGTCCCGTTCTCTCCACAGGTTCGACAACTTGGTAAACTGACTGCTATCTCCACGGCAGAGTGAAAGTGTCCAATAGCCTCGCTGCCTACGCTTATTCTTGAAGGGGATTGCCGCATGAACACCGTAAGAGCTATTGAATCGAACGCTGCCTGCCTTGGCTGTCGTGGCGACGGGGGCACAAAACTCGGGGATTTCTCGGATGTCATTGATGCCGCCCATACCCGTCCAGTTGCCCTCTTCAATGAGCCGAGGAAGAAGGTCGATAATCTGTCGATGGGTGCGTGGGATGATTTGCATCGGTGCTCCGTCGTCTTCAACATCGTGGAGATAGACGCAAGAATTCACATAGTTGTATAAGTCCACCTCCTGACTCGGCGGCAAAAAGCAGTTTGTTGCGTGGTCAATGTGATACCCCTGCCAAGGGTGTTCGGCATGCCGCTTGTCGGTGGGGCCCGATCGCAAAAACAGGTGCCCGTTGCAGTAGCTCATGTCCGGTGTGCCGAGGCACTGCTCATACATGTCGAGGTAGTCTTCGTTTTCAATAAGGCGATCAAGCGCGTCAATGCCTGTCGGGAATTGGGCGCGCCCGTGTTTCGTTTCGCCGTAGTGAGGAACCGCCGCGGTGCTGGTGGGGTCGGTGGATTCCGCTTTGCCGGTGGCATCCGACTTCGCCAAGTAATCCTCGAAACTCGTACCGTAAAATATCTTTTCCATCTCGATTCGCGCGGCTTCCACATCCTTCTTGTCGAAAACATCTTCCACTATGAGAAACCCGTCTTCGTGGAACTTATCGAGTTGTGCCTGTGTTAGAGCCATGGTGACCTCTCCTCCCGCGGGTTAAGGTATTCGTTCGCGGTTAAATCTCGACGATACTGGGGAGCGAAATTCCCGATATTCTAGCAGATACTGACTAATAGGTCAATTCCATTCATATTTACACGTGTTTCGGTAGGTGCGGTTTCCAACCGCACCTTCGAGGCTGTATAAATACCGGTTCGGCTAGGAAAGGGATCTCTATCGTCCTCGTTATCCACTCGGTTGATCAAACCTACCGCAGTGTATAAATTATCATTGGATTTACTATAGAACCAAAGCCTAGTTTGTACGCGAAATTTGCTAATTCCAATAGCGTGACGAAGAACGATGCACACGCCAAACTTGAACTCAATCCACGTTCTGTCCCTGTCGTGTTTTAATTACGCATTACGAATTACGCATCACTCCCACGTAGCGATAAAGTCCTCTACCTCGTAATTCGGAGGCATGTCGTAGAAGTAATACTTGGTGGGACCGGTCTGGAACCCGGGTTCGTATTGGTCCTCCTCCGACTTGAGTCTATTTTCCATGTCGATAAAGCGGCTCCACAGGAGGTCGGTCTCATCAACCGTGAACCGGCTGGCAACGTTCTGAAGAACATCGACGCTCTCCCAGGGCCATCCAACCTGCCCCGCTTGCTCGGCGTCGGGCAGCGCAGCTACCTCCGGTTTATTGAGGTGATAGACCTTATAGGCTAGTTTCGTCAAAAACATGACGCAGATCATCCGGTGCTCTTCGCCGGGGTGGAGCGTGGCAACACATTCGAGAAATGCCGTTTCATCTTTGTCGATGACCGCACGAAACGATTGCGCAATGACGTCAAACTCCGCATCGAAACGCTTTCTGAACTGCTCAAAAGTCCCTCTGCCCGATGGTGAAAGGTGTTTGCTGAAGTCGATGGTCCAGTTGAGATACGGTCGATACGAAAATAGCTTGCTACCGAATGCTCGAAGGGCGAGATGAATCGTTCTCCTCAGTTTCGAGCTGTAGTTGCTGCCCCAATGAAGGATGGCGTTGGAATAGACCACACCCTCTCCCGCCTTGAGTTTGACGGGCATGCTATTCGGTAATGGTTGGCGGTTGCTTTCAAGCAGTGTGCGATTCTCGGCATCGGTGTTGCGGCGCCGGTGGCTGCCCGGGACTATCCAAAGAACATCGTCGTCGTAAAGCGCAATGTTCCATTGCACGGTCCCGACACCGTTTGCCGCCATATCCGCTTGTAAACCGCTCAGCGGACCGTCGCGATTGGGTTCGATATCTCGGTGCCAACCTGACGGACCGTGATCCTGTACCGGGCTGCACATGATGGTAATGTACTTGAGGATTGTCTCGGGCGACCGCATCACCTGACGACTAACTCCCAGTGTGTTCTCGTGCAGACAGAATTCAACGGTATTGGCAGTTTCCTCATCAATGAGCGGACCGAAGGTGGCCCTCGGCTGAGGAGCTATCTCCCATTGACCGCCGGGCGGATCGTTCGGACCACGTTCGCGCGCCCATATCTCTTTCTGGCGTTCAACAAGCACCTCGAAACTGTTACGTAACTCATCAAGGCGATTCGAGGGGACGCAATCCGGTATTATAATGTAGCCGTCCTCCCACAACTGTGCCGGATTAACCTGCATGGTTACTTCTCCTCCTGAGATAATTGAGATAGATGTCCCTACCTTCTGAAATCACAAGAAAGATTGGAAAACTGTAAGATTGGTCAATGTAGTCCCATTGATAATTGCTTCATCTGAAAGTAGGCGGGGCATCTTGCCCCGCACACAATGTCGGCGATGCATATATGGCGGCGCGTGATGCCATGGCTATAGCCGTTTATAAACAACCAGGGCTGCTCCCGGCTGTTCCTCAATTGTAATTGAAAGACCGTTTTCCGTCAAGTCCTTACCCGAGATTTTCGTCGATCCGTCAACGTCCATATTCGTTATGGTGTAGTCCGCCGATTGATCCAACCCGCGCAGCTTGAAACACATCTGAGTGACATCGCTATCCTGACGGCGGAACGCTTGCACCATCCCCTGTCCGGATTCGGGGCGATCAAACTGCCAAGCCGCCCACACATCGTTTTCGGTGCGGTAAGCCGTGAGCGGATAGTAATCGCCGTAATAGTTATCCGAGACTTGCCGCCACTCCGCCACTGCCCGGCGCTGGAAGGAGTAATCAACATCCCTGCGCCGCAAATCCCATATGCAGGATACAGCGGGTGCCATCTGACTCCGGAAGGTGTACGATTCAAACGCATTCGTGCCCGCACCAAAATACGGAATCCAAAGTGACATGGCGCTAGTCAGGTTCTGCATTCCCGTTGTTTCGTAGGCGTAATCGCTTCGCCAAAGCGGTACGGCGCGGCGCAGTGCTTCAAGTGCGTTTCGAGCACCGCCGCCGGCGCAGATGTCTATCAACATGTCAGGGTGCCGACGACGTAACTCATCCCAGAAAGCCAATATGCCCTCAACGTGTCGGATTTCAGTAATCCCTTGGCGGTCTTCGGAATCGTTAGCCCGCCAAAATGGGAGTGGACCGTCGCCGTCCATTCGAAAGAGATCAGTGCCCTGTTCGATAAACAGCGAGTCGAAGTGATCTACCGCCCACTCCCAAGCGTCGGGGTTTCCAAAGTCCAGAAGCTTTCTGCCCTCGTTGATGCCCAACAGCCATTCGGGATGGTTTTCGTAGAGCCATTCGCCCGGATCCGCTCTTTCAGGGACGAACCATAGAATGACTTTAGCTCCTTTGGAATGAGCGTGATCCGAGATTGGACGAAGTCCGCGCGGAAACCGTTCCGGATCAGGTTCCCACGTTCCCAAGCTTAGCCAATAGTCGCGAAAGCTGTACCAGCCGGCATCCATCCACCAGTAATCAATTTTGATCTCCTCCTCAAAGTAGCGGTCAACAAATTCAATCTGATTTTCTTCGGTTGCCAAAGACATCTCGATATACTGAGCCGAACCGCCGGCTTCCAGTTGCGGCGGAGGTAACTTTCCGCCCGGCCGAGGCAGGTTGTGGCGAATCATCCAGCGGCGCCATAGATTCTGCGACCGGTTCCAATCGCCTTCCCAGAACAGCATAGCCATAAGAGGGGTGCGCACCTCTTCACCCGGCATCAGCCTGAAATGGGTTAGCTCCTGTCCCGCTCGTATGTTCAAGCCGTTGGCATTGTCGCGTGTGAACTGCGCCGCCCACTGTCCCATCCAGCCGATGGCGATTATAGCGCCCTCACCGTTGCATTCGACGTTGAAATAGGGAAGATCACCTCCAGCCGGCAACCCTTCCATTGCTGCCAGCCGTTTCTCCGATCCGGGAGGGAGTTCGGTTTCCCGAGGCGCGTATTGCGTGGGAGTTTGCGGCGCTATGCCGGAATGAGGACTGCCGTCGTTGTGGTGCAGTAGAAACTCTCCGTCACCGCCGCGTTCCATTTGGGTGTCGAGCGCTTGAATATCCTCAATAATTGGGGTCGGCTCCTCGCTCGTGTTTTTGAAATACAGCGTCCATTCCACGACAGGAAAATCTGCATATTTAACGGCAACGCATCGAACTTGCAGACCACTAGACGGATCGGAGTAGGTGGTCACGAGTTCGGTTCGCTCATCGTCCAGCACTCTCTCGGTACGCTCAAGTTTCCAACCATCAAGGAACTCACCGGACGGTTGTCCCGCATAACGGAATGAGAAGGGCGCGTCGGTTGAATATGCGGCGCGCAGCGGGGCAGTGGGTAGCTCATCCAACCATACCGTCTCCCCGTCTTCCAGAATCACCCGTGCTTCCGCCCAATCCACTTGGTTGAAATTGACTCTTTGGATTGTCCCCCCGCCCGCATCGCTCAATCCGAGAACAAATTCGGTTGCGCTATTGAGCTGGATTGTAAGGGGAATCCCCTCCAATCCTTCGTGGAGCACATCCGAACGAAAAACCTCATTTCCATTGACATCGACTGAGGCAATTACAGTGCCACGCCCTGCGTTGGAATAGAAACCGGTAACCCGATTGCTGTCTACGCCAAGAACGGTTTCGAAACTTTTCGCGGGTTTCGGCAGATGAACCACTACCTCTCCTTCGGATGGAAAATGCAGCCCGCGTTCAAAGTCTCGGTCGGCGATTCGGAGCGGGCAACTGGCAATTGCGTAAAGTCCGTATCCGGTTGTGGTGACTTCGCTTCGTTGCACCCTGCCCGCGTCCAAGTTCACGGTCAGGTAACCTTCATCCGGTTTCGTTTCCGCTACCCCTTCAAACTTTGCCTGCGTCCATTTGTGGGCTTTGGCAAGTTCCGCAACTGTCGCTGTCGATATTGACTCATATATGTCTGAAGATTCGTTCATTCATATGCCTCCGTAACTTCTTTTGTATAACTTTGGTAGCGTCCCATTATCCCTATCGGAATAATTCATTCAGTAAGCAACACTTTCTGGTCAGAGTCTCTTTCCTCGATCCAGAGGATCGAAATGTCAATAGAATGCGACATGTCCAGAGTCCCGCACTCCAGAGGAGTGCAATGTGGAGTGTTACTTGATAGTAAATTTGTAGGGTGGGCATTGCCCACCATCCTTGTAAGGTGCACACTGCGATCAACCGACTGATTAAGGAGGGATCAAATGACTGGATAGGGAACGCGATAGAAGTCCCATAGAGATCACCTGCGCACCTACAAATATACTGTTAGTTTGCGGAGATCACAATCTAA
Source organism: Candidatus Poribacteria bacterium (assembly GCA_022827055.1). Taxonomy (GTDB): domain Bacteria; phylum Poribacteria; class WGA-4E; order WGA-4E; family JAJDTR01; genus JAJDTR01. The sequence continues at coordinate 13,470 of JAJDTR010000127.1, read as the reverse complement.
CAAATTGCGGAACAAATCATCACTATCCGTGAAACACATACGCTGCTCTTAATCCGTGTAATCCATGTAATCCGTTTAATCCGCGAAAATCCGTGATTCAGACAAGCGCCAACCCCCCCCCATAATCCCTAACTATCCAGAAAATAAACCACTTAATGGTTCATTCGCTAAGTATTTGTTTAGAGTGAATCGAAAAACGTCAATTCTGCCCCAAAATTCTCCATTGCATCTACCGCGTCTCCTCGAAGCCGGACGCGAATATCTCGAGTCTTGTGCTTCAAGATTATCTCTCGTTCCGACAACGGAAAACGAATCCCGATAGGGCAATTCACCGGCGGCTGAGGGAAGAAAGCGTAACCGTTGTTGAATATCGGTGTATGGTCTGTTCCGGTGACGACCAACCCTTCTGCTTTGACCCACGACGGAACTCTAACAAAAAGTGGCGCTTGACGCTTCAGATGAACGCGCAGGTCTCCGTGCGTGTAAGGAGATTCGACCTTTATGGCGTCCGTCTCGCAGTCGAATAGCATGTTCACTCGGTATCCGACTTCATCAAATCGTGTGATTGACTCAAAAGCCGCACACAATGATCCGACGGTGCCGCCTACAACGTCCAAGTTGAAGCAGATTCCGACAACCCCCAGAGGCGTGTGACCGTAAGGTGCAGGGAATCCGAACGCGCCGTATAGCCGGTTGGGAACGTCGTGTAGGCGGTTTTCATGGTCGGGATTATCGTCAGCCTTACAAAAAGAGATGTCGCGGAGCTGGGATGGAAGAATATGACACCGGACGATCCGCTCAGCGTCCCCATAGTATTGCGTATAACCCCAACTCCCCAAAATTAGCGCTGTTTCCACGATATCGCCGGTGGTGTTCATCTCTCCCATTTCGGGCCTATCGCCTCCTTCCGCATGCTCACTCGCCCACCCAACGTCGTCGCGAAAGTGCCAAAGACCGTTATCGTAGAACGTTTTCACACGGTTTAGTAGTGCCGAGTCCTGCAGCAGATCCGCCAGTTGCGCCAGTGAAGACATTGACGATGTAATCGAATGCGCATGGTGTCCGAACCGTTCCGCATCATAATGGCCGTCTTCCCAAAAGCAATCCTGAAGCATCTTATCCTTCAACCGTATCGCCAACTCCACTGCAGGCCCATAACCTGTTGCGCGGTAATACTTCACCAGCGGCCCCACTGATCGCCCCAAGCCGATGAGGATGTTTCCATCGCGATAGGTTGAGTCAACTGTTCCCCAAATCTTTAGACCGCACGTTTTCTCAAGATAATCGCCGTCCCAGCCTTGCTCAGGATCCCAACGTTCCAGAATGGTGTCGATGCTACCTTCGGCAAGCTCTCTAGCACGCTCGCAGTTGCGATAACGCATCAGCGCATGAAGCGCGTGGAAGCCTTCGCGGACGTTATGAGAAATCAGCCTGATTGGGGCGCCATCCATTGCTTCCCTATTCAGAGGCAACGGCACCGGGCCGGAATAGGAAAGAAATGCCGCTCGCGTGTGTTTTTCAACGGCTTGTTCATCAATTTCTACGCCCGTGATGCCTTCTGCCGCCAATAATGCGTTGAGATGCCTCCCGGGAATGTGTGATTCCGCGTGGAAGTCGCTCCATGCCAACGCCGGTGGATGGGGACGCACGTGAGCACCAAAGAATGGGAGGTCATTATCATCCGCATTGAAGATGTTTCCCATTGTGCGGCAGCCGAGTTGTATTGCGTCGCGGATATCGGTGGTATTGATGTCGTCGAGTTTTGGCATTGTCTATTTAGGAGTTAATGAGCAAAAACCATTGCATAATCTGTTGAACGTGATGCGAGTGTCAAAGGCTCCTCGATAACAACACTATTCCAGCGAAAAAACGAAAGCAATATCGACTTACCCTTCACGCCATGGCGGCACTGTCCACGTGTTGAACCAGTTCCATTTCCATATGACTTTCTTTGCCGGCATTTCCACCTCGTATTGAGTTCCAGCCGTGAAGGGAAGCACTGTGGTTCTATCGCCTGCCGCCTCGCGAATCCACTCGATAAAAGCCAAAACATCGGTGACGTTTGGGGGCCATGTGCCGTGCGGGATTGGATCACTGGCACTGTCCGTTCGGTAATGTGTCGGAATGAGGTAGCGAGGCTGTATGAGGTCGAGACAGTCAAGAAGATTCTGCGTATGATTTGGCCCTTCCCACTCCGTCAAACCCAGCTTCATATGAATGAGAAAGTCGACTCGCCCCTGTATGTTTTTTAGAGCGGGATAAGGTACGTGCATGTCGCCTGAATGCAGCACGGAAATGTCTTTTTCCTTGTGGGACACCAGATACCCGCATGTCGGAGTGTGCGGATCCGAATTCTCGCCGCTTTCGATAGTTTCGACCTTTAACGCTCCGAGATCTAGCTCAGATGGACCGGGAAACGCTCGGCTAATCGCTTGGCTGCAGTCGAGATGCTTGGGGTAAAGAATTTGAACTTTGTCCGCTGGCAGATACTTCGTTATAGGGAGATCTCGTTCAAACGCGGCATCGCCGTAGTTTTTGTCGATGGGTAGCACGGGATGAACACATCCGGGGTTGACGAATAGTGTCTTAAATCGGTCGCCTTGACAGAGTTTCTGTAGCGTAGGGGGATGACAATGATCAAAGTGCTCGTGCGAGATGAAAATGTAATCGTAGATTGGCTCTGCGAATTCGAGGTTTTCCTTAAAAAGGTACGGATCGAAGGCAATATTCACATCACCCAAGATGACCTCAAATGCGCCGCAGCCCCACCACCGCATGAATGCGTTTTCCATGGCGTGTTCCCCTTACGCGACTTTCGGAATTTGAATGTGCCATTATATCAACCGCGTGGTTTGAATTCAAGAGTTTACGCACTAATGCCGAATTATCGCGCAATGCATCTCGGTTTGGCAATGATGTGGTCACGAGTGGTCGAGATGCTGACGAAATTAACTGGATTCCAAGGGTTGTACCCTTCCGAAGGTAGGTTTTGGCCCGTTCACAGGCGCCGACCAGCGCACGGCGTTGGAGATTACACGTAAAACGACCGCATCGTAGTATATCGGGTGAGTCTCATGCCCCGGACGAAAATAGAACACTTTCCCTTGACCGCGATAGAAACAACACCCGCTCCGGAACACTTCTCCGCCCGGGAACCAGCTGATGAATACCAGCGTGTCTGGTTCGGGTATATCGAAAGGTTCTCCATACATCTCCGCATGACTTATCTCGAAGTGTTCATCCAGACCTTTAGCAATCGGGTGCCCGGGTGCAACAACCCAAATCCGCTCCTTCTCCCCCGATTCTCGCCATTTTAGGCTGCAGCTTGTACCCATCAGTTTCATGAAAATTTTGGAATAGTGCGCCGAGTGGAGGCAAATAAGGCCCATTCCATTGAGAACACGCTCGTGAATTCGGTCCACAACTTCGTCCTGAACGTCGGCGTGCGCGGCATGTCCCCACCAAATAAGCACATCGGTGTCAGTCAAGACTTCTGTAGTCAGACCATGTTCCGGTTCGTCTAACGTGGCTGTGCGAACCTCGAAGTCGGTTTGATACTTCAGGTGAGTGCCAATGGCGTTGTGAATTCCGTCCGGGTAAATCCTGCTTATCTGTTTGTCATTCTTCTCGTGCCGGTATTCGTTCCAGACTGTAACGCGAATGGGCTGGTTCATATACGAATTCGTTGTGTTGTAACTCGGACGTGGAGATCGGGAAAATAAGGCGTTTTGCGAAGAGGCGAGCACGGTGCGGATGATGCCGGAAAATTTGGATTATAGCCGCTGGATATACCTAATATTTCAAATCCTAGAATGTTATCGACCGTCGCGTGCAGCGTTCAAAAGCTTCATGTACTCGCGCATCCAGGGTGCATTGTCATGAAAAGTGCGAGCAGTCACAATATTCCCGTCTACCACTACCGGCTCATCTACATAGGTTGCGCCACAAATCTCGGCGTCAAATCGGCATTTAGCGACAGTTGTTATGGTCTTGCCTTGGATGATGCCAGCCTTCGCCACGATCTCAATGCCGTGGCACACGGAGGCGATGGGTTTACCGCTCTCTCCGAAGTGACGGGTAATTGCCATTAGATCTTCGTCGTACCGGATATATTCCGGGGCGCGCCCACCGGAAATTACCAATCCCAAGTAGGTTTCCGGACTGACCTCCCGAAATGCGATGTCTGCGGCAAACTCGTAACCTTTCGACTCCACGGTTATATCCCAATCCGGATGCGCGTCGTGCTGAACTAGGTGGTAAGTGCGTTTCTCGGGGGCTCCGACCAGTACCTCGTACCCGTCTTCGGCGATTCGGTAATAGGGATAAAGCGTATCAGTGACTTCGGCGGCGTCGCCAATGACTAACAGAACCTTCTCCATCGTATTTCTTCCTTTAAATGGTGCGATATAGCCAATAGGACATTACAAACTCTATAGCCGTCTTCATATCCCTCCACACGCTGAATTGACGACCCTCGACGAAATTCTTTGGGCGCCAATCTCGGGCAAAACACGCTCGATTTTGGAGGAGGCACAAACAGGAGTGACGTCATAGCCGTAGATCTTTCAGATGATAGTCTTTGACAATATCTTCTCTTGCAGCTTCGTTCCAGCGGTTGGCATCTTCCTCTCCGATGAAGGGTTGGTAGATATATCGCGATTCGTGAGGATAACGCTGTTGTCGGGCATCAATCGCCACGGCAATCAATCGTGCCCTGTCGTGGATGTATGCCTCGTCGTAGACAATCGGCTTGTCGAAGAAGTGAGTTTTGACATTAAGCACGGAGGCGCGGCGGTGAAATCCAAAGTTGAATGTCGCTCGCCTATCCGGCGACGTGTTGGCGAACGAACAGTGCAACGTTTGGCGGTTTGCCAGGACAACGTCGCCCGGTTCACAGACTAGCGGGACGGCTCCGGGGAGACGGTCGGAACCGTTGTTTGCCTCCACCATGGCTTTGATATTATATCTTCCGCCCTTGTGCGATCCGGGGAGTAGCCATACGCCGCTTCCGGCAGAACTTCCGTAGAATTGAAACATGAAATTGAAACCGTGTGTCCCCTCGTCAAGACCAGTTTTGTCCCAATGTGTGGTGCCATCTTGATGCCAAGCGACAGATGGTCCTAGCCCCGGTTGCTTGATGAATATCGCTTCTCCGAACGGGGCAAAATCTGCGCCATTAATCTGTTCTGCTACGGATAGAAGCTGTGGATGGCCGTAGAGCCGGAGGCAGGAGTCCATTAGCTGTAGTGGAGCGGAAATGGTGTACAAAACATACTCCGGGGCGTCCGACGGCGGATTGGGTTCCGACATTTTAACGTGGTGGCGCCCGTTGTTCTTTGAAGTGCCGCCCACTGGATCACTCAGCGGTTTTGCAAAGTTGAAAACCGGATGTGAAAACTCGCTTCCCATCGCCGGTCGTCCCTTTGCATCAACAAGCGCGTCCTTTGTGCATGGGGCACGCTCAAGCATGTGTTCCAACTCAGTCTGCAAATCTTTGAGTTCTTGGTCGGTTACGACACCTTCAAACACATAAAAGCCGTAACGCGAGTAGGCATCCAGAATCTTGGAATCCAGTGAGCCATCCGAGTTAAAATTGAGGGGACCGCGATTGTCGAGTTCGCGCGCACGTCTCTCGCCTTCGCGTACGTATTCGGTCATCGCGTCATTTCCTTGATCTGTATTACTCATCAGAGGGCTTCCTATTATATCGGTGCATTCTCGGCGTCTAACCTCGAGCATTGATTTTGGGGATTATTTCAACCACTGGCAGCACGTCCTTAATCGTGTGCTCAATCCACTAATATTAATCTGTCTTTGAAACTCATCAATCTTAATATGAGAGTTGCTGGAAGACATTTCGGTGGGACTGCCAACTGTGAACGTTGACCGGAAATATGTCAAATCGCGGCGGGCTAAAAGAGTGTGAATCGGCGAATTTATGAACGATGTTTTTAACCGTGCCTCATCAATTTGTGGGGAATGAAAACGGTACGCTAACTAACGCTGTTGTGATGGCTTCACTGCCGTAACGGCTTTTGCCTTGTGTGCCAATTCGGGAGATGTTACAATCTTGATGAGACGGCTCTCAATCATGGCATGACTGATTTTCCAATCCCAATTTCTGGCAGAGCTTCTTCGTACCCTTTAATCGCGGATGCAGTTCTAGAGCCATTTGCAGCATTTCTTGAGCTTTAACAAGCCAGTTAATTTCGCAGTAAAATTCCGCAAGTTTTTTGTATACCCAAGCTGTTTCACGCTTTGATAACTTCAGGGCACGGATTTTCTCCAGATTGTTTGGAATAGACTCAATGTGAACCGGATCCGCTAGGGCATAATAGTAGATTCGTTTTAACCGATCTCTAATTTCGTCGGCAAAATGATGAAAAACTGGTCGATGTTTTTCCGACGCAAGCAAAGATTCGTAAATTCGGGTTGCATTCGGTAGGTCGCCTAAGGTTTGATAGGCTTCGGCGATAAGGAACTCACAGTCCCGGCTATTCCTATAATCCAAGAAGTCGTCAATGCGGAACTTCCGATTTCCGCGCTGTAATTGTTCGTAAATCTGGATGCCAACCTCATAGTTCTGAGTCAACAACTGCTGAAACATCAAGCCGAACCTGTGTTGAGCATGGCGCGAATGCCCGAGGTCTTCATGATAAGGGCGTCGGAATCTTCTTTTTCCTATTGTCGCGTTAAGCGTTAAATCGTACTTAAACCTCTCCTTCGGGTCTCGCAGGACATCGTAAGCGATAGAAATCTCACGGAACATCTTTTCGGCAAATTTCTCACGCGTCGGATTTTTGTCCGGATGATATTCTTTCGCCAGCCGACGGAACGCTTGCTTTATCGTCCCCGGCGTTGCCTGTCTATCAATTTCCAATGTCTGATAATGATCAGGTATTGACATCTACGTACCGACCCTCGAAAGAGTTGATTACTTGTGCACTAAGCAGCGACGTATTATCTTCACATAACACTTAAAATTTGTCAAGCTAAACTTTTGACCACTCTAGTTAACTCAAGATGCGCCCCTCTGGTAGATTGGGCCTCTTAACCGGTCGGCAAGCGGGCAATCATACAATAACTCAACACCACAAGAAATCAAATCTCCTTTGGCCAGGCAGATTTGAAAAACTCCAAGACATTTCAGCCCCGAAGAATCTAATGAATAGATGAACTGAAGTCATGCAAGTGGATAGCGATTAACTGCCCGAACAGATCAAAGGACGAATAGTGAAAAATCAAGAGAGTGAACAACGAACGCGATAGAGCTCCCATAGAAAGTCCCGATAGAGGTCCCAAGTCAATAGAATTTCAATTATATTCTCATTCAAACGTATTCTTGGATATGTGAACAGAACCTAACTGCTAAAACAAAGACTCTTGATTCCAATGAAACAGCTTTCCCTCATCATTCTTATTTTGATATCCGGGAATTTCCTAGTAAATACTTCCAGTGCCAAGCCGAAGAATCCAAACCTTGCGATTCGCCAAGCTATGGACGAGCTTAGCGAGCAACTTGTGCAAGACGATGCATCTGTCGGACTCATCCCGTTGACCTCCAATCAGGCAAGTCTTAACGTGGCTTGCGATATCCTCACACGCATGCTCGCTGCAAGATTAGTTGTTCATGCCGGCGATGACTTCATCGGCATAGACGAGATCGATTGGCGTAATTTTCCAACAGACAATGGCCTACTGTCAATCCCACGAGCTAAGAAGTACGGCAAAATCCTTAGGTGTGAACAACTACTAACAGGCCGGATTGTACGGAAACACTCACATCTGCCCGCTCACGGTACACTTTTTCTTTGGGACACGCCCACAGGATATCTCAAACATGCTGCCGAATTAGAGTTCACTCTTTCCTCGTCATTCACGTTTTCAGCGGAAGAGACAATTCGCGCAGATGATAATCCATATCACCTGAAATGGAAAGGCTTGTCAGACACTAATTTGGCAGTGCTTGCCCTTGATGTAGCAGATGTCAATGGCGATGGTTATAATGAATTGATTTTAGCGGAGGCTAAACAAATAACGACGTTACGGTGGAATGGTGCCGGTTTCGACACAAGAACCAATCTAGTAGACATACAGTATCAAGAAGACGAATCACCCATCACGGACCGAGAGCGCCGCACAATGCTCTCGGCGGATCAAGATCAAAATGACCGGGATGAACTTTATGTTGGTTCTCCACCGGATACCACGTGGCAAGTCGAGTGGATGGAGGACAGCCGAGCATTAGTGTCAAAACATTCGCCAATGTTGGTCGCTCATGGCGCGGACTTTTTTCTTGCAGCAAAGGTTGCCGCGAATTCGTCTAACTACACGGCAGATTCGACGGTTTTCTTAGTCAGAAACATGAAAGGCGCTCAAGGCACACAACCATCCGCCTTGCGCGTCAACTATCATTCAGTTGCCCCACGTATACTTAACGCGAATGCGGCAGATCGAAGCGGCGAGATTGTACTGATAGATTCTGACGGCAACCTTCGGGCATATTATATCGATACTAGAGTAGCTCGACTGCTCTGGAAAACCCCGCCGCTGTTTGGCGAAGGGGTTGCGGTCGGGGATTTGGATGGCGATGCCGCATTTGAAATTGCTACGAGCGTAAATTCCCCTGCGGAGGTCGGGAGCGGCGAACCCCAGGATCAGTTTGTAATTCTTAAGAGCAGGCAGGGACTATATACCATCGCTTGGAAGAGTCCGCTAATTGATGGGAAAATCGTCGACTTGAAGATTGATGATGCGGACAACGATGATAGAAATGAAGTAATTCTCTGTTTGCGAAACCGAAATGGCAGTCAGATTCGGTTATACGCTGCTACAGACTATTTAGACTAGGCGCAAATGCTGAAAACATGTAACGCCACTGAAAGACAAGTTAACGCAACTTCACTTGGGCGCCTAGGTTGTTTGGCTGTGTGAGAAAGCAACTCCCGCCATCCGGCAACGATTCAAGAAATGCTTCGGTCTTCTTATGTAAGGCGGAGAGGTTTTCGCCTACGGCGAAAATCGCGGGACCCCAACTGCTAACTCCAGCGCCAATCGCGCCACTTTCTCGGAGAAAGTCGAGTGTCTGTTGAAGTACGCCTCGTTGGGCATCAATCTCAACTTTTTTCCAACCGAAGGTTTGGATTCGGTTAATCGCATCGCCGAAGGCGTAGAGGTTCTCTTCGATAATCGCTGGCAAGAGTTTCATCAAGATAATATGAGAAAGCCGCTCTGCCGTCGATTGTGGCTGCGGGCACAACGTCTGAAATGGATTAATCTCTGCTTTACCCGAAATGTGTTTGCAGGTCGGACTAACGATTAATAGATCCCAATTAGGGAACGGATATCGAAGTAGAACCGGTGGTGGCGGAACATTGCCGACAGCCGAGGAGGGGAGAAAGGAGGATTTCTGATCGGGAAAGGGATGACCGCCATCAAGGACAAATCCGCCATGTTCAAATGCGGCAACGCCTATTCCGGATGTTCCACCGCGAGCCGCGGCGAATGCAAGTTCCGGGATGCTGAGATTCAGGTCGTAAAGTTTATTTACAGCTTGACCGAGCGCAAGAGCAAGCTGCGTCCCTGATCCAAAACCTGAATGCGCGGGAATTTCGGATAAAAACTCGACGTGCAAACCGGGAAAATCGAATCTCGTCTGAAGGCGCTCAATTATGGCGATTGACCGCGCTTCATATTGCCACGACTCGACTTCAATTCGGTGTGAAGGTTTAACAACTAACTCGAAGGTCGGATCGTTAATCGCGACTCCAATTCCGCCATCAATCCTGCCCAATGCACCGTTGAGATCAATTAGCCCGAAGTGAAGCCGAGCGGGAGTTATTATTCGTACATGCCTCATAGTTGGACCGAATTACTTCTATAGTAATACCAATTGTTATTTATACACTACGGTAGGTTCGGTTTCCTAACCGAACCGACATTTATCGAGTCTCGTAGGTGCGGTTGGATGAAGTTTAAAAAATTATTTCGGTAATATCCTAACGATGCTCGGTGCGGTTAGGAACCGCACCTACCGAAACATGTGTAAAGTTAACTTACCTCAACACTATAACGCTCAACCTGACAAAATAGATTGGAAGTATTCTTGTCGTGCTCTACTGGGGCATCGGCTGGCCTGTGCTACTTGACAATCACCATGCGCCGCACCGCCGAGAAGTCACCCGCGTGAAGTTGATAGAAATACGTGCCGCTCGCGACCGGCTCGCCTCTCATGCTTCGACCATCCCAATATGCTGCAAGCCCTTTATCTGTGTAAAATCCTGCTCTCTGATGCCCCAAGTCGAGCCGACTCACTAACATGCCGTGCACATTGTAAATCGTAATCATCACATTGGAATCGCTGGCGAGGTGATACGGAATCCACGTTTCCGGGTTGAACGGATTGGGGTAATTCGCCAATAGGATCGTCTCTTGAGGAGTCATGGCTGCCAACAGAATTTCTAGCACGCGCACCCCTCGTTGCAACGATTCATCAGACAGATCTAAATCTGACGATAAGTTGAGCCAATGTTGCAGGTCGGCTGCAGAAAGGGTTGACAGATTTTCTGAGGACACGGAAGGCGCACCTGCTCCATTCCCAAAGGCGCCGACTACTATGACTAAATCAACGATATCGACAATCCCATCGTTATTCACATCGGCGTCATTTTGCCCCGTCTGCCCCAAGTTCGAACCAATCAATACGAGATCTTGAAGGTTCACCACACCATCGCGATTAACGTCACCTGCGATTCCTGTTGCGTCTGGCAATTCCACCAAAATTTCCCTGTTTTCGACGTGTGGGAAATATCGTTCGCCATTGGGCGCCACCAGAATTACGTCGGATAACGTCAGGCTGGACTCTCTAAACGCAACGACCTCAAAGGTGAGTGCAGCGAGCGTGCCATCTCCGTTGCCCAGTCCGGCGAGAGATGTCGTTGCAATCGTGACACGATTCTCCTCCACATCCGGTGGCGCGGCAAAGGCTCCTCCAGGGAAGTAGTCGCCGCTAGTGCTCGCAACAAAGCGCACTGCCGTTGGATCGAATTGAAGAGTGGCTTGATAGCCTGCCGTGTTCTCGGTTTCTGCAACGGTGAGTGCTATGGTGAACTGAGCACCAAGAGCGGGTGATTGCACAGAAATGGGGGAAACTTCTGCAGTTGCGTTGAGGTTAACCGTAGGGTCAAACTTCCACATGAGTATCGTACCCTCTTCGCTACCACTTGCAAGGGTACGCCCATCTAGACTGAACGCTACGCCGTTGACCCAATCCGCATGCCCTTCCAGTACTCGCTTCAGCCCGCCTGTCATGACATCCCAGACATAGACATACCGCCAATTCCCACTGACAAGTGTCCGGCCATCCGGACTGAAGTCCACGGACAAAACCGCAGACCTTATTCTGGAACCAGTCTCTTCAAGGGTGAAGAGGTGTTCACCAGTCGACACATCCCACAAGCGAACCGTGGTATCATCACCGCCGCTAGCAAGCACGCGGCCATCTGGGCTAAATGACACGCTATTAACCCATTTTTTGTGCCCGTGTAGTGTCTTTAGTCGATCGCCCGTCGACACATCCCACAGACTGATGCCACCACCGCCACTAGCGAGCATCCGACCGTCCGGGCTGAATGCTACGGTCTTGACTGCTGCCGCTGTGTGCCCTTCAAGTTTTCGCTCAAGATCGCCACTCTCGGCATTCCACAATCGCACCGTTCCATCATCACTCCCGGTGGCGATTGTTTGACCATCAGAACTGAACGCTAATCCATCGACCGAATCTCTATGCCCCTTTAGTGCTTGCTTCTGCTCTCCCGTCATTACATCCCAACGGTGAATCTCACGCCCGCCGCTACTGGCAATCGTCAGCCCGTCCGGACTGAAAGCCACGCTCTGCACCCAAGGCATTCGCGGCGCCGTGAGAGTTCGATGGACATCGCCTGTCATTGCGTCCAGAATACGAATATGGTTGTTTGCCGCCCAAGGAAATGGATTTCCGTTCCCGCTCGCAAGTGTATGACCATCCGGACTGAAGGCGACACTCCAAACCATCCCTGTATGTCCTTCAATAGTTCGCTTGTGGTCACCCGTCACCGCATTCCACAAGCGGACGGTAGAGTCCCAACTCCCACTGGCAAGTGTTTGGCCGTCCGGACTGAAAGCTAAGCTTTTGACCCAGGACGAATGCCCTTCGATTGTACGCTCAAGAACGCCGGTCATTACATCCCAAAGACGGACGGAGTTGTCTTCACCTCCACTGGCAAGTGTCCGACCATCCGAATTGAACGCTAGACAATAGATCGCGCCGATATGCCATCCAAGAGATCTCTGGAGATCTCCCGTCGACGCATCCCACAAGCGCACACGACCATTATAACTGCTGCTAGCCAACATACGTCCGTCGGGACTGAACGTTACATCAGTAACGTTGTTCTTATGTGCGGTAAGTTTGAATTTCTGCGTTCCCGTGCCGATATCCCATACCCGGACAGTATTGTCCTGGCTGCCAGAGGCAACTGTACGTCCATCCGGACTGAATGCTACGCTTGTAATGCTGGACGCATGCCCTTCCAGTGTCAGGATGCGAGCTCCCGTCTCCACATCCCAAAGGCGCACCTTCTTGTTGTAGGTTTCGCCCGCAAGCGTCTTCCCGTCAGGACTGAACGCTAAACTACCGCCGCTAAATTCACTTACATCAAGCGTCCGCGCAAGCACACCCGTTGCCGCGTCCCACAGACGAATCGTCCTGTCAGGCCAGTCACCTCCAGTAGCCAACGTTTGACCATCAGGGCTGAACGCTATACTGGTAGCCGCGTAGGTATGTCCGGTAAGTAGATTGAGCTCGGCGCCCGTCCGTGAATCATACAGCCAAGTCCCAATGGAACTGGCAACTGCCAGGTACTTGCCATCAGGTGAATATGCAATTTCCCAGATTGCGCCTTTCCCGATACGCTGTGTAGCGCCCTCCGGCAAATCAATTTGCGAATAGACGTTAAATGACAAAGCAACGAAAGGAACCAGTAGCAGAAGTAATTTCTTCATGATGCCCTCCCTTTTGCGACGTGCAAGCAAAGCCAACTGAAACAGGAAAGATCAGCGGCGGTCAAAGGTTATTGGCAGCTCTTTCTGTCCTTGCGTCGATAGTGGATCGGTTGACGAGGTTAGTAATGACTGAGAATTCAGATGACGTGTTTGTGTCATCACCCAACGTATTTGGCAATTATTATGCCATATCTATAGCCAAGTTAGCAAACCAGGATTGGGCAATAAATTTGGAAAGCTGAACGAATACGTGCAGAACGCGTGTCTCACATGAACGTTTAGGTGCAGTAGACATCTTTCCAAAATGGATCCGTGTAGTTACAGCAATCTTGGAGATTAGAATAACTACGCCGTTTGGCAACTTGTTGAGGAATATCGCAAGTTAACAATGGCAGCAATCACATTCCATGTTTTCCCATAGTTGCGATG
>JAJDTR010000108.1 GCA_022827055.1 Candidatus Poribacteria bacterium | reverse complement strand
CCCTACAACGTTGAATGAGCAACAGCTAAACGATTCCGAATCTTTACCTTCCAGTGGCGCTTCGCTGCAACTCAATGATGCGGTCTGACTCATCTACCCACGTCATTGTAATTTGGATGTGGTTCGCCGGAAGCAAATTTGACATGCGGTCCGCCCATTCGATGATGCAAATCCCGCTTCCCTCCAGATATTCTTCCAGTCCAAGATCGACGATTTCGCCGTGGTGTTCTAGGCGGTAGAGGTCGATGTGGTAGATTGGTATTTTCCCCGCGTACTCATTGATGAGGGTATAAGATGGGCTGTTGACGACCTCGTGGGAAGCAATGCCGACTCCGCAAGCGATCCCTTGGGTCAGGCAGGTTTTGCCTGCACCGAGATCGCCGATCAGCGCGATGACGTCGCCGGTTTTCAAGGATGTACCGATTTGTTTACCGACTGTCTGTGTTTCTTCCGGGCTGTGTGTTTGGAAGATGTCTTTCATGACTTTTAGGGGAGTTCCAGATTCATCCGTCTTTTGTATTTATTCAACGATATGGTTTACAGCAGCTGATGCGTGACGGGAATTCTATCACAATAGGTCCTCTATCACGACCGTCACCCACTCCCTTCTATCTATCTGCTGATGCGATCTCTGCAAGAAATGGTGGGCGGTGCGCACCTTACAATGCTTCCGTCGTTCCATTCTTCCAAGCCGTTCATTCTTCCCTCCTCACGCAGTAGACCGTGATGGTGGAGGGATCCTCCTCCAAAAGCGCCGTGTACCCGAATTCCTCCGACGTGAATCCGCGGTGTGTGAGCAGATCAAAAAATCCATCCGCGTTGGCTCGATTCGGTTCTGCTATTATCGCCGTGCCGCCAACGGCAAGATGTTTTTGGATGAGGGCGAGGATCGGCTTCCAGTTCTTCTCCTCATAGACGACATCTGCCGCAAGGATGCGCGTGAACCGACCGTTGAAGCATGAAGCGTTCCAATCCATTTGGACGAAAGATGCTCCCTCGGTGCACCTGTTTTGAAGGGCATTATACTGTGCAAACAGCAGCGCGTCCTTTTCGTAGTCGGTAAACATAACCCTCCCGCCGCCTAGGGAAGCCGCGATTCCCGCCAGCCCAAATCCACAACCGATTTCTAAAACCCGTTGGGACTCTAGCGTTTCCATCTGATCCAGATGGCGCGCAAGTGCAATTGAGGATGGCCACAAGTATGCCCAATAGGGGAGGCGTAGTGCGCCGTTGATTTCCTCTCTACTCAAGTCATCAAGAAATTGATCGGGATCGACCACAACAGTTATGGCGATATCCCGTTTCGCCAGTCGGATGATTTCCTGCCTCAGCGGGTAGCGTTCGACGAGACGCCGTTGCAACTCATTGATGTGCATGAAGGTCAAGCGGCGGAGTAACCTTAGTGGTTATGGCATTGCGCGTCGATTCGCCCCAAACTTGCTTACGACATAGAACAAAAGGACGATTAGAACCCCTGCGGCACCTATCCCGACAAACGATGAAACCCCCAGCGCTGCCGGTATGTAGCCGCAGATGAGCGCCAGCCCGGCAACGGTTAGACTGTAGGGGAGCTGGGTGCGCACATGGTGAATCGGATCGCATTCGCTCGCGATGGAACTCATGATGGTCGTGTCGGAGATTGGGGAGCAGTGATCGCCGAAGATTGAACCGTCAAGCACCGCCCCCAAGCTGATGACTGTCGTCAACCCATAGGAGTCCCCATCAAGTGCATAGGCAATCGGTATGGCGGTTGGAATGAGGATTGCCATGGTGCCCCAGCTCGTGCCGGTGGCGAACGAAGTCAGGGACGCCACGATGAAAAGGAGCGCGGGAAACCATAACGGCGAAACCATACCTTCCACAGTTGCTCCGAGAAAGTCTCCCGTCGACAGTTGGTCGCAGACGGCTTTTAAGCTCCACGCCAGGACCAGAACCGCGGTTGGCAGCAAGCTGCCTTTGAGACCGGAAATCACGGCACATCCAATCTCGGAGAAACTTATCCGCGATACTAGTTTTGCACAGAATAGCGACAATAGGAAACCGCTCCCGGAGGCGATTGCCAAGATTTTAAGGTTGTTCGCATTGGATAGCGCCTCACGCCACGCCGATGGGGACAGGACAAATCCCTTGCCACCGCCATCAATCCAGAATCCTATCAACATGACGCCTAGAAGACTACCAATCGGGATGACCGCGCTCAGCGGATGGACGCTTGCCGATGACGCGGATTTCAGCGTCGTGAACGCTCTTGAGGACATCAGTTTTGCATCTTCACCAATCACAGCTCCCGTTTCTCGTACACGTATCTCCGCCTTACGCATTGCGCCGAAATCGATGCCGCTAAGTGCGTTTGCAAGAACAAAGATAATCGTCATCAGGCAATAGAAGCGAAATCCGATGGCGTCGAAAAACATGGAGTAACCGTCTTGCTGTATGCTTAACGAATTGGCAACCTCATTGAACAGCCCAACTTCATACCCGATCCAGGTGCTGACCACCGCCAAGCCCGCGATGGGAGCAGTTGTGGAGTCCACGAGGTACGCCAGTTTCTCGCGGCTAATCCGTTTTTGGTCGGTTGCGGGACGCATGGCAGACCCGACAATCATCGTGTTGGCGTAGTCATCAATGAACACAGCAAATCCCATGAGAACGGTGACGAACTGGGTTGAACGTGCGCCTTTTGCAAATCGCGAAAGCCAACGGATGATACCCTGAATTCCCCCGGACACTATCACGACGGAGATTGTGGAGAGAATTAGGACGATGAAGAGGATGATCAGAAGGTTGAATGAATCTACGACGGATGTTGCGACCGATGCTGTTTGGCTGAAAACGGAGGTGAACCAATCCCCGATGGAAGCCGACGCAATTCGTATCGACGAGAGAACAATCCCGACGGCTACCGCCAGCCCGAGGCTCAATAACAGTCGATGTGTGGCAATTGCCAAAGTGACGGCAAGAACGGGTGGGACAATACTATACCAGACAAGAACGCCAGATCCTTCCATATGCTGTTCGCCGTATGCCGCAAGGGCGCAAATGGCAAGGAATGCCAGTCCCGCCAGCAGGATTTCTTTTTTCTTGTTTAACATAAGCTGCTAAACAGGTTTCAGTTTTGGTGTATATCTTCTGAGGTGGCTAGGAAGAACAGAATTGGAATGATAGAAGATCGACACCAAGACGAAAAAGGGAAGCAATATATTTGGGTTTTGCAGAAATCTTTATTGTACTGGAAGTCTGATTACGGGACGGCACAAGGGGCGTCCTCCACATATTCACACGCTTGAGCGTTCAACCCAACGTACAGGTTCGCTGAAGATTTCATGTGTTTCGGAAATCAATTACGGTCTCTCGATACGCCTCAGGGAGGCCGATGTCAAAGCGTCTGCCTTTTAGAACATATCCCGAAAAATTATCCTCTTTTCGCAGTGTGTCAAGACAGGGCGTCAACTGGAACTCGCCTCTATCGCGAAGGTTATGGGTGATGTTCTCTTCAAGATAGTCAAAAATCCGTGGAGTAAGCACATAAAGTCCAAAGACGGTAAGGAACAGATCTTTGTCCATCCGGTCTACGTGCAGGTGCTGCCGCGCGTATGCTACAGAGGGTTTTTCATAGAACTCCGTGATCGAAAGAAGCGACTCATCCTGCCATACGCCGTTCACACAACCAAAATTGTGAAGCTCCTCCACAGAGGTAGTTTTCAAGCCAACAACGCTATGCCCGACCTGATCATATACGTCCAAAAGTTGCCTCGTACATGACGTTTCACTATCGGAAGCGTAAAGGTGGTCGCCCAACATGAGCAAGAAGGGCTCACCGTCGACCCATTCCTTCGCACAAAATACGGCATGACCGAATCCTTCCTGAACCTCCTGTGCAATTACCGTAACCTGCCGTCCAAGATCCAACAGATATTGGCAATAGGCTTGGTCTTCCTTGGATAATCGGTTGTAGTTCTCAATTGGGGGCGGAGTATTGAAAAAATCCTCGAAAAACTCGCGATCCCTGCGCTGAACGATGAGGCAAACTTCATCCACTCCAGCGTTTACAGCTTCTTCGATTAATGCCATAATGGCTGGTTTGGCTCTTCCTTCGTTGTCAATGATTGGGAACAATTCCTTTATGATGCCTTTTGAAGCCGGAAAGAGGCGGGTGCTAAATCCAGCGGCAGGGATTACCGCCTTTCGAACACGCCGTCCAGCCTCGATCACAAGCTCAAGGCACGGCATTTTCAGGTCGCGCTCAATGATATCAATCACTTTACGCTGGCTCTGCTTATCCGGGACAATGAATTGCGCGGAACCGTCTCCTTGAGATCCGACGCCCTTGCCGCCCAAAATGTAGGGTTGTAGGGGTTCATATTTGAGGAGTTGGTGCAATACCGGGGATGTCAATTGCGAAGGGCAGGCGGGTTGAAGATGAGCGTCGAATTCCGCTTGTGCCTCGGTCATCAATTGACCGATTCGTTCGGCATCTCCGCCCTGCAAGGCTCCATGGGCGGCATTCGTCAATCCGGCGCTGATTGGTCCAAGATACTCCTGAACGTTCCTTTGGAGTTGGTCTTCGGCGAACGGATAACAGCGATTGAGGGCGCTTAGTATTTCTTTCGTGTCTTTGCCGGCGGCGAGGTCAACGATAACAAAGTAAAGGTCATTCGGTACGTTGAATTCCTTGACATCAAGCCGGTCGCCATCGTAAATCATCATGACGGGGCGGCCATACGCACAACCCTGGTCCATCCGGCCGCATCGGGAAGGGGTCGTAATTTCGCCGGTGTAGGCGGATTCCATCTCGCCGCGCGTGGTCATCTTGAGGTCGTAGACGCGGTTGAAGGCGCGAGCCACAAGGACACAGATCGCGGCGCTGGATGACAGCCCTTTCTTTACCGGAAGATCTGTGCGATAGTTGTCGATCTCGATTCCACGCACATGATAGTGTGTCAGGACTTGATGGGCAACACCGGCGGCATAGCTGAAGAATCCCCCTTTTTCCGCTTCCGCGAGCAGCGCCTCCGGTTCCATCGGCAGTTCAAATGGGCCTTTCCGTTCGCCATCGCTCAGCGTTGCGCGGAAGATTAGTTTCGTGGGATGGGGCTTTACCTCGGCATACACGCCTTGATTGGTGCTCGTAATCAGCGTGTACCCCTTTTCCAAATCAGCATTGATGCGACGGTAGCCTCCCGCCCAATCGCTATGTTCACCAAATAGGCAGATTCTGCCGGGGACAAAGATCTTCATAGCTTTCCTCACACGATTATGGGATAGTTCTGGCGATGACACACATTTTATACTAATTTTCGATGCTATGTCTACAGATTTCAGCGGGGCGGGCAGGCCTATCGCATGTGAATCCCGGGCGATTGGACCGCACGGGACCGTCCCCTTCAGTCGGGCATTCACATTTGACAAAAGGGGTGGAAGCAGTTATAATCATTCCGGCCTATTTTGGGTTTGGGAGATTTGAATGTTTTACAGGGGTTTTCGGTTAGATCGATTCCAAGAAGATGCTATCCGGGCAATAGATCAAGAGCGTTCTGTGATTGTCGCCGCTCCAACCGGAGCGGGAAAAACGGTGGTAGCGGAGTACGCGGTTGACAAATGTATTCAGAGTGATCGACGCGTAATTTACACGGCGCCAATCAAAGCGCTTAGTAACCAGAAATATCGGGATTTTCACGAGCGGTATGGCGACCGCGTAGGTATCTTAACGGGAGACGTTGTCCTCAATCCTTATGCCCAAATTCTGTTGATGACAACGGAAATCTTCCGAAACACGATTTTCGACGATATAGAACGCTTGGCGGATGTAGAATACGCAATATTCGACGAGATTCATTACATCAACGATGTTGGGCGAGGGACGGTATGGGAAGAAAGCATAATTTTCGCCCCACAGCATATAAAATTTGCGTGTTTAAGCGCGACCATACCGAATCTCAACCAGTTCGGGGATTGGATGCGCAGCGTCCGCGAGATCGAGATTGATGTGGTTCAGGAACTTGAGCGTCCCGTACCTCTTGAACATCATCTCTATCTTGATGGCTATGGCATTGGAACCATCGACGATCTTCGGCGGAGTCAACAGATTATCGCCAAATTCAGTCACCTTCGTGACGATGAGAAGGTTGACGAAATCGTTACCAATGCAACTCCCAACCTGATTCGCACGGATTTGGTTGATTACATTCAGAAACGCAACCGACTGCCTTGTCTCTACTTCTGCTTTAGTCGCAAGCAGTGTGAGCGAAGCGCAGAGACTTATGCTCATAGCTCCGGCCGTAGTTTTCTTAAAGCGGAACAGCGGGAGCAAATCCTTGATCTGTTTGATTCGCTGTGCATACGGCACGACATTCAGGACAATCGGAAAGCGACTGAGTTGCGCAGTCTGATTTCGAAAGGGGTCGCCTATCACCATGCCGGGATGCTGCCTACTTTGAAGGAGGTAGTCGAACAACTGTTTACTTCCGGGCTAGTGCAGTTGCTCTTCACGACAGAAACGTTCGCCGTGGGCATCAACATGCCGGCATGTACGGCAGTGTTTGAAAGCCTCGAAAAATTTGACGGCGTGGGTTTCCGCTATCTAAAGGCGCGCGAATATCACCAGATGGCGGGACGCGCCGGACGGCGCGGCATCGATCCCGTCGGTTACGTCTATGCCAGGGTCGATCCTCGATTTGCGGACATTGAGAAGGTTCGGAAAATCACCTCCAATCAGATTGAGTCGATCGGGAGTCAATTCAATCTCTCCTATTCGAGCATATTGAATCTGTATCAGAAGTACCGGGATGACATATACGATGTTTGTACGCTTAGCCTAGGCAACTTCCAAAACTACACGCGCATTCGCAAAATTGATAAACACCTCAAGCGCGCCGAAGAGGGGCTCAAGAATGCGCCCTTGCCTATCTGTGTCCATGAACATTTGGATGCCTCCGAGCAGATTGCCAACCACCTTGACCTCCTCGACAACGTCGCGGATCGGAAACAAGTCCTTAAGGCAAAACGTCTTGAAATAAAACGAAAAAACCGCGGCCGCAAGAATAAGCGAATACGACTCAAGAAACTCGCGTACAATAATCAGCAGGTGCGACAAGCCGAGTCCATATTACAGGACAGTCTGTGCCACGGTTGCCAGCGATTTAAGTTGTGCCATCAACAGTATCAGACAATTGAGCAATTCACCAGTCAAGTTGAATCCTTCGTTCGAGAACGCGACCACTTTGAGCACTTTCAGCAGAGACAAATAGCGTCCCGTCTTAAAGTTCTTGAAGAGCTTGGATACATAGAAGGAACCGATTTATTGCCGAGAGGGGAGATTGCCTCACGGATTTCGGGTTATGAGATGCAAATCTCTTTACTGCTGTTTGGCGGATTTTTTGAGAAGTTGGGCGAAGACGACATCAATGTTTTGATGATGGCAATTGTCTCTGAACCACGCAAGGATTCGGGACGCTTTCGAAAATTACAAGACAATCGGCTAAAACGGCTTCTAAAGTCGGCAGATAAGGAGATCGAAAATCTGCGTGTTCTGGAAGCGTTTCACGGGGTGGCAGAGATTACGCCGAAGTTTGAAACCAAATTAAGCGCGGCAATGCTTGCTTGGAGCCGCGGTTGCGAATTTGAAGAGTTACACAGGTATGCGGATCTTGCGGATGGCGATTTTGTTCGTTCATTTCGACTCGTAATAGACTTTCTGCGTCAGACACGCCGTGCGATGGCGGGACATACCACTTTTCTGGACAAACTAGACCGGTGTGTTGCAAAGATTAATCGCGATGTGGTCGATGCGGAACGTCAGCTACGAATGGGACAGGGGGACACGTCTCCGAGCGAGATTTCTATGGAATCGGGAGTGGTCCACGATGTAAGCGAGAATCTGGATGTGATAGACGATGCGCGGCTATCTCCCAACGATTGACGATCCATCTGGAACGGGCGCTTCGAGAAAGGTAAGGGTTTCTTAGCTTATTCGGGGTGAAATCCAATACGGGAAGAGAATAATATCTTTGTCTTGCCTTCAAAGGTCTCTTGTGTTACAGTAAGATAATTCAAGTTGCTACCTATGTACCACAATCTGTTAGATTGTGCATGAGATACACAGGTTTTGAAAAAGCGTTCCTTCGTAGGATGGTTTTCACTCCAGCGGAGTGAGATGTGAATAGAACACTAGAGACCATCTCGCTGTAACAAAGCGAAGGGCATAGATATGGGCGGGATTGAGCGAGTCCTGAAAACCAACTGGGCAGCAGTGATCAACAGTAACCGCAATAATTACTACATAATATCTAATATGGATGGGAGATCAGAATGAATAAACGTCTCAGGGTGAGTGTTATATCAATTTGTCTCGCCGTTTTCCTCGTCAGTTGTGGAAGCCATAATGAATATCTGTCCAAAGGTAAAGAGCTTATAAAATCGGAGAGACGGCGCAAGGAGGAACGCGCGGTCGCTCAGTTTAAATTGGCGATTCAGCAAGAGCCAAGCAATGCCGAGGCACATTATCTACTCGGGTTCTACGATTCTCAGGAGTTTTACAACGCGAAGTCTTCGTCAGAGAACTGGGAGGAGGACTGGGAAAAGGCTAGCACCGAGAATCGCGGGAAGCATATGTTCCTCGCGTATCAGCAGGAACAAAACAAATATCTTGAGATTCTGGTGTTTGAGACCTTGAGACGCAATGAACCGGGTGTGCAGAACGCTGCGCTGAACGCGCTTAAGCGCATCTATAACCAAGGCGATCGCAACAAGCTGCTGAAATCTTTGAAGAAAGCGATCAAGTCCAAAGACAACCGGGATCGCCACGACGCTCACTGGGTGTTAGCGGAAATCGGCAAAGACGCACCCGGCACGATCGTGCCGCTGCTCGTCGAACTGCTCGATCACAAACGCAAGGAGACGCGGTTAAACGCGGTCAAAGCGCTGGGAGAAATCGGAGACGAAAACGCGATTCCCGACTTGGTCAAGATTGTGAACTCGGGATCCGCGAAACGCGCAAGGGACAGGGAAAGCCCCGAGGTTCGACAATTAGCGGTTGAAGCTCTCGGGAAAATAGGAGGCGCCGCGGTTAAAGAATTGGTTGCGATCGCCGAAAATAAGGGTTCTTCCTTGCGTGTCGATGCTATTCAAGCGCTTGCCACATTGGGAGATGAGCGAGCGGTCAATCCATTGTTAAACGCATTGGGCGAACAGGGCAGTCGAGAGGTTGAAATCAAGTTCTGATTGTTGGATTGGCACATGTCCCGAATTCTGTGGAATCTACGTGCCGCGTTTTAGGCGCAGTAAATATGTTGTCATAAGGAGATCTCATGCTTGTTAAGCTTCAGTCGTTACTCATAATTGTCATCCTTGTGTTCGCCATGGGATGCGAGAATCGTTACCACGACGAGCAGTTCAAGATTCACGTACAACAGTTGGATAGCGATCTTGAGAATCGCTGGTCTACCAACGGGGTCGTGGTAATTTCCGTAGAACCTAACGGTCCGGCCGCCAGCGCGCAGCTTGAAGAGGGCGAATTAATCTCCTACGTCGTCGGCGAATACTCTCTTGGGAGCGGGGGGAATTACGGGCGCGCGGCAAAGAAGTCGATGCATGAAGACAACAACCTTATCCTACGCTTTACTGACGGTAGAATAGTCAGGTTAGCCGTGCGCCGGAGTGGCGATAAGACGGGACTTAAAGTTGATGGAAATGTCGTCAGCGAAGTGAAGGGTGGAAGTCCGGCGGCGAACGCAAACATACAGATCGGCGATTCGATTGAAGCGGTGATTGATGAGCGCAAGATACGCACGATTGACGATTACAAGGAAGCGATTGAGGAGTTCACGAAACACGGCTCCGAACTCACGTTCCGAACGACCGAGTTGGCGGGCGTCAGAATTGCGGCTGTCGAAGCGCTAGGCGAACTCGGCGACGCGCGGGCTGTCGACCCCCTGATGGACATCGTTGAACAGAGTAGTGACTTGTCGCTGCGCAAACCGGCGATCCGGAGTTTGGCACGCCTTGTCGAGTTCAGCCAATCGAGCGCCGATTCAACGGAAAGGCTTCAAGCGTTGCGCGAGAAGATTGCCGAGGGACGATTGCTTGCGTTAGCGCAGAAGTACGTTAAGCGCGCTGTGGAGGCCGACCAAGAGATTCGCCGGACGTGTATCGCCATATTGGGTGTAATGAAACCGCAATCCGCGATTGGCGTATTGACTGCCGTTATGGAAGATAACGGTGAAGTGCCGGGGATTCGATTCCAAGCGGGGCTCGGTTTGAGTCAGATTGGAGCGGGCGCGGTTGATTCGCTTATCGCCGCATTCGAGCGTGGCGATTCAAACGTCAAGGATATAGCCGCTTCCGCGCTCGGCAATATCGGCGGCACCAGATCTCGGGATGTTCTAATTGATGCGCTTGACTCCTTGGAGGAACTCACAATCAGGTTGACTGTTGTCGATGCGCTTGCCAAAATCGGCGATGCGCCCGCAATCCGTGCGCTTCAGAGTCAAAAGGAACGCTTCCAAGGTGAAAGTAGCCTAAACACATTCCTCAACGAAGTGCTTGGGCAACTTGAGGAGCAATCAATGTAGTCTCCGATATCCCGCTTGTAGGGATTATACACGTCTCCCACTCGATCCTCTAGGGCTATAGTAGCGTAATTGTAGATAGGTCTATACCCCTAGCCGGTAATTTTTTCCCCGTCCATTTCCCGTCCGTATTTTACTCCATTATCTTAATATGGGAAGAACAGTCTGCAAAGTAAAGATCTGTGGTACAACCAGCGTTGTGGACGCACAGATGGCGGTAGATGCCGGCGCAGACTTTTGCGGGGTTGTCGTTGAGGTGCCGTTCTCCGAGCGATCTGTCACCGTTGACACGGCTGCCGAGATCGCTCGGCAGATCTCGATTCCAACCGCGATACCTGTCTTTAACCGTCCCACAGACTGGATTCGGCGCGCAGCGGAGATAATCCAGCCGTACGCGGTCCAGCTAATGGGTCGCGAATCCCCCGATGGGGTCTATCAGCTAAAACAGCAGCTTTCCTGCGATGTTTGGAAATCCCTTTTTCTGCCCGCCGGTACGAGTGAGAAACCGGACGTTGAGGGCATTCGCGTCGAGATGGAAGCGTACACTCGCGCAGGCGCGGACGCACTCTTGTTCGACACCGCCGCGGTCAGCCGCGGCAAAGTCCGTTTCGGTGGGACGGGCGAGACCAGCGACTGGGGTGTCGCCGCCAAGTTAATTGCCGAATCTACGATTCCAGCGTTTCTTTCCGGTGGTATTCGCGTCGAAAACGTCAATCAGGCAATCGAAACCGTTCGCCCCTACGGGATAGACCTTTGCTCGGGAGTTGAATCCGTCAAGGGTTCGCGCGACGCACGAAAACTGGAGTCGCTGATGGACGCGGTTAGGCAGAGCCGAGAACGATAGGTTTCATCACTCCGTTGTATCCCAAAGATATAAATTGATTGTCCGATCCTTCGCCCTCGCCGAAACGGGAAAGGTCTCGACAGTCCGCCCTCTCTGGCGTATCCACTGCCGCAACTCACGCCCCGGATCAAAAACATTGAAAGTTCCCGCATCAATCACGAACCATACCCGCGCACGTTCCAATCTCCATTTCTCCGCCAACACAGTCCTTTTGTCCATCACCTCTCTGGCCGCAATTGACTTGAGCTCCGGCAAATAGTGCCAGCTCATCTGCGGGAGAGAGAGGACCACTTGATCCGTAGCCCTCATCTCTGATCGGATGACTGAGAACGCCTCGCGCCACTTGGGTCTGCCCCCGTTTTCGACATTAAAGTAAAGATAGTTCTGGGAGAGCATTGTGACGATGATGACGCAAGGCAGCACAACACGGATGACCATAGGAAGCGATTTTACCCTCGAAATCCGATCGCAGCCGATAGCACAGAGCAGAAAGTACGCGGGGGATGTAAAAAACAAGTAGTAACCGGCGACGTTCTGGAAGCGCGATGCGATCAGCATCAGAACAAGCGGAATGACCGCATAACAAGCCAAAAACCGCACCGAATTCTCAATGGGCTTGAAGAATAGCGAAGAAAAAGCGGTTACTGCGACAGGCACACTCAAACCGTACACGAGGGTAAAGATGATGTAGATCGGGCTTCGCTGCCAAAGATTCAACCCCCAGCCTGAAAACAGCCAATTGCGGAAATCCGGTAGAAGAAGCACGAAGAGCGGAATCGTGAACGGAAGAAAGAAAATTAGCAGATTACGCCATCGAAGCCCCTTAGGGTACCTTGTAGTGTCTACGCGGGATGGAGAGAGCGAGTCGCGCTCTTCCTGTGTGTTGACGAACAGTCCTTGGGTGCGGGGAAACGCGCCTACTAGCCAAAAACTCGCTGCATAGCCTGCAAGCGCGGGGATGAGGAATATGGAAAGCGTGTGAGAGAGAATCAGGCAGATTGCCGCGAGGAGCGAACCGAACATCGTTACGGGACGGTCGTGTTGTATGGCGAGATAGAAACTCCATGCCGTCAACATACCGAATAGAAACGTGAAGATGTAGCCGCGCGAATTCTGCGACCAGTACAGATGCCAGTTTGAAAGCGCAACGAAAGCAGCCGCGAATATCCCAACCTGCGAATTGACCAGCGAGCGTCCCATTAGGAAGATCAACGGGATCGACGCCATACCGACAATGCACGGAATAATACGCGCTCCCCATTCGTCTTGGCCCAAAGTCGACAGCGACAGTTTGACGGCAAGGTACGGAAGCGGATTTATACCCAGGCTGTCGATTGAAAGCTGTTTCGCGTGAAGAACCGTCAAAACCTCGTCCATCCATAGACCCCACGTACCCAAATGCCAGAAGCGAAGTATTGCTCCGACGATCACTATCGGCGCGAGGAAATATGGACTGCGAAATCTTAGCTGGACTTTGCACATATGTAGGGTGAGATCGAGCGAGCGAATAGCGAGTAAGACTTTCTATCGCCCTTGATATTCACTCGGTTGATTGCTCAATTGTTGAGCACTTTTCTGATTAATATTTCAGCATTTGCCTTCGAATTGGAAAAGGAAGCAGGGATAACTCCGTGAGTTCAACTGCGGGAACCGCCTTTAAGTGACGTGATTTCCGGGAGGTTGGACAGTCACGAGAGGAAACTCTCGATATGGCATACAATTTGCGCAACAGGGAGAATTGTAGATTTGGTTGGCGACTGCCATTATATCACGGCAAGCAGCGAATCACAATCAAGATTCTATCTGTAAATTTAGTGCCACAGCGACGCCTTCTCTGGCGGATTGCGGAGTAGAACTCAACCACGCGTTTCTCGTTATTAGGTTGAGTCGATGCAGATTGTACCCGCGAAGTCTTGAGTATTGTCTTGCTCAAGCTGGCATGTCCCATGCCGCGTGCCTGCACACGTAAAACGTGTTTTGTGCTTGATCTGATCTTCGCACTATGCTAAAATGAGAAAAGCGTCTCGTTCTCACCATACACCGTCAAAAAGGGGGTTAGAATGCAAAAGCACGACATTTCAGAATGCAATGGCCGCATTCGAGAGAGGTTTTGGCTTTTAGATAGTAGTCGACGGAAATACGTTTTGTGGTCGATGGTATTGTTGGTTGGTTTATTGGCGCCGGGGCTTGCGCTCGCCGAGGAAGGCGCCGCAATTGACTCCGGTGACACCGCGTGGTTACTCACCGCGACAGCATTGGTCCTGTTCATGACTATCCCAGGGTTGTCCCTGTTCTATGGTGGTCTGGTCCGCAGGAACAATGTGCTGTCCGTGTTAATGCAATGCTTCGCAATCACGGGCTTAATCACCGTACTGTGGGTGTTGCTTGGTTATAGTCTCGCATTTGATACGACAGGTATGAATGCTGGTACCCTGAACCTTAATTCGTTCATTGGGGGACTGGGGAAGGTGTTCCTTAAGGGTATAGACGTAGGCACTGCGTCCGGGACAATTCCGGAGACGGTGTTTCTTACGTTTCAACTAACCTTTGCGATTATTACGCCGGCGCTCATCGTAGGCGCTTTTGCGGAGCGTATGAAGTTCAGCGCAGTGCTCTGGTTTTCCGGCATTTGGTCACTGATTGTGTATGCGCCCATCTGCCACATGGCATGGGGAGGCCCGGGTTCGCTCTTCGGAGACATCATCGGCGCGCTTGATTTTGCGGGCGGCACAGTCGTTCACATCAACGCAGGAGTTGCCGCGCTCGTTGCCGCAATAATGATTGGGAAACGGATAGGTTATCCGACGACACCTATGCCGCCGCACAGTCTAACGCTGACTGTAGCCGGAGCATCTATGCTTTGGGTCGGGTGGTTCGGATTCAACGCCGGCAGCGCCGTTGCAGCGGATGGCGCAGCAGGAATGGCGATGCTCGTAACGCAAATCTCGACCGGGACAGCGGCGATTGCCTGGATGTTTACCGAGTGGATGAAACACGGTAAACCCAGTGTGCTCGGTATCGTGACGGGGGCTGTCGCCGGGCTGGTCGCTATTACTCCGGCGTCAGGCAGCGTCGGGCCGATGGGAGCTTTGGTCATTGGTGTTGTGTCCGGCGTCGTCTGCTTCTGGGGGGCGACGAGTCTCAAACAGAAACTGGGCTATGATGATTCACTGGACGCCTTTGGCGTGCACGGTATCGGTGGTATCGTCGGTGCACTCTTGACCGGAATTTTCGCTGCGAAGGCCCTCGGCGGCGTAGAGGCGGATTTAAATATTGGTGCTCAGTTCGTCAAGCAACTCCTGAGCGTTGTTATCACTATTGTCTGGAGCGCCATACTCTCCTTTATCATCCTTAAGATTCTGGATGCGATTATCGGTCTGCGTGTTGAAGGGGATGAGGAAAGGGAAGGTCTGGATCTGGTGCTGCACGACGAACGAGGTTACAACCTTTAGCCACTGAGACGTACCCAGCGTCGTACGAAGATTCGCGACAGTTAAAGTTCAGCACTTCACATTTGTGCCGCATGTTGGGCCGATACTTCTATCATGGTATCAAGCACCAACAGAGATGCCGATGTTGAAAATCGGCCTACATGTGATACTTTAACATTGTGGTGGATCGTAGACTTCCTAAATTGCGCTTAGGTTAAAAGGGAGAAGAACCCATGAAAAAACTAGAATGCATAATCCGCCCTTTCAAGCTTGATGAAGTCAAAGAGGCTCTCAACAGCGTTGGAGTTCACGGGATGACGGTCAGTGAGGTCCGGGGTTTTGGACGGAGCCGAGGACATACAGAGCTTTATCGCGGAAGTGAATACACGATTGAGTTTGTGCCCAAGTTGAAAATCGAAATCGTGGTCGCGGAAGAGAACGTCGACAACGTGATCGAGGCAGTACAGCAGTCTGCTTCGACTGGGAAAATTGGCGACGGCAAAATCTTCGTTTTGCCGGCGGACGAAACCATTCGCATCCGTACAGGCGAGAAGGGGCCTGAAGCCATTTAACTTCATAAACGACTGTAGCACATATCTCTCCAGCATCGGGATTGCGCTGCGTTTCCTGCCGGAAGATGTGTGCTACAGTTCGTCCTACCTACCATTTTCTTCCTTTCAACCATCCCGTCGCTAGTTTAAATCCATCGAAACCGAACTCTTGCTTCCGCCATCCGTGCAAAAGAGGTAAAATACGCGTCGTTCCTCTGTACGACAATCTGTATGGAGTTTAAAAAAATAATTCGGTAATATCCTAACGATGCTCGGTGCAGTTAGGAAACCGCACCTACCGAGTTTAGGGAAAACTAGAATTACCGATTTAAATATCTAATCTTCATTTAGATAGATTGTGGCATACGCAAACCAACCAATCAAGCGAGCGAATAGCGAGTGATTAAGTGACCGGATAGGATCAATAGAACGACTTGGGAGGGAATGTCTTGGGAAATTTGAAGGTGGGGTTTGTGATATTAATTGCCCTCGCCCGAGCGATCTGGGTGGGATTCCAGTTGATCCAGACGCTGCCGCAACCGAGATTGTTCCCGGACAATCCGCAGTACGTAGAAGCTAAATACTAGCCAAATCATGAAATAGGCAGAAACCAGAAACTTCAAGCGGCGCTTTTGCCGTTCTTCCAGCTTTTCTATTGATCTGCTTACCGCTTGACCAACTTCGGTTTCATCGACTTGGGCGTCCATATCGGCGATAGCATCGTTAACTGCCGCGCGAACTTCATCCTGTGTAATCGCAATCGGGACCTGACCTCCGAGAAACAAGCTGAAAAAGATGAGGAAAACTAATCCAACGATTACCAAGGCTGCCTTGTTCATTCAATTCCTCCAACTCACCTATTCGAGAATACCTTCCTTCCGCGCCCCCCAACGGCGGCAATCATTCCCCCATTTGCCGATCCTGAATGATTTCCAAGCGCGTCTTCAGGTGTTCCGTTTCATACCGCACCATGAGCACAAAGACGTAAACCACGGTTAGAGCAAGCCAGGTTAACATCCATGTTGTAACCATCTCCGGGGCTAAGTTCCACTTTGTGTCAGTGTCGGGATGCAGGTTGCCTTGCCAGATTTCCACCGAGAAGTAGACTATCGGGACGTCCAAGAAAGCGAGAATGCCCAATACAGCTGAATAAACTTTCTTCTTTTCCCCCGCCAGCGCCGATCTCAAGATAAAGTAGCCGATATACATCAGCCAGAGAATGAGCGTGCTTGTGAGTCTCGGTTCCCAGTTCCACCACGTATTCCATGCAGGCTTCGCCCAGATAGGTCCCGTGAGTAACACGATTGTGCAGAAAACAATTCCAAGCTCCGCCGACGCGGCAGCGACCGTGTCAAATTTGTCATTTCGTTTAATCAAGTAGAGAAGGCTAAATAGACACGTCACGCCAAAAGCGAGAAAGACGGTAAGCGCGGAAGACACGTGAAAGTAGAAAATCTTTTGAACTTCGAGCATGGTCGTCTCGATTGGCGCATAGCTAAAGACTAGATAAATCGCCAAAAACAGAAACGCCATCGCGATGGTTCCAACAACTTGAGATAGCTTCATGGTTTTCCTAATCTCATCCCCACAGGTCCGGATTGTAGGTTAGGATTTCCGGTCCGTCGGAGAGAACGGCTACCGTGTGTTCAAAATGAGCGGACAAGCTCGAGTCCGCCGTGACAGCCGTCCATCCATCCTCACGCACCGCTGCCTCATAACGTCCCGCATTGACCATCGGCTCAATGGCAAGTACCATCCCGGGTTTCAACCGAATGCCCTTCCCGGGTTCGCCAAAGTTTGGCACCTGTGGAGATTCGTGCATACTGCGTCCGATTCCGTGACCGACGAAATCCCGCGCGACGGAGAACCCGTGCGCTTCAACGCATTCCTGCACGGCATAGCATACATCGCCCAGTCGATTGCCGGGTTTTGCCTCATTGATAGAGGCGTAAAGCGATTCTCTGGTTACGTCAAGCAATTTCTGCGCATCCTCGGAAATCTCTCCCACCTTAAACGTAAAGGCGTTGTCGCCGTGGAAGCCGCCGAGAAAGATGGCGGTATCAATTCCGATGATGTCACCCTCCTTCAGGATGACCGCTTTGCTCGGGATACCATGGATAATCTCTTCGTTAATCGAAGCGCAAATTGTTGCCGGGTATGGGGCGTGTTCGGGAAGTTGATAGCCTAGAAATGAGGACACTCCACCGAGTTCTTTAATGGTCTGGCGCGAGATTTGGTCCAACTCATAGGTTGAGACGCCAGGTGCAACGCCCTCGCCAATCCTTTGCAGCAAAAGGGACGCTGCTTTACCGCTGCGCCGCATGGCTTCGATTTCAGGTTGCGATTTGATTCTGATCTTTGACATTTAATACAATTCTTTAACTTTGAAGTGCATTACGGCGTGTCGACATTTAAGTAAGGCGTGCCCATAATTTGCCGATAAGTTCCTATCGTAGGGGGCGGGGTAAGATCTCTATGGGAGTTCTATCGCGCGGGATCTACTATCGCCCTCCCTATCCGGTCAGTTGATCCTCATCAATCCTTTACAGTCCGAAGTTAGGCAACACGCTTTGCCCAAAGATGCTTGAGCGTGCTCTTGGCAATTCGAAGCGGCGAGAAATTCACCGGCACGGGTCCCGGGAATTGGAAATCGGATACACGCACGTCCGACAGGTGCTCCCCTAAAATCTCAATCTTCTCCAAGTCGGTTTCCCCGACGCCAAGCGCTCGTGCGGCGTTCATCAGGTCGAACTGCGTATCCGACAAGCCGATAATTTCCGCGTGCACGCGGTCCAACGCAATTACATCCACACCGCCGGTCAATATCGCGAGCGGGTAGGCGTTTCCGTATCGCGGACCCATTTTGTCCATTGCAGTGATAGCGTCGACGACCGTGATCGCCGGTTTAATCAGTTGGCAGTATTCAATTAGCATCTTTCCGAACGTGACCCGATCTTTCCCGCGTGAGAAATGGAGACGCGCTTTCCGCTTGCCGGGTACGCAGCCGAAGTTATTCTTGATTGCCGCGGTCAGTTGCATCTGCTGATGCACTTTCAGTTTCGGCACGTTGATCACGACATCCGCTTCTACCACCTCGCGTGCCAACTTGTAAGTGCGCAAGCCGTAGGATGACGGGGCAGGTACTCGTACTCCTCCCGTCCAATCGGTAATCGGCACGCCTAATTCCTCGGCGACCTTCATGAGCCCCGATTTTCTCGCGACTGTCGTCACATTTCCAAATGCCGGCGAATCACCGATAATCGGTTTTCCGCCGACAGACTGTATTTGGCGAATTAACGAACGCATCACCGTGTGATGGGTGGCTGTCGGATCATCGGCGTGGGAGGCGCCGAGAAGGTTCGGTTTTAGAAGGACTCGATTCCCCGGTTTCACGTAGTTGCCGATTCCTCCAAGCAGTTCCAGCAGATTAGAGACGGCATGATCAACCAGTTCCTGTGAATAGCTCGAACACTTGACAATCACAACAGTCGGGGGCATGGAAACTCCTTTCGTGGAAGTTCCGTTGTATTTGCTAACGTTGCCGAACTTGAAGACCTAACCTTGACTTTGTAACATTTGTAGGGTGGGCACTGCCCACCATTTCTTGTAGGGTGCGATAAACTAACTGCCTAACGAGAGATCAATGGAATAGATAATGACCGATCAAGCGAGTGATTAGCGAGCGCGATAGAAATCCCATAGAGATCCCATATGTTATAGAAGTCGACGAACCTAATGCCTGCACTCCAGAGGAGTACAATATCAATAGAACAAGAGTCCTCTCCGCGTCTGCACTCCAGAGGAGTGCAATGTCGAGTGTTCTTGATTGCACCCCATCATTCCTGTCGGAATGATTCTATCAGCAAGTAACTTAGTAGAGATTTTCACCTCGTGCACTCCAGGGGATCGAACGAACGAATAGTGAGTGCGATAATAGATGCTGCGCAATGTCAATAGAACACGATTCCTCCCCGCGCCTGCACCGGAGGATCAAGCGACTGGATAAGAATTACGATAGGAATCCCCCTGCCTACCATCTCTTGTAAGGTGCGCACCGCGCACCAGCCGTTGAGAGCGTTTTAATGTACAAAGTCGGGCTAAAGATGCATATAACCCGCTGATTGGCAAATGGCTTTGAAACCGCCTCAAACGGTGATTCTTCCGACTAGCGTATGTGCCGAAGCGGACTCGATCGCCACCTTCACGAGGTCGCCGACCACTGCGTTCTCCTTTGGGAACACCGTCGTTTTGAAGTTGTCTGTTTTTCCCTGATAGTTGTCTGATTGTCGACGGGATTCGCCTTCAACCAGCACCTCTACGGTCTTCCCGACCGATTCCTGGTTGATCTCGTGGGAGATTTTCTCCTGTAACTCAATGACAGTTCTTAGCCGTTTCCCCTTCTCCTTCTCGCTAACATCGTCCTCAAGGCTTCTGTGCGCAAGCGTTCCTTCACGGGGAGAGTACTTGAAGGTGAACGCCGAGTCGTAACGAATCTCGCTCATTAAATCGCACGTTTCCGCGAAATCTTGCTCTGTTTCACCGCAGAAGCCGACGATAATATCCGTGGAGATTGCCAGATTCGGAACGCGCTCTCGCATCGTCGCGATCAGTGTGCGGTATTCCTCCGCCGTGTAGGTGCGGTGCATCTTTTTAAGAATCCTCGTCGATCCCGACTGCAGCGGCAAATGGATGTGTTTGCACACCTGAGCGCAGTTTGCCATCGCATCGATCATCCCGCCGCTTGCGTCGCTCGGGTGCGGCGATGTGAAACGCACTCGCTCAATTCCATCGACATCCCCCACGGCATACAAAAGACCCCCGAAATCATGCTTTCCGTCATTGTAAGAATTCACCGTTTGACCGAGTAAGACAATCTCCTTGAATCCTTCGTCCACAAGTCGTTTCACATCGTCAACCAAAATCGGAAGCGGGATGCTGCGTTCTCGTCCCCGCACGAAAGGTACGATACAGAAGGTGCACATCTTGTCACAGCCTCGCTGAATCGTCAACCACGCTCGCAGTCCATCTTTGCGGATCGGCGCGATGTCGGCGTAATCCTCGGTTTTATCCAGTTTCAGGTTGATGAATGGGTCGCCGCTCGCCACCGAGTTTATCGCTCGCGGCAGATCGCGGTAAGCGTCCGGTCCCATCACGAGATCCACGTATGGCGCAGCTTCTACAAGCTTGGTGCGCAGGTGTTGAGCCATACAACCGCAGACGCCGAGAATCAGGTCCTCCTGTTTTCGCTTTCGGTGACTCAACTGTGTGAGACGATTGATTACCTTTGTTTCGGCGTTTTCCCGGATAGCGCACGTGTTGAGCAGAATCACATCCGCGTCCTCGATTCGATTGGCGATGCGGTGCCCGCTTCTGGTCAGCACGCCCGTCATCAACTCGCTGTCGCTCACGTTCATCTGACAGCCATAGGTCTCGATATAGACACGCCTGGGTTGCGGGCTGTCCGATTGCGCAATCGGATCTGCAATCGGGAGAGGTTGATACAGCGGAATAGGGTTTTTCGTCTGAACTCTCGGTTTAATCATTCTCGGGCTCTCTACGAATCCATTCGAGGGCGGCACTCAACACGCTTTCGTTACAAAATCCCGACACGATTTCTTGCAAAACCGCTGGCGCCGAATTTCTTAAAGTCTGAATCTCCTGAATAAGCGCCGGCAGAGCGCGCACGACGTTATCGACAATGGTGACACTCGCATATTTCGCCGTTCTCGACATCGGGTTCAGGTCTACCGTGACGACCTCTTTTCCCATCTTTCGCAGCGCTTCACAGCGATCACCGTCTTCCAACGGCACGAACACAACATCCGCATTCAGAATGCCGTCAGGATGGACGAATTTTCGGTTCGAGTCGATGTGCGAAAGTTGTGCCTCCTTGGTAGGCATCAGCACCTCTGCCGCGCCGTTTTTGAGGAGATGGTTTTGGATCGCTTGTTCACGGGGCGCCGATGCGTGAAAGATATTGACTTCCAACGGCGCATCGAGAATCCTTCCCAAATCTACCAAGTTATGAGGCACAAGCGCCGCCGTGTTGCCGTTTACCGAGATAACAGCGTGTTTCGCGAGTAGAAGCATCGCGGCTGCTCCGCGTATGGCTTCCTTGGCGAACGCTTGTGTTCTCTCGCCAATCAGATAGTCAAAAGCTTCCCCGCGGCCGTGTGCAATCAGACCGTGCGCCGAGGTGATTCCACGTTCTACGCCAGCCGTCATCACATCTCGTATTCTCAGAGAAATGTACCTCGGATGGCTTTCAGGGACATCTGTCATTTACACTATTTGCACCCTCTGTTTAACAAGCGTCGTCTTTTCTGCCCCTTCAAAGGAGTGAGTTCCAAACACCGCGTTGCCCAACATAATCATAGACGCCGCTCCCTCGTTACTTTCAATTTCTTCAATAGTTCGTCGGACATTTGCGTCTGTCAACAGTCCACTATTGATGGCGAACCTCTTGGATACGCCAACGTACGCGCTGAAGTCAACCGCATTCGATCTCGTGAATTCTTCCAATCCTCCCAACGCTTCGTCCGCTGCCTCGTTGATTCGCGCGCGTTGTTCGACATTTTCGAGAACTTCCTTGGTTTGGATCGGGCTAAAGTATTTGTAGTGAATCGGCTGTTCCCGAACCGACAGTTGTTGGGCATCCAACGGGTGGCCCTCTCTCAGTTTAACGAGACAACCGCCGTGATATTGCGCGCATACATCGCCCAATCCGGTGCGATTCTCCACTTCCGCGACGTGGGCGATCATTGCCAATTCCAAGTCGGATACGCCCAAGCTCAACAGAGCATTCACCGCATACGCGGTGGCGAGCGCCGATGCGCCGCTTAGACCGAATCCGCACCCCAGCGGAAGCGGGGTGGCGATTTCTATCCGTATCGGTTGTGATGTCAATTCCCGGACAACCGCTGCAACCGTCGGGAAACGAATCTGCTCTTCATTAAACAGGACGGTAGTTTGACTATCCCGGGAAACCGTGGCAACTACCCCCTCCTTGACCGTGAATCCCGTGCCGAGCGAGTGCATTTTTGCGGCATCTTCATGATAAATGATTTTGAACACACCGGAAATATTGCCGGGCGCAAATGCACTGACTCGATCCATATTCACCCCTGTTTTGCGTACTCGTCATAGCACGTCCACAAATCGAATGTGAAAAGATCTCCAAGGTACACCACGATCCGGTAACTCAACGTCAGAGTTTCACCCGCCGCAATGGTATGCGGTTTGGCGAAGGACGTAGAGAGAAATCCGATTGCGTCATCCAGTGCGAAAAAAGGAGTTGGATGCCCCAAATTCGACGGGTGGTCGAAGATGGCTACTCCGATCGCCTCATCTGAAAGGACTCCGTTAAGCGAACACCATTTACCGGCTTTCCCGCTCACCTCGGATTGACCGATAGCATAGTCGGAATTCGTGACCTTCCGATATTCCATTTCTGCGCCGCGAAAGCAAAGACCTTGGGATTCGGGAGACACACCGATTGAAACATCCCGCGATCGAGCGAAGAAATTGAATTGCAAATCAATCAGTTGCCGATCCTCCTGCGGTCGATGAACCCGAATCCGACAAAGTTCCTCAATCGGCTTGGAATTATCGGGGGCAACCCAATCACTGACGACTGTGAAATGCGCGGTGTATTGGTTTACTCCCTTGTCGCGGAATTCGCGATGAACAATCCGCCCGCGCTCCGATTCGTCACAGTCGGTTTCTCGATAATAGTCGACTCCATCTACGTTCTCCCAAGCGAACCACAAACCGTGATGATAGGGATGATCGCCCGGAGCGTCATCCGTGACGATCGATTCGTCGGGTGCGTAAATGGGATGAAAATACGGTTTATGGAGTTCACCCCCGTGGTGATAGGTAAGTATTGGCGACTCGCCATCCACAATCGATAGTTCGGAGCCGGAAGATTCGTCCAGTAGAAGTGCCATCACCAATCGGAATTAGTCCACAACACGGAATTTCGGATACTGTATGGTAAAGTTCGCTGCGCCGGTCACATGCGTGCCTTCCGCTCCCCGTGAGCCATGCGAGGTGATATTATAACGTGAAGCCGCATCCGATGCAAGCGAATTGGCGGGCCCACCCAGGGGAAACGCATCTAAATTTTCCACTCGACAGAAAAGAGCATCGGGCTAAGTTTGTCATAATTTTCTTAGGGGTCGTAGGTTGGGTTTCGCTCAAATTTTGGCGCGTTCAAGCGAAGTAGGCACTCGCTTGAGAAATCCTCTATCGCACTCGCTATCCACTCGCTTGATCCTTGCCTCTACGATAGAGACTTATCGGCGAATTATGGACACACATTACATAAATGTCAACACGCCCTAGTGCGAAAGAATCCTGACACAATCAATAGATTTCAAGTGCGGTCGCCCCGTATTCGGCAATTGACGCAATGGGTTGAGCGTGATATAATCCGCTGCCTGCGAAGTTGCTATCATTGTAAATATGAAGGGCGTTTTGCACATTTACCAATCCCAACAAAAACAAGCAAGGAGACTGGAGTTATGCGGGGAAAATTCGTCATTGCAGCCGAAGCCGAGCGAGACGAACTGGACTGGGGATCGATGACGTGGATAAGTCGTCCCCAAACAACCGGAGCCAAAGATCTCGTCGCAATCGAAGTCAATCTTGAGCCCGGGGAAGGGCACGATTTTCACAAGCACCCGGATCAAGAAGAGGTCATTTACGTTATAGGGGGAAGCATCGAACAGTGGTTGGAAGATAGACGGCAGGAGTTGAACGCGGGCGATTCGGTATTCATTCCCGCCGATGTCGTGCACGCGTCGTTCAATGTTTCATCGGCGCCCGCAAAACTGTTTGTCACCCTGGGTCCGAGCAGCGGGGACGAAGGATACCAGTTGGTAGACGTGAGTGATGAGTCGCCTTGGAATGCGCTTCGATGAGATGAGCCTACGGAGGGAGATAGCAACGCATCCGCGATCGCGAATGAGAAGATGCATCGAAACTGCATATCTTGGCCATGCGAACGGGAATTCCCCAATCAGTTGATTATTCCCGTCGTTCGAACGTACCGCTTTTGCCACCCGTCTTTTTGCGCAAACGTATCTCAGAAATAATCATCTCTCTGTCAACGGCTTTACACATATCATAGACGGTTAAACCGGCAACGGCAACCGCGGTGAGCGCCTCCATTTCCACGCCTGTGCGTCCAAACGTTTGTACCTCGGCTTCAATCTCAATCCGGTTCTCGGCGTCGTTAATGGAGAGGTCTACTTTGACGGAGGTAAGTGCCAGCGGATGGCACAGCGGGACGAGATCCGCCGTTCGCTTCGCCGCCATGATGCCGGCGAGCCGCGCAACTTCGAGGACATCCCCTTTTTTGAAACCACGCTCGGCAATCAAGCGAATCGTTTCTGGTCTGGCGGTCACATGCCCGCAGGCTACGGCAACGCGTTCTGTCTCCGGTTTGGGCGTGACATCGACCATCCGCGCGTGACCTTTCTCGTCGAAGTGTGTGAGGTCTTTCATGAGGTAACTGTTTAGTGGTTCTCACGCATATCGAAACCGAGTTTTTTCTTGACAACTTGGTTTCTTCCCTAAATCCTAGTGGCGTCAAGGAGCGGTTTAGTTAACTCATCACAAGCAATCAAGGCAATCCCATAATCTCATAAATCACAGTTCAGACAATCATCCAATGAGTTTTACCCTGACGATTAGTCTTCGAGATCGTACAGGAAATCGAGAAGTTCCTCCCGTAATTCATCAATCGCTTCCTCATCTTGGCTGCCGAGTGCACTATCCAGTTCGGCGACCAGTTCCTGTAGTTTCGTTTTGTCCACGCCGGCGTCTAATGATTCAGCAACCTCGGTGGCTCGTTCCCTAAGGGCTACCGCTTCTTCGTGGAGATCGGCGGGAACAGCATCCAAATCGATAACCAAATCTTCGAACCGTTCGGTAGCTTCGGTTTTCTGTTCCTCGGTCAGCCGATCCGGAGTGGCAGTTACTGCGATCTCCTTCTCTTGCCCTGTTTGCTTGTCTTGGGCAGAGACATGTACAATGCCATTTACATCGTAATCGAAATTGACAACAATCTGCGGCTCTCCGCGCTTCGTACGTTTGACGCCTTCCAGACGAAATTCCCCCAAGAATGTGTTTTGAGAAGCTATTGGTTCCTCTCCCTGATACACTTTAATGTCGACACTCTTCTGATCTGGCGTGAGTGTGGTGTAAACTTCTGATTTTGACACCGGAATAGGTGTATTGTGCTTAATAATTACGCTGTATTGGTCAAGCATTGGACTACCACCCATATCCCAGGTGGCGGCTTCAATCCCAAGCGAATAGGGCGTCACATCTACCAATATGGCGTCAATTGGTTGTCCGGCAATAATTCCTGCTTGTACACTCGCCCCCATAGCCACGCAAAGTTCCGGGTCGATCTCTAAATGCGGTTCTACGTCAATGACATCGGCAATCATGTCGGATAAAAGCGGAATCCTTGTCGATCCCCCCACCAGAAGTACTTCGTTAATTTCATCTGTCGTAAGCGAGGCATCTTCCAAGGCTTGTTGGACACATTCAATCGTCGATTCCAGCATGTCGTTGATGAGTGCCTCGAAGCGTGAACGTTCAATTTCCATCTCCAAATGAATAGGCTTTCCCTTTACCGTCGCAATGAATTCCTCTCTGATTGTTGTGAATGGCGTATCGGACAGTGCAATCTTGGCGCGTTCGGCTGTGCGCGTAAGACGCGCCATCGCACGACGGTCTGCGCGGAGGTCAACCCCGTGTTGCTGTCGAAAATCTTCGGCAATATATTTTACAAGCGCCGCATCAAAATCATCGCCTCCCAGTTGTGTGTTCCCATGAGTGGCGCGGACTTCTATCACGCCTGAGTTGATTTCAATGACAGAAACGTCGAAGGTGCCTCCACCGAGGTCATATACGACGAGGAACTGATCCTCCTCCCGATCCAATCCATAAGCTAGCGCGGCAGCCGTCGGCTCGTTGATAATACGCACCACCTCTAGCCCTGCAATTTCACCGGCATCCTTAGTCGCCTGACGTTGTTTATCAGAGAAGTATGCGGGAACCGTGATTACCGCCTGTTCAACGGATTCTCCCAGTGAGTCTTCGGCGATGGCTTTGAGCCGTTTCAGGATAAATGCGGAAATCTCTTGAGGAGAATAGGTTTCCTCGCCCAGGTTCACGCATTCGTCACGCCCCATCTTACGTTTGATTGACTTAATCGTACGCTCGGGCGCAACAACATATTGGTTTCGCGCCGATTCGCCAACGAGTATCTCCCCGGTGGGAGAAAGCCCTACAAACGATGGAAGAATACGATTCTCGGTAGCATCTGGAACCACAACAGATCTACCCTCGCGGAGGATTGCCACCTCAGAATTAGTCGTTCCCAAATCAATCCCGACAATTGGTTTCACTTATTGCTCCGTATTCCTAGCCACAACGACTTCGGCATATCTCAAGACTTCGTTGCCACGCAGATAACCGCGTCGTTGCTCTTCCACAATAGCATTCTCCGGAACTTCCGCCGCATAGACGGTATCCACGGCTTGATGTAGATGAGGAACAAACGGTTGTCCAACACTCTCAATTGGAGTCACATCCCATTTCTTCAAAATACTTAACAGACGTTCATGCACAATCAGAAAACCTTCAGCCAAAGCGAAGACAAGCCTATTCTCATCGCTTAGTTGTCTGATAGCGTGTATCCCTTCCTCCAAGCCATCCACCACGCCCAGCAACTCCACCAGCATCTCCTTATGCGGTTCGTCGGAGGAAGCGGTTATCTGTTGGAGTATGTGTTTAATCTCGTTCTGGTCGGATTGCAAAACAGTATTTGCGCGAAGCTGGTTGCGTCCAAGTTTCCGCACTGCATCTTTGAGTTCGGCAATCGCATCTTGAAACTCGTCCGCCTGAGATTGACTCACCACTTCCGGAGGTGGATCTACTATGTCTGCGGGAGGCGTGTGAGTAACTTCTACATATTTCCAGAAATTAGAAACTCTTTCAAAGAACCTCATTAAAATCACTCGTAAAATCTGTACGCTCTAAGTCGGTGAGGGTGCGTTTCATCCACCATAGCAAAATGTCGCCGTCTATCTTTATCGGGGGCAGCTCGACATTTTCCGAAACAGACGGACTTGGAGGATTGATAGGGCTAAACACCTCTGCTTCCAAACGAAGAGAGGGGTCTTTCAGTAGGTCGTAAGCATCCCGAATTTGTTTAAATTGTTCTGCGTGTTTCTCCGGGGTAAACTGCCGTACCATCTGAAAGTAGGCTTTCTTGACCTCGGCATCAGAAGCTGTTTCATCTATCCCCAATACATCAAAAGGGTTTGTCAACGTCTTCGAATTCATTAAAAAAACCTCCCATCTCTCGCATTGTCAACATCATTTCCGCAGCGGACAATGCTTGCAACGCTTCATATTCCCCGGCAGCCAAAATTACCTTCCGCGCCTTTGCCACGGTTTGACGTGCCAGAGGAAAGTCTTCCATAGTGATAGCGATTGTAATTGACCCTATAAGAAGCGAAATGGATTTCGGAAACTTTTTCAATCCCCGATTTATCATTTCTCGTGCCCGATCAGGCATTCCTGAGCCTAGCAATCTCTGAGCTATATTCTCAAACATCTCTTCATCCTCCGGCTGGCTGGCAATCAACCGATTCAAATAGCGATTTGCTTTTTGGACGTCGTAGGGCATGTATGCTACGCCAATGGCAAGCAATACCTCGGGCTGTTCCGAGTCGAGTCCACCGGCGTCCTTGAAATAACTTTCTGCACGGTCAAAATGCTCGGTGGACAAGTAAGCAGCACCTACTTGTGCAAGAGCCAGCGCCTTATTCTTTGCAATCTCAATCGCGTCTGCCAAAACGCGATCGGCTTCTGTGACGCGGTTTTGTTTAAGAAATGCGGCACCAAGCATGATATAAAAAGGTGTATGAGTCGGATATACTTCTATAAAATTTTGCAGCAGCCGGCTGGCTTGTCGATGTTCTTTCTGATTTGAAAGTCGTTGGACACACTCAATGCCGAGGGATTCTAACAGTTCTATTGCCTTCCGGTGTTTCGGGTCAAGTTTAAGAATCTCCAGGCAAGCCTGGAGGGCTTTGCGATCATTGTCGCTCTCAAGACTAAGTGTTATTTCGAGCTCCAGAACGCGGATATTATCGGGATGGCGCCGCCGCAGCTGTCGGAGCTGACGCACTGCGGCATTTAAATTATCCTCCTCAGCCAAGAGTGTCACGAGTCTTAAGCGAATCTCCAAATCTTCCGGGACAAACGTCAATGCCTTCTTATAGGCTTCTTTTGCTCGATATACATCACCCAGACGCAATGCGATCTCACCGATACGACGGTAAACAAGCGCCAGTTTGCGTTTCAGCCGTTCTTTGTCAGGCGCGGTCGGCAGTTGTTGCTCCCATACCGTTGCAAGCTGTTGCCACGTTTCTATCGCGTTTTCGTAATTCTCCGATCGGTCGCACGCAATCGCATAGTTCTGAAGCAGCGCGGGGTGTTCAACACCTCGGTTGATGAGACGTTTCCACGAACGCATCGCTTGGCTGAAATTTCCTTCGGACGCTTGGTGGAAGCCTTCTTGGAGCGAGGCGGATGTCGCGTTGTCCGCGGCTGTATCTTGCGGGTCAAGTTGAGCGATTTTGTTCCATAGGCGGTTGGCTTTGGCGTGCTCGCCAGCCTCGACATATGCAGCCGCTCGCTGCTTATAGATGCCGATTAAAATGGGTTTGCACGCATTCGTGACATATGGTTCAGTTATTGCGGCCTCAAGATGTTTAATCGCGCTAGATTCCTTGCCCTCTTGGGCGTAGATTAAGCCTAGATAATAGGAGATTGGGGCGCCGTATTTAGTGGCTTTGTACTGATTGAGTTGTCTTTTCGCCTTTGCGTATTCCCCGCGAATTGCAGAGACACACCCTTCAACCACACCATGAATTTCGCCCACGGAGTGTCGCTCAAGTGTTTCGTGGACTTCAGTGTATCTCTCCTGTTGTATTGATTTCATGACGCTCACAACGGGATTTTGGATATCTTGACCTAATTCAGCGCTCGCAAATGCCAGATGCCTTTGGAAGCGTTCATCATCGGGCCGCAGCCCCAAAGCCTGACGGTAGGCGTCTATTGCTTTATTGTGCTGTTTCTTTTGGTGATAAGCTAACCCTAAGTGATAGCGGTAGATTGCCACATCGGGCGCCTGGCGGCTTGCCTGATGTAATTCAGAAATGATTTGCGTCAGGTTACGTTCACGGTCCATTGAGAGTGCATAGCGAAAATGCGCCTCTGCTAACCTTCGCGATAAGCCTGCGTTAGGATTTGCTCTTATTTCCGATCTCCATGATTTCACCGCAGTGGCATAGTCCTTCAACCGAAATGCTATTTCCCCTCTCTGATAGAGAGTTATGCCAATGTCAGCAGTTGAAGGACGTGATGCGGGACGTGCACCACGATAACCTCGCTTCTTTTTTCTTTTTGCCATACCAACTTTTTCCTTCAGATGCCACTGGGTTTCGGGTTTGCAAAGACTTTCACAAAGAGCCAAGCCGGAAAACCAGTTTTGATTCCTCTGACGGACAGTATTTGACTACTTCTGGTCAATAAAGACTTCGTAGGAGGCAACCCCAAATGTTGTCCCGAGATTAATCACGGGAAAGTTGTCCCTACAAGAATAGTATCAGCGATTGTCGATCTCAACATTCATTTGTGACTCAGGTCCTTTTAGAAAAGCAAAAAAGGTATCCAATTTCGCAGAGAATGTGACAAATATATCCCCAATCTGCCTCGCATTTTGCTCCGTTTTCTCGTAAATCAGTTCTTCTTGATAGATATTGTTGAAGACGTGGCGAAACTCCAGAAGTTCTTGAAGATACTCGTAAACACCTGTGGAAATTACGGCTGGCCGTTCTGCTTGCGGTTCTGCCATCTGTGATAACAGTTCCTTGTGCCGCATACTTCCGTCGAGCATGCGCAGGTCGACATCAAGGGCGATCCGCTTAAAGATGTTCTCCATTCCCCTGTAAAATCCGTAAGATTCTTGCCAATCGTCGTTTCAATCTCCTCTCTGTATTCGACGGGGGCAGTTTCGATTTTCTCTAATCTTTTTCCGATCTTCTTCACGGTCTCTCCTATTTTCGCGCGTTCATCAGAGATGCGTCGGATTAGATAACTCCTGTCCACCTTGTAAATCTCTCCTTTTGCAATTCTGATGGCTCCGTTCGCAACCCTCTCGCGGAAAAGTCCGCTAGAACTTTCAAAATCAATAAGGTCGACTTTGAACAACCGGCTGATGTTCTCGGCTTCCGACATTGCGCGAAGGTAATTCTCAGTCGGAATGCCCCAAACGGCAATATCAATGTCCGACCATTTTGAGAACCATTCCTTTCCCGCAAGAGATCCGAACACCGCGACTTGTGTTGCGCCAAAGTCCTCGTACAACATTCCGGCAACTCGATGTGCCGTTTGCCAAGCACGTTGCAGCAACGGCTCGTCAAGCTGTTTTGTTTTTGCGGAGCGTAGGTGTCTTGTCCGGTATCGCCTTATCTCTTCAGGCGTCAGATTCTTGGCTGTGCGGTGTGACTCTGTTGACTGGTGCATGTCTGGAACCTCCTGCATTCACAGGATACCATAGGACATTTTGAGATGCAAACCGAGAATTCGGCGGGGGATAACGGTCTTCGTCAGCACGGCTGGGCGACGGCAGGCGGAAGTGTGCGAGATTTGAACTAATAGTGATTCGCCTGAAACTGTTCGAAAGCGACATCCAGCTTTGCCTGTTCCGCAGGACGATTCGTGAATTGGCGTGACATATAGGCGTAAAATTTTTCGAACTCCTGGGCATGTTCCGCCGAATCTGATGGCGAGACTTCGGCTCTTACCCACTCGCTTACCCCGTCCCAGCTACTCTCTCTCGCACGCATATCTTCGTTGGTATCGGAACGGATAGCAAGCACCTGCTCAAAGGTTCTCAGCGATTTACGGTATTGAGCGTTTTGCAGGTACGCCCACGCGAGGGTGTCCAGCATTGTCGGGTTCTTGGCATCGGGCTTGACCGCTTGGCGCGCCAATTCAAC
Source organism: Candidatus Poribacteria bacterium (assembly GCA_022827055.1). Taxonomy (GTDB): domain Bacteria; phylum Poribacteria; class WGA-4E; order WGA-4E; family JAJDTR01; genus JAJDTR01. The sequence continues at coordinate 26,889 of JAJDTR010000108.1, read as the reverse complement.
CGCCCGCTCCGAATTGCTCTTCTGTTCAACATAAAGCCACGCGAGGTTATTGTACCAGTTCGCGTACTCTGGATCGCCGGTAATGGCTTCGCGGTAAAGTTTTTCAAGGTCGTCATTCCAACCGGAGATCTGATCGGGATTCAGTTCCTTTCCGCGTGAGTAGAAAAACTCCAGATTCCGATAGAGGTTTTCGTGATAACCTTTCTTGCGTTTGACCTTCACGCATCGTCCAATGTAGTCCGAGAGGTATTCCGTTTCGTTCCTCTCTCTCACAACTTCGACTTGATAAAGATATAATCTTACGAAGCCCTCATTCCAATTGGAATCGTTGGGCTCCTCAAGTAGCGCTCGCTCATAAAACTCCTGAAGGTTTCGAACCCAATCTGGGTTCTCCGAATCGGTGCGCAGCGCATCCCAATACATCCTTTCAAGAAGACCGTACAACTCTCGTGTGTAACCGCGGCTGCGGACCGTCTCTTCGATACGGTCAATGTACTCGGATAGCTCGGCGGAAGGAGTCGTAGCGCGAATGCCGTCATTGGCACGCCTTTCCGCGATTCCGGTGCGGTCAAAATACCGCTGTATCGTCACTGCGCCGCTCAGCACCGTCAAGCCGACAAATACGGCTGCGGCGGCTTTTACGCCGTAGCTCTCGCGCTCGCCATCGGCGTAAATTGCCGGCGGCAGCACCAAGCCCACGCCGAATCCGACCAGCAGTCCTCCAAGATGGGCGGCGATGTTGATGTGAGGAATGATGAAACCGAGTACGACATCGAGCACAATAAACGGCAGTAAACGCAGTCCAAAGACTCGTCCTCGTCGCAGCGGTAAGCGGTCTCTATGCTGCAATCCGAGCGCAACGACGACGCCCATGAGACCGAAAATCGCGCCGGACGCACCCGCGCCAATGGCGGCTCGCACGAAGATCAGGCTCGCCAAACTGCCTCCGATCGCCGAAATCAGATAGAGAATGATAAAACGTGACCTTCCGTACAACCCTTCAAGCAGGTTCCCCAAAATGAATAGGATACCCATGTTAAGAAGGAAATGAAAACTCCCGATGTGCAGGAAGGTGTTCGTAATCAGGCGCCAGTATTCCCCATTCTGGACGATCAGGGGGTAGGAATATGCTCCAAACCGGATAAGGTTCGCTACGTCCTGTGAGCGGCCGACAAATTGGTCGAGCAGGATAAATATAATCGTATTCAGGCTAATTAGAACAAGGGTAACAATCGGCAGCCGCCGTTGATAGGAAAGAAACTGTTTCTCCTTTTCAAACTCGCGTCTAAATGGATGCGACTCGTCGGTTGCTTGCGTCCGGTCTTGCTCGTTAGACCAGTCCAGTTCGTGAATCGGCGTCCATCTGCCGCCCGTAAGCGTATCTGACTGAATGAAAGTTCCGACAGGAATAGATCCAACCCGCAACCAGAGGCGAAAAGTTTCTTCATCAATATCGTGGATTTGGTCGTCTATCTGGATCTTCATGGGTGCTTCCGTCGAAAAGAGTTTCACGCATTTCGGGCTTGCAACAGATCGCACAGCTTCTCCAGTGAATAGGTGTTGATAACCGCGTCTTTCGTCAGCCATGCGCGCCGCGCAACGTTGATGCCAAAGTGGGTTTGTTGAAGCTGGGGAACCGCGTGCGCATCGGTGTTTATCGTCAATAGGACGCCAGCCTCGTTTGCTTTTCTTGCCATGTCCGGCTCCAAGTCCAGTCGGTTTGTCGAAGCGTTGATTTCCAAAACGACACCGTGTTCGGCTGCGGCTTGGATCACCGCGTCAAGGTTCAATGCGTATCCGGGACGTCGACCAAGCAATCGACCTGTTGGGTGTCCGATGATGTTGACATGGGGGCTCTCGATTGTGCGAATCATGCGCTTCGTCATGTCCGCTTCGCTCATGTTAAATCCGGCGTGCACGCTAGCGACAACGATATCGAGTTGCGCCAGTACATCGTCTGTAAAGTCGAGGCTTCCATCGTTTAAGATGTCTACTTCGGAACCCGCGAGAACCTCGATGCCGCTCACCTCTTCGTTTATGCTTCGAACCTCGTTCATGTGCGCCAGCAGCCGTTCGGCGGTTAATCCGTTTGCCACGCGTGACGACACGGAATGATCGGTGATGGCAATATAGTCATGGCCGCATGCTTTCGCGGCTTCCACCATTTCGCGTATCGAGTGCCTGCCGTCACTCCACTCGGTGTGCATGTGCAAATCTCCGCGAATATCGCTCAATTCAATCAGGGTTGGCAGCGTCCCGGCGGCAGCCGCCTCAATCGAGTCTCCGCTTCGCCGCAATTCCGGAGGGATAAAGGGCAAAGCGGCCGCATCATAGATTGAAGACTCCGTTTTGCCCCTCATCCAATCCGGCAAACGCCCTTCGCTCTTCTCCAGGCTGCGCGTTTCAGCGACCCCATTGAGTGCGGCTAGGTGTTCGGCGGCAGCGGTCGTTATCAGCATCCCTGCTTCGTATGCTTCGCTGTCGAACGCGTAGACGCGCAGCGGGAACCCGTTATCAACGGATGCTGCAACACACTGTCCCCCGGAGATCGTGCTTTCTATAGTCTCAAATTCCTTTACACCCCCAACCTTGGAAAGCGCATCGACAATTGTCGCAGGGGACGTACACTCAACTGCTAGTTCAAGTCGATGAAGCATCTCTTCGTGCCGCCGCATCTCACCGGTAAAATCCGCTCTCTCAATCTCTGGCGCATCCCTCAATATCTGAATAATTGCCCGGGCAATCGGCAAGATACGCCACAGCGGACGCATCCGGTCCAGAGCCTCGAGGAACCGCAAACCCTCATCAATCCGATCAATGGTCTTTGAACCGATTCCCTTTAGCAGCTTGAATCTGCCGCCGTCAATCACCGCCCGAAAATCTTGAAGATTTCTAACGCCGAGTTCGTTGTAAAACCTCGCTGCCGTTTTTACGCCTACACCCCGAATTCTCAGCAGGTCGAGCACTTCCTCTCCCATTTCCGTAATCAGGTTTTCATAGAAGCGGCACTGCCCGGTCTCCAGCATTTCGACAATCTTTCCCTCAATGGCTTTGCCGATGCCGGGAATTGACTGAAGCCTGCCCTCCTCTGCCAGTTGTCCGAGGTCGACGTCAAGGTTATCAATCGTATCCGCCGCGCGCTCGTAGATTCTTGCGCGGAAGGAGTCCTCTCCCTGAATCTGGAGGAGATGTCCGATATTGAGGAATACGGTGCCGATTTCGTCGTTTGTCACGTGTATACCGATTTTGAGTACCTGTGTTATACCGAGTTTCCAAGAAGAAACTCGGTTTCGTTCTAATTAATTCAATCGCTTCTTCCGACATCAAGCACAACGTGAAATACTGTTCATGAGTCTTTATTCACCGGACTCCGGATCGTCCAGTAGTTGGGTGTAGCCGCACGCTTCGTCGTAGCAGGCGAGGTGCTTTCCCTTGGCTTTCGTGGTCTTCTCAAGTATGAACGGTGCGTCGCATTGCGGGCATTTCTCTGGTAGCGGTTTGTCCCAGACGGCGAAGTTACAATCGGGGTAATTGCTGCAACCGTAAAATGGCTTGCCGCGGCGACTGCGGCGTTCGCCGAGATATCCGCCGCAACCCGGTTCCGGACAGTCGATTCCAATGTTAATGGGCTTCGCGTTCTTGCATTTCGGGTATCCCGTGCACGACAGGAATTTACCGCCGGCGCGGCTGGTCTTGATAACCATCGGCTCGCCGCATTTATCGCAAACCTCATCCGTTTCCTCCGGCTCGGCAGGTTTCTCCGATTCAGCGTCCAAAGATTTGGTATTCCTGCATTCGGGAAAGCTGGAGCAACCGAGAAAGCGGCTGTATCTGCCCCATTTTACAATCATTTTACTCCCGCACTTGTCGCAAATCTGATCCGACTCCTCCTCCATGTCTTTGCGAGCCTTGTACATCTTGTCGGGAGCCGCTTCCAAAGCCAGATGAAACGGTTGATAAAAATCTCTCAGGACTTTAACCCAGTCCACTTTCCCATCGGCAATGGTGTCAAGCTGTTCTTCCAATTTTGCCGTGAACTGAACCTCAAGGATATTGGGGAACCCCTTAATCAATAACTCGTTTACGAGCTTGCCTATATCGGTCGACAAAAAACTGCCCTTTTCCTTGACGACATACTCGCGGTCCTGAATGGTGGAGATAATCGCCGCATAAGTGCTGGGACGGCCAATCTCCTTTGCTTCAAGTTCTTTGACCAGCGTAGCCTCGGTGTAGCGGGGCGGAGGCTGCGTGAAATGCTGTTTGGGATCCAACTTAAGCAAATTTAGCACTTGACCCACCTCGACCGTCGGCAGAATAGCGTCTTCGTCGCTTTCCCCTCTGTTCTGTATCGGCACCTCATCGCTGCTCTCCATGTAAACAGCCATGAACCCTCTGAACTTGATAACAGAGCCGGTCGCTCGAAACAGATAGCCGCCGGCTGAAACATCTATGGTTGTCTGATCCAGAATTGCCGGGTTCATCTGGCTGGCGATGAATCGTTTCCAGATCAGATCGTAGAGGCGGTATTGGTCGGAACTAAGGTGCGACCGCAGTGATTCGGGAGTTCGTCCGGCGGATGTGGGGCGTATTGCTTCGTGCGCATCCTGAGCAGAACTTCTGCCCCTATAGTGAATCGCCTGTGACGGCAGATAATCCGAGCCGTAGGTCTTCTGAATGTATCCGCGCGCCTCATTTAGCGCCTCATTGGCAACGCGCGTCGAATCCGTGCGCATGTAGGTGATTAGACCGATGGAGCCTTGAGAGCCAACGTCCAAGCCTTCATAGAGTTGCTGGGCAATCGACATCGTGCGCCTCGCCGTAAATCTTAGTTTTCGCGCGGCTTCCTGTTGTAAGGTGCTGGTAATGAACGGCGGTACCGGCCGGCGTTTGCGTTCGCGTTTCTGGATGTCTTTTACAACAAAGTTTTCTGTCTTTGCCTCATCGACGATCTCGGTCGCTCGCGATTCGTCAATGGTGAATCCGTACGTACTAATCGCGGCTTTCTCCGAACCGATCCGGAACAGTTTTGCATCGAACGGGGAAGGTTCATTACCTTTAAGCGTTGCCGTGATTGTCCAATACTCCTTCGCTTCGAAGGCGTCAATCTCCGCTTCCCGCTCGCAGATTAGGCGTACCGCAACGGATTGCACACGACCGGCGCTTAGCCCCGGCTTTACGTTCTGCCACAGGATCGGGCTTATCTGGTAGCCGACCAGTCGATCCAGAATCCGCCGCGTCTGTTGTGCGTCAAAAAGGGATTGATTGATCCCCGAAGGATTATCGACAGCCGCCTGAATTGCTCCCCTTGTGATTTCGTTGTACGTAATGCGAAAGACGGGTTTCTTCGTCTTCTTCAATTCTTGCTCGAGATGCCAGCAGATGGCTTCACCCTCTCGATCGGGATCGGCTGCGAGGTAAATAGAATCAACTTTTTCGGCTGCCGCCTGAAGTTCCTTTATAACTTTACCCTTGCCGCGGATGAGCGTATATTTGGGTGCAAACTCATTGTCGACATCTACTCCCAACTCTTTGGAAGGCAGGTCGCGAACGTGCCCCATTGAGGCTTTCACAACAAAATCTTTACCGAGGAATTTGTTAATCGTCTTTGCCTTCGCAGGCGATTCTACAACGATTAGTGATTTGGGCATAATTCAATCTCCACTATGATTGCGATGTTTACAAGATAAAAATGCGGTGATGATTCTGGTGCATGGTGCGTAACCGTCGAATTTTAAATCTGTTGGACTTACGGCGCGCTGAATTCCAAGAGATTTATCAGAAGCGATCGCATTTCACTGCGGTGCACAATCCGATCCAACAATCCGTGTTCAAGCAAGAATTCGGCCGTTTGAAAGTTATCCGGCAACTTTTCGCGAATGCTCGCAATCGCCAGAGGTCCCGCGAATCCGATGCGCGCGCCCGGTTCAGCGACAATGACATGCCCGAGCGAACTGAAACTTGCGGTTGCGCCTCCGAATGTCGGATCGGTTAAAACGGAAATGAAGAAGAGTCCGGCTTCGGAATGCTTCACGCATGTCGCTGCTGTTTTCGCCATCTGCATCAGAGCGAGCGTCCCCTCCTGCATTCGCATGCCGCCGCTTACGGAGACGATAATCAGGGGCAGTTCTTGTTCGGTTGCCCGTTCGATACAGCGCGTCACCTTTTCACCCATAACGGATCCGCATGTTCCACCAATGAATCCCACATCTCCGATTGCGATAGCCACCGGATGTCCTCCGACTTTCGCAATCCCGGCGAGTAGTTCCGACTTTAGTCCGGTTTTGGCGGCGTCTCTTTCCAGTTTCTCTACGTAGTCTGGAAATTCTAGTGGATCGAGTGAATATAGCCCGTCATCGTGCGATTCGAAGCTGCCGTCGTCAACCAACAGTTCAAGGCGTTCAAATGCGCTCATGAAGTGATGATGATTGCATTCAGGGCAGACTCTGTGATTCTTCTCGATAAACTCCTGTTTGGCAAGTTGTGCGTCGCATTTGCGACAGGAAACCGATTCCATGGTCGCCGCCATCCTCGCTCCTTCTTCATGTTGTAAATGTGATTCCTGTTCGCGGGGAAAATTATATTACTGTTGACTATTTGGAATGTCAAGCCAAAATAGGCAATGGTAGTAGGGAACGATTTTCGCCATAGGGCAGCGGAATACCAATTGCCTGACAAAAGTCGGCCCAAATCATATAGAGCGCTTCCGTTTAGTGATCGCAAAAAAGGCAGGGCACCCGCGGATGCCCTGCCTTTGCTCATCTTCAAATCTCTCAAAAATCTACTTCAAGATTAACATTCGGCGCGTGATTTGAGACGTGCCTGCAGTTAGTGTGTAGAAGTAGAGACCGCTGGAGACGGGCTGCCCCAACTGATCCTGACCATCCCAATAGGCAGCGGTTTCTTTGTTCTGATAACTGCCCGCTGGCTGAAGCCCGACATCTAGCCGACGCACAAGTTGCCCCCGCGTGTTGTCGATGCGGAGAGTCACATTTGACTTGCGCCCCAATTGATACGGTAGCCAGGTCTCCGGATTAAATGGATTCGGAAAATTCTGGAATAGCGCCGTTCGCTTTATTCCGCCCAGCGTTGCCGCCCTTAGTACAGACGATTCAACGGCGTAGGGCAGCTTCCACTCCCTTTGGGTGTCGTAGATGTACACAGCACCGCCATTCGGATCGCCGCGACCGGGGTTCCCCTTTCCCAAGCCGTACGCAGCAATGACAATAAACTCCTGCGTGGCTATTACTGCATTTCCGAAACTCTGTTCCGGAAAGTCCGGAGCTACCGTGGTTGCCCGCGCTTGTTGCCTAGTCCAGCCATCGCCTTCCCGAAGATAGGGATAGACAATTCCCGCATTGAGTTCACCGTCGAGAATAGCTCCTTCACCGTGACGCGGAACGCCGACTAGCGCGATATTACGGTTGATTGACACGCCTGATCCAAAGCCGTCCGCCTTCTCTGGATCCTTAGCCTTTAGCTTGGCTTCCTCGGTCCACGCGCCTCCATCGCTTGAGAAGATGTAGGCGGCGCTGTTCCTTCCCTCCACGTCCTGCGCCAAGTCCAAATGCGGCGCTCCGACGAGGGCGTAACGCTTTATGCCACGGTGTCCACTAATGGAAACCGAATCTCCGATGAAGTCGGAGGTTTGAGCATCTGTGGGTACTAATTTGGCTTCTTCGGTCCATTTTCCTCTGTCGTGTACAAAGATATATGCGGCGCCGGAATTTTTCCCGTTGTGCGTGTTGTTAGGCGCCCCGACAATGGCGAAGTCGACGCCGTTCTCGTTGCCGCCGAGGGCAACCGCGTCGCCAAAATTGTCGCCTTTGGCAGTGTCGTTGCCGGTCAACTTTGCCTGCTGTCGCCATCTATCCCCGTTGCGATTGAAAATATAGACGGATCCTGCTTTGCTATCGTCAAGGTAAGCGCCAATGATTAAGATGCTCTCCTAGCATATCAACGGAATATCCGAAATTGTCCCTCTTTTCTGCGTCGGCGGGAATGAGTTTCTGCTGTTGCTTCCAAACACCTCCGGTGCGCTTGTAGGTATACACGGCACCGGTGGAACTGTTAATTCCGGGGGATCCGGCTGCTGCATAGTCGCCATCGATTGCCACAGAGTAACCGAAGTTATCGTTGCGACGTCCGGCCTCCTTGGGATCGAGTACTACTAACTGTTCCCAGTTGTCCTTATTTCCCTCTCTCTTGAGCCCAAAGATATACGCCGATCCGTGCTCGATAAGGTTATTCTCGCTGTTTTTAGGGGCGCCAACGATTATCGTATGCCCGCTGATGTCTACCGACCAGCCAAACCGATCATCCATGTTCGGATCGCTAGATATTAGCTTGGACTCCGCGAGAGTCGCGGATAGTTGCCCAAATCCGAGCAATAAGCAAATAGAAAGTATTCTCAAGAATCTCATTTTCAATGCTCCTTCGTGATAGAGTTTCTTGGGTGAGGATGTATTGAACGGCACATCCGAGATTTAATTTGAGGGTCGCAATAGATGAAATTTCATCGTTGCTAAAAAGGCGACATAAACCGAGGCTGCGAGAAAAAACGTGGTCCATAATATGTGAAGGCAGTCGTCGCCCAATAATTTTGATTATAGCACGTTCAACGAATTGTGTTGGGGAAAAAAACATTGCGATTGCTTCCCCGCAGGTTGGAGATTTCCTCGATTAGGGTTCTTCCATGCAATCCTTTGTGTTGACGTATTGTTTAAGGAGGGTTAAACTATGGGTTAGGGATGTGCGTGAAGGATCTGATTCTTGCCTAACTTGCTCCGGATTGATTTTCCGCTATCTCTAAGCCCTGCCGCCGAGAAACGCCGTAGCTAGCGACCTGCCTGTTACCGAGAAGCGTCAACTCTTGCCAGCGGCACCGTCGTTGGCATCTTGTTGGAGTAACCTGTTAAAAGCACAAGTCTAGTGGATATTGTTGCAGGATGTTGTCATGGTTGTATGACATAGGAAGTTTGATGGCAAAACAGCTGTGGCAGCGGCAATCATGCTCGCCATGGCTTTCCATCTTCTCACGACGGACAGTGCCGACGGAAAAAAGGATGAGGACGTGAAAAATGACAGATACCTGTTGCTCGACCCCCGCGTTGTTGCTACCGCTAAAAATGCGGGACTAACTCTCGGGGTGGTGGAAAAGCATCCTGCCAATCCCCTTTTTGGAGAAGACGAGGCCTGGGAGAAACGCTATGACAACCTCTACGCAAGGGTTATCTATGACGAAGAGGAGCAGTTGTACAAGTGCTGGTACATGCCGTTCATCATTGACAACTCCGCCAAAGGCATGACGCATGAAGAGCGGGATGAGACTCCGTACAGATCACCGGAGGATAGGGACGAGGGGATTTGCTACGCTTTTTCCGAGGACGGTTTGCACTGGGAAAAACCAAAGCTTGGGCTTGTGGAGTTTCTCGGAAACAGCGAAAATAACATTGCCGTACGCGGACCCCATGGTGCGAGCGTATTCAAAGATTTGCACGATCTGGATCCCGCGCGGCGCTACAAGGCGTTGATGATTGGGCATACCACGGGGCACCAGATGTTGGCGGTGGCGTTCTCCGCAGATGGCGTGCGTTGGAGCCGGCAGATTCCGTGTCCCGAGGCAGGCATTGCCTGGGACAGCGCCAACAACGCGCTTTGGGTTCCCGAACTAGGGGAGTACGTCGGTTTTACCCGCATAAGCAGCGAGACCAAAGTTACGGTTAACGGGCAGGAACAGGGCGTGCGCGCCGTAGGCAGGGTCGCCAGCAAGGACTTCCTCAAATGGACGAAGGTCGAGCAAGTGTTTGAAGGGGAGATGCCCCATTTACAGATTTACTGTATGCCGGCGTTTCGATATCAGGGGATTTATCTCGGATTACCGGCAATCTACAACACGGAAACTGATCGAACGCATACGGAATTGGCTTGGAGCCCGGATACCATTCAGTGGCACCGCGTGTGACCCGGTTCGCCACTCATTCCGCAAGGGGGCGAACGAAATGATTACGATTGGGGGTGCGTGTATCCTGCCGCCAACCCTGTTTTTTTTGGATGACGAAATTCGTCTCTACTACGGTGCGAGCGACGGTCCGCATTCCGGTTGGCGGGTTGGATCGTTCTGTTTGGCGACATTACGGCCCGACGGATTCGCCGGTTACGAGCCGATATCGACGGATGAGCCTGCTGTCATTACAACCAACCCGATATCCGGTTACTTCGCGTCGCTGTGTATCACGGCAGATGTGGAGGCGGATGGGTTTGTCCGCGCCACCGTTGTTGATGAACAGGGCGCGGCACTCGTGCATGGCGAAGCCATCCACAACACCGTCACCAATGGCGCGGTAACGTGGAAGGCTGGTTGGGATCCTATCAGCGTGAGCGGCAGGGACATACGATTGAAGTTTGAATTGCGGAACTCAAAGCTATATTCATTCAGTTGTAATTGAAACAGACGAAGCCAAGAGAGGAGAAATTGCCAACCACTTGGTTTATGTATGGTAAATAGGTGGCATTACTTTCGGAAGGGCTTGATATGGCAATGAGTAAAACTTATAGCATCCTGGGCGCAATCTGTGTCGGAATTTGGATCGTGAGTAATGCGGCTCTTGGCGAAGCCAAAAAGGACGATCACTCGGAGGTAGACATGCAAATCAGAGAGGAAGAAAAAAACGAATCGGGGACAGGCGAAACGCTTTACAACAGTATCGTTCTGCCCGAGCATTGGCCTCCGGATTATGGCGGATGGACGCGGGAGCCAATGCCTGTCCCGTATCTCAAGAATCCGCCGGAGGTCATCAATATTGACGTGGGAAGGCAACTGTTCGTAGATGATTTCTTGATTGAGGAGACCACGTTACAACGAACCTTCCACCAGCCGACGTACTACGAGGGAAACCCGATTATCAAGCCGGACAGGGAGTGGGAACATCATGGTCCCGCGCCGTTTGCCGGTCCCTTCAGCGGCGGCGTCTGGTACGATTCGCGAGACTCGCTATTCAAGATGTGGTATACCGGGGGTTACATCAAGTATAGTTGTTATGCAACCTCTAAGGATGGGATACACTGGCAGAAAACCGAGCAGGACGTGGTACCCGGGACGAACATCGTGATTGACCACGGCTTAGAGTTGCCGCCGATTCCGCCGGAATTTCCCGAGAAAAAACACATTCGACCGATTGATACCACGAGCGTGTGGATCGACTATCAAGGGGACGACCCGCTGTCCCGATACAAAATCTTCTACACGACATGGCATATAGGCTTACCCGATCGTCTCGGCGAGGACTCGGCCGTCGCCTACAGGACTTCAACCGACGGGGTACACTGGTCCGAGCCGATTGCCAGTTCCGGCATCGTAGGGGACCACACGAATGTCCACTACAACCCTTTTCGTGACAAGTGGGTTATCAACATTCGGAGCGGACGGGAGACCGGTCGGGCGCGCGCGTACGTTGAGGGAGATACGCCGGCCGAGGCTGTGAAATTGGCAGAGGTGAGGCCTCACGGAGAGATTGTGCCGTGGTTGGGCGCAGACCTGCTTGATCCGCGTAACCCGAACCCGGAAAGCGCCGACATACTGCCGCAGTTGTATCATTTCGACACGGTCGCCTATGAGAGTTTAATGCTTGGGTACTTTTCCATTTGGCACGGACCTGAAAACGACGTGTGCCACGTCAGGCACATACCGAAGCGGAACGAGGTGGTGCTTGGTTTTAGCCGGGACGGATTCCACTACGACCGCCCGGATCGGCGGCCCTTCTTTGAGGCGACGGAAGCGGATGGCGCATGGAACTGGGGAAATGTGCAGTCGGCGAGCGGTGCCTGCTTGGTCGTCGGAGACAGGTTATACCTGTATTTTACGGGGCGCAACCTGCCGGAAAAGGGGAAGCTATGGGATGGGTTCGTAAATACGGGTCTCGCCTTCCTGAGGCGTGACGGGTTTGCCTCCATGGGCTCTATACGAAATGCCGGTACGCTGACGACGAAGCCGCTCAAGTTTTCCGGCAAACACCTATTTGTGAATACGGACTGCGACCAAGGAGAACTGCGCGTCGAGGTGCTTGATAAGGACGGCACGATTGTTGAGCCTTTCACCACAGATAATTGTGTGTCGTTGGCCGTCAATAGAACATCGCATCGGGTGGAGTGGAAAGACGGAACCGACCTATCAAGCGTAGCGGGCGAACCCGTTAGATTTCGTTTTCATCTCAGGCTGGGGGAACTCTATTCCTTCTGGGTGAGTCTGGACGAATCCGGCGCGAGTCATGGCTACGTGGGCGCCGGTGGTCCCGGGTATAGCAGCTTTGTCGATACCGTTGGATCAAGCGACTGAATAAGGAGATCAAGCAAGCGAATAGCGCGTGCGATAGCAAATCCTGCGATAGAAATCCCTTGATCGTGCGTCTCGACGTTTTAAGGTAGTCACTAGCCACGAAACACATTCAACGTGAGGAAATGACCAAGAACACAATGGCGGAAAGTAAACTCACTCGACGCGAACTGCTCAAGATGGCGGGAGGTGCGGCAACGGCATCGGCGTTCGCTCCATTTGCCGCCAACACCGCCTCTAATGAGACGGAGACGGATAAACCCAACATCGTTCTTATTATGGCGGACGACATGGGGTGGTCGGATGCGGGTTGTTACGGCGGCGAGATTGAAACGCCGCATCTCGACGGGTTGGCTGCCGAGGGGTTGCGATTCCGCAATTTCTGCGTGAATCCGGTTTGTGTACCTACTCGCGCTTCGCTGATGACCGGGTTGTATTGTTGGGTGGATGAGCGAAATACCCGGTTGTCTCCGAATCTGGTCACGGTTGCGCAGCTCCTGCGTTCAGCGGGTTATCGCACCTCCATCAGCGGAAAATGGAATGTGCCGGTGCAGGGCAGTCCATTAGACTGGGGCTTTGACGAGTACTACGGTTTTGGCGATATCCCGTCGAACTATTTCAATCCGGCGTTGCGAGATTTGAAATTCGGGGGATTTCGACCACCGGTTATGCACAATCACGAAGTCGTTTCGGAGTTTCCCGAGGATTACTATCTAACCGATGCAATCAACGACCATGCGGTTGAGACAATCAAACATTTCAGCAAACAGGGCGATCCGTTTTTCGCTTATGTCGCTCATTTAACGCCGCATAGCCCGCTCCAAGCCAAACAGGAAGATGTCGAAAAGTATCGTGGGAAATTCATGTCGGGTTGGGAAGAGTTGCGAAGAGATCGCTTTGAACGGCAACTTGACATGGGGTTGCTGCCTCCGGAAACCCGGCTGCCGGATAGTGTCCCGGATCTCCCTTCATGGTCTAACGCAGAACACAAGGAATGGCAGGATCTGCGCATGGCGATCTACGCCGGCATGATTGACTGTATGGATAAGGGTATCGGACGTATTCTGCAGGCTCTCAAAGATTGCGACGCGCACCGGAATACGATTGTTCTCTTTCTGTCGGACAACGGCGGCGACGGGTACGAGAGGGAGGATCGCGATACACCGGACATAATTCCCGGCGGAATCGACACCTACTGCTCGCCCGGCCCCGGATGGGGTTCGCTGCACAATACGCCGCTGCGCAGTTTCAAGGAGAGCTTGTACGAAGGCGGCGTCGCCTCACCGCTCATCGTTCGCTGGCACGGAGTAACCACCGGCGGAGGCGCAATTACGCACGAATTCGGACACGTCATGGACATCCTGCCCACGCTTTGCGAAGCGGCGGGCGTTGAGTATCCCGAAGAGTATGACGGACGCGAACTCGATCCCTGTGAGGGAAAGAGTCTTCTGCCCGTCTTCCGAGGCAATCGGCGAGACGGGCATGATTGGCTGTTCTGGAGGCAGCGCTGGGACAGAGCGGTGCGGCACGGCAACTGGAAAAGCATTGGGCATGGTAATCCTGCGGACCTGAACAGTTGGGAACTTTATGACCTTGAGGCAGACCGCACTGAATCGCTAGACTTGGCGGCGAAGCATCCGGACGTTTTGAAGCGGATAATAGATGCGTGGGGTCACTGGTCCGAGAGGTTGGGTTAGCAGCAAAAAACAGTGGGTAGTGGAGAGGAATAGGTGCATACGCTTGCCGCTACAACATTTGTCTTCTATAAACGCCTCGGGGTGAAACTAATTTTCACGGCTTTCAACTAGCAACTATGAGACAAGGAAAAGATACTTTGACTAATTCCGATACGAGCACAACCGGCCGTTTCGTCGTTCGGACGCTGATTTTCGGTTCTATACTGATTATACTCAACTGTTACTGGATTATATCCGCAGAGAATCGAGTCGTCTATGAGCTAACGGATTTCTCCATCTTCCCCACGGTGCTCTTTACGCTGGTCAGTGTGGCGAGCGTCAATCTGTTGTTGAAGCGCTTCTTCAAGGGTTTGGCGTTGAGCGAAGCCGAACTCGCTCTGACTTACATCATGGTCTCCGTCGCAACGGCGCTCGCCGGGCACGACATCATTCGGCAGTTGGTACCGTTGATGGCGAATCCCTTCTGGTACGCGACCCCGGAGAACGAGTGGGAAGATCTCTTTTTCCGATTTATTCCCACATGGCTCGCCGTCGAGAACCGGCGCATCTTGCAAGGTTATTTCGAGGGTGACGAGGACGCATATAAGAGTTTCTGGACCGCCGACTATCTCAGTGCGTGGCTGACACCGATCTTGGCGTGGACGGCGCTCGTTATTGTCCTGCTCTTCGTGATGCTCTGCATGAACATCATCATCAGGAAGCAGTGGATTGAGTATGAAAAACTAAGTTATCCGCTGACGGTGATGCCGGTTGAGGTCATCGGCAACACCTCGAAACTGTTCTCCAACAAATTTATCTGGCTGAGTTTCGGACTTGCGTTCGCGCTCGAGATTCTCGCCGGCCTCAACTTTCTCTATCCCGTCGTTCCCGCTCTAAAAGCGAAGTTTATCATTCCGTTTACCGAAAGACCGTGGAACACAATGGGCTGGGCTGGATCGGGAACATTGCCGGTCTACGTATATCCTTTCGCTATCGGATTCGGATATCTGATGCCTCTGGATTTATCGCTGTCGCTCTGGCTCTTCTTTCTGTTTTGGCAGGCGCAGGATGTCTTCTTCAACGCGACAGGTTGGACGACCGCCTCGGCTCTACAAACACAGCAGCGGGCGGGGGCTTGGATTGGAATCGGAGTCATGGCTGTCTGGTCGAGCAGACGGCACATCATGCGCGGATTGCGCGGGATGTTTTCCAGTGCGAGCGGCGATCCCCTGTATCCGTTTGCCGTGGTCGGCCTGGTACTGGGAATAACATTTGTCGTGGTCTTCTGGTTATTTGCCGGCCTGTCGCCTTGGGTGGTGATTAGCTACTTCGTCATCTACTATGTGTTCTGCACCGCGATCACGCGAATGCGCGCGGAGCTGGGTCCTCCAACGCACGAGTTGCACGGAGCGCATCCGGATCAGATGATGGTCTGGTTTATGGGGACGAGGCCCCTCGGCGCCGCGAATTTAACGAATACCACGCTCCTCTCGTGGTTGGCGTACGGTTATCGTTCGCATCCGATGCCGCACCAATTGGAAGGCTTCAAAATTGGATCGACCTTCAAGTTGAGCGAGAATCGCTTGGTAGTAGCGATGATTGTGGCGTCAATCGTCGGGGCGATTATGTCTATCGGCGGGCATGTCGCCATTTACCACAAGTATCAGTTTCAACGCTGGGGTGTCGGCGAGTTCGGACGTCTCCAAAACTGGATCGCATTTCCTCAAACGACGGACATCGAATCGATCCAACACATGACCTTCGGGTTTGTATTTACCGTTATTCTCACCATCTTGAAAAAAGGGTTCCTGTGGTGGCCCTTCTACCCAGTGGGATACGCCGTGAGCGACGGTTGGGCGATGGGCTGGTTGTGGTTTTCTATTTTCCTCGGCTGGTTGTTCAAACAACTGCTGTTTGCCGGCGGCGGCGTCAAATCCTACCGCCGAGCGTTGCCCTTCTTCCTCGGCTTAATCTTCGGTCAATTCCTGGCGGGCAGTCTCTGGAGCCTGCTTGCCGTGATCCTGAATAAGAACATGTATACACTATTTCCGTAGACGAGCTAGCAAGCAATCGCATGTAGGGGAAAAATCGACTCCCGACCAAACATCGCTATAGGGAGATTACGCCTGCCAGAGTTGTAGCGCGAAAACGGATATCATAGCCAATTCCACCCATATTGCACCTCTTTCGGTAGGTTCGGTTTCCAACCGCACCTGCACACCTAGATAAATACCGGTTCGGTTGGGAAACCGAACCTACCGCAGGATATAAATAATTGTTGGTTTTACTATAATCTGCTCTCGAAAACAGGAGAAAATGATATGACAGATGAACGAATTCGCGTTGGATTCGTGGGGTGCGGCGGAATATCACGTCTGTACGCGGACATTTACGCAAGTCTGGTGGACATCGCGCAGGTGGTAGCCGTCGCCGATTTCGTGGACGAGTTGGCTGAAAGGAAGCGAACTACCCTCGGCGAGGGGTACGCCATGGAAGCCCACCGCGAGCGAATGATGCTTTCGGAGGCACGCACCCCGGAGGATCGCGACCGCCGACAACAACGGGTTGAGACTGCGGAAGCCGCATCCAAGACCAAGATTCGGAAATATCGTTCCCACGAAGAGTTGCTGAAAGACAGTGACGTGCAGGTAGTGGTGCTCCTCACGACGCCCCCGGTTCGGGAGGAGCCGACGGTTGCCGCGGCTGAAACGGGGCGCCATGTGTTCACGCAGGGACCGATGGCGTGCAGCGTAGCACAAGCTGACGCCATGACATCAGCGGTTCGGAAAGCGGGAGTCAAATTCCACTCCCAGTGCGGCGCGCGCTATCCACTGGGAATGGTGCTGGCGCGTAAAGCGGTGGAAAGCGGCGCACTCGGCAAAATCGGCAGCGCCCGCGTCGAACTGAACTGGTTTCGTCCGCAAAATTACTACAAACGCTGGCACGGTACATGGGAGGGCGAGGGCGGTGGTGCCTCCTTCCATCACGGCAGATACATTATCGATCCGTTCTTGTGGGTTATCGGTTCACGAATCGTAGAGATCTTTGCTTATTCTGGCCCCATGCTGCGGGAGATTGAGCACGAGAGCCTGAGTCAGGCAATCGTCAAGTTCGACAACGGCGCAACCGGGGGCATCCACGCCTCGCTGCTTAACCACAAACAGTCGCTGACGCCGGAGGGGCGAATCGAAGTTTTGGGCTACGACGCCTCTATGTTGGTTGGAGAGGCGTACTATTCTCCTCCGCTAAACACGTCGCTGGGGAGAAACAACTATTGGCGGGCAGATACCACGTTCGGATCGAGCGACAATCCGGCTGCGGTCGAAGCGCTGGAAGGCTTAAGGTCGGAGGTGGCGGATATCCCGGAAACCGCAACCGAAGCCTATCAGAGCCGACTTTTCTTGGAGAGTATCATCAACGACTCGGAACCGCTTGTGCCGATCGATATACCGCGTAACCATGTGGAAGTGGTGCGGGCGATTTACAAATCCGCCGAGGAGCGCCAGCCGGTGACGCTGCCACTGGATAAAGAGGATCCGTTTTACGGCACCGCCGGAAGGCTCACGCACGATGTAAAACGCGCTCAAGTGTAGTCAGAGAAACAGTGGCTAGTGGTCAGTAGTTACGATGAATGCAACCGGGAATGGTGGGCAGTGCCCACCCTACAGTTTTACTAACCCATTGGAGGAGGGAACTAGAGGCAAGTTCCTCGTCAGATTTATACCGGCATCCGTAGGGGTTGGGTTTCCCAACCCATTTGGGCGAGGGAACCTCGCCCCTACGATTACACATACGCCTGACATATAGGCGCTGCAACTAACAATTATAGATATGGAACTAACGCAAGAATCGAAACTGGTAGTTTTTCCCATTGTTCCATACCACGTAGATTTCGTAGGGAATAACGATCGTTATTCCCTACATCTTTGTCTATTTTTCAGAATTAGGCAAGTAATACCATTTCTCTGAAATACATGTGCATTGATTATGTAGATTAAGTATGTAGATTAAGTAAGAAATCTTGAGTGGGCAGATTAGGAAGCCTTGTCTCCGCGAAGAGTCAGCGGGGCAAGATGCCCTGCCTACAAAGCAGGTGAGCGACATAATTTAGAAATCATATGCACAGTTATTCAAGCGAAATGGTATAAGGAACGCAGATCTGCGTCCCCTATAATCTAGATTGTGTAAGTCCAGTACACTTTAAACGAAAGAAAAAAATGTCTTGAAACAGAGCCAGCCACCAGGAATTTCACTCCGGATCATCCTAATCGGGATGATCCTTATCCCGATTAACTGTTACTGGCTAGTCCTCTCCCGCCAACCCTATCAGTACCAGTCGATTCCCACCATCATCTCCCCTTTCTTCAACGTCGTGTTCATCGTGTTTGTGTTAGCCCTGTTCAACCGTCCAATGGCGAGATTTGCGCCGCGGCTATCACTGACGCACGGGGAGTTGATAACCATCTACATCATGTTGAGCCTGACCTCGGCGATACAGTCGTTCCAGATGATGCAAACGCTGGTGCCGGTTATGGAATATCCGTTCCGAGTTGCCTCTCCGGAGAACGACTGGCAGAACCTGTTCGCCCGATATATTCCGTCGTGGTTATCGGTGAGCGACAAAGGCGTGCTGCAAACCTACTTCCGGGGAGAATCCACTCTCTATGTCGAGCAACACATTGAACCGTGGCTCATCCCCGCGCTGTGCTGGTCGGCGTTTGTCGTGATGTTGGTAATGGTTATGGGCGCCATTGCCGTGTTGTTCCGCCGTCCGTGGGTGGAAAATGAGCGGCTCTCCTATCCGATTATTCAACTGCCGCTTGAACTGACTAATCCCAGAACGCCCATTTGGAGGAGTCGACTGTTGTGGCTTGGATTCGGCATCTCTGGAGGAATTGCGTTGCTTAACGGACTGTCTTCACTCTACCCCGTTATCCCGAGGTTGCGCATCCACCCATACGAAAACGAACTGTCCAATCTATTCACCACCAAGCCGTGGAGCGCCATAGGTAGTCTCCAACTCGGTTTCGTTTTTCCCGTCATTGGCTTGGGATTCTTTATGCCGTTGGACATGTCGTTTTCCTGCGCCTTCTTTTTCTTTCTGATGAAGGTACAGCGGGTTATCGCCGAGATGCTAGGCGCGCGCCATGTTGCCTACACCGGATATCTGGTTTCACTCAATCAGCAATCGTTCGGCGCATTGGTCGGAATGGCAGTGATTGCAATTTGGGTAAATAGAAAATACTTCCACGTTATGTTCAGGCGCGCCTCTGGAATCGATGTCGATGAACAGGCAAATTACCGGAAAGCGGTATTGACCATCGTTCTGGGAATCGGATTTATGACCCTATTCCTGTGGAGGGCTGGTATGGCGATCTGGTTAAGCCTTGCATTCTTTCTGCTCTACTATCTGGTGTCGCTCGGATTAACCCGATTTCGCGCCGAGATGGGTGTCCCCATGCACGATTTCCATTTCACGGGACCCGATCAGATGCTGCCCGATGTTTTCGGAGCGCGCCGCATTGGGTATCGGAATCTAACGGTGATGTCGATGTTGGGGTTCTTCAACTTCACCTACCGGGGGCATCCACAGCCGCATCAGATGGAGGGATTGGCGCTGCTTGACCGTGCCGGAGTCGGAAACAGGCGGATATTTCTGGCAATGGCAGTCGCTTTGGTTGTAGGGACACTCAGTCTGTTCTGGGTTTATCTGCATGTGGCTTACTCCTCGGGCGGCAGTTCGCTGCAACGGTTCGCCGATGTCATCTACACGCGGGTGGCGGACTGGATTGCCTATCCTTCCAAAAAAATCGAGGTTTCCGGCATACAGACGATAGGCATCGGTTTTGGCGCGTCGGTCTTTCTGATTGCCATGCGCCAGCGATTTCTCTGGTGGCGGCTGCACCCGGGCGGGTACGCCATAGCGAACAGCCTCGACATCAACCACTTCTGGTTCTCCATGTTTATCGGCTTTGCGATGAAGTGGTTGTTGATAAGGTACGGCGGCGTCGGACAATACCGCCGCGCCCGCCCTCTATTCCTTGGGCTTATCTTGGGGGAATACATCGTCGGGAGCGTCTGGACGATAATCGGCGATATTATGGGTCGGTTCATATTCTTCGGCGGCACCATGTAGTAGGCATACTCCGTATGCCGTAACCCTTGATGAAACTCCCATCCTTCCACTGCCGCTCATTCTAGTCAATACGATAGCTAACGTTTGTTTTGAAACGTGCTTGGAATTTTACCCTCATGTTGCCTCAAGTTTGAACATCTTTCTTGACACGAATGTAGTAGGCATACTCCGTATGCCGTAACCCTTGATGAAACTCCCATTCTTCCACTGCCGCTCATTCTAGTCTATGCGATAGATAATGTTTGTTTTAATACGTGCTTGAACTTTCACCCTCATATTGCCTCGAGTTTGAAATCTACCTTGACACGTCATGTAGATTTGACTAGGATATTGGTTGAGGTGACAGCGAGAATCAACGTGATTAACAACGAGCCCGTGAGGATTGACCTGCCTGGGAGAAGAGTTCATGAAAACAACAAAAAACCTCACCATCGCCATAGGAGTCTGCATATTTTTGGCAGCCTCGGTGTTGCCCGTTAAAGCGTTTAATGAGAACCTGCTGCTTTATCTTTCTTTCGACAGCGGCGACGCAAAGGTAGCGCAGGACTTGACCGGGAAAACGAAGGGCGGCGTTATCAACGGCGGTGCAAAGATTGTTCACGGTATTCGCGGCAAAGCGCTGGAACTGGACGGTGAAAGCGGGTACCTTGAGGTTGAACTGACTCCCGACATGATTGAGGCCGTGAGGAACTCCTTCACAGCAGAGCTATGGCTCAAAACCAAAGCCAAAGGTCCGGAAATTGCCGTCGATCAGCCGGTCAAACGACTACGCGGATATCTGGTTTTCGGCGGGTATGGCCCCGATGAACACTTCCACGGTCATTGGTCAATGTTCCTGCAAAACGGGGACAACCTCTCTTTCTACACCATTAACATAAATTCGCATACGAGCGGCGGTCCGCAAGGTGTTGTCGCAGACAACACGTTTCACCTGAACGACGGGGAGTGGCATCATATCGCCGCGGTTCGTGACGAAGACGCCAAAGAGATTCGACTCCTTATCAACGGACGGTTGGTCGGTGCGGAGGGCGAACGCAACCGAAGTCTCAACAAAGCTGATGGCGGACGAAAGCACATCTGGATCGGGATCCATATACCGAATCACGCCGAACAGACCGGCACCGGGTTCCTTCCAGCCACGGTTGACGAAGTTCGATTCTGGAATGTAGCCATGACTCAAGACGACGCGGCGCGATACATGACGCTCGCGGTAAATCCGTTGCAGAAGCTATCTTTGACGTGGGGCGAGATTAAAGCAAAGCGTGTGGAGGGAGATTAGGTCTTTTTGACCAGACAGGTAGGACGTATCACGAGCCGGGACTTCAGAATACGCGGAAATTCTTGCTTCATCACCTTGACCCCCCTCGTTGATTGTTGCCACGATGTTGGTTAATACCCTTAGAACTGGGTAAGATTGGAATTGCGGTTCTGATTGCTAGCGCTCGAAGGTTCGATTATCCTCGCGATGAAAAATTTTATTGGAAATAACGCAGAAGAGGAGCGATAAGAAATTGCCAAGACGCAGAACGAATCTGTTCATCGCGATAGCTACCGGTGTGTTTTTTGTCATGGCGATTTTGCCTATCGAAGCCTTTGACGATAGTTTATTGCTATACCTTCCCTTTGATGGTGTGACCGGCGGGGTAGCGCAGGATCTCACGGGCAAAACGAAAGGCGGAAAAATCATCGGCGGGACAAAAATCGTTCAGGGGAAACGGGGTAGGGCGTTAGAACTTGACGGCGAGACCGGGTATGTGGAAATCGGTCTAACACCCGAACTAATTGAGGCGGAACGAGACTCGTTCACTGCCGAACTTTGGCTGATGACTACAGCCAAAGCACCCAAGGTGCCTGAGGCTGTTGTAAGCGGCTTCCACGGGCATCTTATCTTCGGAGGACATGGCCCCAATGGTCATAACAAAGGGCACTGGTCGATGTTCTTCTTTTCAGACAATGACGGGGACGACAAGTTTCGATTTGCCGCGGTGAACGTATTTGTGGCTTCGGGCAACGGCACCCCCGGCGTCATAGCGGAAAAGCCGAAGCTAAACGATGGAAAATGGCACCATATAGCTGGGGTGCGCGACGAAGCCGCCAAGGAGCTTCGGGCCTACATTGATGGTGAGTTTGTCGGCAAGGCAGGCGACTTTTCGAGAGCGCTCAACAGCAAGCCGAATCAAGAAACTGCTAGACGGGAATTATGGCTGGGTATTCATGCGGTGGGCGATGGCAATAATCCGGGTAACGGGTTATTCCCCGCGAGATATGACGAAGTCCGCTTCTGGAATAGGGCGATGAGTGACGACGAAATTAGGGGAATAATGAGCCTAGCCGTCAATCCGCAGGAGAAGATATCCTTGACGTGGGGAGATATCAAGACGCGTCATATAGAGTGATGTCAAGAGACTCGCATGTAAAATCGTTCGACAAAGACCAAGGATGCGCGGGGATGAGCCTTGATGAGCACAGCGGACATCTAAATGTCTTTGACGACGAAAACACAAAATCCGTGCTTCCATCGGCGTTAAAGAATATGGCGGTGGCATAGTCACCACTTGGAACAAGAACGGTTATCGACTGTAACGCCAAACAATCTTTGGAGGACATTTTGAACTATGACACTCGAAGGGCATATTGTCGACATACGTAAGGGATTAAAAGATGGGATATTTGGAGACGAAGACGATGTTTGTGAGTTTATCGTGAAGAGATTACTCCAAGCCTTAGGTTGGAACATATATAATCGTCAGGTTTTCATCCGTGAATACTCAGTGAACTCCGGAAGGGTAGACTTTGCGTTATTCCATCCACCCTCGGCACCGAAAATTTTAGTCGAGGTCAAAAGAGTTGGGAAGATTAATGCTGGCGCGGAGGAACAACTATTTAGCTACGCTTATCACAATGGTGTACCAGTTCTTATCTTAACTGATGGGAAAGAATGGCACTTTTTCTATGGAACTGGAGAAGGATCATACGATGAACGCAGGGTTCGCATCATCAATCTAGAAGAAATGGACAATGGAGAAAGTGCTGAACTGTTGCAAAGATATCTCAAATATGAATCTGTCTGCACTGGTGAGGCTAGAGAAGCAATAGTAACGGACCACCATGCCGTCGTCAGACAGCAACGAATAGCGAACGCCTTACCAAAAGCATGGACCGCATTGGTAGAGGAAGCAGATGAGTTATTGCGAGATGTTGTAGCAGAGAAAGTAAAAGAATTATGCGGAGATGAACCAGCCGCCCACCAAGTGTTGGATTTCCTTAAAAGCCTCGAAAGTAGACAAGCGAGCGGCAGCACTATTACTCAGACACAAAGGGCACCATCCAGTGGCTCTGGAGTTACAGCTAGTGGCTCAGGCAGACTACAGCTTACTCGCTTAGAGGTTACAATGAATGGAGAAACAATCGCAGAACGTAATGGAACGGATACTTTTGTCAAAGTACTTGAAAGGTTAGGACTCGATCACGTGTACAATCTTGGCGTTAGTTGGGTTACTATATCGCAACCTAGCCAAAAACATAGAATAGTTGGAAAGTATTACATTATAACCCTTGGCAGCACAAAAACCTTGAAGAGAAGGCTTGAAAAAGCTGCCTCTGGACTCGAGGTTCAGCTTACCGTAAAAACTGTCTCAAAATAGGTACTTAACGGCCACGTTTCAATTGGCATCAACGAAATGTGCGCGGTGCCCTCTTAGAAAAACTATAATCGCAATTTACCAAGGAGAAAATTTTATGCCTGTCGCTTCACGCTGGAATCTCCGCGCCGAGAACGATTGTCTGTTCGTCGATGACACCTCTCTCGGTAAGGTGGTGTTGCAGCACAACGCCCGACCGGGCATGTTACCTTACATCCATCCGCTGCGCACTGCGGACGGCAGCATCTGTCTCACCGCGGATAGCCCGTGGCACCATCCGCACCAGCATGGGATTCAGACGGCGTTCACCGACGTCAACGGATGCGACTTTTGGCACTATCCGGGGCAGCGTCCCAATCAGGTGGTCGGTCTGATTCAACCTAGCACCCCGCGTATCTTGGAAACGGAACCGCCGCGTTGGAGGATCGAGACCGTTTGGCATCATGCGGACGGCAGCCATGTGATTGCGGAACGGCAAGATTGGTCGTTGCGCGCAGACGGCGATTTGCTTTTGCTAGACCTGGATTGGACGCTCCGCTCCATTGCGGATGTGCACATTGAACAGCACGAGTACGGCGGATTGTTCATACGTATGCCGTATAGAAGTGATTACGGCGCAACCGTTCTCAACTCCTTCGGCATGGAGGATGACGACACCGAGCAGCAGGCGGCGGCGTGGGTGGACCTGTACGTTCCCATAGAAAAGAGCGAGAGTGGTGCCGGAATCACCGTCTGCGATCATCCCGATAACCCCGGTCATCCAGTGAAATGGCGCGTAGATGCGCAGCGGGGAATTAACCCTTCACCCTGTATCCCGCAATCCATTGATCTACCCGCCGGGTCGGCAATGTGTCACCGCTACCGCATGATTCTTCACGGCGGACCGCTCCCCGCCGAGGAAATCGAGGGGCTCTGGAAAGCCTACGCCCAAGAGGATTTATAGCCATAGCGACTAAGTAAGTACACATCTTTGTAGGTATTGACATCCTTCTGTACCACAATCTGTTAGATTGTGGTATGCGCAAACTAACAGATCAAGCGGCTGGTTAAGGAACACGATAGAGACCCCTCTCCGATTCCCGACAGGCCACGATTCGGAGATCGCTCCTTCAGGCGCGCAATTACTGTTAATCATTGCTACATACGGAAATTCCCATGAATCGCCCCAATATTCTGTTTGTTTTTTCTGATCAGCAACGCTACAGCGCTCTTGGGTGTAACGGCAACCCTGTTGTTCAAACGCCGTCAATAGACCGTCTCGCCGCCGAAGGGATGGTGTGCGACAATATGTTTTCCAACCACCCTCTATGTTCCCCGTATCGCGCGATTTTGCTCACCGGGCGGTACGGGTGGCAAAACCTTGTCATCGACAACGAATATCGCCCGCGAACCGACATCCCGACATTGCCGGGCAGCTTGCGCGAACACGGTTACGGCACGGGACAAGTGGGAACGTTTCATCTCGGGAAAGGTCCCTATCCTGAAGAGGAGCGCTACGGTCTTGATTACCTCGCTGCACTCCACGGTGGCTCCGGTTTTTTTGACCGCAGCTATTTCGAGAATGAGTCGGGACCGACAGTTTACGAAGGCTGGGCGCCGGAGGTGGAGACGAATTTGGCGATTCGATTCATGGAACGGCATCTGGACTCCCGACCCGATGATCCGTTCGCGCTGTTTGTGTCTTGGCGTCCGCCGCATTGGCCCTATGAGCAGTATCCTGAGGCGTGTTCGATGTACGACCCTGCCGCGATGGATGTGCCCGGCAACGTGCCGGAACAGATGGTGGATTTCGCGCGAAAGGAAATCGCCGACTATTACGGGTGCTGCACCGGGCTTGACGAGCAGATGGCGAGACTCATGGCAGCGCTGGAACGCCTTGGTATCGATGATAACACCATCGTCTGCTATACGTCCGACCACGGCGACCATCTCTCCAGCCACGGTTACGGAAAGCCGTTCGACCACTGGATGCACGAGTCGATGCGCGCTTCCAAAGCCACCCCGTATGAGGAGTCGATCCATGTCCCGTTTGTCCTGCGCTGGCCTGGGGCGACACCTGCCGGCAGGCGCAGCGATGCTTTTATGGGAGCGATTGACATCATGCCGACGTTGCTCGGAGCCTGCGGCATGCCCCTGCCGGACGGGCTGCAGGGACGAGATGTTTCAAGCGTATGGCGCGGGGAGTCCGGCTCGACAGCGGAAGAATTGGCTCATGGGGAGGACGTTTCGTGCAATGCGAATCTTGTACGAGAGGCATCGGATTCCGTGTACCTGCAGAACATGGCACACGGCTGGCCCGATCGGGATGGTTGGGTTGGGCGATGGCGCGGGGTTCGCACTGAGCGCTGGACATACGCCCGGTGGTATGGGAACGAACGAGGCCCCTGGTTGTTTGACCGAGCTGAAGATCCCTTGGAGATGGTCAATCTAGCGGACGCGTCGGAGGCGCGGCCTGCGCTGGAGGAAATGGAGGCGCGGCTTCACCGCTGGATGGAGGTGACCCACGATCCGTTTGAATACGGAAAGCGGGGACCTCGAGGGTTTCTTGATTTGGGGCAGGAGTTTGCAAACCCGGACAAATATCGCGGTTGGGGCGTTGCGTAACACCGAACTGCTAACGGGATTCATGCACATCATCTTTAGTAGGAGAATCAAGCGAGTGGATAGCGAGCGATCAAGGAAGTGAATAACGACCGCGATAGAGTTCCCATAGAGATCCCTTCCAATTCCCGACATATCCGATTCCCGACAATGGGGTCGCGATTCGGAGATCGCTCCTATAATAGATCTCTAATCGCGCTGTTCATTGAGCGCCTAAAAGGGCATTACTTGCTCATCCGCTGGCAATAGTAAGACCAAGAATCATTTATACACCCTAGTAGGTGCGGTTTCCAACCGCACCGAGCCCGTCTCCGCGGGTACAAGCGCCACGAGTCGTCTTTTGTAGCGCACCCATCAATGAATGTGTTGTTATTCCGTTGTCCACGTCTACATGGCAATTAACATTTGAATACTGTCATACTGCTGCTGGAGAATCTATGCCTGACAAGAAACCGCACATCCTGCTGCTGATTGACGATGAGCACCGTCCCGATCTGATGTCTGTCG
>JAJDTR010000012.1 GCA_022827055.1 Candidatus Poribacteria bacterium | reverse complement strand
GTATAATTCATTCAGCACGTAACACTCCTTTTTCGCTCAATGACTAGCCGTGAAAAGTGTTCCTTCGTGGTCTGATTTTCACTCCAGCGGAGTGCTATGTCAATAGAACACAATTCCTCCTCGCGTCTGCACTCCAGAGGAGTGCAATGTCGAGTGTTACTTGAGAGGAATATAGATTTTTATGACGGAAGGGTTAACCATTCGCAAAGCACGCACACATGACAGTGAATTCACCTTTGCCATAAAGAAGAAAGCATTCCACGAATATGTGGAACGCGTTTCAGGCTGGGACGAAAGCCATCAGAGAGAATTACACATCACCCGGTTCGCTGCACAGGATTTCCGCATTATCCGATTTCGTGGGACTGATGTCGGTTTCTTCGCAACGTCCAACACCTCCGACATGCTCAAACTCCATCAGTTGTTTATCCTTCCCGAGTATCAAAGCATGGGAATCGGATCGGCATGCATGACACGGATTGTCAACGCAGCTAACCTGGCTCAAAAGCCCATGATGCTTCAGGTGTTAAAAATCAACACCCGTGCTATTGCCTTCTACCAAAGACTGGGATTCACAATCGCCGATGACGATTCTACGCACGTCCAGATGGAGAAGTTGCCTGAATAAGTTGAGTTGTTGTCCTGCGTTCAACCGTTATGTGGATCGGGGAAAGAGCATTGGATGAAAATAATGGAAGAAGTCGGCGCAGAAGGATGAGTTGCACTCAGGTGCCGAGGCACCATAACGCTTGCTTCTCCACGAGGCCTGTATATGGCTGACAAATTCAAGCTAATAGGAACCGTCCACATTTTTCTAACGAACAGTGAAGATGAAATCCTGCTCTTGAGGCGTTTCAACACGGGCTACGAGGATGGCAAATACAGCGTGATTGCCGGGCACATCGACGGTAACGAAGAGGTCAAGGAAGCAGCAATCCGAGAAACAAAGCAAGAGGCAGGGATCGAAATTCAGCCGTCGGACATCGAAGTCGTCGGAGTCATGCACAGAAAGGGAACCGACGAACGCGTGGATTTCTTTCTTGCCGCCTCCAGATGGAAGGGAAACATCGTCAAGGCAGAGCCGGACAAATGTGACGACTTATCGTGGCATTCTGTTCTCGAATTACCCGTCAACATGGTACCTTATGTTAGGCGTGCACTTGAGAATTATCGGGAAGGCAGGTTTTTTGAAAGTTTCGGCTGGAAATGATAGGAAAAAAGGCACAGTTTCATGAATCCCGTTTTGGCATTTTGCTACTAGCCGGTTTTGCTGTACAGACAATCCTTCGACTCACTCTGAAATTGTCAACACCGGTAACGCCCTGGTTCCGGTTGAATGGCGTGCCCACCTGAAAACGACACAAACCACCCAACACATGGAGCAGAGACATGGAAATTGATTCGATTCATGACGCGGCAGCAAGCGGTGATCTGAATACGGTTAAGAAACTCGTTGAACAAGATTCGCGATTGGTCAATCAAGATGACAAATACGATTGGCGCCCCATCTTTCACGCCGGATTGAGACGCCACTATGATGTTGTCAAATACCTCATAGACTGCGGCGCCGATCTAGCCGCGCACGATGGCTATGCCCTGCACTATGCCGGGGAAGTACCGGACAACAAGGAAGTCGTATCGTTGCTCGTCGCCTATGGCGGGTTGGACGCACACGCCAAACCAACCACCGAACTCGCTCGCCAATTTATCTATGCCGTTTTCTTAGCCAACCTACCGCGGGTAATCGCCATGGTCAGTGAAAATGCAGAGCTAACGCAGGAACGCTATGCTCGGGGCGATACGGCGTTACACCATGCCGCGCGAAACGGCGACCTTGAAATTGTGGAACAGCTAGTTTCCCGCGGTGCAGATCCGAACGCGATGTCTGACCATAGGCACTTTCCCTTATACTGTGCAGCCGGTCACGGACATCTAGAAACCACCCGATTTCTGCTAGAAAATGGTGCGGATGTGGGAGCTAGGCTCAGCGACGGAAAAACGGTCGTTGAATGGCTGAGGCAGTTTGCAGATAATGACCGCAGATTTAGGGCTTGTCTGAATTTACTGGAGGGATGATTCACGCCGAATAATACAGCTGTGCTTGGTTGCTATCCTACTCGTTGCCTTCCCATCCAGAAAAAAACTTAGCTGCCATCGCCAACGTTCCACTTAATGGCTCAATGTCCAAACGAGATAACCGCAATGATCACCCCATTATTGTGCTAGGCGTAGAGCGTAGCGGCACGTCCGCCGTGGCGGAGATGATTTACACATGGGGTGGTTACGCCGGAGAATCGGACAAACTACACGAGGCGGATGAGCGCGCTCCGAAGGGTTACTGGGAATATCTACCGCTGTGGGAGTTCTTGGCTGAATTGGGGGAGTTTTCTTCCGGTGCGAGTTGGTGGGATTCGGGCTTTCAAAAGCGTATGGAGGACAAAGCCTCCGATCCTAAGTATAGAAGAAAAGCGTTGGAGTTGCTCGGTGAAATGCATAGAGACGGCCATCCTTGGTTTTGGAAAGATCCTGCGCTGTGCCATTTTCTTCCGTTTTGGAAGCAGTTATGGGGAGATCCCGTTTATGTCATCACGGTCCGACATCCGCTTGACACGGCGGTGTCGTGGCAGCGATTTATTATGTCCCCCGAGTTGGAGGACAGTGTCTCGTTTGTTCCGATGAATCTTCTCCGGTGGCAGCACATGATGATGCAGATACTGGAACATACGGGGTCGGCACGTAGGCTCTTTATTGCCTACGAGGAGGTGCTACGGGAACCATGTGCTCAGGCTCAAAGATTGGACGCTTTTCTAAATTCTCGGTTTGGCAATCGAGTATCCCGAATTGATGGAATGGTGGAGGTCGTAAATCCCGAACTTTGTCATCACAACTGCGACATTCCATTTCAAAGCGCACGGGAAGCTACGAGTGAACAGAAAGCACTCTATGCATTCCTCAGAAGTATGATTGATAATCCGCAGCTTCCTTTCGACAAAACGGCGTATCCCATGCAACCCGGCTACCTCGAGTTTCTGAAAGTTCAGGACGCTTTGCTTAGGACTTACAATAGCCCTAAATAGTCAATAGATGCGAAACACCGCCAGACAAATCCGCTTATTGAGAAATTGTTTGGAAACTCATATCGAGTAGAGTTATAGTCCTGAAACCGATTTTGGTCGTCAGTTCGAGATGAAATTCCGTCGGCAGTTTATGCAAGCCCCGGGGGATCAAGCGAGCGTATAGCGAGTGTGATAGAGATCTTGAACATGTATAGAGACGCATCAATATAAGAATCCAAGCCCCAGCGAGGCGACAGGTGTAGTTCGGACACCGACAGAAAAAAGTGCCTATCCTCAAGTGTCCAAAATTGCTTTGCCGTATCATGTTTTAACACGCACTAAAACGTGTCAACTTACATCTTAGCAGATTCGACGGCGGACAACACGACGGCGTGCTCCAAGGGGATTCTTGGGATTGCAAACGAATGCATCATCACAGAAACCAACCTCGGTAGAATTGTCCCCAGAGAGGTCATATGTCGATTGAATCTCCAGCCGATTTTGAAGGCATGTCACAGGTCGGGAAAGTTGTAACTGCGGCGTTGAAGGCGATGTCGGACTACGTTCGTCCGGGGGTTTCGACCGCGGAAGTGGATGGCGTTGGCGCGCAAATACTCCGGCAGCACGGGGCACGGTCAGCACCGCAGATTTTCTACGGTTTCCCGGGTGTCAACCTGATTAGCGTGAACGACGAGGTAGTTCACGGTATTCCCGGAAATCGCATGTTATTGCCCGGCGATCTGGTGACCCTCGATGTTACTGCGGAGCTGGATGGTTACGTTGCAGATGCCGCCAGGACCATTCCTCTCCCGCCGCACTCCGAAAGGGCCGCTGAACTGTGCCGATGTGCGAGAGCAGCGTTTGAAAAAGCGATCGCGGTTGCCCGTGCCGGCAGACCTATCCACTGTATCGGAAAGGCTGTCGAACAAGAGGTGGGGGAAAGTGGATTCGCCGTAGTTAGGGAGTTAGGCGGACACGGCGTTGGCAGACACATTCATGAGACTCCGTTCATTTCCAACGTCTTCCATCCAACTGACACACAGCCGTTGACTGACGGTCTCGTCCTTACAATCGAACCCATTATTGCTGAACGATCGGGGCGAATCTTTGAGGACGATGACGGTTGGACAATTCGCACGGTCGATGGCGGCTTATCCGCCCACTACGAAAACACTGTAGTGATTAGGACTGGTGTGCCGATTCTACTAACGGCGGCATAATACTCGTCTGTTTTGCTAACGTAACGTGGTAGCGGTGCTGCACAAACTCGATACAAACCGATGGAACATAAAGTCCCGAATTGGGGGACATCACGCATGGGTACCGAATATGGATAGAACTTCGCCGCGACCAAGACAGTTCTGGGATGATCACGCATCTCTGTTCAAGAACCGGAGTTTGGCGGAAACATATAAGTTCCGTCCACCTTATCCGGATGAGATGTATCAGATTCTTCATGACTTGCTAGGAGATAGGCGCGGGAGAATCTTGGATGTCGGCTGTGGGCAAGGGAAAATAGCACGAACTCTCGTTGATCGAGTGGACGCAATTGATGCCATTGATTTCTCGCAAGAAATGATCCGGGTGGGGAAGTCGCTCGTCAACGGGAACCACCATAACCTACGCTGGATTCACGGGCGCGTTGAAGAAGCGCCGTTGCATCCGCCCTATGACATGGTAACAGCAGGCTCTAGCATTCATTGGATGGAGTGGAGCGTGGTTTTTCCGAGGCTTGACGAAATCCTAACAACAGACGGGCATCTTGTAATCATTGATGGGGATCGCCCGGTTGAATCGCCTTGGCGTGACGCGGAACTTTCGCTAATCCGTAAGTATTCCACAAACCGGCACTATGAGAAAATGGATTTGATTCAGGAACTGGCAGACAGAGGGCACTTCCAACCGATTGGAGACAGATGGACAACACCGGTTGTCTTTTCTCAACCAGTCGCAGACTACGTTGAATCCTTTCACTCACGGCAGAGCCTATCGAAGGAACAGATGGGTGATGAGAACGTGAAAGCATTTGATACTGAACTAACGGATGTTCTAGCCGACTTCGCTTATGATCAGGGCATCATCAGTTTTCAGATTGCGACAAGAGTCACGTGGGGAAAGCCATTAGCGTAAGCGACGTGACTTGCAACACCTAATACGTTCATTTAATACCATTTGCTAAAGTGCGACTGCATTAATTACGTGGGTCGAGTAAGGATTTTTGAGTGGAGGAAAGTAAGAAGCCACGTCTCCGCGCAAGGCCCGCGGGGCAAGGAGATCTCTATCGCATTCGCTATTCGCTCATTTGATCCCCGCCTAAGGGGTTTGGTGTAAGGGAACAAGAAACGCATCCTTCCGCCGAATTGGGACAAGGGCTATTTCATCGTCCGCTGCCAATCTTCTGTCGTCGGATAGGGTGACACGTCGGAGTTGGTCTTGGGAAGGTCGGGTCGCTGCCGCCACATCTCCTGCCGCTCGGAGGGGGTTGTGGGCGGTGTTTCTGGCATTCTCTCGACATTCGGCTGACGTTCGACATTGAGCGGTACGCGCCTATCGCGTTGCGTCGTTGTCCTCCCCGTGGCTGTGTCCAGTAGTCTTTCAAGCTCCGTCCACTCCTCATCCGAGAATTCGCCGCTTACGCTCAGCAGTCTCTCGAACTCTGCCCACTCTTCATCTGCAAAGGGAGTGTTTTCTTTTGATGGCCCGGGGCGAATGGTCGTAGATTCAACCGTTGCGACAGTGACGGTGGATTGTGGCAATGAGTCGGTTGATGTTGATGACTCTGGACGCTGAATAACGAAGTTTACAGGAACTTCACCACTTGAGATTTTCTCTGTGAAGCCCTGTGTTAATTCCCCCGTCTCAGTGTTTATCTCAATTTCGGACGCCTGGATTCCCACGAAACTTTGCTTTACTAGCGTTTCTATCGCCTGACGAACATCTTCCGGCAGTTCCTGCCCGCTATCAATCGTTACCTCCGTTACCTCTTGATTCGGATTGGCGCCGTCCGTTTTTAAGTATACTAGCGCGCGACGCATCTCTTCCGGCAATTCCTCGAGTTCGGCTTGAATAGTGACCGTCCAAGCGTCTAACACTGCGCCATCACCGCCAACATCGGAACGGTTCTCCGCCAGGGTATGGATAAAATCTTCAAACTCATCCGACAGTTCGCCCATATGCCGCGCCTCAACAATCTTCATCACGCCGTCATTTGTAGTGAATTCTAAACTATCGATTTGGTTTGTTCGAGAAACAGATGTCTCATTCGGTGCAGAACTGACGGCTGCCTTGGCATAAGTCATAGACGGAATTTCATTTGATGAATCGACGATAGCGGTTCGTGCTTCCGGAGCTTTCCGGTTGTTTGCTACGACAGGTTCCAATTGAGATGTGTGGTGATACAATGCACTGCCCCCGCCAATTCCGATAATTGCAGTCGCTGCAACCGTTGCGAGTTTCATTTTGGCTGATAATTTCACGGTCTCTATACCTCCCCAAATAGCCGTTCGACCAGGCAACACCAACACGCCACCCAACAGCTTTCGGACTCGGCGGCGAACTTCCCGCTTTGCACGCTTGAGGCGGTTGGCAATCGCCGCATACGACAAACCAGATTCCGCCCGCAACTCATCGTAGCTTGCCCCTTCGATGTAGTGACCTTCCATCAGTTTGCGGTCGGTTTCCGTTAGACCGTCGATTGCCTTCCGGACGATGTCTTCGACTTCAGCCTTCAGCACGATATCTTCAGCGGATGGGGCAGCATCGGACAAATCGGAACTCTTAACCACCTCAAGGCTGGCTACCAATTCGCTCCGCCGACGTAACCAGTCCTTACAAGTGTTGTGCGCAATCTGTTGAAGCCATAGCAGAAAGCAATCCAACTCGCGCAAAGTGGATAGCCGCTCGTATGCCCGGATAAATATCCGTTGTGTCAGGTCTTCGGCGTCTGTCGGGTTCTTGATATAGGAAAGCACCAACACGTAGATTGTCCTGCGGTGCATCTTGACCAACTGATCGAATGCTGACGTGTCTCCAGACAATGTTTGCTGAATCAGGTCAATTTCATTGCAGCGCTCGATTCCCACGGTAGATACTTCCCCTTTTGAGTATTCATTGACGTAAGACGATTTCGTCGTGAAATTTTATCAAAAAGTTTTCAATATTTGGCTGAAGATAGACACCGACCCTGTATCGTTTCACTCTACACTCAATTCTGTCGTGGGCCACCTCCTTTCCGTAGCCATTCCGCCCCAGATTTACCTCGTTAAAATTGCTTCATATAACTGCGCATTGAACCCAACAAAGAACGTGTCCCCGA
Source organism: Candidatus Poribacteria bacterium (assembly GCA_022827055.1). GTDB lineage: Bacteria > Poribacteria > WGA-4E > WGA-4E > JAJDTR01 > JAJDTR01. The sequence goes on along the minus strand of JAJDTR010000012.1, from coordinate 16,054 downwards.
CCTTTAACGTCGGAGCGCGCAGGTTGCCGCTTCTCCCCATGACTGCCGCAAGTATATCGTCTTGCGGGCTATCTGTTGGGTCAAACACGTCAACCCTTTTTCCCTTGGCAACGTGAACGGATTCAGCGGTCTCAAAGCGCTCCCACACCGCGCCGGAATCAAACTTCTCCTTACCGGCATCCGTTCGACTCTCGACCTCAATACCTTGTGCGTCAAGAAACTCTTGCGCTTTTCGGCAGGAGTTTCAGTTCTTTCTGAAATACATCCAATTTACTGTCATTGGCTTCCTCCATTAGGGGTAGGTTTTCATAGGTGGGTACTTTGAAAAGCAGCAAAATTATGGTTAGTTGGAGTGTAGCATAGTGTCGGAGGGTCTGCAAACGTAATTTGGTTCACGGCGCAGGAGAATAGTGTCTGTTTTGAGGCACCTGGCAGGAACTTCGGCGGTTAACACGCTCTTGATGGAGGAGGGAATTCTGTTCCCGGCGGTTCGAGCAGGAACGATTCTGCTACAGAAGAAGTGGATCTGATTTTCGTTAGGTGCCATTCGGAGGGATTCCACAGTTCGCATCACTGGCTTTTCAACTGACTCACATCAATCTTCCAACATTCTGTGTTTGGATCGCTTTGGTAAAATAGAATGATTTCGCCGTTTGGCGACATGCAGAGCGGATGACCGGTTACTGGTATGCTTACCGAGAGTTCCGAGGACGTAGAGCCATCAAGGGATACCCGCTGGAATTTACCGAGATCTGCAGATACGAGATAAGACTTCCCGTCGGAAGACCAACTTGATCGAATGTAGTTCCTTCGTAACTTTGTTTGTTTTTCATCGTCTAAGGAAGCAACCCATGTTTCACCGTGTATTTCTAATATCAACCCCCTCCCATCGGGCGTCCAACCTATTGGCATTTCAAGCTCGGGCGTGTGGGTAATCTGCTTGAATTCCCCACCCGTGGCAGGAACAACGTACACGTCGCCTTCCAAATCAGCATAGTGAGATGTCTGCGTTCCATCCATTAAACGAAGAAACGCCAAAGCTTTCCCACCGGGTGACCAAGTTATTCCGCCGAATATTCCTGGTGCCGACAGTCGTTTTACCTTACCGCTCTCAACAGAAACAACACAAAGCTGTGCCCCACCACCACCTTTAACATTGAGAAATGCAATGCGCTGTCCATCTGGTGACCACCGAGGTTGTCCCACCGAAACATTGCCGTGCGTTAACTGTGTGGACGGTCCACCGGATACCGAGGTGATGTGAAGGGTTGCGCTCTCAAACTGCTTTCCTCCTTGAGGCGTCATCGCGAATTTCTGCTGCGCGAATGCAATCCGCGTACCGTCAGGAGAAAAGGTCGATGCACCAAGCTGAAATCCCCTAGGAATTGAAATTTCTGCCGCCGTCAACTCGCCCGTTTTCACGTTCAGAAGCCTGGGTTGGCGGTCATCACCCGAAGGTAGACATAAGTGTTTCCCGTCGGCTAGCCACTGTGTAGGTTCGGGCTGCCAGAGCAATTTTGGGTGAAGATTCACCCGCCCATACTGGCCGCTCTTGAGACTCAGGGCGTATGTCTTATGGTAAAAAAACACTTCCGAGATGATAATCTCCCCTCCGGATGTCCACCTCATAGGTCTGCCGTACATGTCCGAGTTCAAGTTAACGGCTTTGAGAAGAACCGGTTTTCCCGACAATTCTCCTTGTGTATTAATGTGAGAAGCGTAAAACCCTTTCGGACTATCTAATTCATGGCGGAAGTCGAAATAAGCCATCCAGCGTCCATCGGGTGAATAGACCAGAGGATTTAGTTGAAAACCATGTACTACCCTCCGCTTACCGCCATCCAAGGCTTGGATCCACCTTTGGTTAACAAGCCCAACTCCTCTTCGAGACAAGTAGGTAATCCATCTCCCATCCCCTGACCAAACCGGGTTCATATTCGCTTTACCATCAGTCGTAAAGGGGCGCACCTGCCGCGTTGCGACCGAGACGATAAAGATATCTGTTTTTTCCCCGTCCCACCTTTCAAATGCGAGTTCCTTCCCGTCGGGCGACCAACTTAGGCCTTCCGGATAACTGTTGGAACCGGTCTGCTCTAGAAAACGCATTTTGCCTCCAGACGCAGGAATCAGGCATACGTCCATATCCTCTCCCGATCCGGGACTTCTCCCTGTCGAAGGACTGTGACGATAGAACGCAATCCAACGCCCACCCGGTGACCACTTCGGTTGATAATAAATCGTTGGAGGCCCCTCTTCCAATAGAACCGTGGCACGGGGTGGCACATCTGGTGACACGGATAATACGGGCCGAACAATCAGACCATGTGGAGTTGAAGGAGATTCCAAGCTAAAGTACACCATCTTCGTGCCATCAGGTGAAAATTCGAGATTCGTACTAGAATTGACATCATCGGGAAGATGTACGCGCGTTTGTGATATATCCGTTTTCTCTGAGGCTTCAAGTTGTCCTGTGCCGGTTGGCAGGTCGCGGCGCTCTGGCTTCTGTCCGAAACTGCCATCTCCCAGTTCACCGCCGAGAATCATAACTTGGGCAGCTTCCGGGTCAACGGCAAGCTCACCGTCGTCCACCACCCGCGTGTTCAAAGGTAATGGCCCTCCCAACCATTCGCCAACTGCATAAAGTGGACTCTGCGGAATGCTCAAGCTCAAGAGTAGAAGAATCACGCCGCCAGCAGCGGACAACCCCAGCGGAAGAGCGGTCTTGTGCGGCGCGGTCTGAATTTGGGTGCCTTTGATTAGCTCAATTATATGGGCTGTGAATCCGGGCTGTAGTTTCCGTTCGGCAAAAGCGGTGGGAATCATAGGAATGGCCTCCTCATTCAAGACAGCTTTCAACTGTGTTCTGGCTCGCATGAGTCTCTGATTAACAGTATTAGGAGATACCCGCAACGTTTGAGCAATCTCCTTGCTCCTCATGCCAGCCATGTAACGGAGCACCAACACTTGACGGTGAATCTCGGAGAGAGAATCCAACGCCTCATGAATCTGTTCGTTCCTCAGTTTTTCCGTATGCGCATCCATATCTGCTTGGTAATTCTCACTTTGGTCGGCAAGGAAAGCTGCGTCAACCCTTCTTTTTTCGGCTCGGTAAAATTCTTTGCATCGGTTGGAGGCGATTGAATACAGCCACGCATAGAAATTATCCCATCGCCGTAACGTTGACAATTTTCTATAGGCGTTAAGGAAGACATCCTGCGTGATGTCCTCGGCGTCTTCAAACTGACCGACCTTCGCGTACACAAGTGCGAAAAGGCGCGACTTATACTTGTCAACCAGCAGCGCGAACGCCCCCGTGTTCCCTGAGAGACATTGATGAACGATATGTCCGTCGTCGGTGTGCATAGGTGCTCTTCCGTCATAAAGTGGTTGTTACTGTCTCTATAGAAGCCGCACGTTCCCGAATTGTTACATCCCATACCTTTTTTTTCGAGGAAGGCAGTTGCGATATGAATTGAGTTTGACTGAAAACCCTTATGTACCTGTGCTTTGATAACGTCTCAAACCGTAATACCAGAAGAGATAGCTGACGCCGAGCATCACGAGTGCAACAATAGGTGCTCCGAACTGGAAGGCTTCCGGCATACCGAGAAACTCCTCCTTTTGAAGCAGTCTCAGCGCGGGGTAATAGGTCGCGAAAGCCACGGGGAGGATAAACGTCAACACGAGCCGCACGGCGAGTGGATAGATGGAGATGGGAAAAGTTGCCGATTCTTTGGTTGCCGTGATGAGCAAGTCCGACAACTTCCCCGATTTCGTTGTCCATAGCGCCACGGTTGCACTGACGAGTACGAGGGCAAACATGATAGCGGCGGCGCACACTACCGTCGTGACGGTAAACACGGCAACGCCCAGTGACCAGCGAATCTGTGCGAAGTTCAAAGCGAGAATGAAGATGACGACGCTCGTCAGCGCCCGAGCGACATGATGAAGTTCCACACGGCTAGAGAGAACGTAGAATAGCGGTGGCAGGGGCTTGGTTAGAACTGAATCCAAATCGCCCTGGAGGATGTACCGGTCAAAATCATCCAACTGGCTGGCAACGATTCGCATCAGGGAATACGCCAAATTTCCTAGCCCGTAGAGGAAAACGACTTCTGCCAATGTCCAACCATTTACGGCGCGAAACTTGGTAAACAACACGCCTAACAGTCCGACCAAACAGGCTTCGCTGACCGCGATCGTGACGCACCTCAACCCAAAGGACAGTCGATATTGAAATCGAGAGCGCACATAAGCGCCTGCGAGAAGAAAATAGAGCTTGAGATATCTTCGCATAATGCTAAAAGATGGAGTTATCAAGTTAAACGAAGTATAGAAAGAACATGCCTGAAAAATCGGGAAAGGAACTTTAACAGCGTTAGATCCTTGAAATCCGATCTTCCATCCTTACTTAGTGGTTTCTTTCCTAAATCCCTGTGGCTTCAAGGTACCGTTTAGTCCGCTAATCTCTGGCAACTAGCCACAGACAATCAAGGTAATCCCATAATCCTATAAATCACAGTTCAGACAATGTGAACTACCGACACCCAACACTTAACCATATGTACTTAGCTAGCAAGCTACTTATCCGCCCTGAACGACCAACTTCCGGAAAGCAGCACGATAACAGATCCGTCCGAGTGCCATTAACACAATTGCCCATGCCAGTTGTATTAACAGCGACAAGACGAGGTTACTCCCCGCTAGCTGGCCGCTGTATAGCGCTGTTGGAATATAAATGATGGCACGAAACGGCAACACTTCCGCCACCTTGGATAAGAAAGCGGGATAGAACTCGAGAGGCAAAAAGTAACCCGAAAATAGCATGTGCAGTCCCCATATGACAAGCGCATATATCCCGTAAATTTCAATAAGCCAGAAGGCTAAAACGCCGATTATGAATTCGATACTGAACAGAATGACATACCCCAAGACCACACTCAAGATAAACAGCGCTACTGTGAGGAACGACGGCGGAAGGGATAGCTTGAATATCACATAAAACAAAACGATTTTCGGCAACATGTTGAATAGCAGTGTATGGATCGAGGTCCCGACGGCGGTTGCGAGCGTCATCATCTGAAAGTCGACCGGTTTCATCAAATCCGTTGCGACCTCACCGGCGCGTATCTTCGCTTGGATCATTCGTGCGATCCGAAGCGTGAACACGAAAGTCAACAATGTCTGTGAGATGACGATGTATGTCAGAATGCCGTTGAGGTCGTACCCCTCTACTGATGTCCGGTCTGTATACAACGCCTTCCACAGGTAAACATAAATCAACATAAAGAGCACATTGATAGCTAACTCCATCCATAACTCAAACCGATAGGTAAGCGTGCGCTGAAAGGCTTTCGTCGAAAAAGCCAGGTATTTTCTCATGGTTAGTTTCCAAGTAATTGTTTAGTCCATTGACTCCTTACGGCGAATACAAGGCGCTCCCTTTATTCCACGATCGATGGCAATTTCTGCCATGTACCCAACATGCGAGCGATATCCCTTGTGGGAGGGGCATCTTGCCCCGATATTCCGCGTTCACGATAAATCAACCCACTAAACAACAATGCAATGAAAATACACTTTCGGTAGGGAATCGCCTCTGCATCGGGGCAAGATGCCCCTCCCACATATAATCCAAGAATGCTCGCTGTCGATAGTCAAGCGCAATACACTGCCAAACCAATATTGCCACTCGTTTTGGCTGAACTAAACAGTTACATTTCCAGCGGTTATTGACTCATACCGAACTTATAAATCCGCCGAACAATCTCCTCAATTTCCGGCTCCGAGATTGTCAAATCTTGTATTTCGTACCGCGCTGCCAACTGGGCGATGACTTCCGAAGCGGGCAGTGTGTCACGGTCAAATGCGAGCCAGATACGGTTTTCCTCGCGCCGCGTCAGATTTACGCCCTCAAGTTGAATGTCGGAATACGGTTGTGCCAAGTCAACAATGAGCATTCGGGTTTTGCCGTATTGTTTCTTCAGGACATCGATCCCGCCATCGTAGATGATTTTGCCGCTGTCAATGATAATGAGTCGCTGGCATACCTGCTCCACATCATTGAGGTCGTGAGTCGTCAAGATGACCGTGACCTGACGTTCGGCGTTTATCTGCTTGAGGAACTGGCGAACCTGTTCTTTGGCAACCACATCCAAGCCGATGGTCGGTTCATCCAAGTAGAGAATCTCCGGGTTGTGCAGCAGCGCGGCAGTCAAATCGCACCGCATCCGCTGACCAAGACTCAATTTTCGTACCGGCGTGGACAAAAACGGATGGAGCTGCAACAGTTCGCAGAAGAATTCGAGATTCTGTTTGTACCGGCTATCGGGAATTTCGTAGATGTGCTTGAGTAACTCAAAGGAATCGATAACGGGCAGATCCCACCACAGTTGCGTGCGTTGTCCAAACACCACGCCTATCCGACGCGCGTTTTCCTTCCGGCGATGATATGGCGTCAACCCCATGACGTCGATGTGTCCCGACGTTGGCACAAGAATCCCCGTCAACATTTTGATGGTTGTCGATTTTCCCGCGCCGTTGGCGCCGATGTATCCTACGAGTTCTCCGCGCTCAAGAGTGAAGTTCACATTGTCAACGGCTTTTATAATGTCATGTTCGCGCGAGATAGCGCTGCCAAGGCTTCCCCAAAACCCCTTGCGGCGTTTATGTACCTTGAAGTTTTTGCTTAGGTGTTCAACCGTGATAATGGGCATATTCATCTCCGCCGGATGTTTGAGGTGTGGCTTTGCTAGAATAATAGGCTGGGAGGCTGGGTTGGAATCTTGAGACTGGCTATACACGCCTATTTGGCAGGCCGAGAATAGCACGAATCGTATGAGACAAGATCACATAATGACACAGACTGAATTCGACTTTGTACAAAAGTACAACGGTAGGATCGTATGGAAAGCCGTACAAGAACAAACCCGTAGGCGGGGCATCTTGCCCCGCCGTGACGGCACTGGAAATCGCTACCGACTTTTTCACAGGTCAACCCAAAAGGCCAGATGGTTAAAATTTCACCCATTTTTCCGGAACGTGTGATTGACACCGTCTGTTATACTGCTCAAATGTACAAAGTCGAACTGAGGAGATGTGTGGGAATCTTCAGCAAAGTCCCACGCCGAAGCACGTGAGATGGAGTGATTCTTCTAACGATGGACGTAGTGTTCGCCAGCCGTTGAATAGCGGCTATACGGTCTTGAATCTACAGCGGCGTGAGTCCGATCTGGAATGTGCGACGACATCACTTGGAAAGGTAAAACATCAAAGCAGGCAATTATATCACTTTTCTCTCGTTGTTGCAACTGCGATGAAACAGCACGGGACTGCGGAACAAAATGGCAGCAGGTCAGATACGCAGTCTGTGTCTTCAATGACGATTCCCTTTATCACATTGTTCCGCACTTTTCCCTATTCGGGCGCATGGACAATAAATGCGTGACAAAACAATCGAGATGTGACATAATTCGGCGATGTTCAATTGGTGTGCGGCTATGCCGGCTTCTTGTAATGCTATCTTATGATCCACGACTTCGGAGGCACTGATGACAGACCTGTCAGAACAGGAAATGTTTGCAATTTTACGAGAGTTTGATACACCTTCAATTACGAATGTTGTTGCCACCTATCCCGGTACCGAAACCTGCCTTGGGCTCTATAATCCTTGGACGGAAAACTGGTACACCGATACGTCGATTCACTGTATGTATCCCGAGTTGGGACCGCTCGTCGGGTACGCCGTGACCTGCGTCTACGGACTGCCGGATCCGAATTACTCCGAATTGTCGTTCTTGGATGTCATTGACGAACTGGACGCTTCCAAGAAACCAACAATTCTGGTATTCGAGCAGAAGTTTCCCCCCGAAATAGCCAATAAAGCCGGGCTTGCGGGCGGAAACATGACCTCTGCGATGAAAGCCGTCGGGTGTGTTGGCGCCATATCGAACGGTCCTTCTCGCGACAAGGATGAGATTCGTCCCATGAAATTTCAGTACATGCTCAGTGGCATTACGCCCGGTCACGGAGCCATGGCACTTCGCGCGATTAACGTTCCCGTCTCGGTCGCAGGAATGGATGTAGCGCCTGGTGAGCTTATCCACATGGACGAGAACGGCGCGTGCAAATTCCCGGCAGACAAACTTGAAGCCGTCGTGAAAAACGTTCAAGCGTTGCGCGACGAAGAGGCCGACCGCATCGGAAAACTGGCAAATGCCACATCGGCAAAACAGGTAAGAGCCATCATGAGCGGTCATTCCTATGCCGAAGATGATCAGGAAGAGGCTGCATCAGCCGATGCAATTGATACGCAGAGGATACGACAACCGAATCGCCGACCAAGTAGGCGAAAGAATGCTCTGTTATTCGAAAAAGCAATGGAACTGATTAGGGCGGATCCTACGCTTCTAGATGGACAGACCGGCAAAACACTAGTGTCAGTTGGACTTAAAGACAATCAGCATGATCGCACCGTTTTGAATGAAATGCTCAGAGAGGAAGGTTTAAAATAGCGGTAACTCAAGGTAGCGACTTCAGATGCAATGAACGTTTGCAGTTTGGCCGGTCCCGAAAACAGAATCGCTAGATTTGATGGCTTCTTTTGACATCAAATTCCCGCTGTCCCTACTAATCGGTGTTCCCCTACCTGCAGACAATTCCTTAGGCTAGAACATTCACTTCCAAGCACTTCCACATGCTACTTCCAAAACGGCTATTCCTTGCCGCTCTCGCAATTTCGAGCGCCGGAGGTTTTCTGCTGTGCGGTTACGAATTCATTCGAGCCGTATCAACCTCGCTGTTCATTGAGGCATACGGCGCCGTAAACCTTCCGTGGGTAATGTTTGCGGTACCTCCGACCACCTTCCTGCTGCTGTACGTCTTTGGTCGGATACTCTCAAGAATAGGGGCAAATCGCGCGCTGCTGCTCACCTCGTTACTGTCCGCGGGAATAATTGGCGGTAGCTACATATTGCTACTGCGTGGGCTTGCACTTGCCGCCGCCATTATCTACGTCTTTCGTGAAGCCTATATCGTCCTAATCATTGAGCAATACTGGTCGCTTGTCAACAGCACGCTAAGTTCCGATCAAGCGCGACAAGTAAACGGTCCATTCTGCGGAATCGCATCGCTCGGCGCCATAGCCGGTGGGCTTCTTGTGAGGCAATTGGCAGCGCCGCTGGGTTCCGAGTTACTGCTTCTCTTCGCCGCAGGATCGCTACTTCCCGCTGCGGTCTGTTCCGGCGTAGCCTATACGTTAGCCGGCGAACCCAAACCGAGCACGGAGGAAGCGGGCGGCAAGAAGGGTCACATAGGAATAGCGCTATTTTTTAGGTCGCGCTATCTGGTGCTCATCGGCTTGCTTATCTTGACAACGCAGACCGTCTCAACGGTTCTCGATTTACGCTTCAACGGATTGGTGGAAATTGAGAAGGTAGATGCGGACGAGAGAACGGCTTTCTACGGGTCGTTCTACGCCGGACTCAATGCGGTGGCGCTACTGTTGCAATTTCTTGCCGTCCCGCTGATTCTCAGATTTGTGCCGCTACGTACGGTGCATCTCGGGATTCCGGCGGTTCATCTTCTCACTTGCGCGATATTAACCATCACGCCTTCGCTATGGAGCGGATTAATAGCTTTTCTCCTATTCAAAGCGCTGGACTACTCCATCTTTCGCGCCGGCAAGGAGATTTTCTACATCCCTGTGTCATTCGATGCACGCTACCGAGTGAAACAGATTATTGACACCTTCGGCTATCGGACAGCAAAGGGAAGCAGCGCAGGCGTGCTTGCACTCGTCGGTCTATTCGCGAAGATTCCCGGCGCCGCTTTTTCAGTTGTGGCGATGGTGATGGCTGGGTTCTGGTCGGTTTTTGTGTCGAAAGTTACGAAGCGCTATCAAGACTTGGAAGTCGAGAAAAATCCGCTCATGAAGGCTAATGAGGGCGGTTCATGAGAGGAAGGAGTGTATTCGAGAAGGAAATGACCTAGTATGCCCGTTTTTGAATCTACCGAAAACCTTTATCGCTGCATAGGCGGGTTTTTTGAGCTGATGAGTAATCATCCTCGCACCCGAAAGCTGTTGCAAACAACCGAATTGACCGTCAGGTTTGTTTTCACCGACCTCGAGGCTTCGATTACCTTGGTTGCACGAAGTGGAGAGCAATCCGTGCACTGCGGTGATTGTCACGAGCTGCCAGACGTACAACTGTCGATGTCGGGTGATGTAGCGCACCGGTTTTGGATGGGGGAGGTCAACGTAATGAGCGCGATTATCACACGCCAGATTGTGGCGGAGGGGCCTCTCGACAAGATTATGGAACTCAAACCGCTGATAAAAGCGGCAATGGAGATTTATCCGCGGCACTTTGAAGCGTACGATTCGCCGGTGTCGAGCTAAAGGAAAGCGGCTTTCGATTTCTTCCCATAGATGATTGGCGCCGTATCCAAATCATCTATGTAACGCGCCAGTCCTGCTCGTTGTCCGTCAATAGGCCGGCTCCGGTCTGTACGTAGATGAATCGCCAGACTTTTACGGGGTGAACCGGACAGATTGAAACTGCTTCCGTGCAAAACCCGTTTGTCATGCAGGCTCATCCCGCCGGCATCCATGAGAGCCGAGATCTCCCTCCACTTCCGATTGGGTGATAGGGCGAACTCCTCTTCGGATATGTCCTGACTGTAGAAATCGCCGGCGGTAATCTCCTCCCATTGATGCGAACCTGCCACGAATTTCATAGGACCCGATGAGTCCTCCACATCACTTAACGCGACCCACGCCGTGAGGAGTTGACTCCCGTCTTCCCAAGTTTTGCCCCAATACTGCCAATCCGTGTGCCAACCAATCTTCGTTGGAGTAGGCTCATTTTCCGCCGTTGGTGGTTTATAGAGCAGTTGTACCCACCATACCTGAATCATCTCGGCACCCGTAACATGGGCAGCCCATTCGCCAATTTCGGGAGACCGAATAAGTTCCGCAACTGCCTTACTGCCAAGCTGCGGCTGTTCGATTTTGCAGAGACGCGCCGGATCATCACCAGGATTCCAAGGCGAGTTCTCCGGCGGTCTTCCGGTGTCGTATTCTCCTTCGCGAATCCTATCCATTCCGTCGCTCGCATTCCGAACCCGCTCCAACTCAATTGCCGGTGTGTCAAAAACGTAAAAACCGTTCTCTTCAAATGAACCCTTAATCTCCATCGGTGCCGTCTTCTCCCGTGCTATGAAGTGTGTTTCTCGGGCGCGCTTCCGAACCTCAGTCACAAACTACACGTTGAAACGAACCTCAAGGATAGTGTTTTCCGGGATAATGTAGTCCTCGTCCACTAGTTTCGTCAAGTTCTTTGAACGCGCATCCTGCAAGCTATGCGACGCCAGTATGTCGTCACAACTAATAAGTTCCGCTTTGATAAATCCGCGCGCCAAATCGGAGTGAATCTTCCCGGCGCACGTGACTGCGTCTGTGCCCTTCTCTACCAACCACGCATGGGCTTCCTGTTTATTCAGAGTGTAGAAAAACATCATCTCTGCTTTCTCCAAGATGGCATCGCACACCTGATTCACCTCCGTACATGGGGCTTCGAATACCACAGTCGGTTTGGCGCTCAGGAGTCCAAAGCTGTTAACGATAGCCTCCTCGCTATCGTCGAGAGAGAGATTGCACAGCGGCATTTCAGCTTCAAGATGTGCCAGACATCTGTCAAGTATCGACCTCATGTCTTCGCCGCTCATCCCCATGAGTATATTCTCAATTTTTTCAATGTCGAGGATGAGTAAATCTAGCAGGTCGTCTGTTGCAATGGCGATGGCGTGCGAAGTCTCGTAGTCGTCCGGCAGAAACTCGAAATAGTACGGTGCGGACTTCGCGGGTTTAAACTTTGCCGCGAGTTCGCTCAGGTATCTATCATTATATTTTACCGCTCCCGGCGGCAACTCGAGTCCGGTATAAGCTACTTTCACGCTGTTTGGGAACCCTTCTGTGCGGCCGAAAACGAGTTTCTGATCCGTTTCGGGTTAGTTCGTATTCTAGTCGTCAGCGCTAATCTCGGATCCTACCGGCAGGTCCTCCATAGCAGGACTTCGCGCTGGAGTAGGTTTTCTTGCGAACAAGGCATTAATGTCCGTGGTGATCGCGTATAACGCCGGCATGACAAAGAGCGTCAACAGCGTCGCAAAGGTCAGTCCGAAGATGATGGTACTAGCCAACGGCATCCAGATTGGTGACTTTCCACCCAACCCGACCGCCATCGGAATCAATCCGCAAACCGTCGTAATGGTTGTCAACAGAATCGGACGCAATCGGACGCCAGCCCCTCTGAGAATCGCACGCCACCGACCGCTTCCGTTTCTGCGATAGCGGTTAATGAAGTCGATAAGCACAATCGAATCATTGACCACGATTCCGGCTAGTGCCACGATACCAAACATGGCTATCATGCTTAACGTCGCGCCTACAGCCAAAAGCCCGATCATCGCCCCGATGATTCCGAAAGGCACCGCTAGGAGAATAATTACGGGTTGGAGAAAAGATTTGAACTGAGTCGCCAAGATGACATAAATCAAGAAAACACCAATCGTAAATAGTTGAACCAGATCGGCAAAGGATTCCTGAATTTGATCGAATTCACCGCGGAAGTCCAAACGGTAACCGGGAAACATGGACTCGATGCCCGCGAATGTCGCAATTAGCGCTTGATTTACTTCTACAGCCGTAGTCCGGTCAGAATCCACGGAAGCATTTACGGTAATTGCGCGCTCCCCGTCGAATCGGCGAACTTCAACATAACCCCTCTCCTCTCGCACCTCCGCGACATCTCTCAGTGGGATAATTTCTCCGGCAGGCGTGGCTATTAGGAGTTGACCAAGGTCTGACACTGCCTTAAGAGCGCCGTCACTGTATTTCACGATGACATCCACCGCCTCGTCGGAATCACGATAGGTGGTTGTAGTATTTCCTTCAATCGCATTGCGAACGTTGTACGCTATTTGAAAGACATTCAACCCGTATTGATGTGCCTTCTCCTCCTTCACGTGCACGCGGAGTTCGGACTTGCCGACGAGAAAATCATCCTGGATTTCATAGACGCCATCCATCTGACGCAATTCTGATTGAAGCATCTCCGAAATGCGTTTCAATTCACGGAAATCTTGTCCCTTGATTTTAACATCGACATCGGCGCCGCTCGGCGGTCCCCCTTGCAGTTTATCAATGGTAAGTTTTTCGATGCCGCTGACTTTCGCTATCTGCGGTCGAAGTTCATCCACGATGTCATCGACACTGCGTTTGCGCTGATCTTTCGGAACAAGCTCGACGAGCACTTCGCCAACATTGGATCGAAATGTTGTGCCGGCAAGTATACCTGATGTGGGAGTGTGTAAACCGAGGTTGCTTACAATTGCAACCCTTTCCTCTGGCGGGATAGAAGCTGCGACCTGCTCAAGCTGGGAAATCACCTCGCTGGTCTCGTTCATTCCAAAAGAAGGAGGCATTTCTGCTTTGAGGTAAAATTGTGGAAAGTCTTCGCCGGGAAACAGTTCCTTGTCAAGCGCCATGAATGCGGCGGCGCAAACCACCACACCCGTAGCCAATACTCCGAACACGACGGCGTAACGCCATCGCAGAATGTAGTTCAAAACCGCTACGTAACGCTTCTTGATCGGATTAAACCATCTGTTGCGCCGGGCATTATTGTTCGATACCTTACCCCATTCGGAAACGTGGGCGGGAAGAATCATAAACACTTCTAGCAACGATGCCGCCAACACCAAAATGGCGACAATAGGTACAACACGCATGAACTGACCAGAAATACCCGTCATGAACATCAGTGGTCCAAACGCCGCAACCGTCGTCAAACTTGCCGCTAGAACGGGAGTTCCTACCTGCTCGGCGCCGACGACGGCGGCTTCGCGCGGCGATCTTCCGCGCTGAATGTGTCTATAGATATTCTCAATCACCACGATAGCGTCATCAACTACAATACCTACGACGAGTATTAAACCGAACAAAGCGACACCGCTCAGTACAATTCCCGTCAAGTGCATGAACAGGAAGGTCGCCATGAACGCGACGGGGATACCAAGTGCAGCAAAGAGCGCATTGCGAAAGCCCAAGAACACGAACAGCAGAATAACGACGAGAAAAAGTCCAAAGAAAGCATTCGTTTCGAGAATACCAAATCGTTCCTTCAAGATGACGGAATAATCATTTACCGCCGATATCCGCGCTTCCTCTGGCGCATTCACCTTGTATTTCTCCACAACTTCACGAATTTGTTCGACCAACTTGATGGTGTTTGACTCTGTCTTGCGTTGAATCGTCAAGCTGATGGAGGGAGTGCCGTGAATGCGCGACAACGTGCGTGGTTTCTCGTAGGTATCCGAGACGGTCGCAATGTCGCTCAATCGCAATGAGGTGCCTGTACCTCGCGCTCGGATTATCGTGTCTTGAATCTCATCGATACTCCGAAATTCGCCCAAGGTGCGAACAAGGTACTCAGATGTGCCGACTTCCATCGTTCCCGCAGGCAGGTTAAGGTTGTGATTCCTCAACGCATTAATCACCTCGGTAATGGGAAGTTGATACGCCCGCAGTTTGGCCGGATCGACTTCAATCCAGATTTCCCGTTCGCGCGCGCCCGCCAAGCGAACAGATCCGACACCCTCAATGTCTAGGATGTCGTCTCTGAGATTCTCGGCGATAGACTTCATCTGCGGTTCCGAGATGGTTCCGCCGACGACCAGCGTTAGCACCGGAAAAGTTGATTCCATGTCGAATTCCACAACTTCCGGCTCATTCAAGATTTCGTTCGGGAGATCGTTCACGCGCTCCACTGCGGACCGCATGTTTTGCATTTGCTTGCTGAAGTCCCGATCGCTTATCTCTTCAAACTGGATCGAGATAGTAGATATTCCTTCCGAAGATGTCGAGAGCATCAGGTCAATTTTGTTAACGTTGTCTTCGATAGCTTCCTCGATTGGAACCGTCACCAATTTCTCAACTTCTTCCGGAGAAGCGCCCGGGTAGATGGTTGTAATGGTCGCTGATTGTACCGTTATGTCGGGGCTCAACGCTCTTGGGAGCACGAACCATGCAATCGTACCGAACACGATGATTATAATCATCAGTAGGTTTGCAAAGACCGGATTACTTACAGAAAGTTTCGGGAGGGACATTTAGGTTGATTTCCTTATTGTCGGACTTTAAGCAATATAATCGAAAATTGTTCTGCAGAGACGGGGATTTTTACGAATGCCACACGACACAGAACCCTCTAGATAGAATTATAGCAAAGTGGGAATCCCATTAACAATACATAATCGGTTGAACATAGCTATGTTGTCTGATAGGTCGCTGATTCTAGAGTCTCTAGGAAATAACAGTCTAGCGAGTGAATAGCGAGTGCGATAGAGATCCCAAGGCGATGGCTAATCGTGATAGCAAATCCTGATAGTAAAACCCGTGCGATCAAGTTCCTGTAGAGATTTACTAATCACTAGTCACTAGCTCGTAGTTTATGCACGGTTCGGTACAAACTGAAGTAGAAATCTTGCTCTGTTTGGTACAATAGCAGCCGACTTTCCGCCATGGATAAGTTGTCGCATAGTGCGTCGGCAAGGATTACAGACTATGGCATACTAATTGCCTAGTAATGGAACGTGACGCAGCAGGTTTTCGTCATAATTCTTCTCTGGATTATTGACGTTTTTAGGACTTACACAGCAATTGGAATCTACTACCGTAGACGGGGATCAAGGCAGTGAATAGCGATCAAGCGACTGAACAAGGGGCGATCAACTGAACGGATAGTGAAGGCGATATAATCCTGATAGTAAATCCTGCGCGATAGAGATCCCCTTGCCTCGCCGCAAATAGGAGGTCGCGATTTGGAGATTGCTCCTACAGAGCTTGGAGCGTTGAAACAGGAAATAAACTACCCTACCGCGAACTTCAGGTTGTTACTTATCATCCGCATAATAGAGCTTGTGTAATCTCGAATTTTCACATACTAGATCTTGGGGTATACCGGCATGAACGAGCAGAAGTCACCTAGATATT
>JAJDTR010000059.1 GCA_022827055.1 Candidatus Poribacteria bacterium | reverse complement strand
AGCGTTGGTCACGTTGTGGACCGCTGATAATGAATTGATTCGCAAATTTCAGATTTTCAAGTTGAGTAGTTTTAACATCTTACAGGGCAAATCTGACCAAAGTGATAGCTTGTGGACCACCCTAATAGCGTATTGTGGTGGATGCGGCAAGAACCCCTTAATCTTAGGTGAATCAGCGCTATGCGATTGCCAAAAATTAATTTGCCCAGAATGTCGCTATTGCTGTGACCAGTGTGCATTGGGGAATTGATCACTGGACGCCGAATTAGGTAGCTGGTGCGAATTGTCAAGAGGAATTTCAGGAATGGTTCAATTAACTACTAGATTTGTCAATCCAGCAGGAACGAGCCAAAACAGGATGCTTTGCGGGATATAACTGATAGCGTTACGTTCCACGCTTGGCGAAGATTAGGTGGAGCGTTAAGGTCGCGATGGCGAGCAGAAGAAAGAACCACGCGAAACTCCGGTATCCCCACCACTCCAGCGTATTGTCCCCCCAGTCGCCCCATCTGCCCGATCCCCTCGTGCGCAAATCTGATTCCGTCTGATTGAGCGCATTCGATGAGAATGTGTATGTCTCGCTTCCTGTTTCTACCTCATAAACGCCGACTTCACGAGCCATGAGGTTCACCTTCCTCTCAAGCACGAGTTGGTCATGTATCTCACCGTTCGGTGAAACAATCCGGGCGGACTCCACTCCCAACTTCGTGTTCAGAATCGTCGCTTCGCCTAAACGAAGGTTGGAACGTTGTAATCCCGGAGTTCCCGAGGCGCGCCACTCAAGCAGATTCCAAATCAGGGCGGGCCAGTTCGGCGACGTTTGAAGCGTTGAAAGCTCCGGACGCAAACGCAGACGGAGTTCATGGCTTCCGGTGTATCGCTCGGTGTCGGTCAATAAAGGGACGTTACCGGCAGTAATGATAGGCACCCCGATGAACTCCTCCGTCATTCCTGCCCCCCACACGACGCCGTCGAATGAAAGGCCTTCAGTCAACGGATGTGCCCGATTAACGACGAACGGTCCCAGGTAAGCGGACGCTTCCGGCTCGACCACAAGGCGCATAATCCATGCCTCGCCAATGTCATCTGCTAGCGTTGTCTGATCCAGAAAGATTAAATCGGGCTGTGTTGTTGCGGGTACACTTCTTTCGGTGGCTTCCAATGCGTCTTCAATGAGTGATCGGAGCCGCTGGTTTTGAATTCGGATATCCACATACACCGGTTTCCGTATCTGTGGGAGCAATACGACTGTATTATCGATTGACAGCGAATCCTCGCCAATCCGCGCTCGCAATGCCGGCGTTTTCGGCGGCAAATTCAGGAAAACCCGATGCGTCTCCATCGGACGGATAGCCACTGTTGAACGGTGAAGCCGCGCAGGCGACTCGCCGGCTTGAGTGTCATTAAGCTCGACGACTAGTTCTGTCTTTCGTGCGATCCCGGAGAGATTTGTTATCTCAAACAGACATCGCTCACCCGATTCGGATGGGTTTCGGGTGGCGTTCACGAAGGCGAGGTTGGATTGGGGGATTCCAAAACCCCACCACTGTATTCGGTCCGATTCGAGTGCGTGTGCCGGCGGTTCGTCCGTTAATACCAGCATGAGCGCTTTGGAGCCGCCGAGGGTTGCCGCAAAGGATACCGCCGCCTCCAAGTCGGCGGACGGCGAAAGACATGCCCAGCGTTCAAGTTCGGCAATTGCTTCGCTCGCCGACTTTGCCACTTCGTTCAATAGTTGCGGCTCTGTCCCCGCGAGCACGTAACGTACCCCGTAGCGCGGTTTGGCAAGTGGATTGAAGCCTTCGGGTTTGAGTAACTCGTCAAGAGCTGTTATCGACCGGCTTCTGGGAGTATCGTCGTCGCCTGCGAGCATTGAAAAGGAGTCATCCAAAACCACAATCAACGGTATCTGGCTTTTGGATGTGCGGATGATTGGCTCTGCTATCGCAAGAGCCAGAAAAATAAGGGTGAGGAGCTCCAACAAGAATGAGAGAGGGGTTTGTAAGCGCTCAATCCTCAATCCGCCTTTCCGCGCCTGCTTCTGATTGACCCAAAGCATCAGGCTAGACACCGGATAACGGCGAGAGCGGGTGCGTAACAGATAGATGCCGACGAGCACAGGGACAGCCGAGAGTGCGAGGAAGCCGAGGGGAAGGGTAAAGGTGGGAATCATAAATCAGCGTGGATAGTGTAGAAACAGTGGATTGGCATTTTCGTTTGCTCTCTCAAGATGGCTTCGTAGTAAAACTTGACACATCAAATGGCGGTGCCTGCCTTATGCGGAACCGAAGTCAGTTCACCGATGAAATCAATCAGCCAGATTACCTTCTTGGAGAGCCTCTCGAATTCTTTCTTGAGCAATCTTCTTCATGTGATGGTTTGTAGAGGCATTGGCAATCTGGCAATAGGCTCGACTGCCTCCGCGTGCTGTTTTGCACCGATGTACGCCTCTGCGAGCATGTGATACGAAATCTCTTCGGCTTCGCGCCCCGAATATCTCTGATTCGATATGGCAGTTTTAAGCAACTGAATCGTTGCATCATAAATCTCGCCTTGAAGGCAGATGTTAGCGAGTGCGACAAGCCCCAAACTACTCTGGTTCCATTGCCCACTAGCATAGCGAACGCGGGCAATCTCACCTTCGTTCAATGCCGTTTGGGCACGTTCCGGTTGGTTGCTTTTATTCAAAAGCTGCCGCTGCATAGTAGAAACTCCGAACGTTATGTGGCTGTAGCCTGGAGAGTAACATATATGCCTCTGCGGCTTGTGTGTATTCTCGGCGCGTGAGGTAGATTTCTGCGACGATCTCAAATATTATCGGATTGTCTACTTTCTTTTCATACCGTTTCTGCAAGTAAGCGAGTAGGTGGTCGAGCTTTTTAGCATCTTTGCAGGCCTTAATAAACCTATGCCGAAGGTCGTCTCCGCCGAAGTTAATTATTCGACTAAATGAGCCAGACCTCGTCGTCCAGGAACCTACGCGACTAGGCTCTCCAGAGCGGTTTAGGGTTTGGTAAAACTCAAGGGATGATTCAAATTCGCCGAGGTTCGCTAAAGCAACGATTAATGCAAAATGGATTTCTTCCCGGAACTGAGGTTCCGTAGCCATATCTAAGGTGCTCCGATAGGCTTCTGCGGCTTTTTTCCATTCGGCTTGGTCTCGGTAATGTTTAGCTAGTTCCCTCTGCCTCCTCCTGTTCGAGTTTTTCTCTCAGTTTGCCTTGTTGGCGGTAAAGATCTAGAATTTGGTTTTCAATTTCCTCTCGTTCCCATTTCCGGCTTGTGTATCTCAAAATCTGCTTGAAGATTTTTTCTGCGGCATCTAAATCTTGTCTGCTAAGGTAAAGTTGCGCCAACTCCTGACAGGCGTTTCTATCGCCAGGATCCATCGCAATAGCCTTCAGATAAACTTCAATCGCTTCATCAACGCGATTGCTGGACACGTAGACTCTGGCAAGGCGGACGTAATGCACCCCCTTCTCTGCTTCGGCGTATTCCTTGGCGAGCTGAATCGCCGCATCAATTTTGCCTGTAGATTGATAGGCCTTTACGACCCCATCTTGGTATTTTGTAGTGTCCGGGTCGGATTTTAGTATCGCCTTCCATTCGGTTAAGGCGGCATCATGATTGTTTTGGCGTGAATAGATCTCTGCAAGTTTGGCGCGCGATTCCAAATCCTCAGGCACCCTCTCCGCGAGTTGTTCAAAGAGTTCTTCAGCTTTATTGAGTTGCCCCTGTTTCATGTACTGGTTTGCCAACGCGCGAAGTACATGGGAGTTCATCTTTTCAGTGCACTGGGGCGCCATATTCGATTCGTCCATGTGCTCGCGAAGTTTCAATAAACGCTCCTGTGCCTGCTGTTGAGTATACTGCCGACTGAACAGGTCGCGGAGTATTTCCGTATACAACGCCTCGGCGTCAGCCCGCATTTCATGCTGGAAAAACAAGTCGGCAGTGCTCGGATAGAAAGCCCTACCGGACCTTACCATAGCTAAGGTTGTCATTTTCCGGAAGCTTTCCCTTGCTCGCTGCTTATTGCCGTGTTCGGCATACGCCTTACCGAGATCTTCGTACGCTTGTCTCAGCTCGTACAGTTGGGGAAAGTTGGCGGGATTTTCGCTGAGTTTTTTGATTGCCCGCTCGAGTAAGCGAATCTCGCTTTCTCGATTGCCCGCCGCACGATAGACTCCCGCTAGGTTCAAGAACCATCCAAGGTCCATCGCCGATGCATCCTCCAGTAACTGATCCAAGAGCGGCTGAACATCTTCGGTTTCTTTGGTCGAAAGTCGGAGTAAGGTTACAAAGTAGGCCTGTACGGTGTCATCAGGATTCTCACGTAACCGCTGTTCAAACTTCACACGCAAGGCGTCTAGCTGCCCTTTCGATTTGTACAATTCCATCAACTTGTATAGAGCTTGGACGTATCCACGCTTATCTTTCACAATTGAGGAATCTTTAGATTTCACCGCATTCCAAAGGAGTTGGCTTGCTGTATCAAGATTACCGGCTGTGGTGTGGGCAGATATAAGATCCCAAATTCGGTGTGGCTGGATGCTTACCAAAAGTTCATATATCTCAGCCCCCTTCCTAGACTGATTCTTCTGAAGACATACGCTCGCAACGCCATTCGCAAAGTCGTGGTTGAAGCTGTGTCCTAGCGACAGCCCAATTTTCTTTTTCGCAAGCGCTACAATTTCATTGACTTTACCCGCGTCGAAAAAGGTGCGGATTACGTCGTAATAGATACTACCAATCGCACGAAGGTTGTCCTCGACCAAAACCGTAAGTTGCGCAACAGCGGCATCCGGGCGCCCGCCGCGTACGAGCGTCCGAGCATACCGTTGCCGGGCCCTCCAATCTTGCGGACGAATTGAAAGCGCGGATTCAAATGCCTCTATGGCTTTGTCAATCTGATTGGTGCTCTCGTAGTAAGCGGCAAGCCGCATCTGTGCTTGAAAAGATGTCGGGGTTTTCTCAACTATGGCGCGGAGTTTCGATTCACGGTCGGCATTTGCGCGGAGAGGTGTTGCGCTTATCCGGCGTTCGAACTTTTGTTGGTAAATCACTCGTCCGTAACGGTTACGTTGGTTGACGATGCGTCGAGCTTGTTCCGCGGCAACCGTGGCGTCCTTACCACTTCCGAGCCATTCCAACTGCTGGCTCACGCTTTTGAGAAGACTCGGGTCATGTCGTTTCTGAGCGAGTTTCATTGCCCGTTTCGCCGTTGCAAGCGCATACTGGCTCAATCCGTTCTGCTGGAGTTCGCGGGCAATTTCCACGAGTAACTCGGCACCCACGGGTGCGTTGAGCATCCTCGACAACAGTTCGCGCACCTTAACCGTATTCCCGGTTCGGATAGCAAGTTGCAGGATTGTATCATTATGATTCTGGCGATTTCGCCCGTCTTTATCTGCCAATTTGGTCAGTGCCGACATCGCCAGACGATGCTTTCCTGTCTCAATGGATACTATAGCAGTCTGGAGCAGAAACGAAAGATCGTCGGGAAATGTGGTTTGCAACTCGCGCAAGATTTCCAGTGTTTTTTCGGGCATTCCGTCCCACGAGTAGAAATAGCACAGCGCCAAACCGGGGTAGATTTTAGCCTCTGCTTCAGCTCGATTGAACATGGCATGTAGGTTTGCATACAAAGGTTCAAGCTGGTTTCGAGTCCAATAGTACATGAAGAATTTCTGCAGCAGATGCCGCTCCCTGCCATGAATGTAATTGATGGGTGGGGTTACCGAAGAAAGTCTGGCATGACGCTGATCCCCTCGCAATATGAGAGGTATGACGTGGACGCTGCCAGCGTTTGGCCGGGCGTGTTCAAGCCATTGCCAGAAATAGCGAACGGCTTGGTCCATCTGTCCAATGTTAAGGTAAGCGTTTAAGAGAAGTGAAGTCGTGTGCTGGCGATGCAACTTTTGCTGAGTTATTTCCGTTTCAGTCGCTGGACGGCACAGATCCGATGCAAGCTGTGAAAGCAGCGACTCCACGGCAGTTGTCTCCCCTAGCCGCATCAGTATCGTCACTGCGTGCGAGAGTTCCGACTCGTCCGATACGAGTTCGTTTAGGCGCTCAATTGGGAACCCGACTTCAAGAACCAGCTTCTTTGCGCTGTGCCGATTTTCTGTATATTGAAGATGTTGAGACATGCGATCGACATACCATAGTCGCGTTTTTGCCGAGCACCGTGCGAACCCTTGAACAAAGGATCGCGCCGTCTGATAATCAAGATTGGGCGGTAGTGCATAGTAGATTTGGGCAGCTCGATAAACGTAATCATCCGGTGATAATTCGATAAGTTGAGCCATGGTCCGCGCCGCTTCGCGGCGGAATTCCAGCAGCATATAAACCTTCGTCAAGGTTTCGAGTATCTTGAGATTAATCAGGTCGGACTCCACCTCTGTTTCAAGGTGCGCGAGGAAGTCAGAAAGACGATCTGTCTTTTTGGCGATTAGAACAAGGTGCGCCAACGCGCCATCCTGTGCAGCCGCGAAACTATTGGGCAACATTAGCAGGTTGTTGGCGTTTCCATCCATACGCTGGATATCGTGAATTAACTGGGTCGGTCGACGGAACCGCCAGGCGTCCTCCTTTAACCAAGTCGGATATTGTAAAATGCTGTTATCTCCTGTGAGTGCGGTATTGTCCACAACTGATTGATACGGTTCAGTCATTGTCAAAATACGCTCGAACTGCCTTGTCGCCCCTTCGAAATCTTCCATTTGCGCCAACAATGCGCCAATCTGATATCGTCTTTCTACAGCCTGAACATTCTCGCCCGCCCGGTTCAGAAAGAACAACGCTTCATCTCGTAGACCGTGACGAATGAGTAGAAACGCTAGTTCTATGTCAACTTCAACCGTCTGGTTTCTGTCACGCATCAATCCAACCCAAATCTGTCTGGCGTTCTGTTCCTGTCCAGTTTCAAAGAAGAGCTCTACCAGCCGTAATTGGTGAACTGGTTGGGTATGAATTTCGACTATCCATTGCTGGTAGGCAATTGCCGCCGGCATATTGTTGAGTTCATAATTTATCTCAACGAGCTGTCCCAGCAAGTCCGGATTCTCCAGCCCACGTTCGAGTACCCGCTCCAATTCCTCGTTGGCAGCGAGCAGATAACCGCGCAACTGATACAATTTCGCCAGCGCCATGGAAGGAGCCAGGTCATCGGGATTCCATTTTTGCATCTGCCGCAAACTTTCTCCGAATTCGTCACGTGCGGCGAGGTTTTCGTAAATCTTCGCCATAGGATCGACAATGGACAGTTTATCAGTGAGGTTGTCGGAGAGCTCCCAGCACTGCCAATACTGCTCTAAAGCTTCTCGATATTTACCCGCAATACTATAGACATGTGCGAGTTCGGTACGGATCTCCACGGTGTTCGGACTCAAGATGATAGCGCGCTCAAGGCTGTCAATAGCCGACAGGTAGTCTCGTCGCCTTTTATCAATACCTGCTAAGAGTCTGTATCCCTCCGGATTACGGGGGCTGAATGCAATTACCTGTTTTGCAGCCTGAATAGCGGCGCTGAAATCCCTCTTTTGCTCTTGGATATGCGCGACGTAAACATAGTATTGTCGTGCATTCGCCGAATCTATCTTGATGAGGTGTCGGTACGCATCCAGAGCCTCATCCCAAAGCTCTTGCCTCGCATAAATCAATGCCAGGCGGCGGTTGACCGGTACATTATCGGATTGCAACTCTCGGGCTTGAATCAACGCGTTGAACGCATTGGTGACGTTCCCCATTTTACGGTGCATATTGGCGAGTTGCATTTGTTGATTGAAGGTTTTCGGTGCTGCTTCCGAATTCTCAATCTGCTCCGCTAGGGTACCTTGGCGCCGATATACCTCAATCATTCGGTCGTTCGCCCGTCCGGCAGAAAATTCGCTGGGTGCGAGTTTAACCGCCTCCTTATATTCTGAGAGTGCGGCATCGTATTCCTCATTATCCATCAACCTCCGCGCCAACGCGCAGCGATAGCCATATTTCCCCGGCGCCAACGCCACTGCTCTCCTGCTAGCGACGATGGCACCGGTCAGGAGGCCTTTCCTTTCGAGTAGACGTGCGAGCCGATCATAATTTTCGGGGACGGACCTATTGCCCATCACCATCCGATTCCAGATTTCGAGTGCCTTAACTGGATTACCCTCGCGCAGGTAAAATTCACCGTAATACCGGATATAATCCAGGTTGTCAGGAGAGAGCGAGACAGCCTTTTCATAGGCAGCGACAGCCTCGTTCAACCATCCATGACCGGCATAAATTTCGGCAAGGGTAAGGTGTGTTGAGGCACTCTCAGGATTTCGGTCAATCATCCTTCGGAAAGTCATTTTCGCTCGGTTTTCGTCTTGAAGTTCAAGATACAACTCGCCCAACTCTCGGAGAATTCCTAGATTATCAGGTTGATGTTCACAAAGATACTCGTACTCTATTGCTGCTTCGTCTAATTCCTGCGCACTAAGGAGAACCGAGATTAACTTCAAACGGAGTGCTGCATCTGCCGGTGAATGCCGCAGCGCTTGCCGGTAAGCGGCGATTCCTTCGTCAAGTCGAAAATTCTCAACGTAGGCGGCAGCTAGTGTACCTATCAATTCGGAGTCATCCGGTGTCTCCTTAAGTTTATTTTTACAGTGTCGGATTAAACTCTCGTAATCCTCATCTCCTGCGAATACCATAGCAATGCGTCGTTGAAGGTCTTTCCACAGCCAGCTCCCCGGTTTGGCCAATGGCATTGCGGCGTCGTAGCTTCGGATGGCGCTCTGATATTCGCCTTTGTCCTCCTGAATCTTCCCAATCTCCCGATAACTGAGGCAGACACGATACGGATCCTCTTTCTTGAGTCGGATGATTGCTTTGTGCTGTTCAATGGCTTCAGTGTACAATTCCTGTTCGCGAAATAGGTCGGCAAGTTCAACACGAGCGAAGACGTTCTGCGGATTAATTTCGGCAATTTTACCCCATGCCAATCTCGCCTCCTCTGCACGGTTTTGGCCGAAATAGGCACTGCCTAGAGTTTTATAGAGTGCGATTAAGTCATCAAGTGACGCATCATCCGATTCAGATGCGAGTTCAGCCGCCTGCGTTAACGCCGCAATAGCCTCCTCGTGCCGAAGAACTTTGGCATACATCTTTCCCAAGGCAAAACGCGGATAATACTCGTCTGGCGCCAGTTCGACCGCGTGTTTGTAAGCGTCAACGGCTTCCATGTCTTTACCTAGGCGTTGGTAAATGTGCCCTAAAATCAATTGGAGACCGGAGTGGTTGGGATTGGATACCGCTTCGGACTGATAATCTTCGAGCATCCGCTCTATCCCTTCACCGTTGAAATAGAATCGGTACAATCGGTCAAACGCATTTCCATTTCGCGTAACGTCGGGGCTTTTTCCAGGGTCGATGGGTAAGGGCTTGAGTATTACGCAAAGAAACCCGAGAATAGAGAGCATTGGCCAGAGTCTGTATCCAGTCATGAGATGTCTTCTCTATATTTTCCGGAGGGAGAGAAATTCTAGATCTTAAGACTGTACGAAGAATTCCTTAACGGGGTGATTAAAGCTCATACCCGTCATCGACAACGATTGAGTTCATTTCAATGTGGAGTTCGAGGTTTGGCATTAAGAATATTCGTGCAGCAACTATTGTGCCATCCGGGAGCAACTCAATCATATTGTGTCCAACGCATGGTACCATACGTTGAACGCACAAAACAGGGCATTGATTTTGTGTACACTGCCCTACTCGGTGCAAGACAAAAATCAGCATGATTACACTTAAACTTGGACTTATACCGCTGAAATCTTAAAATTGAAGTGTTCAAGCCTATATTTCATTTGGATCGTAACTGATGATATGATCCGATAGAAGGATTGGTCCTATAGTTTCTTTACGAGATCGATCCCGAAGTTTCACGTGCTAAAGGTACCGAAAACCACGATAGACAATACAGTGCTCGGTTTATATTATCTTAAGTACCTCATCCAAAACCAATGCCTCAAGCCGCCAATCGTCAAGAATGTGTTCCGCGACGACAGTTGTCATAACCGCGCCGGCTTGCTTTGCCGCACGATGCCAATTCTCCTGATGTTGGGCTAGCGCTGCCCGATAGCGGCTCTCTGCCCCTGCATCTACGAAAATCTCTTGAGTTTCGTCCGTTTCCGAATCCACGAGCCGGACGTTGCCGCGTTCCATTGGATTAACGTCCGCCTCCGCTAAAACCTGTACAACGACGACTGCGGTAGCACGTTCGGCAAAACGAGACATCGTCGCTAGCGGATCGCCGAGGAAGAGCAGATCACTGAGCACCACACGCAACCCGTAAGGACGCCATGTCGGTGGCAGTCTGGTGAACGAAGCCAAGAGATCGCCCCGGTAATCGAATTCAATTCCTTCCCAGATTGACGCTCTGCTTGTGCCGTTTTCCACTTGCCGGAATCCATCTCCCGCCATCCATGCGGCATGGGAGAATCCGACGTTTGATGCCGCCGTAGCAAACACCGCCGCAAGTCCGAGAGTAGCTTGTGTTTTGGGGCTGTTCTCTAGCGACATGGAGGATGAGCCGTCAATTACAACATCCAGATGCGGACTGACTTCGTCCCGGTACAATTTGACGGTTAATTTGTCGCTTCTGGCGAATCCTCCCCAGTCGAGACGCCTTAAATCGTCCCCCGGTTGATATTCTCGATGGTCAATAAATTCGAGCGAACTGCCTGGCCGCTTTCCCATCTGATTTCCCGGAGCTCCGAATGGGACGTTTCGTGGTGATGCCAATGCGTATCGCGCACCGGCACGTTCACCATCTATGAGGTATTGGCGATAGGTTTCGTTCATTTGAAGATATACTTTAGGTTGGCTAATGTTGCGCTTTTTTATCAGTAATAATGGTTTCTAATAAGAATTGCGTAGCACCAGTAAGTCGCGATTCGAAGATCGCTCCTACCAGGATTGGATTATCGGTGCGGTTGGAAAGGATCTCTATCAGGATTTACTATCGCCTTCCTTATCCAGTCAGTTGATCACTCACTATCCATTCGCTTGATCGCACCTACCTACCAGACGCTTGAAAACATGCAATTTTTAGCAGCGTGAAGTATAGTGAATAGTCCAATGCCTTCGTCAACTGATGCGAAATGCAACTCAACCGGTGATTGAAGAACGAGCATCCCGTAGGTCATCCCCCGGTTTTTCTCGAGGTATTGCCTACGCGGTCGAACATCTCTGTCCGAACCGGAATCTTATTGGAGTTATACCAGCGACTATGTTTCCGCTGTCTGCGCTGCGCACTGCCGATTTTGCTAATCTGTTGGCGTATTGGACGCTGTATTCTGCTTCGAGGGATGAAAGTTGATAATCTGCTTGATGAACCACGGGAGGTTAAGAGCACTTACAAACACGGCGAAAGCAGCGGCGAGTTCAGCGGATTCCGTCAGAAGATCGGAATCACCGTTAGCGGAAAACACAATCGGACCTATTGGACTACCGATAAGCCATCTCTTGTCCCACGTTCCGGAGAGGAGGAATAGAATCAGTGGCAATATGGTCGTAGCACAACCCATCAGTACCAACGAAATTAACCAAGTATATCCGCCGGCAACTCGATTTGCCAAGAATCGTCGTCTGATAAGCGATGCCACCATAGCATAACTTAAAGAGAGCATACCTAGAGCTGCCATGCAAGTCATGAAGTCTTCAAGATCATTTCCGCTCCATGCATGCGTGTAGACACTTGACAATACGGCTGCAAACAGCAAAGTCAAAATTATCATCAAGGACGACCACATCACCCCGCCGCCTGCGCCGCTGAAGAAGAGGAACGCAAGCGGGCGTAGCACCCTTGTGCGTGGAATACTCTGGCGAACCCGCTGCCCCAACGATTCCCTTTCGCTCACGGCAATAAAGAGCCCGATGCATTGCAAAATGATGTGAACGAACGCCCACACGGTGATTGGCGCGCCATTACCGGTAACAGCAGTCCAAACCGCAGCGCTAATCCCGGTGACGATCCACACGACAATGACGTAAGTTCGTACTGGAAGAGCGCGATTAGCGGACAACGGGCTGATTAGCGCTGTCGCCAGTCTGGCAAGTAGTCCAATGAATGCCACTCCCGCTATTAGCACGCCTGATGAAATCGCCAAGAATCTCCACGATCCTATTTGGCTTCCGATTCCACGGTCCAGAAGATTGACGCCAGGAATAACCGTTGTAAATGCAATGTGAAAAGGAATGTAACCGGTTATAAGGAGAAACCAGCCGAGTCCGAGAATAATCTTGAATACTCGATTCGCGGGCAGACAGCCGAGTAGAATTGTGCACTGGATAGCTACCGCTATTACGAGGAAATTTAAAGCGAGCATCACAAAAATAGATGGCAGATCTATTCCTCGCAGCAAATACGTTAATGTAATGAACGGCATGCAAACGCTGTAGAGAAGGGCAGAGAAAACGAGAGCGGCAAAGAATTTTCCCCATATGATGGAACGTGGATGGAGCGTCGAAATAAACAGAAGGTCAACGTTGCCGTCCGCGCGTTCCATCGCCAACCGGAGGCCGGTATAGGCGGGAACCAGAATCAGGCATGTAACTAGCAACATACTCGCCAAAGTTTTGAAAATATTTCGCCCAGCATCAAAGGACCAGGAAACGGAGTCGTTTGTCAGGAATAACCCGATGGTCAACAGTTGAATGCCGAGAAAGATTAGCAACACCGCGGCAAGAAACCTGCCCTTCACGGCTTGACGCAACTCCTTGATAACGATTGGATTGAGAGTATTGCTGACGTTTTCAAGGACATCCGCGACGTATTTCACTGCACCTCTCCTTTGGTGACAGTCATAAACACCGACTCCAAATCGCCACCCTGCAGTGTGAACTCAACGATACGAAACCCGTC
Organism: Candidatus Poribacteria bacterium; assembly: GCA_022827055.1. Classification (GTDB taxonomy): domain Bacteria; phylum Poribacteria; class WGA-4E; order WGA-4E; family JAJDTR01; genus JAJDTR01. The sequence continues at coordinate 26,723 of JAJDTR010000059.1, read as the reverse complement.
TCTGATCAGGTTCTCGAGTAGTTCGCTGCAGGTTTGCTCCGATCCGGCGACTCGCGTCTCAATCTCATGACCTAACTGGTTTACGGCTGTGACATGCGGCATGAGAAGCAACGCCTTGCAGAGGTCGTCTTGCCGGTCAAGAGGTCGTATCAACACAGTCTGTTGTTCAGCATCAATGGGGGCAATCTCGTCCAATGTCCCCGCGGAGATAATTTTTCCCTGTTCAATAATCACCGCCCCATCGCAGATTTCCGAGAGTTCGGTAAGGATATGCGAGCTAATCAAGATTGCTTTTCCTTGTTCGGACAACACCCTAAGTAACTCCCGCAGTTCGACTCGTGCGCGTGGATCCAGACCGGCGGCAGGCTCGTCCATGACTAATACCGGCGGGTCGTGGAGCAGCGCCCTGGCAAGGCTGACTCGCTGTTTCATTCCCTTCGAGAGTGCATGCAGGGTTTTTCCCCGAATGCCTGTAAGGTTTGTGAAGTTTTCGACGGTGTCGACAACTTGCCGGCGTTGTTGTCCAACCAGCCTGTAAGCGCGTGCAAAGAAGTCCAGGTAGTCATGCACAGACATGTCGCGGTGCGTAGGCAGAGAGTCGGGCATGTATCCGATTAGCTGGCGTGCCGTTTCGGGCGATTCCACAATCGAAACGCCGTCAATCGTCGCGTCACCGCTTGTCGGTTCATCAAGGGTGGCAAGGATTCTCATCGTCGTCGTTTTGCCTGCGCCGTTGGGGCCAACAAATCCAAAGATGTGGCCTGACGAAAAGGTGAAAGAGATGTCGTCAACCGCGCGGGTCGTACCGAAATCTTTGATAAGGTTTATAATATTGACTTGCATACCATTGGATTTATTGATTCAGAAATGCCAAATTTCTTTTTCTTTACGATATGGAGAGACAACCATGGTTTGAACCGATAGCGAGAAATACTTCATAGAATACATTTTGGATCTCGATAGAGAGGGGCAATTTTGAAACTCATTGTGAGTGTCGCTTGGTGTTCTATATAACCGTGCCATTCTGCATTGATGCCGTATTTAATCCTCGTTTAATATCCCGTATACGATAGAGCTGAAGTTTCGCTCTGTCGTCTTTCGAAGTCCGTTTTCGATAAACGGCGATGTGTTTAAGGTCGCTATGTAGCATCCCGGACTGAGAAACTTTTCGGGTGTCGATTTGAGGCGTTCAATTCTCCCTATCCAATCTTCCGACGCAAATATCCCGCGTAAACCGCCGATCTCGGAATGGATTTTTAATCCGTCCATAGGAGAGTTCGTATTAATCGTATAACTGCGCTCTGAAACTCTATCGGTAAGTTGCCATTCACGGCCGGGACTTAGAACCGATACGGCAACATCATCAGATAGTGTCGCGCCGTGCACTATCATTTCATCTCTTAATATCTGCGGAATGTTGCCCTTATCCAACTCCGCATTGACGGCTGGATCCCATAGCGTCAAATCGAACATCTCGCCAACCCCGCTCAAGCCATGGAGTTGCAAGTCGTTCCGTATCGTCAATTCCGCCTCAGATCCCGCTTGGATTTTCGATCCGGAATATACCGTGCCTTCTTTGTCCGCCAGCCAAAATTGGTCAATGTCGGCGCCGAGGCCATTGACGATGCCCAAACGCGAGTCCTCCCCTCTTCTGACAGTTATACGCTCACGCCGCATCTCGGTTTTCCGTACTTTGAAGTGCGCCGGCACCCGTGCCGCGATCCAACCGCGCGCCAAGTGTTGGTCGTGCGTCCAGTTAACGGTTCGGGGGACGGGTGTAGTGGCAAAGGTCTGGGATGTAAGTTCAGTCTCATAGCCAAAGTGCAATCCGTCGCCGGGCGTTAAAGCCGAATAAAATGCAGTCACGCCTACGCTCGTGGCGCGGTTGACCCTTTGGTCGAGAATCGTTAGACCCTCTGTTCGGATATATCGATTCCACCCTTCGGCAAATGTTGCATAGAGGAACACCGCAAAACAAGTCGTCAGCGAAATCACCGGGACAGTCCACAACATCCAGATGCGACGCCTTTTCCGCGAGAGCACAATAAGGTTCATCGGCCCAATCACGATCGCGAAGACGAGCATCAGCAGGAACAGCCCTCTAACCGGCACGCCGAAATCGTCCACCACCGGAAACCGATTATTGGCTTCCGCAATTGAGAGTTGGGATTGCCAAGGGGTTGCGGTTTTCACCCAAGAATGTACAATCTGCCGCCACTGCGTCTGATTCAAACTCGTCGTATCCGTTTCCGCGCTAATAAAAAATTCACCGAAACCGACGCGGTTAACGGACATACCGGCGGACTTATTCGGAATCTCAACTCCAGATGTCCAGTTGTCGGGAAGGTTGTTTCCGCCCAACACAAGCAGCGCGCCACCGCACTCCACGTATTCCCACAGGGCGGCTTGAACATCCGGCGGCATTTGCCGGATATCCTCGTTAGTGACAACAATACCATCGTAACGAGAAAAACCGAGCCATTCCGTACTCCACGCTGACACGGGAAACCCTAAATCAATGAGTTCATAGGAGGCTGAACCGGTCGAGCTTGAACTACCACTACTGGTGACGACAGATCCACTTGTGGAAGTGAGAACGCTGAAACCGCTCATGGTGGGAATAGATTTTACCAGTTTTCCAACGTGCGCGTGAAACTCGGAGGTGTCAATGTTCCGACTTACCAAAACCTGCAAAGACAGCGGAAGTGATATAGAGCCCATAGAACCAAGCATAAAATGGCTAGCAAACGAGTGTGACATATCGGGTGCGTGGTTACCCAGAGATAGTGGAACGGCTTCTCTTTGAAGTCTGCCGTCGATTGCAACTGCCACGTCATTTCCGTGCAAGGGCACAGGAGGCTGGAATAGAAAAACGTGAGCCGTGGAGCCTGGACCAACGACGACCGAACGCGTGATGTCACGGATACGATTTAGGTCAATGTTATAACTCGTGTCCGGCAGTTTCAGGGTTACGACGTGCATCTTGTCAGGCGAGTGATTCAGCACCGAAATCCTGTATTCTGCGTATCCGTGGTCGCTGCTACCGCTTGGGCTTACACCGGGTGTGATCGTGATGTCGCCAATTCGCGTTGACGCGAAGCCGTTAGCGGCAGCGCAGCACAGCAAAATCGCAATCAAAGCGGAGATAGAGCGAAATAGAGTGGAACACATGATCTGCCTCCCAAACCACAATATGTTATTGTGGTCAGATTGGTGGGGGTTGTGCATGGATAAACAGAGTTCCGTGGCATTGAAGCATTGGCGCCCGCGTACGGTTAAATCGGTTTAGCAAATCCTTCAATCCGTAAAAAGAACTGTGGAAAACGTACGTCACAACACTGATGTCATGATGCCGATTGAACCTCAAGGTCATCAGGCAGATTAAGGTCTGCCTCGTCAAGAGCGGTAAGTATGCCATTGACTACCGAGAAAGTATCCACGCCATCAAAACGAGCTTGGTAATTGAGAATAACTCGATGGTTCAACACGGACGCTGCAACTGTGTTCACATCTTCAAAGCCAACGGTAGGACGACCGGAAAGCAATGCGGATGCGCGTGACGCCTCTGCCATAGCTATCGCCGCCCGCGGCGACGCAGCGTATGCCACATATTTTTTGACCTCCTCGGTTGCTTCCGGAGCATTCGGATGCGTCGATGCTGCCAAGCGAGAAATGTAGCGCGACACCGGCTTGGGTAGGTAAATCTTGTCCATCACATCAAATAAGTGACGGAGTTGCTTCGCGCTGATGGACCATGTTGGCACAGGCGGTTCGCCGCGGCGGCGAGTCGAGATGATGTCGTCAAGTACGTCCACATCGGCGTTGGGGACAATCAGTTTGAACAGAAATCGGTCTAACTGCGCCTCCGGGAGGGGGTATGTCCCCTCCAATTCGATTGGGTTCTGGGAAGCCAGCACAAAAAAGGGGTAGGGGAGGGAACGAGTGTTTCCAAGCAGGGTCACGGAGCGTTCCTGCATTGCTTCAAGTAGAGCGGATTGAGTTTTGGGGGAAGCGCGGTTAATCTCATCTGCCAACAGAATATTAGTGAACACAGGACCCGGTTGGAACGTCATTTCCCGTTCCCCTTCCGGAGTTTGCTGCAGGATGTGAGTCCCGAGGATATCGCCTGGCATCAAATCGGGGGTGAACTGTACTCGACTGAAGTCGAGATTGAGCAATTGTCCCAGCGCCTTCACAAGAGCGGTTTTGCCGACGCCCGGTACGCCTTCAAGCAGAATGTGTCCTTGACTTAGGATTCCTACGAGCACCATGCGGTGCAGTTCGGATCTGCCGATAAGGATACGGTCCAACTCCGCATGTACCTTTGACGTGAGTTCAACGGCGGGTTGAAGTTCATCAGGCTGAAGAAGTTTTTCGTGCGGATCCTGTTTTGACATTATAAGCTTAGGTGTAATTGAATTGGACTTGGGTACACAATCCGAATTCGAGCTATTTTATCTTCGGTTGCGAAGGGGCTGTACAGTCATGGAGTGGATAATGTCCACCAATACTTTGAAGAAAATGAACTTAAGTTGCGGTTGCCAACACTTCTTGCGCACGGCTAGGCAGTTCAACGAGAATGAAATAAGATTCGGGATACAAGTAGCCCGCGCCGGATTTGTCTACAACTCTGAGATACCCTTCCTGAGTTGCCTCTTCGTCAGGCAAGATTTGGTAAAGTTTTCTCTTTTTAAGGTCGTCGCAATCAGCGTCGTCAATACAAAGCGCAATTTTAGTTTTCATCACAACTTTTTTCAAAAACCGTTAGAGTTTCGCGTTTTTTCTGCCGATTCCGTACGTTTCATACCAAAGGACCTTCGCCCGACAGAGGCTATCACCTTGTCTAGAACCAAGTGTTTCCGCCTCCGCATAATTTCGCGGATTCACCCACCCACAGCAATCGTTTCTATGTTCTCAATCGCGCCAATGATTTCAAAGCGCATCGGCATAATTCGCTCTAAAACCAACCATGTTGGTCATCACGGTCTTTCAAAATACCGCTTGACTGCGCCTTTGTGACGCGGCAGAACGGTATGGGTGAAAGAGGAACCGCCGCCAGCCGCCGCGCCGTCAAGCCCGCCGGATCGAGGCGCAACACCAGAATTCTCAACAGTGGGTGCAGCACTGCTGAGACCGATTACTTCGCTATCTTTTAGGGAGGTCATGTTTGAAAGCGGAAGTATTTCCGCTTTGAACTTCGCGCCGTCTTCAGGGGTACCCTCGCTCCATGTCATGGGCACATGGCCAGGTCCACGTTTGATGGCACCCAGTGCATTCCGGCACCATAACCCTACACATTCCGTCACCTCCATTTTTTCCGAGTTCTCGTCGATAAAAGCCGCAAACCCTTCACTGTTGCACTGTCCTAGTTTTTCGCAGGCTTTCAGTGTATCTAACTCAATCAGATTGACATTGTTTAGATTTACTAACCGATCAGATAGATTTCGCTTGGAATGGCGCAGCGCGTCGGCAATTGACTCAAGTTGTTCAGGGCTTAGTTTACTTAGATCACCCTCTAATTCGGGGAGTTGTGATGCGAGCAATTCGTTCTCTTTGGCAGCTTCCCGAACCAATCCGGTCAATGCCATCATCGACTCCGCCAACAGTCCTTTGTCCATGTCAGAGGCTTCATTGAGGAGTGCTTCGGCAAGGGTTTCCGCTTCGGTTAGACGTTCGGTTGCAGCCAGGGCATCTTCGGCGGCTTCCTTTGATTCCTGAGAAAGGAGGTCTGTCAAGTGATCTAAAGCTTCCCAAGTTTTGACCGGATCTTCGCCTGATGCCTCTGCTTGAATCTGAGCGAGTTTTTCTTCCAATGTTTCAGCTTGAGTCAACTCAATAATCTCCTCCTCCTTAAGAACATCAATACCTGCCGCTATTTGGTTCACTTCCTCCCCGACGTCAAGTGGTTGCGCCCTAGAGATTTCAACGAACCGCTCCGGAATGAGAAAGCTAATGCAAACGAATAGAACCGCGCCGGCAAAGCGCCCCAAAGAAACCGTTCCACGCCAGCGCAGCCGAGGCACGCGAACCCGGGATGTCAAGTTTTTCCAGTTGCCCAGATCAGCGGTTTCCGCCGCCATTATTAGCCCGCCGGACGCACTGTGTTTGTCGAGGCACGCACGCGCTCCAGTTCGACTCGGTAGCTGACGCAACGCCGCCGCCACCGCCCAGCCCACTGCAAGAATTAGCGCGACTCCGCCGGCGAGTAGAGTCGAACGGGGCATTCCTACGGCGGCACGCAACACTATAACGACCGTCCCCCAAAGAAGCCCCCACACGGTTGCTGCGAGAAGGACTTTTCTCAGGATTAACATAACGGCCATTTTGATTCGGAACTTACGAATTGCCCTATTTTCGATGTTCATGCGGACGCTCCTTTCGACGGAAAACATTGGAAGGAATAGTAACGAAGTTCAAATTGTCCAGCATACGATTAGAAAACCGCGTGTATTATATTCTCGTCACTAAGGATTTACAAGCCCTAACGCCTCACGAATAGGAGGAATTGCACCTGATTCCATTGGCACATGTAACACTCCAAAGGAGTGTTGTGTTTGTAACCTTAGAGGAATTCGTCCTTTCCGCGGCAGCGGAGCGGCATGTGAATATTTGCGACAAATGAAACACCGGTGCTCGACAACGTAGGTATTCACTGTCTTAGCCTGAAACAGATACTGTTGATACATCGCGACATTCGCCTTTCGGACGAACAAGCCTAAATTCGCATGCGGATAACGCGCGCACATACGGATTGAAATGCCAGAGACCACTAGTATTTCAGTTTTCAAGGTCAAGCCAACGCATCTCATCGTTGGAAAATCTGATTTTGAGTGCCTCAAGCGATGAGCCTAGCTCGGCAAGTGTGCATGGCCCAATAATCGGAAACGTTGGATACGGCTGATGCATAACGTAAGCCAGTGCAATTTGAATGGCGGTAAACCCCTTCTTGCTGCCCAATTCCTGAGCCCGTTTGAGCCTTTCAAAATTGCCTCGATTATAGTACACGCGCACCATATTCTCATCATTCCGGTTTTCAGGAGTAAATTGTCCGCTGAAGAATCCTCTCGCTTGTGAAGACCAAGACATCAGCGGAAATTGATTCTCCCGATGCCAACGTTGGGCTTTTTCGGAGGCAGACAAAACACCTGGCCACATCGCCTCCATCGGAACGGCAAGACTCAAGTTTGAGCTGCTGACGGCAAAACCAATCAACCCGTTTTGATCCGCATACTCGTTTGCCTCCTGAATACGTTGATGTGTCCAGTTAGATGCCCCAAAAGCAAGAATTCTTCCCGCTCCAATCTCCTGATTTAGATAGTCGATAATTGTGGCTACAGGAATTTGGGGATCGTCGCGATGAAGTAGATATAGATCGATATAATCCGTGTGCAGCCGATCAAGGCTCTCGTCCAAATCGCACTTAATCTCCTGTGGATTGAGTCTCGGGCGCGGCACTTTAGGCGTGTGATGGGCACCTTTGTCGATTAGAAATACTTCGTCACGGTTGTCATGTGTAATCATCCAGGCGCCAACTACCCGTTCGCTGTCTCCGCCCCCATAGGCGTGAGCTGTATCTATCGCATTTCCGCCTGCCGCGAAGAAACCATCCAATAGCTCTTCGCCTGTCATGTCTTTGTGCGGAGAGAACACCAAAGTCCCGAGCACGATCCGCGAAATTGGTTTTGCTACACCCGGAATGGTTAATCGTTCCATAGTTGTCCCTTTGACGTCATTTCGTTTTCTTTAGTTGCCATCATGTCGGAGAAAATTCATAAAGATTCTTGACTGGATCTAGGATACAGGTCTCACAGCAGGTGCACCGTGTTGTTCACACCAGTCCGCAAGCGGGCTCTCGCCTCCGCCCGGGCAATACTCCGGTGTTTTCTGATACGGTTCGCCAACAAGGTACCGACCGAGAGGACTAAGTTTGTCCAACACATCCGGCGATTGAGTTCGGTAGTCCATCGGCATCACCCAGCGGTAACCATATCCGATCATAATGCCTTTTCGAATCCGCGAGGTTAGGTTCGCCGCTCCCGCGTGCCACGTTCGATTTTCAAACAGTAGACAATCACCCGGTTCAAGACAAGGCTCGACGAAATTTATCGGGTCGGTTTGACCTTCCGGTATTTCAATCCGTTCAAGGAGATGATTGCTTCCGGGTGCGACTAACGTGGCGCCGGAGTTTGGCTCGCTGAGATCAGTCAAGTAGTAACCGCATTTCAATAAGATTCGAGGTACGCCGTTTCCGAGTACTTTCGTGGTGCTTCCATAGTCGCGGCGCCAACCGAGTGATCTGGCGTTCTTAGATGTCCCGTGCGGATCGGGGTGTTTGTAGATCGGATGCGACGTCATCAAATGCAGGTGAGCACCCAACAGTTGAACCACAATTGAGAGGATTTTCTCATTCGTCAGTAAAGGGATGAAGATGTCATCAATCGCGACGCAGTTTCAAAAGCTGTCGTACAATTCACTGTGGCTGACTTACCGGTTATCACGTCTATCGCTCGCCATTAGCCGATCCCCGGCTTCTATAAGTTTACTGATAGTGGGTGAATCCAACACTCCGCGCACAATGAGATACCCCTCCTCGTCAAATTGGCGAATCTCTTTTTCGGCGAGGGCATGCCACTTCAAATTCAGTTGTTTATCAGCCGTGTCTGTCATTTTCCGGTTTACCTGCTATTCAACTAAGGTTTCTCGACAGCGTCCTCTTGGGATAACAACGACTCCATTTCGCACAATTTCCGGAGGGACTTGATCCGATACCCAAGAGATTATATCATAGAATGCTTGGAAATAGGCCAATGTATTTGTGCGCATGTATGGCCTCAAGGGCACCGAAGCCGGTAGTGTACGGGTACAGACACTTGTCGCATCAGCACCGCATTGGACGCATACCAAGGGGTTTCAGAGTCAACCTATGCCAGCCTATATGGAAAGTTTCAAGCTGGCGGATCGATCCGGACTCAACACACGCGATCTCTGGAAAGTTTGCCTTTTGGCGACGTTTGTGTCGGTCATTGTGACATTCTGGGCATTTCTGGATCTTAGCTACAAGTGGGGCGGCCCAGGAGCTTGGCGCGGAAATCTGGCGTACAATGTGATTGAGAGATTGCTCAAGCAACCGGTTGGCGCAGACAGCGCCTCCCTGATGTCAACTGCATTCGGTACTGTCCTGCGACTGCGGTTTCTCTGGTGGCCGCTGCACCCGATCGCATATCCTCTGGCCGGATATCATTTCTTTGCGCACTTGTGGTTTCTTTTTTGGTAAGCTGGTTGATTAAGGCGCCGCTTCTTAAGTATGGGGGCATCCGGGCGTATCGAAAGTCTCTGCCTCTATTCCTTGGACTCATTTTGGGCGATTTTGTTCCAGGAACCATGTGGGGGATCATGGGATTATTGACCGGTGAACCCACGTATACATTTAAAAATTGGTGATATAAAACATGATTGAGATTAATCTTTCCAATAGGGTTGCAGTAATTACAGGCGGTTCCGGGGTTTTGGGGCGCGTAATGGTCAGAACCCTTGCAAGAGCAGGTGCAGACATCGCTATCTGCTATCATCAAAACCAAACAATGGCGGAACGCTTGTTAGAAGAGGTGCAAGCATTGGGCGTGCGCGGAATGACTGTGCAGGCGGATGTCACCGATGCGGATTCGATATTCAGCATGCGGGATGCGGTCACGTCCAAGCTGGGAGCGGCGAACATCATCGTCAATAACGCCGTAATACAGTACAAATGGGTTTCGGTGTTGGATCAGCCCGTAGAGGATTACGAGAGCCAATTCCGGTCGTGCGTGCTACACAATGTGTACATGACCAAGGCATTTGTTCCCGCGATGATCGAATCGGGGTGGGGGCGCGTGATCGGGATCAACACAGAATGTGCAATGCAGAACTTTGTTACACAGAGCGCTTACACGGCTGGAAAGCGCGGAATGGACGGTGTCTTGCGGGTGTTAGCAAAGGAAGTTGGAACGCACGGCGTCACCGTCAATCAGGTCGCGCCGGGCTGGACAATTAGTGACAAAAGCGCCGCAAGTGCATCTGACCAAGGTTATAATGAAAGCGTGCCGCTTCAACGGCGGGGTACAGCACAAGAGATTGCCAATGTGGTGCTATTTCTCGCGTCCGACTTAGCCAGCTATATTACCGGCGCGTATATTCCAGTCTGCGGCGGCAACGTCATGCCAACGATTTGACATACGCCACTAATGCAGTGACGCCGATATGTGCACGAGGTCGGTTCATTTTTCGTATATGAACACGACAGACACGCCCATTCTTCACGTGAAGAAGCAATCTGCTCCGGATGTGCACGGCTTCGTATAAGGTGACCATTGACGCTCGTAAGCGTGGGTTGGCAAGCATCCTGATAGCGAAAATCGGCATTCCATCGAAGTTTGCCCGAGTGGTTAACACCCCCTTGATGGAACAGCAGATTCTGAAAAATAGCACGTCACCGGGTTCGAGTTCTATGTCGACGACTTGTCCTGCGTCGATCATCGGATTAATTAGGTCAAAATCGATGTGAATCAATCCATCTCCCGCTCCAATCAGAGCCGCAATGGATTCATCGTTCAGCACGTTGCGCACAATCAGATAACCGTTTTGGTCAAAGAAGTCAATATCTACGTCGTGAGCATGGGTATCTTCAAGCATAAGCCTTTAATGTGTGATTGATGATTTAATTTTCCGATATGTATCGGCTAGTGTCCGCATGCTAGAGCACACTCGAATTTACCTAAACTTGAAGGTTCATGAAACTAAAGACGACCGAGCTTGTCAAGTTGATAGCCAAGCTAGTCAGGCCATAGTGGAAACGCATCTGATTTTTTCAGCGGTAATCCGTAAGTTGGGTTGAACGTCGCCACCCGAGAAAACGCCCTACGATCCACCTAGTTCTGACGTTTAATCGCGCTCAATACCCAACAAAGCATAGTGAAACCCAACGGTGACGCAGTTCAAGATTCGTGGGTGTTGGGTTTCACTCACTCTACCCGCAAGACAGTGTTGTTGTAAAGCGGATTTCCTTCTGGTACTGACACGGATTCGTGATTGACCGTTCAACCCAACCTACGCGGCTAGATAACCATTTTCGCAGGCAACCTTTTGTGTTGCGAGTGATACTCTTCTATGCTAGAATTCTCATCTAAGTTTGTCGCACGATAGATTGAGATGCCTGTCGACTTGGCAGCATTTCTAACGTGATTCAACCACTCAGTTCTTTTGTTTAGCCCTTTTGAAAACCTCAGCAATATATCGTCTATGATAATTGTCTTGATGGGAGTGTCCGGAACCGGAAAAACCACGATAGGCGCACTACTGTCTAAAGAGTTGCAGTGGGATTTCTATGACGGGGATGACTTTCACGATCCCGCTAACGTAGCGAAGATGGCGGCGGGAATTCCTCTGACAGACGAAGACAGACAAGCGTGGCTGAGCACGTTGCGGGATATTGTTATAAAACTGCGAGAAGAAGGGAAAAACGGGATAATCGCATGCTCCGCTCTCAAGCACTCCTATCAGAGGTGCTTGATGACGCATGAGAAGGATGTATGCTTGGTGCACCTCAAGGGCGATTTCGAGCAGATTAAGAAAAGACTCAATGACCGGAAGGGTCACTTCATGGGAGATTCTTTATTGGAAAGCCAGTTCTCGACGCTGGAAGAGCCTGACGATGCCATTGAGGTGGATATAACGCACACCCCAGCCGAAATAGTGTCCACGATTATAAAACAACAGAATCTCTGACGCCCCTCCGCCTAACGCCAGTTCTATTCTAAACGACTTACCATGGTCGAAAGGAATTGACGAAAATGTACAATCCCTTCGCGTTGGCATCGCTTTTGTACGGATTCCACGGTACATCGATCGCCGACCAAATTGACCGTAATCAATTTGAGCGTGATGGCTATTTCGTTGTGAACGACATCCTCTCGGAGGATGAAATCAATGAAGCTGTCGCCGTAATCGATCCGTTGCTGCCGCCGGATTCGCAACCGCCATACGTATGCGGCACCGGCGCTGATATGAACGGCCGCAAGGCGCTTGGGGGAGGACATTGCGAGCCGCGTCTATCCAATCTGGCGGGACATCCTCGCTTAATCGAGGCTGCCGAGATGTTGTTGGGCGGTGCAGTGCGAATCTGCTACACCTCATGCCCGGTGGTAACATACAAGAGCCCGCCGGGGGCAGAGCAGTTTGGAACCAGTGATCATGTGGATTGGCCGCACACTCCGCCGGAGCCGGGAGATGAGAATTACGTCACCTGCGTATTGCATTTCAGCACCGTCGAATCTGGCGGAGGGGCATTCATATTACGTCCCGGCAGCCACCGCTTTGTCCGGAAGTGCCTCGCAGATCCCGAACTCCGCGAGCGCGCCGTGGCACAGGAATTCAAAGAGATGGACGGTCTGCAGGAACGAAAAGCGATGTGCGTGCCTGCGGGCAGCGCGGTGTTTTTTCACGCGTTCATGGTGCACGATCGTTCCGAGAACGTCCTCGACGTGCCGCGAAGAGTTTTATTTGCGCACTTCGTGCGGTGTGAAGTTGACGAACCGGTTGAGGATCGGAGCAGCGCTTTTCACCCGGATCAGGTGCGTTCAATGGATAACCGCATGAAACATCTGTGCGGTATTCCGGTGGGATAACGTCCACCTTTGTCCCGTCCTACAATGGAAAATAATACATATGAATTCAACACAACTCACCTCCCAGCAATTGGCAGTTTTTGATACATTCGGATATCTGAATTTTCCCGGGCTGTTGGCTGACTGCGTCGACAGAGTAATTGATGAATTCGAAACCATCTGGAAAGAACATAACGGTGGACACCACGGGCAACCTCATGACGGCGTGCGGCGTTCGTGCATCTATCCGTTTCCTGATCTTAGCGAGTATCTCAGTTCCTTCCTAGATGACCCGAGAATTCACGACATTGCCGCCAGTATTTGCGGGGATGATTTTAACTATACAAGCGGCGACGGCAACTTTTATGCTGGGGACAGCAACTGGCACTCTGATGGATACAACGGAAATCGACTCATGAGCATCAAAATTGCGTTCTACCTCGATCCTCTTACCCGCGACACGGGCGCCCTGCGAGTCATCCCCGGCAGTCACCGTATAGGCGATCAATACGCCGACGGTATTGAGCGAGACATACGCGATAGCGGCAAAATTTGGGGATTGAGTGGACGAGAGGTACCTGCTGTCGCACTTGAGACAACACCCGGCGACATTGTGGTCTTTAACCATAACCTCAAGCACGCCGCCTTTGGCGGTTCCGGACGGCGTCGGATGTACACCATGAATTTTTGCTGTCGATATCCTGAAGACCGACTTGGCGAGTTTCGGAACATGCTTGGAAGCGAAGCTAGATTCTGGATTGACCGTATTCACGGTGAAGCCATGATTAGAACGGCGGGGCCCAAACGAATGGTGCACCTACGGCAGGTCATGGAGAATGACACGCACCTTGCCGAATTATCCAGAGAACTGAAGAAAACGATGTCCGAACCTGCTCGCGGGTAAGAACACAAGTGTTAAACATGCCAACAACCACACGATTGGTGGGCACACCACCACGCCTGCTTCAATCAGATAATGAACAATCATTGTTTGAAATCAATACGAGTTCGAAAACAAAATGTCACGGCAATCCGAGAAAGATTGTCGTCACGTTCCAATTCGGTCAATTGATACAGATTCTGCATTGTCGCCGCATAGCGTCTAGTCTTAAGAATTCTCGCTTGGAGATTCACTTGAGGCTTTCATTCGCTCAATCTCCTCTCGTAGTCGCGCCAATTCAGTTTCAGCCTTCTTTCGCGCTGCCGCTTCTCGCTCAGCGTCAGATTCAGCGCGTCGCGCTTGCGCCACTGCCGCCTCCGCAGGCGTCTCCAACCACCTTTTCAAGACCGGATCATAGAACCCGAGACGTTCTTCACGCAAACTCAACTCAAGCCCCAAGCCTGCGGAAGGAACACCCCCGTCAGCATTGGGCGGAATGGCATCATAGTTCTTACCCGCAAGCCGAAACCCCATCAGCGGTGTAGGTAAATACCGTCCCTCTACATCACAAAGAAAATACTCAGTGATGCCGATTTCCGCATAAAGCGCCTTCTTGCCTCGCAGATCGTTGCGATACGTCTTCTCACTTGAAAACTCTAACACGAAGTGCGGCGGGCTGCCCTCTTCCCAGATACGATAAATGCGCCGCTGTTTGCGTCCGACGCCAAACGTAACGAACACATCCGGCGAGATTGATTTTCGAGGGTTGCCCTCGACATAATACATCATCATGTATCCCGAAACGCATACAGCGGAGTTGTCTTTGAAATGTTCTTTAAGCCTTAGCAGCGCGTCTATCAGCGCATCACGGTGAAGTTCTGTTTCTCCCATGGGTTTCCCATCCGACGCGGGATAGACGATTTCCGATTCACCCGTCGGAGCATAGGGTATTTGGGCGGAGGCGCCTCCAATAGGAAGTGAAGAGGAATCCGGTCTATCCCGCGATTGAAGTCCGTTTTTATCTGCCATGATAGCATCACCTTTATGTATCACAAACATGCCGATATGCCGACAACTTAGGCGTAACTATATGCATCACTGTTTAGTTTATAGGAGCTTCGCAACGAATCGCCCAAAAGTTCGAGATAGGACAGTCAATTACGCGTTTCCACACACAACAACACTGAAGGCGCAATCTCCAAACCGCGATTTCTTATTTCTGCACAAGTCCTAATCTAGAAAGAATCGTGGTTTTTGAACCCCGAATTCCGCTTTTACTTTTCTTCCACCACCGAATCAAAAGCAGGATTCCCTTTGCGGCTGCAGATGTTCAGCTAACCGATAGTGACCAGCCGCTAAGCCCTTTGCCCATATACTATACCAATTTCTTTCCGGATAAGTCTAGGAAAAGATTGGTCAGCAGCACATGACTATTACCTACGGCGAGAAAGATATATCTGTGTCCATAGGACAAGGGAGGATAAGCGTGGCAGATAGGGGGAGAGACAAAAAAACCGGCCGGCTAGCAAAAGGGACGCTGTCTGAGATGAACACGACCTTGAGTTGAGTCGGTCCCTTAGTACCCTAGCTGCCGCAGATAATCTCGATTTACTTTCATCCGATCCTCGTCTGTCCGGTCTTCTACCTCCCCTGGGCAAGCCGTAATCCAACGGTCAAAACCGATACTTTTCAATGTCTCCATGATCCCCGGAAAGTCAATGGAGGAACCGCCGCCGATATCCACCCAATTCACCTGATAATCCTTCCCGTCTCCACCCGAGAAACTCACATAATCTTGAAGATGCACGTAAATCAACTGCTCCTTGTAGCGGCGTATCGACTCTATCGGATCGTACCCCCACAGCGCGGAATGCGAGACATCGATACACAACTTGCACTTTCTAAGCAGGCTCATATATTTCGCCCAGTCCTCGATTGAGTCGACTGTCGTATTGGTATGGATGTGGTAACACACTTCCAGTTCGTACTGTGCGGCGTACTCTGCCCACTCCTCCGACACGTCCGCCAATGCGGCAATGTGATTATAACTGGTGTCACTATCTCTCGGCTTCCCTGCACCCATAAACATGAAACAATCGGCTCCGACCTCGGCGGCGAAGTCAATTCGACGCTTGTTGAGTTCCATTTGTGCCCAATCCTTGTCAATCGGCAGCCCCTGCGCGGTAACTACAACAACGGGGAGACCGACGTTTTCACAAGTTCTCCTGACATGTGCCGGGGTTCCCACCCAGTCAAGAGACTGACGCATTTCCCATCCATGCCAGCCCGCTTCTTTCAGTTGAACGAGAAGTGGTTCAAGGTCTGGCGTCTGCCAACGTAACGTGCTATAACCGAATTTGAAAGGCATATTCAATCTCCATAACAATCGTGAAGAAAATTGGAAATACTGAAGCTAAACAGACTCAAACATACTAAAGGAAACTCCCGGACATTCGCCACTGCCAAGAGAGTTTGGCATCCGTGAAGAGTCATGAACTCCTTTACTTGCCACTAAACACTCGCCATTGCTCTTTTGGGGCGGCTAGTCCCTTGTCACTCCAAACGATTGCCATTCTCGTCCCAAGCGGAGAAACCGCCGTTGCCGTCCTTATTGACGCCCATCCTCGCCCCCGCGCCTTTGCCCCACACGTTCACCGCTCCTCCATCTCCGTCGACGCTCATCGCCGCCTTTTTGAGCTCGTCACTCTCTTTGCCCTCCACGGACACCCTACCGCCGAGTTCGTCGATGCTCATCGTCGCCTCTTTGAAGCCTCTGCCCTCCACGTACACCTTCCCTCCGAATCCGTCGAGGTGCATGCCAGCTCCCCCTTTCGCCTCTTTGCCCCACACGAACACAGCCCCTCCGTATTTCGTGACGTGCATCTCCGCTCCTTTGCCCAGTTTGCCCACCACGAACACACTCCCGCCGAATTCGGAGGTGTTCAGCCCCGCACGGAGATTCCCCTTTGCATCAAGCACGTCCAGCTCCCTGCAGGTGATCCTCCCCACGTTCAAGTCTTTCGGTTCGTCTTGCGCTCCAAGCGGAGCCAATGCCCCCACCGCCATTGTCAGAACTGTTCCGACGACACCGCCTATCACCGCATACAACACCTCTTTCCTACGCATGAGATTCTCCTTTCAAAAACAGTGGTCGTGGCTAGTGGTCAGTTGCCAGTAAAAGGCTTTTGCTTTTCACTAATTTCGAGATTGAATGATTAATCGTTAAACCATCTTACACATGATAAGCCCAATTATGCAGTAAAAGCAAGAGTGAGAGGATTCTTCAGACTATAGGATTGTCCGCCTCAAAGACGCGGCGCGCGCCAGAAGTAAGTCTTCCCTCCGCCTCAAGGCGATCAGCCCAATGCGGTGGAACGCCGTTTGCCCACTTGGCGGGGGCTGCTTCGGGATCGGGAGTACGAAATGCCATTAACAAGCCCCATCGCATCTCACTGTCCGGTTTACGCCTGCCTACATAGTGCGGCATGTGATGGACAAAGGAAACCATGCTCCCCGGCTGTAGAGATAGGTGCACGATTTCCAACGGATCGCCTGTGATGGGATGCGTCTTGCCTTTCAACCAGCCAGCCCGCATGTCTTCGTCTTCATCGGGTCGCTCGGTATTCCACTTGTAGGGGACGCGATAAAGATGAGCCCCCGGAATAACGGCAAATTCTCCTCCATCATCAGTAGTGGCGCCCCCCGGGTAACACAGGGTGCGAATACATTGTCGCTGCAGAAACTCTGGCGTAACAGCACTGCCGTCGCTTAGAGCGTCTTGAACTTCATGCTTCCCCTCCCAATACGGGTGGCCATGCCAGCGGCGTCCCTTTGTGCCGGGACCGCGGTTGAGCATGAGGCAGTGGTCGAGCAGGAATCGGTCGCCGAGGACTTTGCGAAACAGTTGCATCATCTGCGGATGGGTAGTGATGACATCCAAAACAAAGTCGTTGTATCCCACCGGAAAATATTCCGGCATGACGCCAATCGAGTCGAATCCGCGCGTAACCAATCCGGGTCCCGGGCCGAGCAATCCGTATTGGTACATATACTTCCGCGCTTTAGACCTGAGAAAAGGCGGCATCTGCTCCGAGCCACCGCAACATGATGCCAAAAATTGCGGTGTAATCTGCTCGGGCGGAGGAGGCGCCAGTCCACGACTCTCGAAATCAATGGCAGCCCAGTCGGTATCGGTGAGAATGCCGTCGTTCATCCGTTGCAATTTCTTTAGATTGGCTGTCCACTGCTTGCAGCCGGCATCCGTGACTACTCCTTCCCACACCCAATACCCATCGCGCTCAAAGGTCTCGCGGTCAAAGGCGTCAAGCACTTCAGGGCGAAGCAAATCGGGTATAGCCCCCGTCTTGTCGTCACTGTCACTATAGTCATTTTCACACGTATATTGATTGTATGTTACTCGATTTGAAGATTGTCGCGACAAACCAACTACCTGTAGGAGCGACCTCCCGGTCGCGACCTTCTGTCGCGAGCAGAACCTGCTTCTTCAAAAGATACGCCGTAAACTGCATTACCACAAATCGAACTGGCTAGTTCCAAATGTATAATTCATAGTTGAAATGACTGTATGAGTATCTATGTTCATGGTTATCTGGTTCTTGGCGGGAGGTATTCGATAAAGTCACTTACATTCATATTACACATATTTTGATTGCGAGTTAATGAACGATAACGATATGTATTATCATTACCCACAAAATCGGACGCGCACTCGTAGCGCAAGGGGTCTCTATCAAGACTTTCTATCGCCCTCCTTAATCAGTCAGTTGATCATTCGCTATTCGCTCATTTGATCTGTTAGTTTGCGCATACCACAATCTAACAGATTGTGGTACAAAAGAATGTCATTATCCGCAAGCATGTGTAATTATTAGTTGCAATGCCTTTAGTGAAAGTACACTTCTGTTCCGTGGTTTGCCCCAAATGACCGCTGGAGTTATTCCCACGGTTTAAGGATGATTTTTGCGCTTTCGTGAGAAGAGGATGCTTCAAATGCCGCCTGAATCTCGCTCATGGGGAAAACATGGCTGATGAGAAGATCGAGCAGGTTAGAATTCTGAATGACGTTAACCAACCTTGGGAACTGCGACAAATTATAATGCCAGGCGCCGTGAAGCGATATACCCTTACCAATCATGTCACGGCTAATATTAAGCGCAGTTTCTCTGCTGCCGCTTTGACCGACGAATGCAACCTGGCCACGGCGCCGGGTCGCGTCAATGCAGAGGCGATGCGCCAGCGGATTGCCGGAGCAATCCAGAGCGCAGTCAACCCCGCGTCCGTCCGGCGTCAGATCTCGAATTTGTTGAACCGCCTCCTCCGCGGTGGGGTCAATCACCGCAACCACTCCCATCTTTTTCGCGTGTTCAACACGCCAAGGGATAGACTCCACGGCGATGACGCGGGCGCCTCGGTATCTCGCATTCGTAATTGCACCGAATCCTACGGGGCCAATCCCAGTAATCAGGACGGTATCAAAGGAGTTGACATCCATCTTTTCAAACGCATTGAATGATGGTCCCAAAGCGCAACATGCCAACGAGGCATGTTCGTAGGAAACATCATCCGGAATTTTGGAAAGAATCCAAGACGGCTTGAGAATGAATTGAGCCATCGTTGAACCGCCGTTTCCTCTACCCGTAAATTCTTTGAAGTTATAACCATCCTCGCAGTGAATATATTCGCCCGACACGCACAAACGGCATTTTCCACACGGGTACTGAGGCTGCACTACCACTCGATCGCCTACTTCGACTTTCCCCGGTTGGGCAACCTCGACAACCTCCCCCGCCGCCTCATGTCCAAGCCCGCTAGACCTGTTTCCGGAATCGAAGGAATGGTATTCATTACACATTGGGGCAGCATGAATTTTGACGAGCGCCCAGTCTTCTTTAGGCTCTAAATCGGGAACTTCGACGAGTCCGGCTTGACGTTCCCCTAGAATTGCAACCTGCTTCATAAGTTCAATTCCTCCCGCACAAGGCTTGCGCGGCCCGCTCCCTATGGAAACCACCCGCAACAAGCATGTCAGCTTCGATCATAATCTATAGTCTGAGGGGCGTAGCCCCTTCTTGAAGTCTCCGAATCCGAAATAGGTGGGCTGATACGGTCCAACAAAGTCTACCATACCGGCATCGGGAATTGAATCTTCCAATCCGGTGCACCAATAACATGCATTCGCCAATAGGCGTCGTAATCCCTCGCTTTCAAGGTCAACGGAGGCACCCATCGTGGTACAGAATATCCGCGATGGGAGAGATTGTTCACCGACATACGTCTTGACCCACGCCAAGGGCATAGTTGGCGTGTCCGGTTTGGGCTTATCCGTCGGATTCATGCCGGAAAGCACCTGACCGTGAACCAGGATTTGCGCGTCACCTGTCAGTTTAGTGACGGTGTATACATCGGTTGGTCCCCAGATGTCTTTAACGCCCCGCACAATGGGGTGTTCGACCATCTCCTCGTCAATCAAACCGCGCGTACTCTCATGTCCGTGATATCCATGATGTGAGATCCAGGTTTCGCCCAGCACCTGACGACCGTAACCTCCCGAAAACACTTCATCATCGCAGCTATATTTGGCATAGGGACTGTTGGGGTTGCGGGTGTAACTGAAGGCGTGCGTTGCCGTCCGCAAACCCAAAACGGGTTTGCCGGAATTCGTATAATCGACGATATACTTCATCTGCTCGTCGGGGAGTTCACGGAACCGGGTGAAGAGTACCATCAAATCGGCAGTCTTCAGGTGGTGGAGGCCGGGGATATTGGCCTGGACGTTAGGGTCGATTTCGCCGTTCTCGGGGTTAACCGCGAAAAGCACGGTGCACTTGAATCCGTGATGCACCGCCATAATTTTGGCTAATGCCGGTAACGCCTCCTCGGAACGGTATTCCTCGTCGCCGCTAACCCAGACGATGTGCTTACCTTCGCCTGCTCCTCGGTAACCTTCGTATACGACCCATAGATTTTCGTTTGTCATGTTTCTACCTTAAAGCCAGTTTGACCAATCACCGTAACACTCGACATGGAAGATCTCTATCGCACTCGCTATCCGCTCGTTTGATCTCAGCTGGTGCTGAGATTGTATACACCACGATTCTATTGACATTGCACTCCGCTGGAGTGCAGACGCAGTCAGGAACCGTGTTCTATTAACATCTCACTCCTCCGGAGTGAAAACCATTCTAAGAAGGAACGCTTTTTCAGAACTTGTCATGGATCGATAAAGGAGTGTTACTTGCTGAATGAATTATACCCACAAGGATAATGGCGCGCTACCAAGTATCACTCGACATTGAAGATCTCTATGGGAACTCTATCGCACTCCTTATTCAATCGCTTAATCTCCGCTGGAGCGCGGAGAATGGACATGCCCCGTTTCTATTGACATTGCACTCCGCTGGAGTGAAAAACATACTAAGAAGAGACGTTATTGCAGAGGGTGAAAATGAATGTCATTTGATGATGCGTTATACACATAGGGTTCTCTAGCGCTTGGGATTTGCTATCGCCCTGCCTGACAGTCGGTAGATCTCATTCGGTTTCCTAATCTAATCGGTCGCTTGATTCCTTCTGGGGCCATTAGAGGCTGTTAAGATCGCTATCAAGACTTTCTATCGCCTTCCTTAATCAGTCAGTTGATCGCTCAATATTCATTCGCTTGATCGCAGTGCGCACCGTACAAATCTGTCTGGTCATAATGGCTGCTCCAAGATACCCCGCCTACCAAGTAGGTGAATGGAATAAACGAAACATTAAGTGTACTTTTATTTAGGCGAAATAGTTTTGACATCCCTATCGTCGGTCGCGCATTGCAAACGGGAATGTCCATTTGTAACCACGAGGCTGCGAGACGTAGCGCGCGCCTTCGTGCATCGGTGTCAACTGGTAATGACAAACGACGTTGCTTCGTTCCATGTCGTCGCGCTCTTTAGCCCCCTGATGAGGAATGTGGCTCAAGAAGATCACACAGTCGCCCGCTTTGGGGTATACGATGTCGTGTTCTTGCGCCTCACACCATGCTTCGAATTTGGGACGATCCACAGGATAGAGGTGCGGGGGTTCCATTCGATGTCCGTTTTTCACGTATTTGAGATGCCCCAATCCCGGGCCGTTGTCTTGAAAGTAGAAGGTGGAATTGATGCTTATCGGCGGCACCGTAAGGCGCGACTTCGCCGCCTCTCGCTTCTCCTCCCAATACCCGTAGAAATCGAGATGCCACTCCTGGAGGTAAGCGCCCGGGTTAATATGGATTCGCAGGCTTCTCAGTTGACACTGCTTGCCCATCATTCCCTCAAGATAGGGGCGGACACCGGGATGGCCTACCAGCGGCGCAAACGTCTCCGGTTCTCGATCCAGCAGTGTGTCAAACCACATGTTCCCCACCTGGTTTAGCCCGTCAGCCCAACCCATTTCGCGGGCGTGATTGATGCGACCCCGAATGTGTTCGGTTTCCTCTGGCGACAATGCGCCTTCTACCAAGATATGGCCGTCCTCTTCTAGTTGATCGAGCGATTGTTCGATGGTTTTCATAATCGTCACGGTGTAGGATTTGAAACTCCGTAATTATTTGGGTTATTTTCCCTAGTGGTCTACTGGATTAAGAACCTGTTTGAAAAGTCCGGAATCGCCTTAGAGAAAGGCTATTTTGGGGTAAAAGTCTTGAAAATCCGATGATTTTGACCCTCAAATGACCAAAAATGGCTTTGCTACCTACTTTTCAAACAGGCTCTAAGTGGTTGATGCAAACAAAGAGGTCGTGACCTGGAGATCGCTCCTACCGACAGTTGGTTTACGGCACACGAGGAACTCAATCGCACTATCGCAATGCCGGATCGTCTCCTTCCGTAAAACAGCTACCAGTTGACGCCTGTTTCTTTCCAGCTTCTGGAGGCGGCGGAATCAAGCACCGCTTCGCATACCTTTTGTGTTTCCAGAGCTTCCCTAAATGTAGGCGAGCAGGGTTCGCCCGTTTCCAAGCTTTTCAGAAAATCAGCCATGTGGTGGACAAAGGTATGTTCGTATCCGAGGCACAGACCGGGAACCCACCACCTATCAATATAAGGCTGATCGCCGTCGGAAACGTGAATAGAGCGCCAGCCGCGCACAATCGAATCATCACCGTGATCGAAGAAGCCGAGCCGGTTCTGGTCGTGCAAGTCCCAGCGGATGGAGGCGTGTTGACCGTTGATTTCAAAGGTATACCCGGCTTTTTGCCCACGCGCATACCGAGTGGCTTCGAATACGCCGAGCGAGCCGTTATCAAAATGACAATGAAAGATGCAGGCGTCGTCGATACCGACCGCTTGCACCTTCCCGGTTTCTTGATGAACTCTTTCCTTAATGAACGTCTCCGTAACGGCTGAAACATCCGCGATTCCGCCGTTTAGCCACATGGCAGTATCAATGCAGTGAGCGAGCAGATCGCCGGTCACGCCGGATCCGGCAGCGTTCACGTCCAGTCGCCACAGCGCCTCTCCGCCTTGAGGCAGATCGGGGCTGATCGTCCAATCCTGGAGAAAGTTGGCGCGGTAGTGGAAAATCTGACCTAATTTTCCGGAGTCTATCACCTGTTTCGCCAAGGTGACCGATGGTACACGCCTATAGTTGTACCAAACGGTATTCTTCACCCCAGCCTCTTCTACGGCTTCCACCATCGGGGCTCCTTCAGCCACCGTTCGCGCCAGCGGCTTCTCGCATAAAACCATCTTTCCGGCGGCAATGGCGGCAAGTGCAATCTCTGCGTGAGTGTCGTTCGGCGCACAGATATCAACAGCGTCGATGTCCGCTCTGGCAGCGAGGGTTCTCCAATCCGTCTCGACGGACTCGTAACCCCACTGATCGGCAAATGCTCGAACCTTCTCCGGTGTTCGTGCGCAGACTGCTTTTAAGCGCGGCTTCCATTCAAGATCGGGGAAGAAATCTCCCACCCTCTTGTAGGCGTTAGTGTGCGCGCGCGCCATGAAGCCGGTACCGATGAGCCCTATTCGTAGTGTCTTGTCGTTTGTCATGGTGATTGTGTCATTCCCTTGCGCTCAAACGAGCCATTATTCCGGCTCATGCCATCCGTGCATCTTTCGAACCTCGATCATCGCCGCCAGTATGTCATTCCAAGTTTGCTGTTTCATCATCACATCATTCGGGAACATGCAGCCGTCCCAACAGATGTGTTTGAAGGCTTTCGTGAGATTACCATCCTCTTCCCGCAACCAGTGTCCGGCATCGACCGCAATGTCGAGTTTGCCGTTGGGGTCGGTGGCTTGGCAGTGTCGTCCCGTTTTATCATGGGAACCGGCGCCGTGCACGGTTCCGTCGTTCTGCGCCACATGAAAGTCGATAGTCCATGGACGAAGAGCGGCAGTCAGCGTACGCAAGCCCTCTGTCAAAGTTTCGCGGTCCGACCAATCAAAATCCTCTGGTAAGATGCGCTCCTCCGGTATGTTATATCCCAATAGATATAGAAGAGTGTGTGCCATGTCTGCCTGAAACCCGATATTGGGACGGTCAACGGCTTCAAGCGTATTGATCATGGTTTTCCAGCCGTGCATCCCTCCCCAGCAGATTTCGCCTTCCGCAGCCAGTGTTTCTCCGTAATCCGCCGCTATGTCGCAGGCTTCGCGGAACGTCGATGCAATTCGTTCCGTGTTCGCCGCCGGATCGGCTGCCCAAGTCTCCGGATCCACCGACGAATCAATCCGTACGACGCCGGTGGGTCGGACGCCCAATTCGCTAAGCGTTTTGGCAATGTGACAGGCTTTGCGGACTTGAGACAGGAAACGCCCTCGTTCCTCTGCGCTACCCATGGCGGAGCCGCCACCGGTTGGTTCCCAAACGGGCGCGACAACGCTTCCAATCTTGAGATTGAGCGCATCAACCTCCCCGGCAAGCGCCTTTATCTCATCGTCAGTGCTGTCGATGTCAACATGCGGAGCAGATAAGAAGAGGTCGATGCCGTCAAATTTTGCGCCATCTACCTCTGCGGCGGCGGTGAGGTTTAACATCGCCTCCAACGGGATGGGCGGTTCTGAATCTTCGCCTTTTCCCACCACCCCGGGCCAAGCCGCATTGTGAAGTTTCGGATAGTTGTTTTCTAACATAATAATTCATAGGCACATATGAAGAAGTGCCGATTCTTGGGTATTGATGGCGGTAACGCCAGGTTTATTGGTGGATTTGATTGGTTCCAAGTAAGCGTTTGGTGGTTAGGTTCGGAAATTGTCTGAATCGCGGATTAAACAGATTATGCGGATTACGCGGATAAAAGCAATCGTAAGTGTTTGATTCCATATAGACTGGGTTGAGCGGTACCAGCGCAAGAACAACCGGCGCAGTTTTCAAGGTTCAATACGGCTTAAAACTTAACTTGATTTGGATGGAGGTGTCAGATTCATTTTCCGCACAACGCCGCCTCATTGAAGAATAGTACGTTTATCGTGCTTGATAGCGATTCGCATTTCACCATTCAACCCAACCTACGGCAGCGCTATCTCCCTTCCTCCATGCCACTTTTCTCCGCCGACTGCCGATAATAAACCACTGCTTTCCCGCTCCTACATTACCCAAAATCAGATGCGTTTTCCCGCAGTGATTACAGCCTTTTTTATTGAGAGTTATCGGGATTTGCGGTAAAATAGTACTAGATTTTACCAACTTCTCGTGCCTCCGCGCTGGGAGCATGGAATCAAAGTTTTGTTTTCCAATCGCAAAGAAAACTCACAAGGAGAACCCTGATAGATGACCACAGAGCAAGTGATAACCCAAGACCCAGATATTCATGGGGGACTGCCTGTGTTTACGGGCACCCGTGTTCCGATAAAGAGCCTTATTGATCATCTAAAGGCAGGGGAGAGCCTTGACTATTTTCTTGAAGGCTTCCCGTCAGTTTCTCGTGAGCAGGCAATCGCTTTTTTAGAGATTGCCTTGACCACAACCATCGGCACCCCGCCTAACTAGCACTATTCGGATTGTGTTGTGTACTTACAAGGCTCAGGCATTCGTAAATCCACGCCGTTGTATGGATCGCATCGATCCAAGAACATCAGGAGGTCCAAAACACCATGCGTGTTCTACTTGATGAAAACTTGGACTGGCGCTTGGTGCGACATTTTGACTCCGATTTTCAAGTCACGACTGTTTCTCGGCAAGGATGGAAAGGAAAGCGAAACGGCGAACTCCTCGCGCAAGCCGCAAAAGCGTTTGACGCACTAGTCACAATGGACAGGGGTATCGAACATGAACAGAACCTGCGGAAATACACGATCAGCATCATTCTCATCTCTGCCAAAAGCAGTCGGATTCAGGACATTCAGCCCGCTATGTTCAGAGTCAATCAAATCCTTAGAACCCTTGAACCCGGTCAAGTCCGCCACGTGACCGTTACGACCTAATCCATAGAAATCTCGCCATTTCTGCTCCGGTTCTTCTTGCTTTTTTGTGACGCGTTCCCCAAAATGGGAGTCGCCCTTCTTGCGTTGCCGCGAAGGTCACGGCATACGGAGTATGCCTACTACTTTTTCACTTCCTAATCAACATCTTGCGTGTTGCCGTGTACTCGCCTGCCTTGAGTGTATAAAAATATAAACCACCAGCGACGAATTCTCCGCCTTGATTTCGGCCGTCCCAATACACCGCGTAGCGCTTATCGGTATAGAAACCCTCAGGCTGGAGGCCCAAATGCCATTGCCGCACCATGATTCCTTTCGAGCTATAAATTGAGATGCGTACACCCGAATCTCGGGCGAGTTGATACGGGATCCAAGTCTCCGGATTGAACGGATTCGGGTAGTTTGGTAGCAGCGCCGTCCGTTGGGGAGTCAATTCCGCCAACAGATTCCGTAAAAACTGAATACTACGCACCAGTATCGGCTCCGGGAGACCCAATTGCCGGGCTTCTTCAAGCCACAGTTTAATGTCAGCAATCCGAGGCATCACCGTTCCGTCGCTATAAATCAGTTGGGTGCTTGACACGTTATCTACCATCCCCGCAACGAGCACCACATCAAGGATGTTCACCGCTCCATCCCCGTTCACGTCCGTACGGTTCGCTGCGGTTATGCCCAAACGCGCGGCAACCAATACTAGGTCCTGGACATCCACGCCCCCGTCCTCGTTCACATCGGGTTTTATCTGTGGGGGCTCCAAGACCTGCGGACGGTCAACGCCCCCGTTCCCGTTCACATCGGGTTTTA
>JAJDTR010000082.1 GCA_022827055.1 Candidatus Poribacteria bacterium | reverse complement strand
CATCGCAACTATGGGAAAACATGGAATGTGATTGCTGCCATTGTTAACTTGCGATATTCCTCAACAAGTTGCCAAACGGCGTAGTTATTCTAATCTCCAAGATTGCTGTAACTACACGGATCCATTTTGGAAAGATGTCTATTAGTTTTTCCCCATCCACGGGGAGGTGAACTCGCTTGCGTAGTCCCGTCGTCGCAATGGCAATCTCAGAATTATTCTGTGCTATAGACAATAGTCAATTCCATTCATATTTGCACATATTCCGGCAGCTGCAATCAAATGAACGATAAACTGAGACTAACTGAACGAACAGTGAGTGCAATAGAGTTCCCATAGAGATTCTTTTCTAAACACACCTACGAGACTGGATAAATGCCGGTTCGGTTAGGAAACCGAACCTACCGCAGCGTATCAATAATTTTTGGTTTTACTATAACTGCAGACGGAGGGCTCCAAGAGTATCTGTGTTTATTTGTGCCGTAGCCAGTCGATGAAGTTTTGCACGGAGACGTCTATCTTGTGGACAAGTACCGCACCGATGGGTTCAGTTGTTTCACATATACTACACGAAAATCACTGATGCCGCACGAAATTCGTTAATTTGCGCTATCGGCAAGCTTGGCATAGGATTTGCGTCGTAAATGACCTAGTTAGTGGTTGAAACAACGCTAGAGATCCGGGAATAACCAAGATACTGAAGCAATGCGGCGACAGGTCTCCGATTCCTGTGCCGCAGGGGAAACGCATCTAAATTTTCTGCATCACAAAAAAGAAAATCAGGCTAAGTTTGTGACACTATCTTGGGTCTCGTAGGTTGGGTTGAACGGAAATTCGTTAGTAATCGCTAATCTTGTAAGAGTTTTCGAGTGCCTATTTCGCTTGAACGCGACAAAATTTGAGTGAAACCCAACATTAATCGTACATTCTACGACCATGAGACCTACTCTGCAATTAGATGCGTTTCCCCTGCCTGTGCCGGTGTCTGGCTTGAAATTATCAAGCGAATCTGATAAAATCGTTCTGCATATAAGAGTGACTAATGGAAACGGGCTGTTGGAAGCAAGTAGGCGTAAGTGCTTGAGGTTTCACAATGATTCGTCAATTTAAGAAAACACGTGCAATTCGGGCGCTTCTCATATCGGCGGTTGTTCATCTCTGCCTCATGATTGCGTGGACTTTTCTGCTTTACAATAGCGAGAAGGGAGAATTTGACGATGCAGTTGATGTCGAATTTCTCGACAAAGAAAGTCTTCAGAAGCCTCGTCGGAAGTTGCTTAAACCCCCTCTATCAAAACAACTGCTGGCAGCGCGCAAATCCCAATCCACGACGACAGATCAACCACGAACTGTTAAGTTGCGTGCGACCTCAAACCCTATAAACGAAACGGTGCGCCCCCTGCCGGATTCGCTGTTTCGGAACACCACTACGAATCAGGATAATCCGCAGGATCTGCTTCCTGAGGTTACGACGAACACGCGGCGCATCTACAGCCGCGAAACACCAATTCCGGAGTCTGTTACGAGTAGATTTCAGGAAGATGATGAAGACGGCGTCAAGAGCTACCGTCAACGGTTGAGCGGTGACGGTTCCAATGGTCTGCATTCCGTTGAGTCAACCGGCGCCGCGGATGTTGGGACAGTGGGGAATGAGCCGGGGACAGGCCAAAGTGGGGCCAGCGGTAAGATTTATGCCAACAATCCTTTCGCCCATGCTCTGAAACGCATCGCCGACCATGTGATAAGTACGAGAGAAACGGACAGGGTTAACGTGATATTCGTGATTGATACGAGCGCGAGTATGCGAGACAACATCCAACAGGTTGCCAACCACCTCAACATAATGACGGATGAATTCGATACCATCAAACTGGAATATTATCTTGGAATGTCCGAATTCAGCGTCCGGCGCGACGGCCAACGTATAAAGACAAATTCGTTGCGACCTGATGTGGGGCTAATCCGTAGAAACATGCAAAGCGCGCGACTTAGCGGGGATGAGCATGCCCTTGATGCGCTTGTCGATACTCTAAATTTTATGGAATTTCACCCCGACGCAGACAAGCACTTGGTATTGGTCACCGACGAACCCGCCACAACCATTATGGCGTTGGATAACGGCGCTGCAGACATGCGCGCGAGGATAATCCGCGATTGTGTGAGCCAAGGAATCCATGCTAACGTACTAGGCTTCATCGAACCGTTCCAGATGCGGCTTGCCGAGGAAACGGACGGACTCTGGCAAGAGATTCCCGGCGGATTATCCCAAGCAACGTCGCTGCCTTCTTCTCGTTCCGGCAACGAGAGATTCCTCAAAGTTTTTCGCGACATTGTCAAAGACATTCGGCGCAGCGGGATGCTTGTGTTCAGCATGGATGCGGAGTTGCAGGACGAATTAGACGCGAAGGGCAACTCAATGTCTACGAAGATCTTGCGTAAGTTTGAGAAACATGGTAGGCCCCTTTCCAATAGAGCATACATTAAGAGATCAAGGGATGATCGCAACTGGCTAATACTTGACGGTCAAACCTCTTATACGATAAAACAAATGAACGACAGGCTAAACGTCCATCTTGGACACGGCGTAGAATCGCATTCAACTCCAAGCGTGGTGGATGTTGTGATTATGTTGGATTACAGCCGAAGCATGGGCGGAAAGTCGGAGGCTGTGATGCTCGGAATCAGTACACTGATTGGCAGGCTCGACCTTCTCTCAATCTCTTATAGAATTCAACTCATCCGTTTTGCCGAAGCGAAAGATGCAATTAAGTCGGTCGACGGGACTGTTGTTACTAGAGGCTTTCTTTCGGAATCTGAAATCAAGACATTTCTAGAAGCTCCGTTCGGCGGCGACGAGCATCTGATTGACGCGATTGTCGAGGGGCTGCCGAAGATTGTGTTTAGCCCAAATTCCGCTCGCGTGCTTCTTGTTCTGACGGATGAGCCAAGCACGGGTAGTCTCACAGAAGATCGGGCAATTGAAGTCTGCCAATCACTCGGAATACAAGCATACGTGGTTGGTCATCCTACCGACGCTTTTCAAATCGCACTTGCCGAGAAAACCGGCGGTCGTCTGTTCGCCATGTCGAATCATCTGAACAAGAGATACCCGTACCAATGATGTGATACATGCTATACTTGAAACGTCATCTACCACAATCCAGATCTTGTTAAACAGGAGAAATTGATGCCAGAAAAATCGTCAGCAAGCACCGAACTGCATCGAGAGGCGGCGGCAGAGCAGGGGCCCGTGAAGGCAGCAATCGTGACTGTGAGTGACACGCGTACCCCGGAAACGGACAAGAACGCTGTTTATCTACGTGAACAGTTGGCTAGTGACGGAAACAGCGTGACCGCTTACCGAATCATCAAGGATGAACCGGATCAGGTGGAGGCAGTTTTGGATGAAATGGCGGAAACAGACGCGCGCGTAATTCTCTTTAACGGCGGTACCGGAATCGCACCTCGTGACACAACTTTCGATGTGTTAAGCCGCAAGCTGGAGAAAACCTTGCCCGGTTTTGGGGAACTCTTCCGTGTATTCAGTTACAATCAGGTTGGCGCGGCGGCGATACTTTCACGTGCAACGGCGGGAGTGTATCGTGGGAAGGTAGTTATCTCAACTCCGGGGTCTAGTGCAGCGGTGCAATTGGCGTGGGAAAAACTCGTTGGCCCTGAATTACAACACCTTGCATGGGAAGTGGGACGATAAAGGGCGGACCCTAGATTAGGGGCTGCCAAGAGGCTGCAGATTCGAATGCTCTAATTTCGCGTGTGTTCATAGTGAACGAGTTCCAGTCCTCCGTATGCATCTGAGCGGCTACGTCCAACCTCAATAAACCCGCACGCGAGGTACACTCGACGGGCAGGTTGAAAAAACGGGTGATTTACAGTTGTCACCTTGACGAGAAGTATTTGGGACGACAACTCATCTAGTGCCAGTCGGACCTGTTCCTTCCCATACCCTTTGCCACGGTGAAGCGGCGCAATGCAGTTGTGACCAATGGATCCAATGTTAGCTCCTTCCAAGAACCAAGATACAAACCCAATCGGCTCTTCCACAAGGGTACTTATCGCTACGTTCCCGCCTGAATCTGTGTCATCAAAGAGGTTGTTGTCGGTCTTCCGCCAATTGGCCTCGAAGTCGTGTTTAAAATGGGGCATCGCTTCCAACAGGTTTGCGTAACTTTCGCAGAGTAGTTTGTAGATGAGCCCTCTGTCAAATTGGTCAATCGTTCTGAATTCAATCATTTGAAATGGAACCGCCGAGGACTTCTACCGGGATGCGCCCCATTTGTTCCGGTGCCTCGCCAGTTTTTCTTGGAAGCCCTGCCGATCCAAGACCTCTTTGTTGACTATATTATTCGGAATTTCACCTCGTGAAACCTGAATGATTCTTCGGCAGTTGGTGCGACCAATGTCTTCGTAGGATTCGTCGGTCATGGCGATGGCGTGCGGGGTGAATATGACATTATCGAGTGCAAGCAGCGGATCGTCAACGTCAACCGGTTCCTCTTCAAACACATCAATTCCTGCTCCTCGAATACGCTTCGTTTTCAGCGCTTCGGTCAATGCCGCCTGATCGACTATGGGACCGCGCGCAGTGTTGATGAAAAAGGCACCGGATTTCATGAGTCCAAATTCCCGTGCTCCAATTAATCCACGTGTCTCGTCAGTCAGTGGACAACAAACACACACGTAATCTGATTCCGCAACCAGCGACCGCAAGTCGGTCATCTCTACGTTCAACGAAGTGGCAAGATCGATTGGAGCATAGGGATCGTACGCCAAGAAACGCATGCCGAAGGGCTGAAGCAGACGAAACAGTTCGCCTCCAATATTGCCAATTCCGACTGAACCTAGAGTACGTCCGCCGAGTTCCACGCCCATTTGTATCGTATCTCGCCATTCTCCCGCTCGAACGGCTCTATCCCTTGCGATAACATGCTTCGACAGCGCAAACATCAAAGCGATAATTCCTTCCGCCACGGGGCGCCGCATACCGCTCGGCGTAATCGTTATCATCACATTTGCTTCGGTTGCCGCTCGCAGATCAAAGTTATCGTAACCGACACCATGCCTTGCGATCAAGGTCAGGCGCTCCGCGCCTTCAAAAGTCTCCGCTGTGTATACACCGCTAAACGCGATGAACGCATCCAGCCCGCGCATCTCCTCGGCGGGCACGAAGGGTCGATCGGTTTTGATGTAGTGATATTCGATGTGCGGCTCTTTCTCAAGTAGATCGAGCCCAATGTCCTTGAAGCGCAATCTGCCGTCCAAGTCCAAGAAGCCGGGGGCTAATCCGACGCGGAATTTTTCTGTTGCCATAACCGCTTCTCTCCATGAAAGCGCGTCAGTTTAACTGCCGTAGTCTACAATATTTCCCGTACAAACGTGTACATACCTCTCAGCCAGAAGGCGTAAAAAATTCCATTTGCATAGCAGAAATACATGGCCTTTAGCGTGATGACAACAACGAGAATCGCGGTGCCCGCTGCTATAAGGAGTATGTCCCGGGGTTGCATCTTCAGAGATTTCAAATACGTGCGCTGGTTTCCGACAATATCGGGTGAGAACCCTCTACTTTCTACAGCCTCCCCGAGATGTGTGGCGCGACGCATGTTGTTTGTCAAGATCGGCCGAAAACTGTTGAGCACGCCCCGAATGATCTGGAATGGATTGAATTGAAGGTAACGAAATCCTCTTAATCTCTGCGATCGAATTACATTTGCCGATTCAGCCGCTATCAAAGGGATATAGTGCAAGCTGGTGTTCACCATGAACGCGAGGCTGTAGGGCACGCGCAACTTCACAAAAGCTAATAGCAGGTCGCGCGGTTGAGTTGACCAGACGATGAAGCACCCGATTGCCAGGGTCGTATTGAATCGTAACGACTGAATCGCGCCGTGTAGAAGACCTTCGCGATACACTCGAACACCTCCGGTGATGCTACCAATTATCGGAACATCGTGTCCTACGAGGGTGAACAGTACGGTACGCGGAGACGCATTGTAGAAAATGGCTTGACTGTATATCAATCCCCATGTGGCAAAAAGGATGAACACAACGAGCAGTCGGTATTGGCGCCAAGATGGAGAAGAGAGTACAATCAACCCGATGCTAATCAGGAAGCAGACCAGTAACGATGCCGCGCTGTCAAGCATGATAACCAGCACTCCGAAGAACATCAACATGAGGATTTTGGTGCGCGGATCAAGATTTATCATCGACATGGCATATTGGGTTGGCTGTTCGTTAACCGCCATTTTAATTGAGTTCTTGGAGGTGCAATAAGCGAAGCGTGCTCTAGAAGATCGGAATTTGAAAAAGCCTCGCTTGGTCGCCCATCGAATATCAGTTCGCCTTGACGTAGTAACAACACGCGCTTCGCGTACTGTAGAGTAAGTTGGGCGTCATGAGTACAAAATATTAGAGTTTTATTTTGCCTTTCGACAGTGTCGCATACTACACCCATCAATTGTCGGAGATGACTGAAATCCTGGCCTGCAGTAGGTTCGTCAAGCAGGAGTATGGCCGGAAGAAGCGAGTAGACTGCGGCGGTTGCTGTCCGTTGTCGCTGTCCTCTCGAGAGGGAGTACGGAGCTTCATTACCGAGATTGGCCAAATCGAATGCTGACATGACTTCCTTGGTTCGGTCCTGTATTTCAGAACGAGACAACTTCAGGTTTTTAGGGCCGAAAGCAACTTCATCGTTTACTGTTTCCGCTTGCAACAAGAGATCGGGATCTTGAAAGACTATTCCGATTTTGCCGGCCAATTTTCGAAGTTTCGGGCGTTCTCTGCCTATATCTGCGATGAGGATCTGCCCTTCCGTGGGACGAAGTAGCCCCAAAATTGACAATAGCAACGTCGTTTTCCCCGATCCGTTTGCGCCCATTATCGCGGTAACCTCGCCCTCACCAATTTCAAATGAAACCTCGGTTAAAGCAGGAATCTCAGTACGTGGATATTGAAACGTGAGATTTTCGACGCTGGCAAGTAGATTCCGAGAACCTTGATGCCGCTGCTCGTGGCTAACGAAATTTGAGAGATTTGATGTTGGGGCAGATAGGTTTGGAAATTTGTCGGAATGTAGAAACAACTGTGCAGCTTGATCGACGGTAAGGGGGCGTTCAGGCAGTCCCATCTGTTCTGAGATCTCAGCCAATTCGGGAACCTCCACTCCTAACTTACGATAAGGGCTGAGGTCTGAAAAGGCTCGATTCACGGGTGAATCCAGGGCAATTTCTGCATGACTCATCAGCCAGACGCGATCACACAGCGGGGCAATTTCAGAGACACGATGGGCCGCTATTACCATCGTTATCCCATTTTGGCGGTTCAATTGCCTGAGGATTTCCAGAATGTCGCGCGTGCTTGTCGGGTCGAGATGACTCGTTGGTTCGTCTAGCAGGAGAACGCGTGGTTGCATTACACATAAACAAGCGAGTGCAATGCGTTGCTTTTCGCCGCCGGAGAGTGTCGAAATTGCGCGCCCTCGAAATTCGGATGACAATTTGACCTGCGTCAACGCGGCGTCGATCCGGGCGTCAATCTGAAAGGGGGGAATACCAAGATTTTCTAATCCGAATGCTAGTTCGTCTTCAACAACAGTGCAGAAAAACTGGTCATCAGGATTCTGAAAGAGTAGACCTACGTGCTGACAGATCGCTGCTAGCGACTGGTCGGCAAGGTTTGTGTCATCCATGGAGACATTGCCGGAAAGCACGCCACCTGACGCGTGAGGGATCAAACCGTTCAAGGTTCGCAACAGAGTGGATTTGCCGCACCCGGTGGGGCCTGTCAAGAGAATAAACTCGCCACACTCAACTTCGGCGTTTACCCTCTTCAGACTTGGTTCACTACGACTTGGATAGGTAAAACTGACATCTCTTATCTCAATTTGGCTCATCCACCCTACCTAATCTAGACCTTCGATCTGAAATGGGAGAGTGCCAAAGAGTTCTTCGAGATACTGTTTTATCGAAAATCGGAAGGTTTCGAGCGACTCGGCGACATGATGTCTAAAATCTTGGTGGACACATTCATAATGTCTGTGCACACGGTTCATGAGATCGTGTACGTAATGCTGCATCTCAAGTAAACG
>JAJDTR010000062.1 GCA_022827055.1 Candidatus Poribacteria bacterium | reverse complement strand
ACACTTGTCACTTGTAGAGTCCATTCTTTCGATCCAGAGGATCGACATGTTGATAGAATGCGATATGTCCAAATTTCCGCGCTCCAGCGGAGATCAAACGAGCGGATAGCGAGTGCGATAGAGATCCCCAATGTGAATAGCGCATCATCAATTGACACTCATTTTTCGCTCTATGGCTAGCTTTGAAAAAGTGTTACTTGAGAGAGACCATTCAAAGCCGTCGGCTACGAACACCCGGTTTAATGCGTCATCGTGGGGCCACAGGCGCTCGGACGCATCTTCCGGGAAAACGCGGCATGGGTCGTCGATCAGCGTTTCGGCGGTCACGATTGCCACATACGCCCCGACCACGAGGAGTAAAGCGATTGGAACCACGGCGAAGATGAGTTTCATTGAGAATTGCCTTTGGGGTGACGGGATGCCGGCGCTCCCCGTCGGTCGAGGGTTGCCGGATCAAGTGTGATTCGGGTTGAAGGCGAGACTGCGGGTCGGCGCACCCGCCTCGGTATCAGGTTTATCATGTTTCCGGATCGCCAGTTGCTCAAGCGCCTGTTCTCCGAGTGCGTCACCCACAGTTTCGGCTATCCTTTGAAGCACAATCCTCTTCAAATCCTGCGAGGTCTCTTTTGCCTCGTAATACTGGATGGTTTGTGTGGATACGCCATACTCTTTCGCAATTTCCGACTGCGATTTCCCAAGCAGCCGTTTTGCGATAATCTCAACGAGTGTGGTATCCGAGATTTTGCTGGTTCGTTTCGGCACTGGTAATTCTCCTTCTTAGATAATGTGATGCTCCATTTTAACCGATGTGAAAGAGAACTGCAACGCCTCTTGGTATTTCTTAGTTGTTTTTCTGTTGACGGCAGATCGTGCCTTTGCCATGATGCCCGCCAATCGCAATGGCTGATGCGTTCTCTAACCTCAATTAATCCTTTCCCCGCGAGAATACCCCGCCCGATTCCACCCTCGCCAGTGCACACAAAGTGAACACCACTGTCCATTTTGTTGTTACCGCCGTCCTCTCCGCCCCGCAAAACCGCGCCCGGGACGGCGTTTGGGCTAGTGGCACGCTACTTGCTCTCTTTCGTCCGTCATTGTCTATCCGGATACCGTCTCTTCTCAAGGACAGCCTAAATGCAGAGCTTCGAAGCCTGCGAACGCCTCATGAGTTTTCCTGTGCTCGCCGTGCTATTCATCGCCGCCGCGTTACGCCTGTTAACCGGCTGCGGCGAGGAATCACCGCCGCCGCGCGTCTTGGACATCGAACCACCCCGCATCATTGCCGTTGATCCGGCGCCGGCGTTGGTGTCCGATGACTGGCTCAACTATCACGGAATGTCAAAAGACCATCCGGTGTTATATCTCCCGTTCGAAGGCGACCGCAATCTACAAATCGAACTCACCTTTTCTTACCCGCCCGAGGACTTCTCCGCCAATGAGTTGTTTCGGATCGACGGCAGGAAAGTTGACATATATATCACTCATTGCCATAGCAGCCCGGTAGGCTACGCCTATCCCCATTTCGACCACCTTTCCGCTCTTTATGTCACATGGAAAGGCGGCGGTCAGCGGTTCGCTTTGTGGTGCCGAGAGGAGGACCAAGCGGAATGAAACCTGCCCTGCTGCTTATGCTTGCATTCACCGCCGCCGGCTGCGGGTACGACACCCCCGAGACACCCTACATCGTGAGCATCGACCCGCAGCCGCAGCTACACGACCACGAGACTGTCCGCCACTACAGTTTGGTGCCCTACCTCATTCGGCTGAAGC
This sequence comes from Candidatus Poribacteria bacterium, assembly GCA_022827055.1. Classification (GTDB taxonomy): domain Bacteria; phylum Poribacteria; class WGA-4E; order WGA-4E; family JAJDTR01; genus JAJDTR01. Next base: position 176,576 of record JAJDTR010000062.1, on the reverse strand, counting down.
AGGAGGACGTTCGCACCATCACCGTCACTTTTTCCCGAGCCCCCGAACTCGTCGCCGTCGGGTCTCAAGCGTATTCCCAGTATGTCAACCCCACGAGTTGGGAACTCGTCGGACGCGAACTCAGCATGAAGGTGTACTGCTTCAGAAACGACTCATCCGACCACGACTACGAACACCGGATACCGATTCAATGGGTTGGCGGCGGCACCGTGATTCGACTGTGGTGCGAACGGGAGGAGCGCCAATGAAGCCGAACCGAATTTTCATTACGCTTCTTTTCGCCGTGCTCGGCTGCACCGATCGAGAGGAAGAACTCTTGCCTCACATCGTCAGCATCGACCGCAACTTCCGGGAGATTGACCTGGCGCTATTAGGGAACTATTGGAGCCGGGAGGCAAAACACAATAATGTCATTGTGCTTGACCGCGGCGGATTCCAGACTATCACCGTCATTTTCTCATCACCGCCCAACAACCTCGAAATGAAACTCCACGACCGCTCCGGGTCCGTGCTCGACGCCCAAGACTATATCCTCCACGGCACGGCGTTGAAGATTAAGCTCTATTGTACCTTTTACATCCAAGGCACATACAACACGCTGACCATTGACTGGTCTGGCGGCGAGGGCATAAACTCCACCGTATCCATTCCCGTGTGGTGCCCCTTCGAAGACCCGCCAGCCAAGGAGGACCGATGAAATCTTCTCGGCTATGCGCCGCGCTCTTAGCCCTCATCATTGCCTGTATCTGCTGCCTTTCGCTCAGTAGCTCCGCCCACGCCGCCGACTGGGAACTCCTGTCCGGTACGGGCCGTTACGCTGTGTACGCGCTCGAATCCGACGGCGAACGACTCTACGGCGGCGGAAAGGACGGCGTGTACTTTACCCTCGATGACGGCTTAACGTGGCGCGAGAGCGACCTGAAACGCAGCATTTCGGGCGTGACCGCCGCGCCCGACGCCATGTATGCCGTAACCTGGTCGCAAGCCGTCTACCGCTCCGAAACGCGCGGCAACACCTGGCACCGCATAGACGACGGTTTACCCACATTTCGGCACAAGCGCGGCGCCAATGATCAGCATATCAAACAAATGCTCGTCACCCGTTCCGGCGTTCTGATCGCCATCGGATTCCACGACGACACCTATATCTCTCGCGACGGCGGCGAAACCTGGCACCAGAATTACAACATGGGCACCGGTGCCTACACCGTCGCCGAATTCGACGGCTATATCTGGGCGGCGCGCTCCGACTCCCGCGCCATGCGCAGCGCCGACGAGGGCGGCACCTGGGAGATTATGCCCGATTGGAGTTCCGGCAGCATCGCCGGGTTTGGCCGCATACAGGATTGGGCGGTGTTCGATAGCAACCTGTACGTCGCCGGCGACTACGGCTTCGGTCGTTGGCGCGAAGAGGAACTCAAATGGGATGTGCTCAACCGGGGGCTTCCGAAGAAACCCTGTATAGTGGATCTCGCGATTCATCGCGGCCGTATGTTCGCGGTCGTCCATACATGGGCGGTGGCACACTTCGACCAGCCGTCCGAAACCTGGGAACCCGTTGGCATGCGGGATAGCAGGGTGACCAGCTTGGCGGCCCACCGGGGCGAGCTCTACGCCGCCACCGACCATGGGATCTACCGCGCTGTCTTTCCCCGCGTTCAACCCTACAACAAAGCCGCCGCCACCTGGGGCGCAATCAAACGACCATGAAAACCTATCTTTTCCTGCTCATACTGCTGCTCCTCAACATGTTCCTCACCGCCCATGTCCACGCCGAGTGGGAGCTCATCCTCGAAAAAGGCGTCGATCAGATCGCTAGCGACGGCGAACGACTCTACGCCGCCACCGAATACGGCATCTACTATTCGCGCGACGACGGACGCTTTTGGCGCCGCAGTGATTACAGGGATTATATATTAAACCTTACCGCCGCGCCCGGCGTCGCTTTCGGCTGGAGATCCGACCGCGGCACCTTGCGATCCGTTACCAAAGGCAATACCTGGCATTGGAAAAACAACGGGTTCAAGCCCACCTCCGACGGACACCACTTATACTATCCCGAAGTGCTACAATTTGTGGTTGCCGAGTCCAGCATGGTGATCGCCGTCGGCTACCACTCCGGCACGTGGATTTCACGCGACCGCGGCGATTCATGGCACGAGGTGACGCACGAATGGACTCTCCCGCAAAGCCCGGGTTATTCGGATATCCCTTTGGGCACCGGTATCTGGTCGATGGGCGAGCATGACGGTTATCTCTGGGCAATTTATTCCTCTAGCCTCGCGGTGCGCTCTCCCGACGAGGGCGCCACCTGGCAGCTTGGGGGCACAATCGACCAGTTTGCGCGCGTCGAGGCGTGGGTATCATACAGGGGACACCTCTACGTGGGCGGATACGGCGGCTTCGGACGATTCAACGAGCTGGCTTTTGAATGGGAGGATCTCAGCCGCGGCCTGCCCCAAACGCCTCGTCTGAATTATCTCGTCGTGCATCGTGACCGAATCTTCGGCGGCTCGCCCCACGGCCTGTTTATGTTCGACCATCACGCCGAAACCTGGTATCCGGCCGGTCTTTCCGACATGGACATCCTCGGGCTCGTGTCACATCGCGGAAACCTCTACGCCGTTGGCTCGTCGCCTGATCATATGGGCCTGTACCGCGCCAAACGGCCCCTTGTTTCCCCCGAAGGCAAAGCCGCCGTCACCTGGGGCGCTATAAAGCTGGGAAACACCAAATGACTGTCAGAATATATCTGCTCCTACTGTTCACCCTCCTCGCCTGCAGCGAGATGGAGAATCGATCTATCGTCGAAGAGCCCGAACCGGCCATCCCCACCATTGGTATTACTTGGGGCGGATCGGGTAGAACGAGCTATTTGCAGGATAAACACATCACACGCAGAGTCGATTTCTATCTGGTGTCGGATATCCCCATGCCGTACACAACCTACATTTTGGTAGAAGACCGGTTCGTTCGCATAGCGAAAAGCGCGTTGAAATCCGAGCGCGTCCGCTTCACTAAAATATGTCCGCCCCTGACCGTTAACTACTCCATACCCTATTTCGAGCCGCAAATAAAGCCGATGGACGAACGATCTCGATACCTGCCGTACCATGAGGGGGAGATCCGGTTGCCCGAAGGTTATCAGTTCAACCCGTACAAGGTTCGAGACCAGCCCGCTATTAGGTTAGGCATGTGGTGCGACTGAACGGAGGCGCCATGACACGAATCTTCGTCCTACTACTCCTCGCCCTCATCTCCGCATCCGCACACGCCGAGTGGGAACTCATTCTCAATGACCATGGCGGCTCCATCGCCAGTGACGGCGAACGCCTCTACGTCAGCACAGATAAAGGTATGTCCTATTCGCGTGATGACGGAGACACCTGGCGCCTGAGTACTTATAAGGACTGGATCGGCAACCTCACCGCATTCCCCGGTGCCGTTTACGGCTACAGTTATGATCACGGCATCATGCGATCCGTCACCAAAGGCAACACCTGGCACCCGAAAAACAACGGCTTCGACCTCGTATGGGGCGGCCGCAGGTTCTACTACCCGGAAATAAAACAATTTCTCGTCACCGCTTCCGGGATGGTCATCGCCGTCGGCTACCACTCCGGAACCTGGATCTCCCGCGACCGTGGCGATCGCTGGCACGCAGTGCGCGACGAATGGAAAGTAAACGACCAGCGCGCCACCGGCTTCCCGTTGGGCGACGGCATCTGGTCGATGGGCGAGTTCGGCGGCTATCTCTGGGCACTCAACTCGACTAGCTTCGCCGCACGCTCTCCTGACGAGGGCGCCACCTGGGAGTCCATTCCCGATTGGAGGGACAAACGCAGTATCGCCCAGTTTTCCCGCGCAAACGCTTGGATCTCATTCAAAGGGGACCTCTACGTGGGCGGTGGCGGTGGCTTCGGACGCTGGCGCGAAGAGGGGCTCGAATGGGAGGACCTTAGCCACGGCCTGCCGCACGACCCTGCGTTGAGTTCTCTCGTCGTGCATCGTGACCGTATCTTCGCCGGCTCGTGGAGACACGGCGTGTTCATATTCGACCATCACGCCGAAATGTGGCATCCGGCAGGGCTGTCATTGAGTATCCCTACTAACAGCCTCGTGTCCCATCGCGGGAATCTCTACGCCGCTGCTGCGTCCCGGGGCCATGATGGGATATACCGCGCCAAGCGACCATTCGTTTCCTCCGAAGGCAAAGCCGCCGTCACCTGGGGCGCCCTTAAAACGAAATGAGAGAGGCCACTAATGAATAACAAACTCAGCTTAACGTCTATCCTAACCTCATTCCTGCTCGTGATATGGTTCGCCGGCTGCGGCGAATCGGAGACGATCGTTCCCGCACCCACAGGCCAGGTGCTCAAAGGCGCCTTTGTCCTCACCAAAGCGATCGTGCATGAGCTCATGGACGTCGGCGGCCCCGATCTCGACGATCCGATAATCATACGGCGTGTGCCGACCACCTATGTCTACCCGGCCGGCATCGGCCGGCTCGAACTGGGCGAAGGTACGTTTTATTTGGACGCGCCGCTGTCGGTGCGTCCCCTCAAGTACAGAGGCAGATTTGAAGTAGTAGAAGAATGGTCCGGCTATCACCTCCCCAGCCTCTACTACAAAAAGTCCAACTACGACAAAGTCATCCCCAAACTCGTGTTTGACGTCTATTTTGAAGGTGGGCAATCAGCGCCCGAGTACGGCAAATACCCTTACGAGTGGATTGGAGATACCCTAAAACTAGAGTTTTGGCACCCTTTAAACCCGCCGTTCATTTATGAGTTGTATTGGACTCGCGACAACACATCTGGAGCCAACCCATCATGAAAACCTATCTGCTCCTATTCGCTTTGGTTGCAGGCCATGTCCACGCCGAGTGGGAGCTCATTTTCGGAAATGGTGCCGATCGCATTACCAGCGACGGCGAACGCCTCTACGCCAGTACCAAAAAAGGCATCTACTACTCGCGTGACGACGGTTACACCTGGCGCCTCGGTGATTTCAACGATTACATAAATGATCTCACCGCATCGCCCGACGCCATCTACGGCTACAGTTCGGAACACGGCATCTTGCGTTCCGTTACCAAAGGCAATACATGGCATTGGAAAAACAACGGCTTCGACCCAAAATGGGACGGAAACAGGTCCTACTATCCCTATCTACGGCGATTCTTCGTCACCGGTTCCGGGATGGCCATCGCCGTCGGCTACCATTCCGGCACCTGGATCTCCCGCGACCGCGGCGATTCATGGCATAACGTAACCTTGGAGTGGGTCGCTCCGCAAAGTCCGGGATCCTCCGATATCGACTTGGGCACCGGTATCTGGTCGATGGGCGAGCATGACGGTTATCTCTGGGCGCTCTACTCGATTGACAACGCCGCGCGGTCTCCCGACGAAGGCGCCACCTGGGAGTCCATTCCCGACTGGGGAAACGAGCGCAGTATTCGACATTATTCGCCCGTAGAAGCGTGGATCTCATTCAGAGGCGACCTCTACGTCGGCGGCGGCGGATTCGGACGCTGGCGCGAGGAAGGGCTGGAATGGGAAGATCTCAGCGAAAGCCTTCCGAAGTTGGTTCGTTTGAGTTGCTTGGTCGTACATCGTGACTGGATCTTCGGCGGCTCGCGGAGCCACGGCGTGTTCATGTTCGACCATCATGCCGAAACCTGGTACCCGGCAGGCCTCTCCGGTAAACGCGTCTTCAGCCTCGCGTCCCATCGCGGGAATCTCTACGCCGCTGCTGCGTCCCGGGGCCATGATGGGATATACCGCGCCAAACGCCCCTTCGTGTCCCCCGAAGGCAAAGCCGCCGTCACCTGGGGCGCTATAAAGCTGGGAAACACCAAATGACTGTCAGAATATATCTGCTCCTACTGTTCACCCTCCTCGCTGGCTGCGGCGCTGACGAGGCCATCAGGGAGCCCGAGATTCCGGAGCCCGACCTGCCGGTCATCGACATCGGAGCCTACGACATAGCGCCGGCTATTTCGTATTTAGGCTGGTGATTGAACCCGCGGCGCAGGGACAAACATTCGTCAGCAAATCTGTAACCTACACGGGATATGTCCACGACGACTGGCGGAACCAGTTTACCATCCGCGTCCCTAACACCATCTTCGGAATAGACGCCGGACAGGAACTGTACACCGGAAGCATATCAAGACGCCTGTATGCCGGCGACTTTACCGACCTTGACGTCGACCACCCCTTCGAAGAAGGAAAGTACGGTATCGTCACCGCTGCCACAATAACAATCTCCCCGACGACGAAGGAGGCCGGATATTACTACGAGAATAGCGCACCATTTACCATAGGCGTCTCCACCCTGATGTTCACGACGCACAGAATCGTTCGTTAATACCCCCATATCGGACTTCCTGAAAGCGGAGATAAAGCACCATGAAAATCTACCTGCTCCTGCTCATTGCCCTCTTCGCCTCGGGCCGCGCCCACGCCGCGCCCCAAGTTGCCTGGAAACTAACCCATGAGGCAGACCTCCCCTATGACGCCGTGCTTGCAGCCGACGAGCACCGCCTCTACCTCGGGTATTCGGGCGGATTTTACATGTCCCGGGGCCCAGGCCTTACCTTCCGATTAACCCTGCCGGACCGCCACGTGACTGCAATAGGCGTTGGCAAGAATGCCGTCTATGCAGGCACGCTCAAGCACGGCCTATACCGCTCCGACAGCGGCGGGGTCACATGGGAAAACAACAGTGTCGGCATCGACACTTTTGATAATGGTCCGTTTGTCGACGAGCGCAGGTATGCCGAAGTAAACCAAATACTCGTTACGCGCTCCGGCACCGCCATAGCCTGCAAGTATCACGCGGGCACCTATATATCCACCAACCGCGGCGAGTGGTGGAAGAGTACCTACAATCTCTGGCGCGTTCCCGGGAACTTTAACAATACGATTCGCATTAGCCACGATATCTGGTCAATGACCGAGACCGGCGGTTATTGGTGGGCCGCCACCACCGCGAATATCGTTCGTTCCCCGGACAAAGGCAAGACGTGGCAATCGACGAAAAATTTTAAGTTCACCCGCATAGACGACTGGCAAGAATTTAACGGCCGGTTGTACGTCATCCGCCACGTATTCGGCCGGTGGAACGAAGACGAACACAACTGGGAGTACTTCAGCGAAGGGCTTCCACCCTCGCCTGAGTCCACGCATTTCACAAGCCTGGCCGTGCATCGCGGCCGCCTCTTCGCCGGCGATTTCTACTCCGGTGTATACCTGTTCGACGACCGGTCCGACACGTTCGTCTCCGTTGGCTTACAGGATTCTCGTATCGTTGATATCGTATCGCATAATGACTATCTGTACGCTGCAGTCATGGAGGACGGCATCTACCGAGCCGACATCCAGATCGTTCAACCCTACGGCAAAGCCGCTACCACCTGGGGCGCCCTTAAAACGGAATGAAGGAGACCACTCATGAATACCAAACTCGGCTTGACGGTTATCCTAACCCCACTCCTGTTCTTAATCTGGCTCATCAACTGCGGCCAAGATGCCCGCGCCGAGTGGGAACATATCCCCGGCACTGAGGTCATCGGCAGCGTCCGACTGCTTGAGAGCGACGGCCTCCGTCTCTACGCCGTAGGCGACACCGGGTTTTACCTCTCCTTCGATGATGGCTACACCTGGCGCCCCCGGGACATTGGCCGCGGCATCGATGACTTAGTTATCACCGCCATTGGAAGCGGGAACGGCACCGTTTATGTCGGTGCGATAGACCACGGCGTATTCCGCTCGGACGACGGCGGCAACACATGGGAGCAGATTAACGAAGGGCTCTACATCTTCGACCACCCGAAACGGGGGCCTCGCCACGGATCCGTTTATCAATTACTCGTTACCAGTTCCGGCATGGTCATCAACGTAGGGTACCACCAGGGCACGCACATATCCAGCAATCGGGGCGAAACCTGGCATTCCATAGACGACGAATGGATATACCCGGGCATCAAAGAGCACAACATACCCGACTGGCACTTCGGCGATAGTATCTGGTCGATGACGGAGTTCGGCGGCTATCTGTGGGCAGTCTATTCAAGCTCCTCCAGAATCCTATTCCGTTCCCCGGACAACGGCGAAACGTGGGAACTTCTTCCCGAGCTAGAATACGGCGATTTAGCTGACTGGGCGGTGCTTGGGGATAAGTTATACGTCGCCGGAAGTCGAGGCTTTGGGCGTTGGAACGAAGCCGAATTCATGTGGGAGAATCTCAGCCGGGGGCTGCCGGAAGAGCCCTATATGAATCGACTGGCAGTCAATCGCGGCCGAATCTTCGCCGCGTGTTACGAATCGGACCTCGGCGTGTGGCTGTTCGATCAGCCGTCCGAAACATGGTTTCCGACAGGACCGCGGCACGTTCTCTTTGACTCGCTCATATCCCACGGGTCCGATCTGTACGCCGGCACCGAAAACGGCATCTACCGCGCCTCAATCTCGATCGTGAATCCGCATGGCAAAGCCGCGGCAATCTGGGGCGCCCTGAAAAATCCATGAAATGCCTAACCCTCATTGCCACCCTCTTAGACTTACTCGCTATCTTGGCGTTCCTGGTCATCGCCATCATCGGCTGCGGCGCCGACGAGCCCATCCGGGAGCCTGACCTTCCGGTCGTCGACATCGGGGCCTACGATATTGATCGTACCTATTTCGTGTTCCAGCTTGAGTCCGATCGCACTGTGGACCGGCCCATATACGTCTGGATAGTAAAGACCTACAGAGGACATTATTCGAACGACAGGTTTCGCCGATTTGAGATCCGCGACGTAGGGGGAGCCGCGAGGATAATAGCAGGTCTGCAAGAATACGCCGGCGCTGCGTACAGAACGATTGGTCCCTGGAAGGAAACGGATCATGAATTCTCTGAGGCCGAAGTCCCCTTTCAAGAGGGGGAGCGCGGTATTGTCACCTCTGTCGTCATAGAAATTTCGCAGTTGCCGCCGCATCAAAAATGGTATTTAGAGAACGGACATCCATTTACCGTAGGCGTCTCCACCCTGATGTTCACGACGCACGGCAACATCGTTCGACGATAATCATGAAAATTGATCTGCTCTTACTGCTCATCCTCCTCGCCTGCGGCGCATATGAACCCGAGGATTCTGGCCCGGCATATTGCGCGGATCGCCCAATAGTTAATATTCTAGATTTCTTGCCGTCCATACGCAATGTGCACGTTAGCTACGGAGAAGGAACTGAATACGACATCGATGACGACGCGGCTAGCATCCCGATCGGCCACACCGTGATCGTGGTAAAGTTTGACGGCAAGCCGTGCGATATTCGCGTCACCAACCTGCCGACCGCAACCTACCTCGTCGAAAAATGGTACTGGGACGACCTCCATGCCAACTGGTTATTGCTTGAAGTAAACGCGCCGCAGAGCGTGGACTAATCCACTTCGCTGTGGAGTGGCACTCCGGCGGCATAGTCGCCAAGTATGTGTCCCACAACGTTTAGCCAGCACAATATGAGAGCCTGCCTGGTCCTACTCATCACGCTCCCGCCGCTAGCCCCGCCCACGCCGGGGCCGCAAGTCGAGTGGGAACTCGTCAATGACACGGACACCGCCGGCATGTACCTCATGGTATCCGACGGGCGTGACCTGCACCCCAGCTTGATCGACGGCGTGGTAGGCGTCTCCCGCGATAACGGTTACAGTTGGCGATTTGCCAACCTTGTCCCTAGGGGAAACGCATCTAAATTTTCTGCTCGTCAAAAGGAGAATCGGGCTAAGTTTGTGGCAATCTTTCTAAAGATCGTAGGTTGGGTTGAACGAATTCCGTTAATAATCGTCGATTTTAGAGGGGTTTTCGAGTGCCCAATTTGCTTGAATGTGCCAAAATTTGAGTGAAACCCAACATTAATCGTACATTCTTCCACCATCAGACATGCTCTAAATTAGATGCGTTTCCCCTGTCCAAAAAGTATATGACGCGCCAAAGCACCTGTGGTATAATTGAATGGTAGAACAAAAGGACTGCAGGACTGAATCGCAACCTTGAATAGGAAGAACACAAGGAAAACCATGTCATCTGCTGCCGTGCAATCTCATCTAACACCACAAGAGTACCTCGCTTTAGAGCGCAAAGCAATCACCAAGAGCGAATTCCGTAACGGCCGCATGTACCCGATGTCAAGATCAAACCGGGCGCATAATCTCGTCAGCGGAAATATCTGCTGTGGACTCCATCTCCAGTTGAAGCAGCGTTCCTGCGAGGTCTATGCTTGTGACATGCGCCTAAAAGTCGGCGCGGCAGGACTATATACCTACCCCGACATTCTTGTTGTCTGTGATGAACCGCGATTTGAGGACGACGATGTTGATACACTCTTAAATCCCACTGCCCTTTTTGAAGTCCTTTCGCCAAGCACCGAAGCCTACGACCGAGGCGCAAAATTCGGGTACTATCGCCAACTCGACTCCATGCAAGAATATACCCTCGTCTCACAGAATTTCATGCGCGTCGAACACTACCTCCGACATAACGAGCAGTGGATCCTGACAGAATTCGGCAGCCCCGATGATATTGTTCAACTTACGTCAATTAACTGCGGACTCCCCCTACGTGAGATTTATGCGAAAGTAGAATTCCCTCCGAACGAGGCACCCCGCCAAGCTCAACAGACCGTTTGAAAATCCATTCCTGTTCCCTCCTTCCTCCCTTCAAAGGCGTGACCTCCTTTTCCAGCCACTGGTCACAGGTCGCTGACCACTATTCTTACCTACCACTCCAGACGGCTCTTAACAAATCACCCGTATAAATCGCACTGGGCAACACCTCGCACTCTGCCCAGCACCCGGGGCACTTGTTGACCCAATCCCGCTGCTTCCTTATCTTCTTATTCGCCCACAGATCCGCGAACTTCTCCTCCCTCAGATTCCCGACGCTCGTCGTATTGAACTGGCACGTCGGCACACGACCGTCCGGCAGCAGCCGCAGGTGCGAATTGAGCGCGACACATTTCGGATTGGGCACGCCCTCACCCTCAAGCAACCGATTCCGGATGCCCTGCAAATAGTAGCGTTTCGCGAGCCGGTCAAGCAGCGGATAATTCGTGAGGTCCTTCTCAATCTCGTCGAACAGCGTTTGAAGATGCTCCTCCGTGAATTCGCCAAACGTCGTGAACTGACCAATCTGCGATGGAGCCACCTCCAGCTCCTCCTCCAGATTATAAGTTGCGCTGAGGTCATAAGCCATAACCACATTGTTCCGAACACCCAGCGGCGCTAGGAACTCCCGCAAGCGTTTGTAGTGTTCAACCCCCTCCGCATCAACTATCGTCTGGTTCACCGACAGACTCATCCGCAGCTCCTTCTGACGCGGCGCCAAAGCATTGAGCGTCCCCACGATGAAATCCCATGCCTTGTCGTGGCCCCGCACGTGGTTATGCTTCTCCTCCGTACCGTCTACGGAAACGAGCATACTCAACGGAACATCCCGCCGCCGCTCCTCGCAGAACTGCACAATCCGGTCTGTCAGGAAACCGTTCGTCGTGACATGAATCATCAGCGGTCCAAGTTTGTCCTGGGCAAAATGAGCAATGTCCAATAGGTCGCGCCGAACAAACGGCTCACCACCCGTCAACCGCACGGCGTCCATCCGAGGCAGTTGATCGAAGATGTTTCCAATCTCGTCAAGGCTCAAATCGTTCGGCGAGGGCTTGCGCCACGAGTCACACATGATGCACCTCGCATTGCACGAGAACGTTACGATATATGTCAAAAACCGGGGTAGTGTCACGGCGCGGCGCCGGGCGCGGGCAACCGTGTGAAGAAACGAGAGCAGGCGATTTTTAATCTCGAATTGAGACCGAGGTCCGCTCATGTGGCGAGCTCCTTCTTGCGTGTGGCGGGGGGCAAAGGTGAGGCGATAGGCTTATATCCCGGCAAATACTGATTGATAATATTTAGAGCAGCGGTGTTCCCATACACCTGACGACGATTGATGCGAGCGCGAAATGCCTCGCACTGCTCCATAAAATGACGGGTGTGTACCGGCGAAATCTGCTCCATACCCACGCTCAATCCTGCACCCGAGCATTGGACAAAATGCCCGTTGATGCGTTGTTCGTGGTTGCGGTGTTCCGGAATGGCGAGCACCGGTTTTTCACGATAGAGCGCCTCCCCGATGAGTTGGTTGCCAGCCGTGCTTATCAATGCACGGCTTGTCGCCAAGTCCTCCACGAACCGGTGCATGTCGATCGGCAGGAATCGCAATCGTCCGGAAGACGCCTGCGCCCCCAGTCCGTAAATGCGCACCTCGCATCCACAGGCTTCAAGCGCGCGAAAAACCTCGGGCGATCCGAAACGCCGCAGATACACCACTAGATGATTGCCCCGCTCCGGAGTGGCTTCCAGAACCTCTGACCTCAACAATACGCCAATCTGGGTGACATCCTGCGCCCTGAGTTTAAGCGGCGGAAAATAGAACGACGAGACAACCGTCTGCATTTGACCGCGGCAAAAGCCGCGCACAATCTGTGCCATAAAGAACGCATGCCACCTCAGTTCCATGGGCAGCGAACTCAAGTCCGACGTAAGCAGCACGTGTTGGTGATCCAGACTGATGAATGGAACGCCTGCGCGGCGAGCGGCTCTGGGCAGCGCCGGCTCGAAATCGGTTATCGCCAAGTCGGGTGACTCTCGCTCTATGTCTGACCGCAGCCGCCGAGAAAGCGCGGCGTACCTCGTCGCATAGGACAACCCCTTTATCCCCGTCCTCACGGGATTCAGCCGGTGGCTGCGTGTGTAATGAAACGCCAACCCCGGGATGTGTCTAACGGTAACATCACTCTCTTGATACACCGGTTGTAACAGGTCGTAGGCTTGCCCCGGCGCGTAAATCACTATCCGATGATTCTGCCGCAACTCCTCAACGATGGCACGCACACGTGTGGCATGACCGCGCCCCTCACCGGACAGACTATAGAATAGTGTTGCCATAATTGAAATGTTCCTCTCTGTGTGGAACTGTATCACCCGATTGGCAATTACATTTCTCGTGCCGCATAATCCTCAATCACCGATTCCACGACTTCCCATCCTCTTTCTCCTCTAACTGCCACGGTGCTGTAGGGTGCGATCAACCGCATGAATAATGAGGACGATAGAAATCCTCTGCGCACCAGCCTTTGAAAGCACAAACGTGAAATCGGCAATCACCAGCTCCTCGCTTCCCCATCTGCTTATTCCGCGTCAAGAGGACGTTCATTGCGCTGAATCGTTCAACGCAAGCATCCCCACAACCCCAAGGTGGTCCGAAAAAATCGGAGCTTTGAGGACGGCGCTGTAACGCAACTTTACATCGTCCCCATGAACCATCAGTCCATCGATGGCTTTCTGTTGAGGCGTATTTCCGCTAAACCGATTCACTCCTCTGCGAGTTAACGGATTGAGGACAGTATCGTAGGTTGCATCGGTGGCGGCAATATTGAACGGCTCTCCGTGTTCCACGTTCAATTCCACCCGCTGCGGATACGTCAAATTGTAATCACCGCCGACAACGAGATTGGGATAGATGGCTGCAAGGCTCAACACCTCCCTGAACTGCGACTCTGTGAAGGCTCTACCGGTAGTCCTCGGCGAATACAGATGCGTGTTCCCCAGCGCCAATCCGTCGCTATCAGCGACCAAAAGCACCCCTTTTTCCGCATGTATCTCGTCTAGCCTTCCGCCAACAGGTTTCCCGAAATACTTGTAAGCCGACTCATACGGCTCTGTCGATTTGACCATCGTGACCAATCCGCCCGTATTCATCAGGCGGTGCTTCTGACCGGATCGAAACACCTGATATTCTGGATGCTGTTTCTCCAACCAATTCACATCATGTGAACACCACACCTCTTGAAGCAGGACATAATCCGGCTTACATCCCTTAATATAAGCAACAATCCAGTTCTGCCGGGGTCTGTTCCTATACGACAACCACAGTGGAAGTGCCCATACATTCAGAACAAAAATCGATCTTGATTCCTGCCACGTCAATACCGTTGGGCTTGCTTCTATCCATGATGGCATTTCTACCATTACTCAACCCTCTCCCCCCGTTGCAATCCGGTACCGGTGTTGAGTTCTTGACGCCCCGATTCGTTGGATTAGAACTGTTCTTCTCCCCTCGGTGCGTCCCACCATTGCTCGACTCAGATTGACAAATCCGACCGCGTTGCCGCTTTTCAACGTCATGGATGATAGCAGCGGCATGTTACAGACTGATGACGATTATGTGAATACTGTCTTTCTATTTTGTTACGAATCCGTCACAATCCTAATCTCCTCATCGCTAGCTGGGGCGCTAACTCCCGGTGCATGCTCATATCGCCGTATTTCATACCAACACTCAGCTGACATCAACGTCGAAACCGCACACAATCCAGTCGTAGCAAGTATTTCAGCCTGTTCCCCACTACCATTGCATACCCCGATTTGGTATGAAAAGTATGAAATTTCCCAAGACCCCTTCTTCAACCGGCAGCCGCCATCAGAACCTAATTTTCTATTTTTCTCTCCATATCAATCCGCGTTCGTTGCATCCTTCCGGTAACAAATTTGCCACCTGATGTTCAAACGGGTTCTCATGATTCCCAAACTTTTTAAGGGTAATATGCGGAAAATTATGCGATAATAGTTAGGGCCCACGCGGTTCGGTTTGTGCCTCGGACTCGTCAAATCGAAGACTAACTCAGTTTTGCTCACGACAAAAAGTCGCGACCTGGAGATCGCTCCTACAAATATTCAATTTTACTGTGTACTTTCAGATATTGAACCGCGCAAATCCCAATTTCAATGCAGCCATCGCCACCGCAGGAGCCAAGCGTTCATGCCCATTGTGACATCCGAATTCCCTGGAGCCGCATTCCCGCCGGGGACAAGAGTATCATTCAGGACGAAAGCAGGCTTGCAGGAAGGCACCGTCCAAAAACTTCTGTCACGGCGGGCACGGATAGTGACACAGCACGATGGACTATGGAATGTCCCGTATTCCGCATTGACGTGCATACTACCTGCGCAAGTGCCCTCAATGCCGCTAAAGGATGTCGAGGCGCTCGGGCTGCATCTCATCCGAGTACACCAGGCGATGAACGGACTCAAAAAAGGGTGGAAGTTTGCGTTCGATCTTGCGCCTGTGCGCGGAGGTGTCTGTAGGTACAAAGAAAAGCTGATTGCGCTTTCCGTAACCTACTGCCTGAAAGCATCCAAAGAGGAGATTACCGACACAATTCTGCACGAAATTGCGCACGCGATCGTCGGACCGAATCATGGCCACGGTGACGCATGGAAAAGCGTGGCACGGCGGATTGGGTGTACGGCGAAACGCTGCCACCAGGTCGATCACACACCTCCGCGCTGGCGAGGAGCGTGTCCGTGCGGTAAGGAGTGGAAACGGCAGCGCCTGAGTCAGCGGTCAAGAAGCGGCAGTTGTCCGAAGTGCAAAAAGAGAATAACTTGGCAAAGGGTGGAAGCGGCGTCGTGATACGCAACCGACTTACAGAAACTATACAGTCGGAATATTGAGATGGAAAACTCACATTAACGCCACAGTTCTGTGACATCGATCTGATATGATGCCTTCTACGGCCGAAGACGATCGATTCACCGCCGTTGAAATTGCAGAGAAATCATTGATGGCTTACAACTACCGACAAGTGTATAAGATCCTAACCGTCGTCACCGTGTTCCTTTCTATCACGGTTGCCTTGGAAGCTGAATCGCCGAATTTCCCGGACCGTGTTCCGATGGTAGAACGTCCATTTTCGGATGATCCGGACAAATTCAGCTTTGCCATCATCGGCGACAAGACAGGCGGCGGCGAGGACAAATGGCACGTGTTCGACCGTGCTATCGCCGAAATCAATGAACTGAAACCCGACTTTGCCATCATGGTCGGCGATCTAATTCAGGGATATACAACGGACATCAAGAAAATTGAGTCGGAATGGATTGAGTTCTGGGGACATCAGTCACCTTTGGAAGTACCCTTTATACCGCTGCCCGGCAACCACGATATCACGAACCGGGTGATGTACGACTACTGGGTGGAGAATCTCGGGCGCACTTATTCGGCGTTTACCTACAAGGACTGTCTTTTTCTGCTGCTCAACACGGAGGAATGGCACGGTCTTCCCGAATCCCTCAATGGCGCTTCGAAGAACTGGTTTGGTGCTCGCCAAATCGAATACGCCCTCACGGAATTGGCGAAATACAGAGATGTACGACACACATTTGTCCTGCTGCACAAACCTGCATGGCTGCATGAAGACTCGGGTTGGCTTGAGATTGAAGCGGGGCTTGCCGGACGCGAATACACGGTATTCGCGGGGCACTACCACAACCTGACGCTGCACACTCGAGGCGACCGCCGCTATTTCGTTCTGGGTGCGACCGGCGGCGCTTTCACGCCGAGAGAGACGAAGGAATTCGGCGCATTCGATCATTACAGCCTCGTGACGGTGGACGGGGGAGATATAGGCATTGCGATTATTGAACCGGGCAATATCCATCCGGCGGACATCTCGACGGCGGAATTCAAAGAGAATCTGACCAAATTACTTACATTAAAGTCCGATTTCAATGTTAACAGAAAAGGAGCGCAGTCGAGCGGTACGGTTGAATTCCGGTTGAAGAATACGCTCGAAAGACCGGTGCGAGCCGAAATCGTATTCAGCCCGGACACAAACTGGCGGATGACCCCACCCAAAATTAACCTTGAGGCGCAGCCGAGTGAGGAAGCGAGGGGTGTCGTAAAGTTTTCCTGCGCATCCAACGCGTTGCTCCCCTTCCCCGCGTACGGCTATGCGATTCTGTACGGCGGAGAACAGTTGTACGGTCGAGCCGAAATAGTCAATCCGGTTGATTCGACGGATATGGACTCTCTCAACGACTGGATGATTCTGGGTCCTTTTGAACTCGGTTTGACGGAGGTGCCGACAACACCGGGAGGATATCCGGCACAGTTCACCGCCAACTTTCTGCCGGAGTTGAATAATTCAACTTTTCCGGGAAAAACCGGGAAAATCTACTGGGAGGAGAATCACGCCAAGGACGGACTGGTTGATTTGGACGAGGCGTTCGGTGAACCGGATTGGGCAATCGGATACGGAGTGACCCACATCAAGAGCCCTAATGATCGGACGGTCTTTCTGATGGTGCAATGGAAAGACATCGGGCGTCTCTTTCTCAACGGTGACGAGCTCTGGGTGCAGACTACGGACAACCCATATTTGGGTTACGTGGAACTGCCGTTGCGTGCAGGCTGGAACACTGTTATGATTAAGTGTGCGAATTACACGGGCGCATGGAGTTATCGGATAGCAATCGAGAACCCGCGGGACGACCTCGTGTTTTCCATTCACAAGGAGTAGCAGTCGTAAAGTGGGATCAAAGAGTGGATAGAGACTGCGATAGAGTTCCTCTGCACACCTTCTCATGTAGCGTGCAATCAAGGCACCCAACAGGGAACAATCAAGCGAATGAATAATGAGCGCGATAGAAGATCCTGTGCGATAGTGCTTCCATACGGAGTATACCAGCCTTTGAAAGCACCGACGTGCGAAAGGTGTATAGCAACCCCGAATCCCCTCGTTTCTAAGCCCCGCAAAACATGAATACACCAAAATCCTAGTGAAACCCAACTATATTCTCAACGCCAGCAACATTTAAGGACATGATGCATGTCAACTTACATTAAACCGTCACAACTCAACTTTTGGAAAACCAACGGCTATCTCAGAATTCCCGGATTCTTCTCGGACAGCGAGGTCGCCGCGCTGCGCCAATGGGTTGCCGAAATCGAAGGCTGGGAGCAAGACCTGGGTAGGTGGATGCACCACTACGAATCTGTATCTGATGGCACCCGACTCTCGCGCACCGAAGACTTCATTCCACATCACGAGGGAATGAAATCGACACTGACGAGCGGCAAAGTGCTGGACGTCATATCGGAGTTGACCGGAGAGCCAGCCGTTCTCTACAAAGAGAAAATTAACTACAAATATCCCGGCGGCGGCGGGTACGCCCCGCATCAGGATGCCCCCGCTTACGAGTTCGTCAAAAGCCACACCACATGCCTAATCTCGATAGATGAGGCGACGGCAGAGAACGGGTGTTTGTACTTCTCGCCCGGACGGCATCGCGAGGGCATGATTGCGCTGGACCCACACGGTTGTATCGATCCTCGCGTTGCAGAGAGCATGGATTGGGTCGCCGCGCCCACGCAACCGGGCGACATTCTGTTGTTCAGCTCCTACATTCCGCACAAGAGCGGCGAAAACGGCTCAAATCTCCCCAGACGCATCATTTATGCCGTCTACAATAACCTCTCTGACGGCGATTGGCGCGACAAATATTACGAGGACAAGCGTGAAGCTTTTTTGGAATACGCGGCGGACGAATCGGGAAGATCCGGTCAAATCAGCAAAATAGCCCATTTTCAGGGAAGGACGGTATTGAAACATGAAGAATAGTCTCCACCAAGAACTTGCGGACGAAATGGCGGGTGCGACAAGCCCGCGGAAGATTGCCATTTTGTTCGACTACATGGTACGCACGGGGCAATCGTTTTACGACGAGTCCGTGACGCAACTGGAACACGCACTCCAGTGCGCCAACCAAGCTCGAATCAATGACGCCGCGCCGTCGCAGATTACAAGCGCCCTACTGCATGATTTGGGGCATTTTCTTCTGGACGAACATAACGCCGACATAGCGTTTTTGGCGGACGACCTGAATCACGAAGCGGTGGGCGCTGACTTTCTGGAATCGTTCTTCCCGGATGCGGTAACGACGCCGGTACGGTTGCACGTCCCTGCGAAGCGCTACCTCTGCGCGACAGACGCGGCATATTACGACGGTTTATCCGAGGCGTCAAAGCGGAGTTTGCGAGTTCAAGGCGGTGTGATGTCGGATGAGGAGCGGTCCGCGTTTGAGCGAATACCCCATTTCGAGGATGCGCTCATCTTGCGGCGATGGGACGACCTCGCGAAAGTGAAAAACCTGGAGACGCCAGGGTTAGATGTTTACCGCGAGGTTGTACAGAGTTGCTTGCGGTACGGCGAAAGACTTCGCCGAGGTTAAGAATCCTTGTGAAAATCGGTTTGGAACAGCCTGCAGTGAAAAGGGCGATCTGGTGTAGGGGTGCCGATCCAATTGCCATCTGGACTCATCCGAACAACTCGCTTTTTCAGAATTGTACGGTAGATGTTCAATCTTGTGATGCAAACGAGGTCGATATTTGAGGGGGCATCGCAATCAAACGGCTCATATGTTGTTGCCTAAACATAAGTAAAGAGCTTGTGTTTCAGGTGTCACTATCAAGAAAACGTGACATAGCACATTTCTCCCACTCCTGATAGCAGTCTGGGTCGTTCCGGAACTTTTGCCAAGCTCCGTTCAGCAACTCGACCGGGGAAGTAATGGTTGATTTCAGTTCCTGCCCTGCAACCTCTGACTTATGAAACTCGCGTGGGGCAGTTTCGGTGAGCATATCGTCCAGCTTCTGCTGAATCATTGGAAGAAATGTCGGATGGTAAAAGCCATAGTAGTTTTCAACGATTCCTAACGCGGAAGCGATTTGATTCCATTGGTCTTCCAAATCGCTAGCCACTGCTTTATAACCCATCCGTCGCGCGCGATCGGCAAGGAGTTGAATTCGAATCCAAGGGACAGGATGGCTTCCATGTGCAAGTTCATCCATGTGATATTGGCTTCGGCCCAGCATCCTAAGGTACATCGAAAAAGCAGACGTAAACGAGGCACCGCCCATCACAAAGCCAACAGCATCACAAAAAAATTCTTTTGACCAAGTGAACCATGTTTCAACAATTATCGATCGATTTGTCTCCCATTTCTCAGCATATCTGTCATTCTTGACCACATCGGGGAGAAGCAGACGTTTTAATTCTGCTTGTAATTCCTTGACTAAATCGTCCATCTCCATTTGATGACATCTGTAGAGCAGATGCCCAAATTCATGGAAGAAAAGAGGCAAGTTGAGTAACCCGTGTTGGGCGGCACATGGTGTGAAGTAAATACTGGCTCCGTTCATCCAAACGCTGAATTCCCCATCGCATACTGCGACCGGAATATCTTTTGTTTTGGGATGCGTCGCGTGCAGCCATAGCAATAACCTCAAGGAAAGCTTATCTGACCTGCGTGCTCGGAGAATTGGGCTAACGTGACATTTATTGAATACATAGAAATCCCGAGACACTTTTTGTGTCTCGCTTAAAATATCTTCAAGAAGATCTTGTCGCTTGGACTCAAGATATTTGAGATTTTGATTCACGCTATGGCTAAAACTATCACAAACTTTCGTAACCCAATCCGTATATCCTTTAAGTTCCTTCGGGACGTCATTGCTTTCCTGTATTGAGCGGCGCTGTAATTTCCGAATTTCATGGAGTAGAGCGACGTTGTTTTCTTCAAGGAGTTTCTGCAACTAAATTCCTCCCAAAAGCTGGTTAATGTCACTCTCCAGATGTTCTTCAATAAGTATTCGGAGTTCTGCCAAAATGGGTAGAATCGCTCTTTTATCCGCCTCTTTTTCAGAGCGTAGAATGTACTCCGCTTCTGAAAATTTATCTCGCAGAAAAGGGGATTGGATTTTATAGCTACGTTTTGCTTCTATAAAATTACTGACAAACTGTTGTCTGCGCTGATCAATTCCGAGCAATGGCTGTTTGTTGCTTTCAGCATGCTGTACTTGGCGATCGAGTTCCTTCAAAAACGAACACAACTCATCCTTTGCATGTAATACCGCCTTTTCATCATTCAAATCGGAACATCCTTTCATCTCCAACTTGGTGTGAATTGACAGGGTATTAACAGCGGTAAGTAGCTTTTGATTTTCGTGAAAACTTTGAGAAGCTAACTCTTGCGGTTTCATGGTTTTCGCTCCTATATAATCTTCCACATGCTTAAGGACGATTTATCGAATCCCGCGAATCTGTTGTGAGTCTCGGTTTTTAAGTTCATCGTCAGTCCGCTTTAGTTCAAGTGGGAGTCGCTGAGCAACTTTAGGATTGGAAAAGTTGAGATGTGTAGAAGCGTAAACAGCTCTAGCTACGCGAACCATATCGATGTTAGCGCTTTGGCCCACGAGCATGATGGGAGCAGCGGTCCCTTGACGTAATGTAGGGAATCCAGTCGTAATAAGAACAACGGTGCGTTTGTCTATGAGAACTGCTTCACCCTCAAGTCCTTGTTCAATTCTATTGCTCTGGGTTCTTTCCCATAAGCGAACCTCTTTCTTAATGCTCTTATGAAAATCTACGACGTCTATCTGTGCCTCTTCCACAATAAGTCTATCGGCAACCAATGTTTCTACTGCTTCGTTGATGCCATCTAACTCCCTACCGCATTCGCGCCCATCACGTAGAACGAGGACAGAACGGAGTGATTGAAAGTCGCTCCATTCTGCAGCCTTCTCAAAGAGTTTAACAATTTCTTCGCGCAGAATAGTTTTGTTAATTGTTTCGTGTTTAGAGTCGAATTTCTGTTCAACAACTGTTCTGATGCGAAGGGATGGATGGAGAATAAGGAGGGATAATGCAAAATGCCGTCTATCCCTCCCGACATCGATCGCGAGGTGAGCATCATAACCAGATGCATCTTTGAATCCCCAAAAAACACAATCCATCTGCTGTAGCACATCCAAAGCAATCATTTCTGTAAATGAATTCCAACCCTTTTCGGCTCTAGACAGTTGACTACCACAATGATTCGATGTTGACTTCAGTTGGTCAAATTTGTTCTGCAGTTTTCTGAAAGTGATTCGTTTAACCCGCCAGTCAGAGAGTTCATAGGCAACGTTGTAATAGGTTTCCGGCGATTCATCATCAAAGACAAACACAACGATTCCAGGGTTGACCTGATTGTTGAGTTCTGAATAGACTTCATCCAGTGTCTCGTATGTTATGAGTTGTGGCGTAATATGCTTTTTTGTCAATTGATTTAGATACTCCGTAATATCCATAAGGAGAGCCCCTCGCATTTCTTCCGTTGCCTTTTTCGGCACCGCAAAGTGAACAACGCTCTCCATCATTACAGGGATACCCAAGCAGCCATTTTTGTGTAATAAGGCGGATCGTTGGTGATAGTGCCTTTGGAATTCCATATGATCTCGCCTTTGTGGTGGCGGTAAAATAGCCCCACCGGAGAATTGCAAACCTGGTGGCAAAAGGTCAGTAATTATCTCACTGGGTGGTTGCCAGAAGTTTCGGGCAACATAAGGCTTCCCAAGACCGAACAGATCATCTCCGAGGTCCTTCCAAAAACCACTAATCAACCTAGCTCGCTCGTATGGCATAAGTTTATCAATCCGTTTGAGTGAACCCGGAAGGGCATCATTCATCACCCGCAAACGGAGTAATTTTGCTGCAACTGGTTGGGGCTGATCTATACCTTTGAAAGATACCATCACAACGCTGTCATTAGCATGGATCTTTAAATGGGGATATTTCTGTCGATAGTATTCAAGCAGAGAACTATACGTCTGACCTTTCACAAAAAGAGGACCAATTGTTGCACAGGTTTTCCCTTGTATAGGTTTCTCAAAGTAGCATTTCGTCTGTCTATTCCCTAAATCATACAGCAATGTACCCTTTTGCCCATATTGCCGCTGACTTAGGGATTCAAAATCTTGTCGCAAACGCTGCTGCTCAAGGCTTGGGATGTCACATCTAAAGATATCGGCTACTGTTTTTTGAGTAAAAAACGACATACTAATGTCTACTGAAATTCCAACGCCGACATCTTTTATTGCAACTGCTGAGACTTCAAATCGCCTGTGAACATCAATACCGTCGACGGTCTTGAACGGTTCGATTACTTGGAAGATACGCGTACTATCAACGGTCTGCATTTTCAAACGGAGTTTTATTTGAATTAGGATGTACCGTTCAATAAGTTGAGCTAGTAAGGACGCGTCGTTCTCAGAGCGTGAAAATTGCAGCCTTTGATTGCTTCCACTATCCTCCACTTGGATAATCCAGTTTTCCTCTTTCACCTCTAAGGAGGGAACACGACCTTTTGTGAATACAAGAATTCGTTTTCGTATTGGACAATAAACAGCCGCTAGATTCCGACTTGCCAATCTAATGCAAACCTTTTCCCGTATCTTGGGTGAATGCTCCGACGTTATAATTTTAGCGCATCTCGTCAAAAGATAAAGGTCTTTCTTCGGTTCTACAATACGTATATTTGTTTCAATCCTGTTACTCATGTACGGTCACTCCTTTGGACATACCCCTTGAAATTGGCATGAGGCGCATACCTTCGGTTGGGCACAAGGGGTGAAAGCATCCGCAATTGACTGCTGCCCATACCGGTGCGCTACCTGCATCCGCTCCAAATCTTGAAGAATTTTTGCCTCGACTCGCGTTAGGTCTTTCTCGCTGACACTAAACGTTGACACAGTATCACCAGCTAAGTGTGCTAGGTGAACGGCTATTTGATCTGGAGAAATATCAAATTTCTGTTTTGCCCACCACGCATAGGCTAACATTTGGAGACTATCGTCGTTGCTCCCTGCACTTCCGGTTTTCCAATCAACTATCACGACTCTATCGGCTTCCCAATAGATAAGGTCTACTGTCCCTTCCAAGGTAAAGCGCGAATCTTTCATGTGAATTCGCTTTTCCATCTCTGCGGATTCTTGACACGCACCTGAACGGAACTGAGCAAATGTTTGACTCTTCACAAAGTTAGTCAATGCTGCGACAAGTCGCTGCTCCGCCTCGGAACAAATGATCTCGGCATCCGGTAAGCCGTAATAAAATTCTAGCAAAAGCGTAGGCGGATAATCCCCAGCTGAAGTTTCGTCTCCGCGTTCATATTTGCGAGAATACTCCAAATCTCTTCGATACATCTTTCGGGCCCAATTCAGTAACCGGTCCAGAGACCAGTGTTCGTCTTGTTGGAGTGTTACTAGATACTTTCTAATGATTAAATGCAGTAGTTTACCAATCCGCACGTGTCGGTTCCCCAACGTGTTTTTCAAAAAATTGAGTTCGTCCTTTTGTGGGTCGGTGTTAGATTTGTTTAAAATAGCCCCGTAATACTGATAATAGTATTGCCGAGGACATCGTTCTAATACGTCGCGGCGGGAGTGAGACCATTTGGAAAAAACAGGTTTACCAACCTCAAGCGTCCGCCCTATCGTGCTTTCGCCAAACAAAGATAACTGTATTTCAGACATTGTGTCACCTCACTTGCCTAACGCAACTTCTTAAGTTGCTGTGTGAGAGTTCCCCACTCGTCGTCAGTGAGTGTCATGGACTGTGCTTCACGTAGGAATTGTTGTGCGACAGGGTTCTCACTTATAGCTTCCTTTACAGGAGTCGGCATCTTTCGCGTCATCGCTAAGAGCTTATCGGGTGGTATACCGAGTTTCTCACAGATTTTGACGATAGTATCCGCCGCAGGGGCAGGCATCCGATTGTTTTCAACTTTGCTGATATAAGAAAAATCTACACCAACCGCGGAAGCGAGTTCACGTTGAGTGATACCCTTACTCCGCCTTAGATTCTTGAGGGTTTGTCCGAAGGTTTTAGTTTCCATTGTTTTCCTCGAGGACCAATTATAACATAAGTTGAGTTGAATGTCAACACATTTTAATTCCTAGTATATACTTGCCTTAATTTTGCTTATTGGTGCTCTGAATTAGCAAGGCTTGTTAGGATGGATAAACTGGATTTCTTCGAGAGACTCAATTTCGTGGCCCTACGATACTAGGTTGGGATGAGAAGTCAACAACCAAGTTCTATCGTAGCCGTTGCAGCAAGTCTCTGATTGAACGCGATTTCGAGATTGTCAATCTCTCTCACTGGTCGTTAATCCAGTTTAGCGCCTGCCCGTTTGGTTTCAGGATTGCCTGGAATCCCTATGTCAGCGGAAGACGTAACGTGCATTCTAAGACATGTACACTCGTAGACTACCAGCGGAAGCCATTCCGTCAAGACATAAGTGGCTTCATCTATTCGTTTTCTTAGGGATGTTTAGCAGTTGCGCCGCCGATGACGATTAGAAACACGCTATCTTCGTTGGCGCAAACAGAGTGTACCACGTCGTCGGTGAAGACAACCGCCTCACCCCGTTCTAGCGTGACTTCCTCAGCATGTGTAGTAAACGTGATATTTCCGTCGAGGCAGGTGAACACGGCAGCAGCTGGCGCCGGATGCTCACCGAGGGCGTGGCCCGTTTTGAGTACAGTTAGTACAACTGTCAGTTCATCGCCGCGGGCTAACGTTAGCGATGATCGCCCGGACGTATTGGATGTTGCCTCTGTCATGAGTTTCTCAGCCAGTGACGGAAGCGGAAATCCCTGAGTCAGCGATGTGTTCAGGTCTACGGGTTTATACGGTCGCTTGAATGAAGTGTTCATGGTTGTTGCTCCGAGTGATGAATCTGACCATTCTTTGTACTTTGCGGGTAGCGTTTTGGCGCATCCTTCTTGAAATTAACCCGTTATGAGGGGCAGGATAAAGGGGACAATCAACTTCTGAATCACGGTCAGCGTGCCAAAGATTGAATAAAACACGGCACACAGCACCAGCCCAATCTGCCGCCAAACCGGAGGCTGGATCTCCTTCGGCAGGAACTTCCGGTTCACGTAAAGCGTGTGCAGCGACGTAATCACCAGCAGGTATCCGCCGATCGTCGCGGAAACCAAAATCATGAAAAACGGTTTGGCAAGGTACATGGCGACCACGCCCCAAAGGATATAGACGACGAGGATTGGGTAATAGATGTATTTCGCATCGGATTCTTTCAGTCGTCTCGCCTTTGAGAACCCTGTCCAGATGATGTCCGTGTAACGCCGCGGGACCATGTCTACGTTGCCCAGCTGTGTGGAAAAGAGCACCCAAAACCCGCACAACAGTGTGAGGTACCAAAAGATTTGCCCACCCTTCTCCGCGAGTCCCTCCGCTTGGAATGCCGCCGCCGACCATTCGTCAATCGCCTGTCCGGCTGGCACAAACGAAATCGTCAGCATCGCCGGGAGCGCCATCCCGAAAAAGCAACCTACCACCCAGATGTAATATTGCTCAAAACGGTTATACTTCCACCATTCGCGGAATCGTTTCACGTTTTCCGGGGTAATCCGGAACACCTTGCCGAGATGCGACAGCGTCACCTTCTGCCCGCCGATTATCGACGGTATGGCGCCAACGAGTTTACTCATGCCCCAGCCTTTGTCGCGGACGTAGTTGGTAATGGTAATGTTCCCCAATCCGCCGCTGCCGGCGAACGCGGCAAATGCGCCGAGCAGTAGCCAGTCTATCCCGCCGCCGCCCTCATCCGCCGAGGGTAGTGCGCCGAAGCTAAAGAACCCCTTGATAACCGTCCACCAAATCTTCGGAGAGACCATGAAGATGTCGATGATGAGCAGGTATCCGATAATCCACACCACCATGACGAGTTGAACTTTCTCAAGGGCGTTATAGATTTTACCGCCGAACAGGACAATGAAGAGGCAAACGAAGAAGATGAGATACGCAAACGTACGAACCGTCCCCTGATCCGCATCAGCCGGCATATACCCCAACCACGCCGCGGCAACGGCTGTAGCTGCCGCCATCGCCCAGCCGGGCCAGATCCCGAAGAAGTCGATGATTGAATAGAAGAACGCCCAGAACCGTGACCCCGGACGGCACCGCATATAGCCGCTCAGCATTGGCTCGCCCGTATAAACGGTATAGCGTATGGCTTCCGTGTTGAGGAACGCCTGAAGGAAGATGGCAATCGTGGCGATCCACAGTAGCCTGCCGCCGTACTGTGCCGTAATCGCCGGACCCAACAGCCACTCGCCGCTGCCGATCGAACCGCCGAGCGCGATAATTCCGGGACCCAAGATATTGCGAAACGCGCCCCCGAAACGGTAGGGCGGCGGCGCGGGTAGATCCTGAACCTCCCAGTCTGGCAAACTCCCGCCGGGGACCGTTTCCGCTGCTGAACTTTCCGTGTTATTTTGATTTTCTGCCATATCCTCTCCGTAGACGAAAGTTCACAAACCACGACTTTGATGTTGAGATATACTGGTCTTACGCAATTGGGGTTGTAGGGGACGCAGATCTGCGTCCCCTACGGTTTTATACAATGTCCCGCTCGCTATTTACGCAGTCAATCATAGATTATCGTCCATCCTTCCCGCCTTCCATTCTTCCAGTCTTTACGGCGATTGTGCGCCCTGCGTCTCCACATAGAGCGAATACAAAGATTGGCTGCCAGCCATAAACAGCCGATTCTTCTTGACGCCGCCGAAGCACAAATTCGCGCACACCTCCGGTAGATGAATCCTTCCGATGAGGACGCCATCCGGGGAGAAGACATGCACGCCGTCAAACCCTTCGCCGCCCCATCCCGCCGACGCCCACAGGTTTCCGTCAATGTCGCAACGAATGCCATCCGAGGTTCCCGGCGCCATGTCGCAGAAATCTCTGCCGTCCGTCACGCTGGTCCCATCCACGACATCGTAGACGCGGATATGACGCGAATGATCCGGCTTGTGCGAGGCGCCGGTATCAACGAGATAGAGACGCGAGTAATCGGGCGAGAAACACAGTCCGTTCGGTTTCTCAAGTTCGCCTACAACCACGGTTGCCTCGCCGGTGTCCGGATTGAGGCGGTAGACATTGGTCGGCAACTCAAACGCCGCCCGGTGCCCCTCGTAATTCAGGATAATTCCGTAGCCCGGATCCGTGAACCAGACGTGCCCGTCCTCATGCACGACCGCATCATTGGGTGCGTTCAAGCGCTTACCCTCGAACCTGTCCATCAGTACCGTAATCGTGCCGTCAAGCTCAGTACGAGTGACGCGGCGGGCGCCGTGTTCACAAGTAATCAATCGTCCCTGCTTGTCGCGGGTATTGCCGTTGCTGTTGTTGGAAGGGCTCCGGTAAACGCTGACCTCGCCTGTCTCCTCCGTCCATCGCAGAATTCTGTTGTTGGGTATGTCGCTCCAAAGCAGATAACGCCCATCGCCAAACCACACGGGACCCTCCGCCCAGCGACAACCCGTCCAGAGGCGTTCTACCACCGAATTTCCAATTACATAATTCTTGAACCGCGGATCGAGTATTTCGATTGCCGGATCGGGATACCGAACCGGTCCCCCATCCCAACTTCTAGTCATAGATGCCTCCACTTTGTATCACTTCTAATCCCTACGTTGAGTAACTTTCAAGAACAAACTTGCATTTCGGACATTGCCCCATGAAACGCTTCTGCTGG
Source organism: Candidatus Poribacteria bacterium (assembly GCA_022827055.1). Classification (GTDB taxonomy): domain Bacteria; phylum Poribacteria; class WGA-4E; order WGA-4E; family JAJDTR01; genus JAJDTR01. The sequence continues at coordinate 148,310 of JAJDTR010000062.1, read as the reverse complement.
ATAGGCGACTCCAACAAATCCTGATGTCACCCGTAGGTTGCATCAAGCCATCTTTAGATATCTATGCCCGAATTCTTGAGAACGATTTGTCAATTCGTCAGATTCGTCTCTTTTCAGTGCACACCCCTGATGAGTTCCAAGTATGGAGAGAGCAATCTCAAGGTATGTCACTCAATTTATAAGGCTTGTCGTCAAAAGAAAGACAATTTAAACTCGTAAAACCAAGAGCAACTTTGTCTACTTCTCACTTTTCGCACACCAAGTAAATTTCACAAATCCCAGAGGTTGAAACCTGATTGAAACCCCGTCGAATTTACTATATTGAACTTCCTTCATCTGTATCAAATGGACGGGGCGGTTCAGTTTGCCACGAATCAACCAAGATAAAATGCTATCGGCGTGAGGTTGTCTGTCAATGCTCAGGGGAAACGCACCTGATTTTCTAGCTCTATGTAGGTTGGGTTGAACAGCGCCATTCAAAAAATCAAACATCTTGCTCAGTTGTCGATTTTCGATTCCGCGTGAAATCTCCGAGAATCCAGTGAAACCCAACTTGAAAATTACCGTGTGGGTTGGGATGTTGGGTTTCATTCCATCTAGCCACGCCGCACTATCGTTGAGGATCTTTCATTCGGTTCGCGTTAGATAGCGATTCGCATTTACCCATTCAACCCAACCTACATGACTCCCTATTAACCCACCCGCCACATCGCTCAAAATCATATGCGTTTTCCCTGTGTCCATGCTAACATAGTCTTGAATCTATTGCCGACAAATGCTAAAATATGGCGGATGCTAGTCAATCAGAAAGGTTAACTCTCATCGTACGCAACCTCAAGGAGAACATCATGACAAGCATATTTCAAACGGAACTTCAGACTTTCGAGGCGCATATGTCAGAGTTGCTCGTAGACAATGCGGGCAAGTTTGCCTTGATAAAGGGTGACCGACTTGTTGATATCTTTGATACCAATGTTGATGCGCTTCGACAAGGTTATAAAGAATTTGGAAATGTCCCCTTTCTGGTTAAGCAAATTACCTTGGTTGAACAACCAGCGCACTTCACATCCAACCTTTTGCGAGTTTGATTATGTCGTCTTTTACATCATTAGGAGAGACCGTCCGAGACAAAGGGTTGGTTGTATCAGCAACGCTGGTACCCAGTTCTGTAATGCCAATTGATGGGTCGCGAAATTCTGTCCATTTGGATGCCATGATAGATACAGGGGCATCTCACACAGTAATTCGAGACGACATTCCTGGAAAGTTAGGATTAAATCAAGTTGGCGAGATTTCCGCCAATACACCTTCGGCTACCGGTGTAAGGTGTTACCAATACGCTGTGGACATGATGCTGCCAGATAACGTGCGCATCCAGAATATTATTGTTAGTGCAATGCCACTTGAAGATCAGCCAATTCAATGTCTTATCGGAAGAGATATTCTGGCTAAAGGCGTCCTCATCTATATCGGCTATGTGAATCAATTTACCCTTAGTTTTTGATGCCGTATTACAAAACCGCACCCTTTGCAGACAATTCATGCCCGCCTCTCTTTACACCATGTTGAGCAAAGCGCCAAAAATTCCCTAAATCGTCAAATTGACGCTCACCGAGAATCGTGGGGTGAATTCGCCCCTCACTCCGTCGAAAATCTAAACATAAGGCTGTGGCTATAGACTTCTCCCGGGCGCAGAATAACCGATTGCCAGCCGGGCACCCCCTCCTTATTGATTGCGTCCGGAAAGTGCTGCGTTTCAAGGCAGAACCCCGCATGCTTCTTGTAAACGGTTTCCCCCTTGCCGCTAAGCGAACCATCTAGGTAGTTTCCGGTGTAAAGCTGCACTCCGGGTGCATCCGTGTGCACTTCCATTTTTCGCCCTGAACTCGGTTCGCTGACGCGAGCCGCCAGTCTCATCGTCCCCGCCTCGCCGTTGAGAGCGAAATTGATGTCGTATCCCCCCGGATCCTCGCCGCCATCCCCGGGCAATTGTCCAATGTCCCGTCCAATCGGTTTGGATTCACGAAAATCGTACGACGTGTTTTCCACCGATGCAATCTCGCCCGTTGGGATGACTGTCTCATCGGTTGGCGTGTAGTTGTCGGCATTTAGGCTCAATTCGTGCTTGAGGATGTCGCCGGCGTCATGCCCTGCGAGATTCCAGTACGCATGATTGGCAAGATTCACGATGGTGGGCGCATCGGTTTCGGCGCGCATATCTATCCGAAGCTCGTGCGTCATGAGCGTGTAGGTGACCGTCACCGTCAGGTTGCCGGGATAGCCCTCTTCGCCGTCGGGGCTGACGTATTTCATCGTCAAGAACGCACCGTCGGCGCCTTTCTTTACCTCAACGACATCCCACACCTTCTTGTCGAATCCCACCTCTCCGCCGTGCAGGTGGCTGGGGCCCATATTGGTCGCCAGTGTGTAATCTACCCCATCAAGAGTGAAATTGCCGTCCGTGATGCGGTTCGCGACTCTGCCGACGATGCAGCCGAAATACGGGTGACCGGCGAGATAGCCGTCAAGGGTATCGAATCCGAGGGCGACATCGGCGCTCTCCCCGTTGCGGTCGGGGAGGTGAAGTTCCGTGAGGAGCGCCCCGTAGTTGGTGATTTTCGCGGTGATGCCGTACCCGTTCTTCAGTGTGTACAGGTAGACGGATTTGTCATTGACCGTTCCCCACTCGATTTTGTGAATGCTTGCACCGCCGTGCCCTGTAACGTGAGCTCGGGCGGACGCCACGAGTAAGCCCGCCATGAGAATTAACCCAACTGTGTATACCGAAATTCCCATCATTTACCTCCTTGGAATAGCGAATGAAGTTCTTATTAGTTAGACCGCTAATAATTATGTATTATCGGAACACCCAAGCCCCGGAGGGGCGGAAGGTATATAGAAACGTGTATTAGCCATACACCGAAGCCCCAGAGGGGCGACATTTGGACAGCACCGCCAATCGAAAATATCAGAATGCGAGAGTAAGGCGGCTGTTTCAATTTAAACGATGTAAACAAGCACAGCCAACCTGTCGCCCCTCTGGGGCTTGAGGAAGTGGGTTACCGCTGTCACTACACACCTATCGCCCCGCTGGGGCTACGGAGGCTGTTAGAATCTCTATCAATCGCAGATTCAACGAGGAAGCCCTGAGAATCAGTCTTGTTATCCATTTCCTTGATCGCACCCTACAGGCTTTCGATTATATCAACGACCACTGTGTTTGTTGATAAAAGTCATTTTTCGTTTGACCATTCGTGTTCATTTCCAATGCGATCCAAAAAAGCTACGAGATTCATTTGCGCCAGTATTTACGGGTATTCTTCCGAGGTTTGCTAGCCTCGCGCTTTTTCTTCTCCTCCAGTTTCGCGTGGTAGAGCTGATGACACTCGCGGCAGAGTGCGGTCAAATCTGTGAGCCGCTCTTTTCCGCGCCGCTGGTAATTCACATGATGCACCTCGGTGGCAGGGGCGCCGCAGACCCGGCACTTTCCGCCGGATTTTTTCATGATTATATCACGTTTTTCTTTCCATCTAGGCGATCCCAGATACGACTTGTAGTTGCGCTGCCGTGTCTGCTTGGACGGTTGATGTTGTCTTTTTCGCTGTGTCACCGTGAACTATCCTTTCGAGTAAGTGTCAGCACTCCTGTAGGGTGCAACCGAGTGAATAGCGAGGGCGATAGCCAATCTTCTGCGCACCCTACGACTGCTAAATCGCGACCTGGAGAAGATCTCTATCGCACTCACTATTCGTTCGCTTGATCTCCTACAGACGCCCAACATGTGGTGACAATGTAGGGAATAACGATCGTTATTCCCTACGGAACCCTTCAATTCAAGGTTATTTCCAAGAACGTCTCACACAGCAAATCGTCGGGCGCATGCGCTGTATTTTGGGTTAGGCGCCTGTGGCGTGTTGACGCGCCCTTCGCTTAGCGGCGAAGCGTTTGATGAACTCGTCGACCGTGACGCCGATGAGGATTACGCAGCCGATGACAGTGAACTCTGACTCGGTGGCGACGTTGAGGAAAAACACCGCGTTCTTAATCACTTCGACCATCGCCGCGCCGCAGATGATGCCCCCGATGGTGCCTTCCCCGCCGCGAAGGCTGCACCCGCCGAGCACCGCCCCGGCGATGGCGTACAACTCGTAAAAATTTCCGAACGTCGAGGGTTGGACCGAGTTCTGATCCAGCGCGAAGAGCATTCCGCCAAACCCCGCCAGCACCGAGCAGATCATGTAGGCGCAGATGACCATCCGATCCGTATTGATGCCGCTAAAACGCGCCGCCTTCTCGTTTCGACCCAGCGCCAGCAGGTAGCGTCCGTATATCGTCTTGTTGAGAAATAGAGCGGCGATGCCCCCAAGCAGCAGCACAATCACGAACGGCATCGGGATAACGTCGAACACTCGATACTTCACGAGGAGGCGCAGCCCTTGAAAATCGGTGCCGAATCCTTGGTTAATCTCGCCCGTGATGTACCGTGCGACCCCGCGGTAGATGAACAGCCCGCAGAGGGTGACGATGAAGGGTTGCAGCTTGAGCTTGGTGATTAACAGCCCGTGCGTGAAGCCGATTGTCAACGCCAGCAGGATGACGAACGCGAACCCGACACCGATGGGCAGCCCTACCCCGACGAGAAAAAGAGGGAATAGCGAACCGGTCAAGCCAATCAGGGAGCCAATCGAGAGATCGATGCCGGAGGTGATAATCACAAACCCCGCCCCGATCGCCAAGATGCCGTACAGCCCCGTCCACCGCGCCATGTTCGTCAAGTTGCCGACTCTCAGAAAGCGCGGCTCGATAATCCCGGTGATGAGGAATATGGCTGCCAAGAGCAGGAAGATGCCCAGCGTTTTTTTCATGAATCGTCGCGGTGACGCATTTTGGTTTGTAAACAATCAACTGAGCGAATAGATCGCCGCTCTTCGGCGCTCATTTGACGACTGCCATCCGTCTAACTTGCGAATAATCTCCCGTCCGAAGTTGATGGAAATAGACGCCGCTTGCAACAGGTTCGCCGTGTGCGTTTCTGCCATCCCAATACGCCGCCTTCGCCGGTTCGATATAGAAGCCCGCGCCTAAATGACCGAGATTTAACCGCCGCGTCAACCCGCCCTGCGCGTCGTAAATGTATATCTCGACCACCGCGCTGACCGAAAGCTGAAACGGTATCCACGTCTCCGGGTTGAACGGATTCGGGTAGTTCGGCAACAGGACGGTCTCTTTCGGGGTGAGAATGATAAGCAGTTGCTGTAGCAAAGCAATGCCTCGCAGATACGGCGGTTCGGTCATCCCGAGTAGCCGCGCCTGCGTCAGCCAACCTTCCACATCGGCGGCGTTCAGCGTCCCACGCGCCTGCGAGCCGATGGAAGGCGCCGCCGCGTTGCCGATCGCGCCCGCAACTAGCACCAAATCTTGCACGTTGATTATGCCATCCCCGTTGACATCGGCGTCATCCTTGCCCTTCTGTCCTATGAGACCCGCAATGATTACCAAATCTTGAATGTTCACCACGCCATCTTGATTCACGTCCCCCGGAATGCGCACCGGGGGTTCGGTCACTTGCGCGTTCTCAACCTGCGGCCAAAAAGCGGCGCCGGCACGGTCGGTAAGCACCACTTCAGTCAGTTCTAGGACAGACGGCTTAACGACAAGGACTCCAAACGTGAGCGTCGCCAGCGTGCCATCCCCGTTGCTTTCTCCGGACAGTGCCGCCGCGGTGAAAGTCACCCGATTTCCATCCGAGACAGCGGGGCCGGCAAAGGCGCCGGCAGGGAGGTAATCGGCGTTGGCGCCGTTAAAGTAAAACAACGCGGACGCGTCAAATTGCACGGTCGCTTGATAGCCCGCCACCTTTTCTCCTCCCGAAATCGCGAGAACGAGCGTGAGGTGTTCGCCGACCGCGGGCGAGGGCACCGAGGCTGGCGAAAGGCTTACGACGGCGTTGGTATTGGTGTTGACAGCCGGGGTCAGCTTCCACAGCAGGACCGTCCCGTCCCAACTCCCGCTTGCCAGGCTTCTGCCGTCCGGGCTGAACGCTACGCCGGTGACATAATTTGTATGTCCTTCCAGCGATTGCAGGGAGTCCCCCGTCGCCGCGTCCCACAGCCGCGCTGCCGCGTCTTGACTCCCGCTTGCCAGGGTTCCGCCGTCCGGGCTAAACGCCACGCTAACGACATAATTCGTATGCCCTTCAATTGTTCGCAGGTGCGTCCTCGCTGCCGTGTCCCACAGCCGCACCGTCTTGTCAAGACTCCCGCTTGCTAGGATTCCGCCGTCCGGGCTAAACGCCACGCAAGCAACGTCATCCGTATGTCCTTCCAGCGTTCGCGGGCGCTCCCTCGTTGCCGTGTCCCACAGCCGCACCGTATCGTCGGCGCTCCCGCTCGCTAGCGTTCTGCCATCCGGACTGAACGCCACGCCATAGACAGAATCCGTATGCCCTTCCAGCTTTCTCAAAGGCGCTCCCGTCACCGCGTCCCACAGCCGCACTGTATTGTCTTGACTCCCGCTTGCCAGCATTCGTCCATCCGGGCTGAACGCCACACTCCTGACACCGCTCGTATGCCCTCCGAGCGTTCGCAGGGGCATTCCCGTCGCCGCGTCCCACAGCAGCACCGTCCTGTCAAGACTCCCGCTTGCGAGGATTCCGCCGCCCGGGTTGAACGCCACGCTAGTAACATCATACGTATGCCCCACAAGCGTTTGCAGGAGCATCGCCGTCGCCGCATCCCATAGCCGCACCGTCGCGTCGTCACCTCCAGTTGCCAGCGTCCTCCCATTCGGGCTGAACGCCACGCTATAGGCCGAATCCGCATGCCCCTCAAGCGTTTGCAGGGGTGCCCCCGTGACCGCGTCCCATGTCCGCAGCGTATGCCGACTCCCACTTACCAGCGTTCTGCCATCCGGGCTGAGCGCCACGTTCCAGACCGGATGCGTATGCCCTCGGAGCGTTCGCAAGAGCGTCCCCGTGACCGTGTCCCACAGCCGCACTGTATTGTCATGACTCCCGCTTGCCAGCGTTCTGCTATCCGGACTGAACGCCAGGTTATTAACCACACTTGTGTGTCCTTCGAGCTTTCGCAGGAACCCTCCTGTCACCGCGTCCCACAGCCGCACTGTATGGGCATCACCCCCGGTTGCCAGTGTTCTGCCATCCGGGCTGAATACAACATTAGTCGACCACCTCACTGCATCCAGCGTTCTCACGGACGTCCCTGTCGCCGCGTCCCACAGCCGCACCGTCGCGTCTTTGCTCCCGGTTGCCAGCCTTCTGCCATCCGGGCTAAACGCCACGCTCCAGACCAAATCCTGATGTTTCCAGAGTGCATTTTTGGGTGAACCGGTCGCCGTGTCCCACAACCGCGCCGACCTGTCACGACTCCCGGTTGCCAGCGTTTTGCCATCCGGGCTGAACGCCACACTTAATACTTCATTCCTGTGCCCCGACAGCGTTCGCAGGTGCGCGCCCGTCATTGCGTCCCACAGCCGCACTTTATTGTCATCACTCGCACTTGCCAGCATTTTGCCATCCGAGCTGAACGCTACGCTATTGACCACGCCCGTATGCCCGGTGAAAAGCGCGACCTCTTCATGCGCACGCGTATCGTAGAGCCAGATTCCAATCGAACTTGCAACCGCCAATCGCGTACCATCCGGTGAATACTTTAGTTCATGTATTGAACCCTTCCCCACCCGCGCTGTTGCGTCTTCCGGCAGATTCCATCGGGTGTAATCTTGGGCAGAGGCAGTTGATGAAAACAGGGTAACAATCCAAGTTAGCGCAAGGATTGACTTCATATTGACGTTCTTCTTTCAGGAATTGATTGTTACCGGACAAGAAACCGTGAGCGCTTTTCCGCTGCCGGAATAAGCTCGACTTTGTGCATTTAAGCCGTATAACAAACGGTGTCAATCAAGCGTTCCAGAAAAGCGGCTGCGATTTTAGCCATCTGGCTTTTTTGGTTGACCTTTGAAAAAGTCGCTGCGGTTTCTTATACCATACTACCTGTGGTCCCGCTGGCACTCTCAAAGGCTGGTGCGCGATGTGCACCTTACAAGGAATGGTGGGCAGTGCCCACCCTACAATTGTACTAAGTCGAGATAAGAAGCAAATTCAAAAACCGTGTTGTAAGTGTCCGGTGGATAGCGACTGATCAAATGACCGAACCAAGGTGCGATAGAAATCCTACAGCAAATCCCAAGCCGTAGGAAATCTTGAGGAACTCCCATAGCAGCCCTCACTCACTATTCATTCGCTTGATTAATCGGTTGATTGCCCGATCCGGTTGCCAATCCCATGACCGCCTCCTCACTGAGCATGTCGCGCCCGAGTTCGCCCGCCATCGCTCCATCGTGCATGACGAGCACACGATCCGAAATACGCAGAATCTCCTCAAGGTCACTGGAGATTGCCAAGATAGCGACGCCTTGACCTGCCAACTGCTCAATCAACTGGTAGATTTCGCTCTTGGAGCCGACATCGATACCCCTTGTCGGTTCATCCAAAAGGAGGACTTTCGGTTTCAGGGAGATCCATTTGGCAAGCACCACTTTTTGTTGATTGCCGCCGGAGAGCAGCCCGACCTCGTTTTCAATCGAGGTTGCCTTCACATTGAACTCATCTACCGCCTCCGTCGCCAGGTCGGCGACCTCCTTCTGACGCACGAACTTCCCCGTCTGATAACGGTCAAGCGCGGACAATGAAATGTTGTCGCGAACGGCAAACTCGGTAATCAATCCGTAATCGCGGCGATCCTCCGGAACGAGCGCGATACCCGCGTTAATAGCATCACGCGGATTGCTGATATCCACGGTTTCGCCGTTAACCTTGATCGTCCCGGAGATTTCGCCGTCAACGCCGAAGATTGCCTGCGCCAACTCCGTCCTTCCTGCTCCCACCAGCCCTGCCATGCCAACCACCTCGCCGGCATGGAGAGTGAAACTGATAGGCTGTTCCGAAAGCCCGGGCACCACCACATCGGAGACCTCAAGCACCGGCGCTCCAACCTGATGTTCCTTATGCTGATAGAACTGCGTCAGCGATCTGCCCACCATCAACGACACCATGCGCTCGTGGTCAATCTCGCGGCGCTCCAACTCGCCGCTATTTTCACCGTCTCTGAGAACAATGACGCGATCGGATATCTGACCAACCTCCATCAGGCGATGGGAGATGTAGACGATGCAAACACCCCGGGATTTCAGGCTTCGGATAAGATTGAAGAGGCGATCCGTTTCGTGCTGCGTCAGGCTGCTCGTCGGCTCATCCATGATGATCATCCGGGCGTTCTGGGATAGCGCCTTGGCGATCTCTACCATCTGCTGATGCCCGATGGAAAGTTCGCGGACGGTTGTCTCGGGATTGCAGTCCATCTCAAGTTGATCAAGGATGGCGCGAGTGTCACGGCGAATGGCTTTCTGGTCGATTATGCCGATTCCCCCGAACTTGCGCGGTTCCCTACCCAAGAAGATATTCGCCCCGACGCTTAAATTGTCCGAGAGATTGAGCTCCTGATGGATGAACGCGATCCCCAGTTCGGTCGCCTTGGCGACAGTCGGGATGGTCACCGATTCCCCTTCAATCGTGATGCTCCCCGCGTCGGGCGGATGGACGCCGGCGATGACCTTCATCAATGTGCTTTTGCCCGCGCCGTTTTCTCCAATGACCGCAACAACCTCTCCGGCGTGAAAGACGGCATTCACGTTGTTGAGCGCGTGCACCCCGGGGAAGTGTTTGTGGATTCCGGTCGCCTCTAGGAAGGGATTAGCATCAGCGTTTTGCATCTAGTTTTAGGGTAGGTATATCAATTAGGGCTTACGCAAGTTGTGTCTATTCTATAGAACAAAGAGAAGGAGTGAAATAATACGTAATGCGTAATACGTAAGTATCGATTTCGCATCACAAATTTCGCACTAACGAATCCACACACGCCATAGCCCCGGCGGGGTTCCAATTGGCCGCTGTTTTCACCGCTATTAACCTGCCACGCACAACTATTGCGTAACCCAACCGTCATGCATGCGATATACGTTGGGTTTCACTCATATTCCGGTGCAATTGGACGGAATAGATGCTCGAAAGCCCTCCTTCGGATCGTAGATTTTCATACTACTCCGTTCAACCCAACCTACGTACTCCGAAACGTATTGCGCAACTCCTGATTTATTCCGGCATCGGTTTGTTCATTAGCTCGTCAATTACTCCCTGCCGCCGCTGCTGCGCATTCAGCACATCCAATTTCCCGACAAAAATCATTAGTTTGCCGCCTTCCGGAAGAGCCTCTTTGACCAACTTGCCGACCTGCCGTCCGCCGAGATAGTTGTTCGTGCCGAGATAGAATAGGCGGTTGCTGTCGGGCGCGTCGCTGTCGTGACACAGGAGGTCGACCTCGTCGGCTACCTTATTGAGAAGCGCCGTCTGATTCTTTGGATCAAGCGGGCTCACGGCAATTCCCTTGATTTCGTCTTTCTGTATGAGGGTTTCGAGGATTCGATTCTGTTCCGCCGATGAACCGTCGTGGGGAATCTTGAAATCGCAGAGGATCCCGAAATCCTGTTCCGCTTTGTAACAGCCGGCTCTGGCATAATTCCAGAACTCGTTGGGGACATTCACCACGAAGGCGAAATGGTGCCCGCCCTCCGGCTTTTCGGCGGCTTTCGCGGTTTCGCCCAGCGCACTGAGTTCCTTGAGGTTCGCCCAGAATTCGTCGACGTTGTCCCTCTTAATCACCTTGGTCGGGATGTCCAGCGTTTTGTTCGGCGGAATCACCGACGTGTCGCCCTCCGCCAGCGCGTTGAGGTATTTCATCGACTGGTAACCGAACTCGTAAGGCTGCTGAACGACGGTGCCGTGCACATGGCCGTCCTTGATCCCCTGCAACGTCGATGCATCTTCGTCGAACGAGATTAATTTGACCTTCCCCTCCATGCGGGCATCCTTCACCGCTTCGAGGCATTGAGGGGTATTGTACGCCCAAAGCCCGACCATCGCGTTGATATCGGGATATTTCTTCAGCGTGTTCTCGGCGTTCTTCTTCGCTGTTGCCGAATCGCCCTGATCCGTCCGCGTATCAAGAATGATATACTTCCCAGCCACGATGGCGCTTGCCGGGAGTTCGCTGCCCTTCTCACACGCGCTCGCCGTGACAAGGAGCAACAAAATGAGTACCCTTAGGATTACTGTAGTTTGCCGTGTCATGAGAGCTCCTTTGATTGTTGGACAATTCCTTTGTCTTGTAAACCGTGACGGTTATTTGAGAACATTTTAGCAGAAGTGATGCCGTTGAGCAACTTCAAACCACGCACCATGTACCGAGTATCGCCGTGGATTCGCATTGAGGTTTATAGCACACATCCGATCCTGTTGCAAGTGCTTTGGCGATGCGTCCGCGGGCAGAGATGTAGGCTGGGTTGAACGATTAAGCAAATGAATAACGAGAGCCCAAATGAGTTCGGCATTTTGAAAATCCTCCCCGTGCACGCTTCTATTTTTGGGGATTTGAGCGAAATAGAATCTTGAATGCCTCCCTTCCGCGTCTGATTTTCGATGCACCGATGCTCAACCTGACCTAGGGCCTTAATCTATTTCCATTTGAAACACGATTGCATTTGTGGTATGCTTTTGACCAATAGCAAGGACGCGCGTTGACCGCCGTGTTGAAGCAAACCGCGGCATATAACAAGCGAGGCGATTAGATAATTTAGTATCCTATTCATCATCGGGGGTAGCCTTACCTCAACCTAGTTTCCCATGCGGCTTGAAGTCGGTATCATCGCGCTGGTTGCCGAAGTGTTGGGTGTCCCCGCCGATCGCCATGCGCAATTTGATTGGCTGAAAAACAAGCCGACGGCCGAGCATTTTGGAGATGATTACCCAAGAATACTTCATCTCTTTGAGGAACTGGGGGGCGACAGGGACGGACTGTTCGGAAAGGCTGACGGCTACTTGACTCCAGACGCCTATTTCCCGGAGCCTTATCATTTCATCTTCGAGTTCGACGAGTTGCAGCATTTCACCGCCGCTCGGCGAAGGAGCTTGAAGCTTTATCCCGAGAATGCTCAACTGGCGTTTGATCGGGGGCAATACCTGCGGTTCTGCGAGGAACATCATGAGCCGGCGCTCCGGAAGGGAACCGATCGATTTAGGCGCAAAACGGCTGATTTTCCTTTCGTCAACGGGCGCGCCGCGCAACGGGCGTTCTTCGACACCTTTAGAGATTGGCTTCCGCCGCTGCGCGGGCTTCGTCCGACGCTGCGCATAGCCGAGTTTGAGGTCGCCGATATTCTCCGCGGGGAACTTACGGGCAGAGCCGCAAGAGACCACATTGCCGAATTGCTGGAACAACGATTAGAGATGGTTTTTTGAGCCTGTTGTTTCAAATTGAGACTTGGATTAACGGCAAAGGGATACGACGTATGCCTACTACACTTTCGTCAGGAATGGACAACACACCGAATAATGAGTAGCCAAGCCACGCTCGCCGTGGATCTTTCGACTTACCCCATTCTCCAGCAGATTGGAGACACACCTCTGGTCAAGATAAACGTCTTTTCCGACGAATTTCCGGAGGTGGAAATCTACGCAAAAGCGGAGATGTACAACCCGGGCGGGTCGATCAAAGACCGTTCCGTCCTCCGGATGTTGATAGAGGCTATCCGGTCCGGGGAGCTAAATCGGGATAAAATTATACTGGACTCAAGCTCGGGCAACGCCGGAATCGCTTATGCCATGATTGGCGCGGTGTTGGGGTACCGCGTGGAACTGGTCATCCCCGATAACGCGAGCGAGGAACGGAAGAAACGCATTACGGCGCACGGTGCGGAGATCGTGTACACGGACGCCATTCTCGGATACGACGAAGCGCTGCGCGAGGTTCACCGCCGCTATGAGGCATCGCCCGACAAATACTTTTTCGCAGACCAGTACAAGAACGAGAACAACTGGCGCGCCCATTACGACACGACAGCCGTCGAGATTTTGGAACAGAGCCGCGGCGAACTCACCCATTTCGTCGGGGGCGTGGGGACGGGCGGGACGGTGACGGGCACTGGACGGCGGCTCAAGGAATACAATCCCGACATTCAAATCTGCTGCATCACGCCGGACGAGTTCCCGGGAATCGAAGGTCTCAAGCCGCTCGGAAATCCGGGGGACATCGTGCCGGACATCCTTGACGAGAGCATTATCGATTGCAAGATCCCCGTCAATATCTATCAGGCGCACGATATATGCAGCCGCTTGGCAAAACGCGGGTGGTTCGTCGGCCAATCCTCGGGGGGCTATCTGCAGGGTGCTTACGAGGTCGCCAAGCGGATCGGGAAGGGAACCATCGTGACGGTGTTCAACGATCTCGGGGAACGCTATTTCAGCGCGCACTTGTGGGATTAATTCCCTTGATTTCAATCCGTTTTCGCGCCTTCGGTGGGTTATTGGGTACATATAACGAGATCCGCAAGTTCTTTAGCGCCCCTACAAGATGGAAATCCTCCCGTACACGCCCGACATGCTGTCCCCCTTGACGGCGTTCTATAATCGTCTGACCGCGGATGTCCCGCATTGCTATCCGGCGGACGAGAAAGAGTTTGCCCATGCGATGCGCGGGGTTACCCACAGCGTGAAGGACAGTGAAACTCTCGATTCCGAGGCCGCATTTGTCGCAATGAAACGGGGTACAGTGTTGGGTTTTTCTCACGCCGGCATCGGTCAAACTGGCAACAACTGGGAGGTGGACATAGGCGTTATTGGATTTTTGGGCTTCGAACGTGGAGAGCGGCGCGCCGGACAGGCTGTGCTCGAGGCGGCGGAGGCGTATTTGAAGGCGCGTAATCTTGCCCAAATAGACGCATTTTCGGTGGACTGCGTTTATCCGTTTTATCATCATGAATATGCCTGTTTATCAGATGCACTCGACCACGTGCATGCGCTTCTTGGGTTAAACGGTTACCAGCGTTCCGACGGTTGGGTTTGTTTCGAGTGGCAAGATTATTCGGTTACACCGACGCCGTTGACTGTGCCGGTCACACTCTCTGTTCACTGGAAGGAGGGACGGGGGGCGCGTCCCAATTGCGATGTGGTTGCCTATCTAGATGGTGAACAGATTGGGGTTTGCCAATCTGTCTCTGCCGGAGAGTTCTCAAGCCACCCCGACGCACAATTTTGGATTGAGACTAGTTGGCTTAATATTGAGGATGCATTTCGAGAGCAGGGCATCGGGCGGCACTTGCTCCAACGCTCGATCCAAGAGATGCATAGCGTTGGTTACCGCCACGCCGCGATTAGCGCGAATTGGGAGAACTACCACGCCTTGTTATTTTACGGCAACTGTGGGTATCGGGTTGCGGATTGGACTTACGAATACCACAAGAAATGGGAGCTAAACTGAAGCACGTTTCACATTTGGAAACGCTAGCTACACTGACTATTACGATTTCAGCACATGGTCAACTACACAGGGAGATAATTGCATGATTGGAATTAGAATTGGAATGGCGTTCTTACTCATGGGGTTCGCGCTGTGGGTGTGCGGTTGCGGCACAAGTGATGATGACACGGGCGGGGTCGTCGATGGCGATACGGGCAGCGGGGTCTCGTTTCAAAGCGAAGTGTTGCCTATACTCACGCAGCGGTGCGCGCTTTCAGGGTGTCATGTAGCGGGGGGACCGCGCGGGATTGATCTTCGCAGCTTTGAGTCGGTGCTGCAGGGCGGGCAACGCGGTGCTATCGTCGTTGCAGGCAATGCGGCTGGAAGCGAAATCGTCAACCAAATAGTCACGGGGAATATGCCGCCGGGTGGACCGCCACTGGATGACGCTCAGGTTCAACTCATCACGGATTGGATCAACGACGGCGCCGAAAACAACTAAAAGCAGTGGTCAGTTGCCAGTGGCTAGTGGGAAGTAAGAATCAGCGGACTGAACAAGGAGCGCGATAGAGTTCCTAGAGTAATAGACAATCCTGATCGCTATCCGTTCGGTTGGGAAATCTATATTGGAATTCTATCGCACGGGATTTACCATCGTCGTTGTTATTTACTCTGTTGATTCCTTTGCGCTTGTTCGAATTCCCTTGATTCCATTTCGCTATTTTCGCAGCAAGAACTTGGTTGCTTTTCACAATGGGTTCCGAGTATCATATTAAGACGTGATATAGATTACGTTGATTACATTCTCTAGGGGTGGCCGACAATGAAAGCTCTAAAAGATACGTGGCCCGTGGTTGTAAGTATTCTAACTGCCACCGGATTTCTTTGGCTGAATGTTCCCACAAAGTCTGACTTTGATAAGCTAGAAGCAAAGGTAAGCAGATTAGAGTCGAGAATGGCTACGAAAGAGGACCTTAGAAATCTTGAAACTAAACTAGAGTCAAAAATGACCACGCTAGAGTCAAAAATGACCACGAAAAAAGACTTCAGAAACCTCGAAACTACAATCACTACTGCCATGACTATCTACCGTGATGAGGTCAAGCAGGTCAAAAATGAGTTACAAAAGCATACCCTAAATTATGCTGCTCACAAGTAGCAGTTTTTAAGCGATGTCCAGTAGCCCTCGCTGCCATTGGGTGTCGCACCCTCCACCTCCGCGTTGCTCTTGAGCAACACCCCTCTTCTCAAGTAGATGTTCGTCTCGATCCCACCCTAACGTGTGCCCCCGGCAGGATGGCTGAGGCTGATCCCCGCCTCCACGACTTTTCCTTGTGCATTGCACCTTCTCGGAACGGGCGGGAAAAAAATACTATCGCCCTCGTTGTCCACTCGGTTGATCCTCGCCCCTACGTCAAAACGAAACGTGGTCAGACAGCCGTAGGGGTTGGGTCTCCCATCCGTTACGCGTCTCACCTGACTTACGCACTATTGATCAACCCTGCCTTATTCGGTCGCTTAATCCCACCTTATGGTTACCCCTCAAGGGCTCGGGGCAAGATGCCCCTCCTACAGCATGGCGAAAGGGACTTCTATAGGATTAACGTCAAGACTTTGCTGTAATCGCTCCCTTTTCAGTCGGTTGATCTCCGGCGGAGCGGAGAGTCGCGACCGGGAGGTCGCTCCTACAGGTACCTACACTGTCGCCCTGGTGGAGCTATGAAGGCTGGTGGGCAGTGCCCACCCTACAACTATCAAGCGGCGGCTTTGATGTTTGATCGGGTGCCGTCGATATCGAAACAGTCGAACTGATTGTCGCGCATGATGCGTTCGGCGATAGCCATGGCTCGCTTTTCGGTCATGTAGCCGTCCGCAATCTCCGATTCGAGCGCCCGCGTGATTTCCGTCCGCGCTTGGATGGCGTATGCCATGGCGCCGGTGGGGAAGTGGGTGTCGCCGCCGAATGCGAAAATCTTGTTAATCGGAACGGCATGGATAAAGCGGCGCAAAAAGTCGCGGGAGCTGTAGGGGTCGATGCTCCACGCCCAACACATGTCCACCCAGATGTTTCGGTAGTGCTTAGCGAGAGCAACTAGCTCGTCGTTGTACGGATAGGCGATGTGCATCAGGACGAATTTGGCGTCCGGATAGCGGGCGAAGAGTTCGCACATGTTCCCTGCGGGAATTCTGCTCACGGGCATACGGTCGTTTCCGGCGTAGTAGCCGGTGTGGATTTTGAACGGGAGGTTGTGCTCGATTGTCAGTTCGACGCCCCGCGCCCAGCACCAATCTCCGAGGCAGAGTTGGGTTTGGAGGTCCATCTCCTCTCCGCGCAATGCGGTTGCGAGCGCGATAGCCGCTTCCGCGTCGGTGCGCTCGGTCCAATCGAGGGTCCGGCTGTAGGCGTGCTGAGCTTTTACGGCAATAGCGGTCGGAGCATGCTTCGCGAAGATGGCTTCCATACCGCGCTTGAGCGAGCCGAGGTCGGTGACGATGACGCCGGTTTCCGCCTCAATCTGCTCGGGATTGATGTCGCCGTTGCAGAACGCCCGCCACGAAAGGTCGTAAAGAAAGAAGTCCAACCCCGATTCGTCCGGCGCACACTCCCACTGCCCGTCATCGGTCTGCGTGTGGTCAAGGTTGGCGACATCGTGCAGCAGCCGATAGCGTTCGCCCGGTTCCCGGAGGACGCGGTTTTTGTGCTGCGCCATTTCGATGGACCTCCCGGACAGTTCGTCGATGTCGTAGGCGTGGTTTGCGATGAGTCGGACCGCTTCGCCGTAGCCGGTGAACTGTGTCGCTTCCCATGCCCCCCGGATACCTTCAAATCGACCGGCGATGTCCGGGTCGTTTCCGTCCTTCAGGCGGGTCACCGCCTGCAGCGACGCGCCCGCGGTGATGAGATCCGCGACGACGTAATTCCCGAACAGGTCACCCAGAATGTCGGGGCCGTCGTCCACCCACGAGGGTTCTCGATCCAAGTGTTCGTGTGTATCGACCAAGGGGGTTTCTTGAATGTGATGCGCCAGATCGGTTGGCATGTGTTGGTCTCCTATGTGTGATTGTTGGTTGTTGCATCCGGCAAATTGGGGATAAGGAATGGTGGGCAGAAGATTAGCTATCGCGCTCATTATCCATTCGCTTGATCCCACCCTACATGTACTCTTCGGCGCAGACCTCCAGTCCTAGTGAGAAGCACCACCCTATTCCTGAGGCGACGACCATTTCCGGTTATGATAAATCGAGCTACTTACATGCGCCTTCACGGAACGGGCGAGGTAACCTCGCCCCTACGGACACGTCGGGGCAAGATGGTGTCTATCAATTAAAAAGGCTGGTGGGCAGTGCCCACCCTACAATTTGCATAACGGCTATCAAGCAGCGGCGTGGATGTTTGCTCGGGTGCCGGAAACATCGAAGCAGTCGAACTGGTTGCCACGCATGATGCGTTCGGCGATAGCCATGGCACCCTTCTCCGTCATATAGCCGTCCGCGATCTCCGATTCGAGGGCGCGGGTAATTTCCGTCCGCGCTTGGGTAGCGTAAGCCATCGCGCTGGTGGGCCATTGGGTGTCGCCGCCGAATGCGAAAATCTTGTTAATCGGCACGGCGTGGATAAAGCGGCGCAAAAAGTCGCGGGAACTGTAGGGGTCGATGCTCCACGCCCAACACAGGTCCACCCAGATGTTGCGATAGTGCTTTGCGAGGGCGACCAGTTCGTCGTTGTATGGATAAGCAATGTGCATCAGGACGAATTTGGCGTGCGGATAACGAGCAAAGAGCGCGCACATGTTCCCGGCGGGAATCCGGCTCACGGGCATGAGTTCGTTTCCGGTGTAGTAGCCGGTATGAATCTTGAACGGCAGGTTGTGCTCGATTATCAACTCCACTCCGCGCGCCCAGCACCAATCGCCGAGGCACAATCGAGTTTGGAGGTCAATATCCTCTCCGCGCAACGCGGCTGCGAGTGCGGTTGACGCTTCCGCATCGGTGCGCTCAATCCAATCGAGCGTTCGGGTGTAGGCGTGCTGAGATTTTACGGCGATAGCGGTCGGCGCATGCTTGGCGAAGATGGCTTCCATGCCGCGTTTGAGCGAGCCGAGATCGGTCACCACGACCCCGGTATCCGCCTCAATCTGATCGGGATCGATCTCGCCGTCGCAAAAGCTCCGCCAGGAGAGGTCGTAAAGAAAGAAGTCAAGCCCGGATTCATCGGGCGCACACTCCCAAATCTTGTCATCGGTCTGCGTGTGGTCAAGGTTGGCTACGTCGTGCAGCAACCGATAACGTTCGCCCGGCTCTCGCAGGACGCGGTTTTTATGCCCCGCAAATTCGAGGGCTGTTCCGGTCAGTTCATCAATGTCGTAGGCGTGTTTTGCGGCGAGTCGGACCGCTTCGCCGTATCCGGTAAACTGTGCCGCTTCCCACGCTCCCCGTATACCTTCAAATCGACCGGCGATGTCGGGGTCGTTTCCGTCCATCAGCCGGGTCAGCCCCCGCGGCGACGCACCCGCCGTGACGAGGTCTGTGCTCACGTAGTTGCCGAACAGATCTTGTAAAATGTCGGGACCGTTTTTCACCCACTCGGGTTCTCGCTCCAAGTGTTCGTGCGTGTCGACCAAAGGGGTTTCTTGAATGTGCTGCGCCAGATCCGTCGGCAAATTTCAGTTTCCCATCCTTTTCGCTGCCATAGCGGCTTTAGTGTCATTTCCTATGTTATTATGTGAACTTCACCGCCGGTCTAATTTCACTGACGGGTCTCCGCACACGAGCGGCGCGCAGATGATGGTGTTGTCAATGGTCTTGCTTGTTCATCGTCATTATAGCACGGGCGAGAAGGGATGGGAACGGAAAACGCGAGTGATGCACTCCGAGGGCGTATCTACTCACGGTGACAACTGGCGGCAAGGCGCGGTTCAGCCGTTGTGGACTTTCGACAGGTGCCGTGATACAATGTCGTTCCATGGGAGATGTGGCGGGATTCCCCTCGTGCCGCTTGAGCCGGGTAGCCTTAAATCGTTAGGGGTAAATCGGTTGTCTGGCTGGAAAGGAAAGGGTGCAATGAAATATACGAGAGTAGTTTTAATATTGGTTTTACTGGCAGTCGCGATTTCGGTTTCAGCCGATCCCTGGATTGCCTTTCTGTCCAAGCGGGAAGGCAATAGGAACAGCCGGTTTATCGTGCATGCTGACGGTTCGAACCTTATCAATCTCTCGGAGTCTCTCGGCGTACGACCGACCGAATCGCAGTCTCCGGATAAGACGAAGATTGTATTTGATTCTGGCAGCGGACGCGAGTCGGATATATATGTGATGGATATTGACGGCACTAATCGCGTGAAACTTAGCCATAACACTGTGAGCAACAACAGGCCCCGTTGGTCTCCGGATGGGACGCAGGTGCTTTGGTATGGGTGGCCTCCGATAAAGGGCGAAGGAGCGGGTGCGAGAATCTACTTGAATGATGCGGACGGTACGAATCTGCGCGATTTGGGGCGGGGACTTTGGCCGCACTGGTCGCCGGATGGGACTATGATTGGCTTTACGCTCGACGGCATCCCAAACACGGCGATGATCATGAACGCGGATGGGTCGGGGCGCCGTGAGGTGACCAATCTTGCCATACACACCCGATTTCTTTCATGGTCGCCTGATGGATTGAAGGTCGCTTTAAACAACGTTCACATGAATAATGATTTTCAAATCGTTGTAGTGAACGTGGATGGGACCGATTTGGTCAAGCTTACAGGTGCGTTAATGACTTATATCTCGCTTTCCCAGGATTGGTCGCCTGATGGAACAAAGATCGTCTTCGCAGCAGAGTCCGACATTTTCGTTGCGGATGTCGATGGAACGAATCTGGTCAATCTTACGAAGCACCATGCGCCGGGACGACACCAATCACCTTCGTGGTCCCAGGACGGGTCGGAAATTGTATTCCAAACTAACCGCGACGGCAATGAGGAGGTTTACATCATGAATGAGGACGGCTCCAATCCCTTTAATCTTTCAAATCACCCGGCGGAGGATTGCTGTGGATACTGGTACAATGGCTTATTACCGTCGGCTACGTCGGTTTCCCCACAGGACAAATTGGTCACCACTTGGGGACAGATAAAAGCAGTGGCTAGCGATCAGTGAACAGTGGCTGGAGGAGGGTGGGGTGGATAGAAAGGTGGAAGATTGGAAGGATTCGGTCAAGCGAGCGATGCGTATACCTTTGGAACAACATGGGCCCGGCTAGGATTTCTATCGATCAAGTGAGTGAATAACGAACGATCAACTGACTGGACAAGGAAGGCGATAGAAAGTCTTGTAAGTCCATCCTATGCCTTATTCATTCGCTTAATCCTACAACTGCATATAAAGGCTGGTGCGCAGTGCGCACCCTACATATAGCTTGATCTATTCAGTCGTTTGATCCGCTGCAATGCCCGAACTCGTTGTAATTAGCGCCTTCCGGAGCACCTCTCTATCAAACGCCTCGACCAAAGCGTTCCCGTAGACCGGCGCATAGGCATCGATCGCAACCTTTTCGATGGCGTCAATGGGTTCATCCAACCGCGCCGAGGTCGATTCCCCGCTTTCGAGAATCTCGGAGAGGGTTTTCGAGAGTTGCATAACCTCTTCGTCACTCGCCGCTGCGCCGATCGCTTCAAGCGCCCGCGCCGCTTGTGTCAAGTCCGCCAGCGTTTGAGTTCCGACCAGTTCGAGGTGTTCCGCATGGTTTTGAAGTTGCTGCTCCAGTTCATCCGCACCGCGAAACGCTGCGACCTCAATATCCAGTTCCTCCAACTTGGCAAGCGAATCCTTGAGGAGGTGCCCCGCCGAAAGTAGTGACTGCCTGCTTGAAACGCGACCCTCTTCATCCCCGTCTGCGGCGCCCCGTGCGGCAATCAGCAACAGTTCGGCAACCCGCTGCCTGTCCCCTCGGTCAGCCGCCTCGCCAATCACGAAACGAAAACCAGCCTTCACATCATCCGACGCCGTCGCCGTTCCCTTCTCAAACAGTTCCCGAAACTCCTCAAAGGCTTCCGATTCTTCTCCCGCCTCAATCGAATCTCTGAATTTATCGAACCTATCCGAGCCGGACGGTAGTTTGGCTACGCCTTCCGCAATTTTCTGGAGCGTATCCGCAGCCGTTTCGTTCCATCCGTCGGCTGAACCAAACATTTTCTCGCCCAGAACGGTAATCCGGTCAATCTCCGCTGATGTCAAATCAATGCCCTCAAAAATTGACGGATCGGCATCGTCCTCATCCTTGCCGCCAGCGGCATCACCCGTCATTCTCCCCCTTTTACCTTCAATCATCTTCACTCCCGCCTCGTCTCCGATAATCCCGGATTTCACCGCCTCCTCTACGTCACTCGCAAACTCCAAGAGCTTGTCGATTTCAATCGATTCGGCATCTGGCGCAGAATCCTCGGGTAATCCGTCTATCTCTCGGAGTCCCGACTCATAACGTCCTTTGTTTTCCTCCGGTGTGTCCCCGAGCAACCCTCGATCATACAGATTCGTCCACTCATCCGTCTTCCGTTCCCGTTTCGCCTCGTCAACCTCCGTTTTTGTCTCCGACGGCGTCTCCAACTCAATCCCGATTCGCTTCAAGATTGCCTTTTCAAAGCTATCCGCTTTCTCCGTATTCCCCGTCTTTTCCGCTCTATCCAGCAGATCTCTGAGAACCTCCAAATCCGCCTTCTTCGTTTCGCTTTCCTGCTTTAACTCGTGTTCTAGCGTTTCCCGTTCTTGCGCAGACGCTTCTTCCGTCCACTGATCCTGAATCTCTTGCAGACGCACGCGCTTCTCCTCAAGCAACTCCCCCGCCAACTGCTTCTCCCGCTCCGTCTCCGCTTGATGCACCGTCACTTTTGCTTCGAGGTACGCGCGGATGCCGGCGGCTAAGCGCCGTGCGGCGTCTATCCCAATCTGCGCGCCAATGGGCGGTTGGTAGGATGTTGGTTGTGCACCACTGCGTTCTATGTTTGGCATAATGAAAACCTCCGTAATGCGTAATAGGGTCTCTATCGAGCGGGACTTACTATCAGGATCTTCTATAGGATCTCTTCCGTCTTGTCAGAAGATCTCTATCGTCCTCGCTGTTCACTCAGTTGATCGCTAGCAGCCGATTTGCTCCGCATAGTTTGTTCTTGACTCCAATCGCTGAATCTGCTATAATGCCACCGTCGCTGGCGAAAAGCGACAAAGCGAATCCTCCTCTTGCAAAGGAAAACGCTATGAACCTCAGCGGCACAGCCCAAATCGCAGGTCTAGTCATCTTATACCTAGGTGGCATATTCCTAATCGGCAACTACATGGCAACCACACTCGGTAAACGCATGGACGATATGCGATTCGACATCAACGCGCGCATGGGCGACCTCAACAATCGTATAGACGATATGAACACCCGCACGGATGAGATGCGATCCGACTTGCTTATGCGCATGGGCGACATGCAGTCCAACCTCAACGCGCGCATGGGCGACATACAGTCCAACATCGACGCGCGGTTGAGTGATATGCAATCCAACCTCAACGCCCGCATGGGCGATATGAACGCCCGATTCGACGATATGAACACCAGATTCGACGACATGAATACCCGCATGGACGACGTGCGAATCCAACTCAGCGGGGAGCATGATACCCTAGCGACAAAAGTCGATAGCCTTGATCAGAAACTAACCCACCATGTTAGCGACCACGAGATTCACGAAAAATGGCAAGCCTAGGCTATTGACGACCTCCAAGCACATCGCCACTCCTTACCTCTCCATAGCTTTTTTCACACTCTCACTACATTCTTTCTCTGCTTGCGCGTTGCCGCGCGATCAATCCTCTGCTGCGCCGTCGTCATGATGCGGGAGCGGCACGCGCCCTGCACCGCGTCCGGCGCGTCGTTATGGTCCGCCGACGGGAACTGTCTGAACTGCTTCCAGAACTCCGGCGGCAGCTCCCGCTCGTTGAACGCCAACCAGCCGTTCGCTATCGCGGGTTCGAGCGTTTCAATCCGGTCTTCCTTGTTCTGGTGCTGCTCGTGATAGGTAACCGCCCCCTGAAATCGATGACGTTCTTTCATCACGCGAAACGCATGGTCGGTTGACATCTTTATCGTTCCGTCCTTGTCCGGACGCTGCTCGCACACAAAGTTGGTCTTCGGGACCGCGGGCGCCAACATCGCCTCCGCGCGCTGCGACAGCAGGATGGCGTTCTCCATCTGCACTGTCAGGGGGGCACGTTCCAGCCACGCCAGCATCACATATCCGTTCACGCCGGAAAGCGAATCCGGGTTCATGCTACCCCCGCCGAGCAGCGGCTCCCACACGACAACCACGGCGCAGGCGTAGCTGTTCGCAACCGCGTCGCGTCCGCCCATGGTGTCGAGATATGTCGTGAATCCCCCGATATCGTGCCACGGCACGACACGCCCGTCGCCGCGGCGAAACCCTTCGTCCGTGACGGAGAACGTCATCGCTTCGTCCATGTTGAACAGCGCCATTGACGGATCGCGCGCATCGTTCTGAAGTTCGCGCATGACGCTGTGATAGCCGCGTTCCACGACCTCTTTCCGCACTCGGAGATACGGCAACTCCTTCTCCCACAGCATGGACACGCCCGCCGTCATCTCCTTTTCGTGTTCATTAAAGAACGCATCCGCATTACTCTCGCGATCCAGGTCGTCGAGCGTCGTGTCGCTATAGAACCGCTCCCACTCTTTCCACAGATACTCGGCGGACGGGTGATAAACGTCTTTGGGATCACGCACGGCTTCGTACCGCAGCGTCTCCCAACCGGGCACGGTGCGGAGGTGTTCGGACAGCGATTCGGGGTGTTTCACCGTATCGACTATCATCGTGTTGGAGTGCTTGCTTCCCAGGTCGCCGGCGTACATAAAATCGGTCATGAACCAGTCCCTATCTTCTTCGCGAAGCTCCGGATTCAGGCAGCGCTTCGGATCTTCGATGTCGTCGCAAAGTTTCAACGTAGGACGCACATCGCCGAGCAGCGCGCCCCGAGGCGACGCGCCGCGCCCGAGGGGTCTGAGCCCCACACCGTTGCCGGTATCGGTCTCGGTCTTTGACCACGGATCGCCGACCAGGTCCCCGAAATCTTGGCGGATAAGAGGGTTGCGTTCGAGGACTTGGCGAATTTCGGTTATGCGTTGGCGCGCCATGCGCTCGTTACGGCCGACGATGAGGATGAACTCTTCCGGCGGTCTGTCCATTGCCAGATCGAAGTCCTTGTAGCAGATGCGCCAGATGGGGATTAGCCGGTTGACAATCGTTGTCTTTCCCGTGCCGCGCGGCGCTTGGACGTTGATCTGTTTCCCGTAATCGCCGGGCTTTATCGCGTTAAGTATCTGAATATGAAAGTCTTGAAATTCGAGGATACGGTAGCTGATGTCTCTGATATAGAACCAGATGAATAGTTCTGGAAACAGGTATCCGGCGTGCGCTCTAAGACTTCTCGCCATCTCCGGATTCTCGCCCATCTGCCTCACAACATGCTGCGATATACGTAATCGCGGCAGCGTTGACATCGTCTGGATGAGCGTCTTCGATGGCACTATCTTCGTCATTCAATAACTTTTGCAACTTCTCTCCGTGCGCGACCGCCTTGTTTTGCGCTTCCAACGATTGCACGCGCGCCCGCATCTGGCTTTGATGTGTGTTGTCGCTCGCGGCGTTCATCGCCTTGATGTCGGCAATCAGCCCTTTCATCGCCTCCACATGGGCGGGGATGAGCAAACCCGTTGCGCGTTCCAACTCGTCCTGCCTCGCACGGTGCGCTATCGCGCCGTAGTTTTCGTTTTCAAAGTGAGGGCTGTGCGGATTGAATGACTGAATCGCCTCTTCTATCTCCTTATAATCCTCACAATAATTCTGCTGGGGCGTCTTGTCCTTGTCCTGATGTTGGCATGCGGGACATTCCTCATAGATTTCGCGGATGACCGGGGCGGGTGAGTCGAGTATCGCGAGTTTCCTCGCAATCATCTCACGCTTTGCCTTCCCTAGCAGATGCTTTTTCCATTCCACTCTTTCCTGTGACACATGAGAACTCCATAAACTCGGCGGCGGGTGATTCGTGACAAGCGCTTAACGGACGCGCGGTGTTTGGCAGAGAATAAAAAAAGCCCGCCAGCGGTGTCGTTTTGATTGTCATCAAATGACTTCCACTAACGGGCTTGTCGAGGTTGCGATTTCGGTTTAACGCAGTTCGTGTCCTTTTATGTGCGGCTGCAAAGGGGACGAGTGCCAACGGGGGCAGCCGAGGTAATTTTAACATGTTGGGGCGGGTTTTTCAATCGTCAAAAATTTTCTTTAACATTGAAGGACACTGGGAGTGAAAAAAACGGGAAGACGAAAGAATGGGAAAGGCAGGGGAAGGATAAAGCAGTGGACAATAGGAGAGGAGATTGTCTGAATGGGATCTCTATCAAGATTTACTATCGCCTTCGCTAACCACTCAGTTGATCGTTCGCTATTCGCTCGGTTGATCCTCGCCTACAGAGAAAATGGACGATATAACTGAGACATCATATGCACTATTATTCAAGCGCAATGGTATTAGTCTAAACACTCAAACACACCTCTCCAAGTCTTGTAATTCCATTCATACGCTATGGGATCTTCAATTCGTTCAATCTCCGCCAATGCACTCTCTCTTAACAAGGGATTGTCCAGTAAACTCTTCAACAATTGTAGTCGCCCATCGGATTGAATCTTCATGACATCGCAAAAAACCTTCGTTGCTTCCGCATACTTACGATTTTTGTCAAGAAGCTTTATAAGCTTGGGGCATTTTGAGGATATATGCTTACTATTGAGTTGAAGAGTTTTTAACGGCACACGAAAAAAGGCGAATTCGTAAGTATCGTTTGACCTCAATTTATGCCGCTGGACAATCCCCGCATCTATATGCGGTTGTTTTAAGAAAACTAGCTTTTCTTCATCTTCCCTCACGCCCGTCAAAACATTCGGAGCATAAACAACTACGTGTGACAACTTCTGCTTTGCTTTCCTTCTGTCGAGGAGAATGTCTTGGACCTTTATTCGATAGATTGCGCCTTCGCGACCCATCATGCGAATAGACGGACGGTTGAGACTGTCTTCCAGAAACTCTGTACGAGTGAGTAAGCCAATATTGTCCACGGTGCCGATTATAACCAACTCACTTGAATCGACTATCAAGTGAAGAGGGACAGATGCTTCTCCAGTCATTGCTACGGAATGTCTAGCGACTAGGACACATAGTAGAATCTTAACACCGCAGAGAACGTGTTTCGACTTTACCATCATATTTCCTCCAAATCAATATTCCCCAATCTTATAGACATAGCACTAGCCCCGGTAGTAATACTGTTTCTCCAAAATGATAGTGCATAAATAGCAGATGACGTGAATTGAACTCGCGATTCGGAGATCGCTCCTACCTAAAGTTGGGTGGGGCCGTACGGTTTACGGCACACGGCGTGTGCCTACTACTTTGAAACGATGTCATATACACTTGGCGAGAAGACCGCTTACTTCTCTTTTTGATAAATTTAGGCCTTGTTCTGACGGGGAGTTTTTTTGGTTAACACTGATCCCGGAGGCATGCTAGATGCTGAGTCAAAATCTGCTCCATCGCGCTAAGATCTCTATCAGGATATACTATCGCCTTCGTTATTTACTCAGGTGATAGTCGCTCGGTTGAACGCTGCCCGCTCGTTTGAAGGATTTTTTGTCGCGCTCATTATTCATTTGCTCCATCAAACGAGTGCCGATGAGGAGCAATCGTGGGAAAGTGTAACATGGTGGGGCGGAATTTTCAATCTTTAAAAATGGGACCGAACATTCCGGCAGGCAGCGGTGAGGTGGGAAGGATGAGGGGGCGAAACGGCTTCCGCCAGCGGGCTTGGCTTGGTGCGGCACACTGAGTAGGCGTGTGCGTCTAGCTTGTTTTTATACACTATAGAAGGTGTATAGGTGAATAGGCGGGGTTGGTTTTTGGAGGTTTAGGGGGAGGGAGAACTGCGTTCACGCGAGATTTCAGGATTGCGCTAGTCTTCGCCGGGTCTAAGTGTCCATCCGTTGATTGTGGCAAGCCGCGCGAGGGCTTTCTGCAAAAATTTGAATACCTTTTTCTGCTTGGACTCTGAGTCGAAGAACTCAGGATTCACATTGATGATTGCATGAGATTGCCTTTCCGGGGTGGGGTCATGGACGACATCCACGACGTGATTAATAGTCTTGTCTCTTGTGGTCGTCACTACATCTGCTATTGCACGGACATCACGTGCCATGAGGCTAACAATACCATTAGTTGGATTTAACAGTACGGCGGAAGGAATGTATTCTACTAAGCTTGCGCGATCCACGGACGGTTTTTTGTATCTGTCACGAAAAGCTTCAGGTTGAATTCTAAGTCTCCCTTCATCGTCGTAGGAATACTCAATACTGTCCTGGCCGCCTCTTACGTTTCTATAGAGTTCCTCATCGTCCTGTACGAGGTTGTTATTATCCATCAAGTAACCACTTCCAAAGAGGAATGCATTTGTCCCTGCTCAGTACGCCTACATCCATCTCGGTATCGATCTTGATACCCCAGACCGTAACATACTCCACTTCGTGATCGGTTATTTCTAGATGTAGTTCATGTTCCCCTTTGTGCCACGCGACGGTGATGTGGCCATCCTCATCGCTTGAGATGAATGGCGTAAGCCACGAATAACCTGCGGAGATAACGCTGTCCAACAATTCTTCCATTAAGCGCTTGGCATTGTTTAGGGCTACCGTGCTCGGCTTTTTGGATTCACGGTCGTCCCAGTTGTGTTCCCGTTGCGCCACGGTACCTAGTTGGTCACGTATTTTGGCACGGAAACCATCGATCGGAAAGGCTTGATTTGGTTTGTATTGTGCTTTCGCGACTTCCTTAAGGTGCATAGCATACGCTCCGCAGATGATTGATTCCAATTCGCGTACGGAAAGAATCGTAAGGTAGAATAACCAGGACACTTAGTGAATCTGACGGGGCCCTCAAAAGGATAGCGGAAATTCATTATCTCACAGATGGATGGCAAAATCCAGTCAAAAAATTGTTGGTTAGATCGTGCTTGGCGGGTGATTGCACCAATAAGTTTTGCCTTTGTTCCGATTTTCGCGAGCGGTTAGCTAACGAACGGCATTGGGAGGAAATCTTCGATTGAGTTTTCGCGCTGCCGATAATCAGAACGAATAGTATTACCATACCGTTTACGAAACCCTGCACGAGGTTAATGCGACCTTTCAACCCACCTGTGTTGTCAGGCGTGGTTGTTGCGCAATCTTGATGCATCGGGGACGCTAGACCGGGATTGAGAGGAGGGGGAGGAAACGGGAAAACGAGAAGACGGTAAGGGGCGTGGTGATCGGGAGGGAGACGGGGAGTGTCTGAATCAAGGATTACGCGGGTTAATGGATGTCACGAAATGGGGTTGGGATGGACGGTTTTTTGCGGCGCGGAGGGAGTACTTCTGTTGGAGGGATAGGAGGGGCGTGGATTGTTGATTAATTGTCCCGTAATCGGGGGGCGGTGAAACGAATCAGAAGGATTAAGGCGGCTGCGATCGTTAGTACCAGGAGCACTCGATTGTTGGTTTCTCTATCAACTTTCTTGCGATGCTCGTGCACATCTATCTCTGTCCTGAGGTTGGCACTTTCGACTTCTGCATCCCAAAGTGCGCGCTTAAGCTTCACGTTCTCTTCGCTCAATTGCTTGATTGTCACGCTCTGATCAATGCCGCTAATCGTGCCCTCGGAACCCACATCGGCTCTTACGTACATGATTGAAGCGCCAAAATGACGCAACACGCAGACTGCACACAGGAGTATTATGTACCGGCAGAGGGCTTTCGGGTCGAGCATATTTGCCTCCGTTTGCTACGGGTTGGGGCGCGAGACAGACGAGAACTGCCTTCAGCGACCATAACATAGCACGGCTGCCATGGGTTGTCAACGGGACGCGGCACGATTGAATAGACTTCACTCATGGTGCGGCAGTCGGGCCGCGTTGCGGGGTAAACGAGAGGAAGGGGAAAATGGGGATTTTGTTTGATCTCTGGGGAGGGCAGTGTATATAATTGGGCGACGGGTGTTGGGCTGTGATGGAGGATCGTCTGAATCACAGATTACGCGGATTTCGCGGATTGGGCGGTCGTTGGGGGAGTGGGGAGTGAGTGGGGTTGTCTGAACTGTGATTTATGGGATCTCTATCGTACTCGCTATTCACTCGCTTGATGTATTATTTGATTGTCAGGATTAGGGGAGGAGTACAACTGTAGTCGGTGAGGCCGAAAGTGTGGCAGAGATACAGCGACGAAGGCAGGAGCTGTCCCAAGTTTTAAGGATGGGCATAAGCAACAAGGACAATAAACACGATGAACGGGAAAAACCTACAGTATTACGTGGAGAAGATGAAACGCTTGAAAATTGACAGGGCGCATGGGCCGGCGCCTCATAAGCCGGTGCTGCTGTTGTCGGTCATCGCGCTGATTGAGGATGGGCAGGTTACGGAGAATCGAATTGAGTTGTGCCCTGAATTAGCAGAAGCTTTCATCCGCTATTGGTCGAGGGTCACTGATCGAAAACCTGATATCTCGTTGCCATTTTTCCACCTAAAGAGTGATAAATTCTGGCATCTGCACCCGAACACGGATTACGAAAAGGCGTTGCAGGTTGCCAACCCGCTTAAGGGAATTTCTCGGCTTCGCGAAGTCGTTTCACACGCGAGTTTGGACGATGAGCTTTTTCTTTTGCTAACCGACGCCATTGATAGAGAGACGATTCGTCAGACGCTGATCCGCACGTATTTCCACGAACACAGAGAACAGGTTGGAGAGCTCATTGCGGAGGCACAGCAGATTGGGGCGTACAGAGAATCGCTAATAGATGAAGTTGAATCCCCGTTTTCAACCTCTAAGCCAAGACGGCGAACCGGGGTTAACACAAAGGTGCGCGATGCAGGCTTTCGGCAAGCGATTATGCGACTGTACGACTACACTTGCGCGGTATGCGAGTTGCGTATCGTCACCATGGACGGCGAAAGTGCAACAGAGGCGGCTCATATCATTCCTTTTCGTGTGTCGCAGAATGACGATGCGCGGAACGGGATTTCGTTGTGCAAACTGCACCATTGGGCGTTCGACAGAGGACTCTTTTCGTTGAGCGGGAAGCATAGGGTCATCGTTTCCGGTCTGATGTCCGACAAGCGTCCGACGGAGTGGAGGTTGACGGAACTTAAAGATAAACCTATTCAGTTGCCGGATAGGGTAAAACTTCGCCCTGCCCAAGAAGCGATGGCGTGGCACCGGGATAATGTTCTCAGGTAGGTATGATTGATCGGCGTGATCGGAGGGTTTGGTGTCGCGGGGGTGTGGGACCAGGACAGAATGGGCGCCGGAACCGCTCTCTACGGGGGCAGTGCTCGCTCAGTTGATCCCACTGCGGAGCGGGGGATCGCGACCGGGAGGTCGCTCCTACAACTTCATAGGGTGGCTGGTAGGAATTTTATCGCGCGAGTCAGACCAAAAGGCTGGTGCGCAGAAGATTTCTATGGGAACTCTATCGCCTTCGCTAACCACTCAGTTGATCGGTCATTGTTCATTCACTTAATCCCTCCTTATCCAGAATGATTCCGGTATAAACCCATAACTTCGCTCCGCCGTTAACCTACGCTTAAAAGGAATAAAAAAAGCCAGCCCGAAGGCTGGCTAATGTTGATTGACATCTTCTCATTCTTTTAGATTTGGTTTATCAGTATCAGTATCGGCAGGTTTGTTATCGTTTGGAACTGTGATTTCCGGCAGGCTAAAACTAATATTCATATTATCAGTAGAATCAAACGATGAACGCTCGCTTATCGGCGTCGGTACAATGGGGGGCATGATTCTAACTATCCGTGAATTGGTCGCCATTACGACTTTCATACTAAATCCTCCAAATTCTTATCCAACGATTTTTGGCGTATCCATTCAAAGCCGTCAAAGGGGGTTATTAGTGCTACATCAATATCACCTCCAACTGTTGGTATTTTCTGCGAAAAGTGTTGATGGTAACTTGTGGTTCGTATTAAAAACTCAGAATAGTTAATTGCATCTTGTAAAGAAAAAGCGGGATAAGGTGGTTGACTCTCAGGGCTAGTTTCATATAACTTCCAAATCGATTGAACAAGATCTCCAACTCCTGAACATGTACAACCTAAGTTTTCAATAACTTCTCTGCTTGTTGTCTTTCCTATATTTATTTCAATGGTCTTTGGGGCAATACCATCGTATCCAGACACTTGAACCCCCATATGTCTCCAATTATCTGGAAACTCTTCAAGCATCTTTCCTTCTGATTTTAACTGATTCACAAACAACTCGGCGAGTTTTGTTTCAATTCTATGCGCAACGTCTGTCACACTATCAATATTCTCGGGTTCCAGTTCTTTTTCAAGAAGTCGCAATGCAAAATAGGCAGATTTATTATCAATAAGTCCCGCACCATATGTCCCTATCCCAAACTTATCTAAGAACGGAAAAACCTTTCGAGCATATGAGAACGTAGTAGCAGGCGCAGGTGGCATTGGAATGTCATGCTCAACTTCATGCTCATGATTACAGTTTGGGCAAGTAATGTTTCCTGTAGCTTTGAACCGACCCTCGTAAGTTAGTGTAGACAAACTATCGCCAGCTATTACAACTCCGTCTGGAATCCTAAGAGAAACTATTAATGTCATTGGAACTTATCTTTCGCATTATCGAGCACCTAAAAGTTTAATTTCTCAGTTGGCTGTATCCCGCACCATGATTGACAAAATTGAAGCTGATGATGGAAGGGCAAAATCGGTCAATCAATCGGACTTGCGGCACTATCTAGGTGATTTTTGCTCGATTGTGGAGGTATACCGCAAGATCTAGTATGTGAAAATTCGAGATGACACAAGTCTATTGTGCGGAAGGTGAGTGGAATAGTTTGCTTTCTTAAATTTAGTTAAAAGGATGGTCTATTCTAGTCAATTTTTCCTAAAATGTCAAGGAAATTTTTTTCTAGCCAAATTGTACAATATCTAGTAGGTTTTTCCTTTTCACTTCTCGGCCTACCAATTAAGTCCCCTAGTGCGAATGCCTCATAACAACTCGCACGGGTTGGTTGAGGGTAATCGAAGAGGTGTTTTCGAGGGGAATTGGGCATCTCTATTAATCATCCGGCCGGAAAGAATCAGACTAGTGGATAACGCATGGGAAAATCTTCAAAGGCGATAGAAAATTTTGATCGCTACTCTCTCACTTGTTTTCACCTTATATGAAACTCAATGGTACAAAGATCGCTATCACGATTCACTATCACACTTGCCATCTACTCGATTGATAGCAAGGCTGCCATATCAAGATCTAAGGATTAGGTTTGCATAAGCGGTATCCTCGGCGAGGTCGGGCTAGAAGCCCGACCTAACGAGATTGCGGCACGCATTTCTTCTGCGAGTCCATTAGGTATAAACCGCTATGATCTGGCGGCAAAACTCGCGTCAAGCGTGCCGCCCGGAGAAAAGATATCCCCCAAGCCGACCGGCGTCTCTTGTGTCTGATCGCCGCCGCCTGAATCGCCCTCAACATGCAATTCCATATCTTTCGCGGCTTGCTGATTCTCCTTTTCAGCCGCCGTCTGATACATCTTTCCGAAGATGTCGGACACGCCAATCACATCGCCGCGCAGAAATGCATGCGCCGCTTCCCAGAGTTGCGACTCCGAGGCGTCGGGGTGTTTCATGCGGATTTCCTTCTCCGTCTCAAGAATCTTCATCTTCAAATCCTGTCGATACTGATTCTCAAGGATAAGCCGCTGTTCCTCGGTAATCTCGTCGCCTCCCTGCTGCGGCATGCCGCCCAGGCTCTCAATGATAGTCGCAATCTTCTGATCCATCGGCAACGCCGTGGGGGGGTCGGGCAATCCCTCAATCTCGATCCCCTGCTGTCCCAACGCCGCGACAACCTCGTCTAATGTCATTGTACGCTTTGTTTCCGCGCCGTCCTGCTGGTTTTGTCCTTGTATCGGTCCCATGGTGTTATACCTCCATAGTCAATTTGCGTTTCTTACGTTATTACGCATTACGTATTACGCATCATGACGAGTATTGCGTAATACGTAAAATCCCTTTTCAAATCATACCTACATCCATACCCGATGTCACATTCTGGTTAAGCGGATTTCCGCGGGATCTACTATCGCCCTCCGGCGGTTGAACTGGCTGCGAAAACGTGTCGTTATCCCAACCGTAGCCGGTGTCGAATCCGACGAACTTGATTAACTCGCTAATCGACATCTGCGCGCCCAACGCCGCCATGATCTGCGCAATCTCCAGCTTGCCAGCCGGCGTGTTCGGCAGTGAGGTTGCGTCGGGCATCTTCATGCGGTATCCGATATACCGCGCCTCCTCCCTGAACGAATCAGGGAAATCGATACCCCGCCGCCAAATATGAGGTGCGAGCGGACGGCGGGCAAACTGCTGCGTCAACGAAATCAGTAACCGCATCCGGTGAAGCCGGAATTCGTTCATCTCGCGGACATTGTTGCTTATCTGGTTAAACGCCGCCCACTGAAGCGTGTTCACCATTCTACCGCTTGCGTTGGACGACGGCGATTGTCCAGCGAACACCGGATTCAGAGACGGCATCATGTCCGCAATCCCTTTAATCGAATGTTCCAAGAGATTGTACAGAATCGGCGGCACTGCTTCCGTTGGAAACGGCTTGATGTCCCTATCAAGGTCGTACTCCTCTTCGACTTCGATGTTGACACCGTATCCCGTAAATACCTGCTCCATATCCAATGCCCCGCGCTTCGATATCATGCGGCCTATCGACAATCGCCGCAGCATCAGGATAAGGTTGGAGTAGACCTCGTCGAGAAACTTCTGTTGCGACCAGCACAGCGCCCCGTAGCCGTGTCCCCAAAACGATCGCGATTGTTTGCTGCTGTGTTTGATGACAGGGAAATTCCGCCACGTCGCAAACGGGAAGTCGGGGTAATAGTACGGCGTCGTTCGAACCCGCACCACATCGTTATCGATCGCCGTAGCGTAGAAGATTTCCGTGTCGCCCGCGTCCTTCACCGGTATGCCCTGCATCTCGGCAATCCAGCGCCGCATCCACAGTTCCCGAATCCTGAACTGCCTGTTCTCATTATCCAATGTGGAGCCAGTTCTTGATTCGGGAATCGTATAGTCGGGATAGTGGTAGCGGATATAGCGCTCGTTCTGCGTCGTCTCGTGCACCAAGAACCCCGCATTCGACAGATCCGTGCTTGTCGTGTCCGGATCGGCGGAGAACGCCAGCGGCGAAATCGGTATCAGCCGCACGACGCGGTACCGCGGGTCATACACCGCTTTCGAGATGGCATGTCCGAAAATCAGGTTATGGTAGACTGCATCCTCAAGCCGCTCGCCTTCCCTGTCCACCTCCTGAAACATCTGAGTCCACTGCTTGAGATCTTCGATGCTCTCGGCATCAGCGACGCTGTGGCGGCTCCTGTCCGGCAGCAGTTCAATTCGCGCCGCCTGCTCCGTGAACCCAGGCACCAGCCTCAGAATTCCCTTTTGAATCTCGGGATTCAGGCTTTCTTGCGTTATCGGAGATACGTTCCCGATGGACGTGCCGTCAACGTAGGCGCTGCGGTTGTTGTAAATCGCGAGCTCGTGACGCATTCGGCTGTGGTGTTCATGCGCGGCGTCGTGCGCCTCGTCCATCAATTTGAGAAACTTCTCTGCTGCCCGTTTGTTTAGCATATTTTATACGAGGCTATTTTGGTAGCCTTGTCCGATTAACATGTTTAACGCTTGTTTAGGAGCCTGATCGTCCGAGTCTTTGGAGGCATCGGGAGTGCTAGCAGGTTTCTTGGGAGCCCCTACCAGTTTCTCCAGAGTCTTATAAGCCTCCAATATTGCCTTTAAATCTCCGACGAACGACTTATCGCCCGATAGTTGTCCAAGCCGGTCTTTCACCGCCGTTGACAACGCCGTCACCGATGGGGCATAAGCCTCGGTTGCCGCCTGCTGTGCCGCAAGTATCGGCGCCTGCTGCGCCTGGTTTATCAATGCAATACCCGCGGGGCTTGACGGTCCCAATCGAGCAGCCACATTTGCCGACACGGCGTTAATCTGGGGTTCTGCCGCCGTGCGAATCACTGCCAGTTCCGACTCGGTGAACTTTCCCCGTGCTCGACGCTGCAAATCGGTGTTATACTGCCGGTGCTGGTCGAGAACTTCATCTTGTATTTTTCGGAGATGTTTACTCGAGAATCGATCATAGATATTTGAACCGATTCCGTATAGCGTTCCAATCGCGGTTATAGTTTCTAAGAGCGGCATTTTCCTCACTCCTCGTTCATTGTCATTATTTGGAGCCACGTATTCCCGGTGTATTTATAAATGCGGTTATTCACTATGACTTCGTCACCGACCTCGGCATTCTCAGGTAACTTGGACAGAACGCGGGTGCGATTCTGTTTTTCATCGTCCACATGGCGTGTGAGCGCATCTAGTGACTGCTGTTCTCTCAGTGGCATTGCCGCCCCATTGATTGTGGTAAGCTCGCATGGGGAGTCGCGACCTGGAGATCGGTCCTACAGTTCGCTTGATTTATTGAGTCGATTGTATTCGGTTGATCGGTCAATTTAATATTATGTGCAGATTGTGTTTTTCCACATAGCACTCCGCTGGAGTGCATGAATCCATGTCGTCCGTTTCTATTAACATTCCACTCCCTCCGGAGTGGGGAGTCGCGACCTGGAGATCGCTCCTACAAAGGCTGGTGCAGGATCTCTATTGCACTCGTTAATCACTCGCTTGATCAGTGCGCACCCTACAACTGCTCTCTCGGTGGCATTGCCTTGACCCGTCCTATTACGCAATACGTATTACGCATTACGCACTACACATACGCTCTAACTTTCAACCCGCGGATCATCACACCACCCGTTCCGGCAATCTTGAACCGCAGTCCAAACCCCCGCCGGTCTATCCGAACGCGGCGGTAGTCAAACCTGTCGCCGCCCGTGCGCATCGCCGAGATTGTTTTCTCGGCCGGTTCCTGTTCGTCTATGTAAAATGTGACAGTTATATCGTTCTCCGCTCTCCCGTCAATCACCAATTCTTTGAAGGTTTTCATCTCGCTGCCGATCCCTTGCGAGTTCCAGTCAAGCTGCTGCGATTCCCACGACCACCTAATCTCCCGAGTGGGCGGATTTTTCTGTCCGGCCCACTTCGTCAGTTCGTCCACATCGCCGTCATCGACCACCCAATCAATCAATCGGGGAGCGCGCTGTCCGTCGGCAATCACGCCCGTTAACGGCAGTCCGTCAAACTTCAACGAATCGTATTGCCGGATATGCGACGCGTCATCGACTTGCGCGACACGTACCCAATCGTTGCTGTCATTGACAAAATAAATAGTGTCCGTATTGCCGGTTGACTTATGGCGGCGGCGAATTCCCCACAGACTGGCTTTGTTCGGCAGCATACCCACAAAACCGTCTTCGACCTCGTGCCGATTAAAATACCCTTTCAGTTGAGGCGCTGTCTCCGGCGCCTGCGTTCCGTCGGTCAAGTAGAACCCATCACTCCCCACGAAGCCGAATGCTTTTTCTAGCACACCCCACGCATGGCGTGACACTGGCCCTCGAGAGGATATCTGGTCGTAACGATACGTTTGCCGCGACGTGCCGGAAAGCCTATATAACCCGTCCGCTGCCCCAAACAGTAGTATGCCGCGGAATTCGGCGCAGAAATCAATTCGTCCCCCGTGCTTGATAGAGTTGATAACCGGCCATGCATGCCACGCCGGAATTGCGTTGCGAACGTCGCTAAATCGCAATTCGTCTCCGTTCGGAGCAAACAATCTGTCGTTGAACAGTGTTATTTGCCCTGCACCGGTTGGCAGCGTGGAGTTGTCCTCGAATTTGTGTGTCTTATCTACTGTCGGTTTTGGTGTACGGTCGCGGAAGTCCTGCGGGTAATTGCCTGCATTATCTGCAATTTGAAGTTGATGAATGCGATAATAAACGATTTGGCTGTCAGGCGTATTCTCGTCTGCGTGCCGCGTGGAACTGCGATAAATGTTGAGATGTGTAATGCGCTTGTCCGCGGGCTTCTCTTGCAGTTCGAATTCGACGTAGTAACTCCCGCTGTTGATTAAATCCTGTTGATTGCCCACGCCGAGGCTTTGCCTCAATTTTACAGCATGCTTGAATGATCCCGATTCCAGTTCGCCGAGAATTCCTTCGCCACTGTACGTTATGCGATAGAATGTATAATCGTCGTCCAGTGCGACCGAGCCACTTCCCAGCGAAATTTCGAAGTCGTCCTCCTCAGGTGAATCCAATCCCAACGGTTCGGCGACACTCTCGTGGATAACGTATCCGTGGTCGCTTCCCTCGCTTGTGATTATCACCAAGTTATCGTCTCCGATTCGGTCCACGAGCGAGAGCCTGCCCTGCAAATCGCATTCGTTAACTCGAGGTGGCATCATATTGGTTCGTGCCTCTGGCGAAATCTGCTATCGGTATCAGTCTTACTCTTGGGTCTGCCATCTTACTAATTCTTAAGTCATCGTGGTTCACAGTTATGCTGTATGCACGGCAAACATGACGTACTGCCGATTAGTACATCTAAAGGTCAGATCGTACCTCGAGGCAGCGGTGCTCAACGGAATTGTTCCACTGAGTTTTCCCGTATCACCCATCGTTAGCGATCCCGAATCCACACTAAATATTGGTCCCGAAAGCGGTGTCCCAGAGCCTGACACAGCCGAAATAGACCCTGACTGCCCGCAGACATATCACTAATATTGACTAATATCGAAGGTAATAACCGCCGTATCCGAACCGAACTCACTGCTGGCAACGATAGTGGTCGTATGTCTAACTACCGCTGATATGCTCCCCGATATCACTCCTGTCGTCTCATTGAGCGTTACACCCGACGGCAATGAACTCCCCGATTGTACGGCATAAGTTATGGTGCCATCGCCCGTGGCAGCGAGTGTAACGGAAAAGGAAGTATTGACTCTCCGGCTAATCGTCCGGTCGTCAAGCACCGGGGCATCGCCGCTCGACGGAATGGTAATTTCAACATGCATCACATCGCTGAGTCGAGACGGCGGCTGATCAACTCCCAATCGAACATATACATTTCGCGTCGCAGACAACTCAGTTCCCGTAATCCCTGACGGATCCACTTCAATATCTACGCTCCCCGTGCCGTCGCCGCTGTCCACAAAATTTTCTAGCTGAATGATTGTCTCAAGCGTTTCATCGCCGATACTGTAATTGGTGTCTGTAGCCTGAATGGCATTGGTTCCGGCTGAGTCGGAATAGTAAAAGGCAGTAATGTCGGAAATGTCGAAATTCGCTATTTTGGGATTGCCTTGCGCCCAATTCACGGTTATAGTCGCGGAATTGCCGCCGCGCTGAACGGACACATCGCTCTCGTTTGTCCATTCAAAAGCACTTGGAATACTAAACTCAACCTGCATGAGATCTGAATCGCGGTTTGTCGCCATCGTTAGTTTGTCTAGTCACCCGGGTCAGGTTGGCTTACACGGAGACGAATATACACATTGCGGAGTGCGGTGAGTTCACTTGAATCAATACCCGACGGATTGACTTGGACATCTACGCTCCCGGTGCCGTCATTGTCGTCCACAAAATTTGTCAGTGTAATGATTTGAGCGATCGTCTGATTGCCAATATTCCAATCACTGTCGCCGGAGGTAATGGCGTTGTTCCCCGCAGAGTCTGAGAAGTAGAGGATGCTGATGTCGTTTATATCGAAACTTGAGATTACAGGATCGCCCTGCGCCCAATCGATGGTTCGGGTAACGGTACTACCGCTGCGCAAAGCCACAAAATCACCTTCGTTCATCCAATCGAAGTTGCTTTGAATCCTAAACTCTACGCGCATTATGTCGCTGTCGCGATTTGTAGCCATAATACTGTCACCTTATTGACATACTCGTAGTGAAAAGTAAACACTTCTGTTTGTCATGAGCTCAATGGCTGTTATACCGCCAGGGTCGATTGTGACATCAACGCTTCCGGTACCGTCGTTATTGTCGATGAAATTGTCTAAAGTTATTATTTCATCGAGTGTTTGATCGCCAATGTTGAAATTGGCATCGCCGGATGCGATCTGGTTCGTTCGTGAATCGTCGGAGTAAAACAGGATTTCAATGTCGTCGATTCCAAAGTCGGCAATCTCGGGTACGCCTTGGCGCCAGCCTATCGTAGCCGACACCGATTGCCCGCCGCGAAACACGATGAAATCTCGTTCCATGGTGAAGTCGAATACCGCAGCATCAACTTCATCGGCATCGTCACAATACCGGATTCGAAGCGGATCAGCGGGAATATCATCCGCCACAAACAACTGCCCATCACTCCGCAGCCAATACAGCTGCCGCGCGCTTGCCGCGACTCCCGTAATCGCAAGGTCTTCCGGCGCTATGTCCCCCGCTTCATGCATCTGCAACGCCCGAATCACGGGTCTCAGCCGCAAATGCCCCCAGCGGTCCACCCGCAGATTCACCATGTCCTGGGCATAAGTCTCCGCCCCGTCACCCGCGTCCGACGGATAGCTGAAAATATGATTAAACTTTGCCAGATTCCAAACAAGTGGTTGCATGAGATATTAATAGGTAATGGGTCGTAGGGTTTTACGCATTACGTATTTTTGATTCAGTTCATACGATTCGCACGGAATTGCCCGTGTGCCCAATGACGTCCGTATACCCAATCAAATTCACATCACGCACCCGCTCAACCGCCTGACCCTCAAACCACAGCGACTTGAACTGTCGAATCTTCTGCCGCACGCGCGGCATCGCGCGCTTATAATGGACGTTGTATTTGCCGTCGAAATACTGGGCAGCCGAATCGCTCACGCTCTTGTCGGCGACGCTCGCGTGATAACACATCCGATGCAGAAACGCCTCCTCCAAATTCGGATCAATCTCAAGCAGATCGTTCTCGTTATCAATGTCAACCTGTCTAATCACCCGATGC
This sequence comes from Candidatus Poribacteria bacterium, assembly GCA_022827055.1. Taxonomy (GTDB): domain Bacteria; phylum Poribacteria; class WGA-4E; order WGA-4E; family JAJDTR01; genus JAJDTR01. Next base: position 107,887 of record JAJDTR010000062.1, on the reverse strand, counting down.
TTATGCGCGTGATAGACGAACAGATTCTCCACGCCCGGTTCGCTCGTGAAATCGGGCGGCGGCGAAATGTGAAGCGTTTGGCTCGTGCGGTCAGGCGACAATATCCTCACCGTATCGCCGACCTCAAAAGTATTCCGTTCCCCGCCAGTCAGTCGCGTAGTCTCGACAGATTCGATTGGTGTTCTAACAACCTTTATCACTCGTGCCTCGGCGCCGCGATCGGTGACGTTCAAGACTTCATCGTTGACCTTGACTCCGGACGGCAGCGAACTGTCAATCTTGAATGTGGTCGCCGTGCCTTCCGTCACAACGCCCAGCAAGCGTTCACGCACGGCGCGCCCCCACAGCGAGTAGTAAATCGGGCGCCCGGTTTCAAAGTTCTGGTTTATGGCTTGCGATGAAACGTTCCGAAGCGGATGCAGCGGAGTAAAACGACTTTCGTCCGGACTCCTGAACGCCACAAAGTCAATTTGCAGCAGATCTGACGGCAACCCGTAACTGCTCTGCCCCTCTTCCACCTCTCTGTAGATGCCCGATCTCAGGGATTCGCTCTCCGTGCTGATGTATTGCGCCGCGCGGTTCAAATAGCGAAGCGCATCATCATCTTGATGATAATCGCCGTGACGATCGCTTATCATGTCCCGCATCTCTGCAATAGCTTCACGCGCTGTCACACATTCCTCCTAGTAGCGCCGCCAGCGACCCCGGTTCGGGACTGACGGACGACTATACGGGTTAAAAACATACGGATTGGGGGTCTCCAATAGAGCTGGTCTCCTGTTCCGAGAATCACTGATCCGATCTCGCGATCGAGTCTCTATGTTCGTCAGCATACTTTGCAAATTTGATAGCTTAGGTTCAGATTTAGAATTAGAGGATGGCAGCATTTTTCAAAAACTGCGCCTCCATTTCCCTCGGATCGGCGCCCTAAGCGCATAAGGCTCTGAGGTAGATGGAGCCCGATTCCGAGATTCCGTGATCGCAGACCGCCCACGTACACGAATCTCTATTGTGCTCCCTGTTCGATCGCTCGATCGGATTCGCAGAATAGTATCCTGAAGGCTTGATAATCGTCTCGCAAATGGCGGCATTCATATAAACCAGTAAACCAGTTGCGTAATACGTAATGCGTAATCTATGGGTTTTCACGCACTACGCATTACGTATTACGCAGCTTCTGTTAAATTATGTTGACACGGTTGCCCGAATGACCTTCGCCCTCACGCGAGAACGACGGTCTACGCCGCGGTATGCTGTTCAGCGTGACCGAAAACAACCCGTCGCTATCCGTGTTATCTGCCCAAAAGTCAGCACGTCCAATCGTGCGCGCAATCGCGGCATTTGACAGTGTACCCGGTGGTCCCTCGACCAGTCCCCCTGCCAAATGCAGCACTGCACTGTTGGGCGTGATATTGTTGGATGTGTCGTGATCGTATAGCGCAAATGCGCCGCCCTCACACTTCGCCCAACCGAAAGGCTTATGGTCATCGGTCACCGTAAGCTCCGTTTGACATATGCCCGCGATCAAGTCGGTCGCGTTGCCATCGCTAAAGTAGAATCGTCCCGGCAACCTCAATCTAAATTTGCTTGTGTTGTCAAGCGCGATGTTCCACCCGGTTATGCGCGGACGCGCTGTCCGTGAAGACAAAACAGCAATTTCAACCCTGTTGCTATCGCCGGGAATCATCCGCCGGATATGGAATGTCTGACCTTTGCCCGTGCCGGCGTAGACATAACCAATCGCACCTCGAAAGTCCTTATTGGCGAATTTGCCGTCGGTCACAAGGTAATTGGCGCCGACCGCGACATCTTCGCTGACCGCGCCATCGGCATCGCTCAACAAATCGGCTCTCCCGGCATGACGCAGGACGTGGCCAGTCTTGTAATCGCCATTTTCCCAGTATTGGCCATATACCCAATGGCCGTCCTCGGCATCAGGCACCCAGATGCCCAGCGTATTCCGCTGTGCCTCCGTCAACCCGTGCCCATCGTCAAAATCGTGAAGCACTTCCCTTGACATGGTACAATCCTCCTAGTTCTTGCGTTTGTTACGCATTACGCATTACGCATTACGATCAATATTGCGTAATGCGTAATGCGTAAGAAACCCCTCAATTTTCCTATATCGTCCAGCCTCTGCCAACCGTTTGGCACCAGCGCTCTTGGCAAATCCACATGTAGAGCAACCGGATATTCGATCCGCCGCTGTCCGCTCTGCTCGTGAATCTGAAGAACTCATCGTGGTAGAACGGAATCGGTCGCACGCGCATGCCCATGGTCGCATAACCCGGCGCCGCCTGATTCGAACCCCGCACGAGCGTGTCGATCTGCTGACGCCCCTTGCGGTTAGGCGACGATTCCCAGAACACGGGATAAATCGTCCCGTTCATACCGCCGGGCGATCCTGTATGCAGACCCCACATCTCGTTTTCGGGCGCGTTCGGCTCGGAGAATATGTAGGTATTGTGCATCCGCACAACCTGCTTGGTCTCCTCCCAGCCCATGCCGTCATAGATGCGCATCGCGAACTTGTCGTTTTCCAAGATATACTTGTTCTCCGACAGCAGTCCGAACAAACGGTGGTCCAGCGGCATCATCTTCATGCCCTTGACAATCAGATCCCAAGGTCTCAGAAACTCGTCCATCGCTTGGTAAATGTTGTCCCTGGTCAACTCCTTGGGAGCGGTACCGGCAGCGGGTTTGCCACCCTTGCCATCCGTGTGATTGAAATAGAACACTCGCGGCGAATGCACATATTCCCAACCGGGGAACTTCGTGTTCGTGCGTCCCAACACATGGCGACTATCGAACTTGCCCAACTCTGTCGGTCCCAACCCGTGCAACTGCTTCGAGTCGCTCATGATATCCGCCAGCGACTCCGGCGCACGGTTTTCGTTGTCGTCAGGCTGCCATATTCCCCACAACGAGTTTTCCAAATCCAGACTCGCACCGTAAACGGCTTGGCGGTATCGCGTCTCAATCTGGTTATAGAATGTGTAACGCCCTGTCTCGCCCATGCGAGCGATACTAAAGTTTTCGTCAAACAGTTGACCGGAAGTGATTCCGGTGTTCTTGGTGAGTTGAAGCATATCCCAAGATACCGGCGTCATCATCGCGCCCCAGAAAGCAAAATGCCGGTTCACGCCCGACACCTGCTCCTGACTGCGCAGCGTATCGTTTCCGCCGTACCACTGCGAGCGCGGCGCTTTCAGCAAGTGGTCAATCCGCTTGCCCTCAGTCGGCTCGCCCGACACAAACTCCGCGTTTGCCGTCAACGCCCCGACCATGAAACCCTGATTCTTGAGTGACTCGCCGCTCAATGCTGAGGGAAGTGATTCTCTCAAATGGAACGCGAGTTCATTTTCGACACCCATGATATTCCTCCATAATACTGTGCCAGTGTCCCGTGACCTATAGCCACTAACAACTGGCAACTGATTTGAGATTGAAAGACTTCCACTAGTGAGCTTGTCTTATACAAAAAAAGCCCGCCAGTGGTGTCATAAACGCAGTGGCCAGAGGATTTCTATCGCGCTCGTTATTCACTCGCTTGATGGACAGTGGCTAGTGTTCAGTAAAACAGAGGAAACCAAAACTCCGTTTTTACTGGTCACTGGTCACCGGCAACTGGTCACTGATTCTAAGACTTCCACTAACGGGCTTGTCTTTCTACTTAAACCGAGTTTTTTCCGCAAAACTCGGTTTCTTTTATCGATTTTATATACTACGTTTTACCTTGTTTGTAGCTCTACAAAATCCGTGTTAATCTACGTCCGTCCCACCCTTCCACCTATTGGCCTCATTTAAACAAAAAGCCCGCCAGCGGCGTCATGAGAAACAGTGATGAGTGACCCGTTGCCAGTGACCAGTAAAAGCCAAACATTTTCTTGCTGTTACTGACCACTAACCACTGACCACAAGCCACTGAGTTTCCAAGACTTCCACTAACGGGCTTGTCTTTCTTCCACACCCTATTTTATCTTTGCCTGTTCCTACACCCCTTTACATCTCTATTGTTCGGCTAACTGTTTTGATTGTTCTGTCTCAATCATCATCATTCGTCTTGCCATTTATCCGTTCTCTGATTTCCGCGCGGAGATCGTTCGCCACCCCATCAATTTTGTTTATCACTTGCATTATGTCTGTATGGTGCGCTTGTGAATTGGCTTCTATTTTCTCATTGAGTTAGCTCATGTCGGCATGGCGTGCCTGCGCGTTAGCATCTATCTTCGCATCGAACTGTGTGAAACCGGCGTCCGTCTTCTCATTGAGTTTGTTTATTTCTTCGCGAAAGTTACTTTCCAGTCTATTTATAGCATTGCGCAGATTTTCATGGTTTCGGTTCATATCAGCTCTAAGTTCTGACATGTCAGCTCTGAGGTCTGATATGTCCTTTTTTGTCGCCATGCTTGTGGTGAGCTTCCACCACAACGCGGCAATCCCGACTAATGAACCGATTAACGGGATGAAAACTTTAATCCATTCTTCCATCACTTCTCTCCCTCTGAGACCTAGCGGTTGGAGAACGTGCCTAATTATACACCTTCACCACCGATTTTTCAATGACTAAAAATAGTCTTGAACATCAAATCGCAGATGGTGGGTGGTGCCCACCCTACATAGGAACTGTCGGGGCAAGGGGATTTGCTATCGCCTTCCCTATTCGGTCAGTTGATCGCTCCCTGCCTATAGGGTGATTGTGTGTCTAGCCGTTTGGAGTTGTATAGTCTAATAAACAGAGAAGCTAGTCAGAGGTTAGCTAAATAGAGTTGCTGGCTCGTGGCGTCTCGCGTGAGGCTATGGAAGCGTATTAATGTGATTCTCAATCTGCGTGGACTTATTGAGCAAATTAGTGACCTCTTGCGGCTTATTCTGGTAAGTGAAGTCTTCGTACCGTGCTCTTATACTCGCCTGGTGCAGCGCGGAATACGGTCCATGTATATTTTGAAGATGCTGTTGCACCTCCTTCTTCCTGTCAATATGTCCGTATGGGTGAATGTTGAACTTTCTTGCAAGATAGGAATCTACAACGTGCAAGGCTTTGTAGAAGGCGAGCGTCACAATCCAGTCGGCGTGGCGAGTACTATTTTTTGAACCTTGGAGATCGGAGAGTGCAAGTTGAGCTATACTTTGTTTATCTTGGTGTACGCGCTTGGTCGGCATATCGGTAATTCTTTGTTCCCATCCTGCAGAAGGTAAACACAAGAGGTTTGGGAAGGGGCTAAGGGAGAAATTCAATAGAAGCGAACAAAGTTCTTCAAATCAAGGTATTCTTCTGAGGATTTATATTCGACGTAAAAATAAAGCGGGCGAAATTTGAGATTTATCTCCAGATCGATTTCCGCCAACTGTGCAATCCGGTCCGCAGATTCATCCGAAAGTATGATGATAACATCCGCATAGTCCGGCGATGAAATGTTGATGTAGCCTTTATCGACGTAAGGGAAGGCTTTCAACTTTTCAGCGTAAAGTTGCTTTATCTCTTCCCAAGCCTTGGGCTGAGTCTCGACGATAATTTGTTTGAGAAACGCATACGCCTGCGTAGGCGGGCTGTCCATTGAATCAGCACATTTTTCCGCGTTTTCATAAGAGGCGACGATTTGCCCGCACAGGGCGGACATCGCCGTTTGCAGGTTGTCGCCCTCGGCAGACAAGTTCAGATCGTCGTAGTGGGCGGTTACAACCTTACCCTCTCGCTCGACCACGATTGGGATTGCCTGGCGTAATTGGTAGGACGAATGTCTAAGATTCTGAATCCAGCGTGTTTCAGGCGGTTGGGTGATGTCTGTTTCGACTCTGGTGGATTCCGACTTCTCAAGACTCACTGTAACCTCCTTACACCGGCTCGCTAGATGGGAATGTCGCAGATGCGATAATGCTTTATTTTAACAGATAAGAATTTCACCGACAAATTGAAAAGCGACGCTGGTCTAGACGCTGGGTTTGAGGGCACTCGACTATAACACCTTCACTGGCCAATTTCCAACGAATAAACCAATCTTTGGACATCAAATCAAGATTGAAGAAAAGGAGGAATCCGTGACGAGTCGAGTATCACTATACCTTTTCCGGTTTAATCCTACTTACGTACTATATCGCGCCGGCATCCCTATTTGGAGCACCAGACGGAAAAAGATGTAGCCGCCGATATCGGGGGTGATGCTATTTGTAAACCTTGCTTCGATGTGCCACTTTTTCTACTACAACCAGCTTGTGTTGTTCGTCAATTCGATAGACCACTCTGTATGCTCGCCTCACGATAAGTCTGTACTTACCCTTCATCGTCCCTTTTAGAGCTTTGCCGATATGCGGATCGTGTTCTAAGCTATCAATTCTTTGGAGAATGTCCTTTACAATATCACTGTCAATTCGCTTCTCAAGACTACGCTTTGCTCCCTTCTCTAGCGCAATCTTATATCGAACTCTTGCTTGACGTCCTCCCACGGAATTACCTCATCGGCCTCGATTTTCCTCTTTGATTCAGTGAGAATGTCAGTCTTTTCGGCGTCTGCCATCTCTTCAGCAGTTGCTTTCCACGACTCAATATCTATCTCCAACAAAGAGCTGTAATAGTGCGCCATGGAATCAAGCGTAATCTCAGCATCTCCCAGCTCTGTGGAAGATAGATTGCCTCTGGCTTCTATCCACGGCGGTTCCGAGTGGGAAAGCCTAACCAGCCAGTACGCCGGCTTATCGCTGTAATGTGTGAGTACCATGTCGATCGTCGCTCTTTGATCGTCATCCAACTTTCCAGCATCGCCATTTTCTATGCCGGAGATGTAATACTTGCCACGATGATATTCAAATAAATCTCGGACAACTGGGCCATTTGACCACGCCTCAATCTTCTCATCGAACAAAGGTCGCTCATCCCACACTAGCGACCACGCTTGAGCATAGTATACCAATTTCTGCAATTTCAACGTGGTTATCTCGCCCTTCTTCTCCAAAATGTAGGCCGCTACATCAAATGCACTCGCATTCGACATTGTTATGCTCCTTCCTGACATACCTCAAAGTACATATAGCATACTCTTCAGAAATTTGACTCCCATCCTTTGGACAAAACTGCCCGGTATTGGGCGTTGATTTACACACCGAGCGAAAGAGCAGGGTTGCTCTAAAGTGCTAGCGATTTCTCCTATGGCGCTCTCAAGGGTGGGGGCCGCGTCATTCAACTATAGCACCATGACCACCGATTTTCAAGGAATAAACCAATCGCCAATCCCATCCCACATAAGAATTTAGAGAATCGCGGCAAGATGCTCCTCCTACGAGTGATGAGCGGGGGATAAAGGGAAGAAAATGGGAGATTTGATGATTGCATATTCTATAATGGCAATGATGGCTTACTCCATTCCATCCTTCGGCCCCCTGTTTCACTCTCGGCCGTCTCTACTCTCCACCGACCACTGGCCACCAGCCACCGCCTTCCGCATCGGCACGCGCACATTCGTCTCCACCTTCAAATCCGCATGGATAATCTCATGATTCCGGATAGACAACTCAATCCGCGCAAACCGGTGCTCCTGCCTCAGCTTCTCAATCGCCCGTACCAAGTCGCAATACACCGGCGAACAGCACGGTGTCTGAGGTGTAGCGGGAATTCTATCGTTTTTACCAGGCATTCAGTTTATCCTATTGGGTCACTCGGTTGATCCAGCAGCCGCAACAACAAACATCTCCGTCTCGAACAGCTTCATCAGCTCCTCGGATGTCGAATACGCCAAATTGACAAACGGCGCATCCTGCATCTTGCACATCTGGTACATCTTCTCATTGATTAAAAAAGCGTCCACCTTGTCAATCACATCCCAGTTGTCCGGGTACACCAACTTCACATCCTCGTACAACGGGGCGAAACGCTTGACTTCATCGTCAGGTGACGGAAAAGCGAAGACCGGAAAATCTCCGAGCCACTTCGCTTCAACCACCATCTGCGCGTAAAGCAAGTCCGACGCCGTATCCCTGCTTATCTGATTAAGGCTAAAGATATGCGCGTCACTCGCAAACTCCTGATTCATAAACGATGTTGTATGTAATATCTGCATGTTCTATTTTGTACCGCAATCTGTTAGATTGTGGCCCTTTCCCTCAGTACCACGATCTGTTAGATTGTGATCTCCCCTTTCTCTACCAGACAGCTCTCAGTACATCCTTCAACTGCCCCTGAAACGCCGCATACGACACATTCTCGACCGCCCACTTCGAAATCCTCTCCGACTGCGCCTCAAGCGATTCGTCAGTCTCATTCGCCAACCTCTTAATCGCCTCCACCTGCGCCCGCACGCCGCTGGCGCTCCATACCGGAAGCTCCGACGCCAATCCGTGCTTGGACGCCACCACCGGCATCCCCGACATCATCATCTCCTGCGCCCCCGTGGCGAACGTGTCGTGAAACGCGCACCACAACCCGAACTGCGCATTCTGAAACTCACGCGCAATCTGCTCCGTCGTTGCCTCGTGCACCACTCGGTCGGTGTTCGCGTACAGTTCCTCCTGCAATCGCTGCGGCCCCTCCTCCTCCAAGGCAGTATACCACAGCGACGCCGAGCCGACGTAAACCCGCTCTACGGCGCCCTTCAACCCCTTGAACACCTCCGTAACCTGCGGCGCGTTCTTCTGCCAAGAAACGTTGCCCGTTGCAACCAGCCGCGGCTTCCGTTCCCGGTACCTCAGACGCGAAAGAAAAACGTCGGGCACCGGATCGCACAGAATGTGACTCGTATGCACGCCGACATACTTGAAAACGTTCGCCTGGAACTTGCAGTTCGCGGTGACGACATCGCTCAATCCCACCACTTGTTCCCGCAAGAAGTGCGGCATACGCATCAGTGTCAATTCGCTGCAATACAGAATCTTACGGCTCTTGTGATTCCGCAGCCCGTGAATCAGTTTTTCAACACTTTCACATTCTCCATAGTCTTCCGTTGGCAGTGTGAAACGCAGCGGTTCTATCAATACCGTATCCGCCGTAATCTCGCTCGCGTCGCATATCCCCTGCGTTCGCGGATAAACGTCTCTCAGCGCCTCCAACACGCGATGCGTTTTCGTGCCCATCCCGCCCCCGCCGCCTTGACTAGACGGCAGAACAGACGGATCATAGTTCAAAAACTTCGGGTGTGTCAAATAATCTATCATTAAAATGCTCCCTTTACGCATTACGCACTACGTATTAAAATTCCCCTGCTACAAACACCAAATCAAACACATTCACGACCCCATCCCCATTCATATCTGCTGGATTTTTACTGGTCACTGACCATCATGCGAGTGGATAGCGAGTGCGATAGGGATCCACTGCTTTTCTGAGATACATTTCCCCGTCAAAATTCGGCAGCGGGCGCTCCGCGTTTACAACCCCGCTGGCAACGCCTCCAAGGGTTTGTGCATGATTAAATCTCCTATGACGTTGAGGGTGGAAACTACGATCCTCGGTTGTGCAAAGCAGTTAAGGAATTAATGTTGGGTCGTGTTGTCGATTGTCCTCGAAATTGTTTGTGTGTTGGCTGCGGTTCAGCGGAAAAAGTTGGTTGAGTGTGTTGGTGAAGTAATGTTTCGACGTGTCAACGGTATTAGCCACATGCCAGATGACATAATTAGGCGTCTGGCGGTTATCGGCGGCGTCTGCTACGGTAATTATTTCTTGAGCGCCGATTGGCGTTATGATATTGGCAAAGTCGCCACTGCCTGAAATTTTGCGACGAAAAGGCAAACCGGGAATCTTTGGCTCCGGCGTTAGTTTAATATGATGTGTATTTATTGGCTGGACGGACGAATCCTGGTACATAATCAATTTGATGCAGTTTGTGAGTTCTTGAAGTTTGAAAATGTGTGTGGAGATTTGGGAATAAGTATATTTGAGCATCCAATCATCAACCAGCATGAGGGTGAATTGCCCAAAATTGCCATCTACAATTTGGGTCATGATATCGTACCATGTCCAAGACCAGCAATAGTAGTGTTTATCTTGGGAGTTGGAGGCTATGTAGCGCGAGTCGGGAAATTGTGATAGCGCCACGTTACGTGCGTGTTCATAGGATTCGTAATCGTTGCCGTCGTGAGCGGAAAAACGAACAATGCTGTCTGCGGGAAAGCCTAGCGCGAGTAAAGCTCCGAGGCATACGTACCAGCGATCTGGCCGGCGGTCGAGATTAGGGACGACTGTGGTAAATGAAATCACGTGCTTTTTCTCAAGTTTTTGTAAGGTGGAACCGACAATCAATGGAACGAATAGTGAATAAGATTTTCTAACGGGATTAGCTATCGCGTTCGTTGTTCACTCGGCTAATTCGATAGATATCCCATTTTCTTGAAAACTTAGTTTCTTCGGTTTCTCGCTTGGATTTTTATTGACCACTAACCAGCAGGCGAACGGATAGTGAGTAAGATTTTCTATCACAGTAGCTGTCCGCTCCTTTGATCGATAGAAATCCACTGCTTCTATCAGAATTCGTTGGCTAGGAACACCGGATATAATTGCGGTATTGTCTTATATCTCCCCTAACACACTGCCTGGCACTTTTATCCAATCAATCATATAATGCGGTGGCACTATTGAATAAAATCCCGACTGATCCTCCTCTTGTGCCATTTGCCAGAGTTGTCCCTCAAGGTTCCACTGGCCGCCAGTCTCGCACATCCGATCAAACAAGATGCGCGCACCCTTATTGTCTAGGATGAGCCCCCCGTCGCCCGCGCCCCCGAGTCCGCGAACTACCACCTTGCTAGCAATGTTTGGCATCGGTTCACGTTCTACACGAGGACAATCGAAAAGTTCAAACACATCCAATTGAATGATGGCTGCGGGTTTCCCTAATTTTTTACCGTCTCGCACGATGAATCCCATCATAAGCTGAAATTCGTCATAAGGGCGCTTAAGACCGAAATCGTCAATTAAAAACATATAATATTTGTCTGATGGCGCATTCATAATCTGTTGAAAGATCATTGTGAATGTCCATTGCATGCAAAACCATTTCAGGGGGCCGGCATCTGGTCTTTTCGAATATCCTTCTGCCATCTGGGGACTCAATCTCCAACCCTCTTTCAGCGCATCTTCAACCGCTCGTCCGGCATCACCCACGTATGCTTGACCATCGCGCGCCGGGAAATACTCTATAAGACGGTGTGGCACGCCCATGGTCACCAGCGCTCCAAGATTCACATAACGCCTGCCCGGTATCCTATCAAGAGTCGGCACTATAATTTTCTCAATCATCAATAAACCTCGCTTGCGTTTCTACTGACCATCAAGCGAGTGGATAGCGAGTAAGATTTTCTATCGCAGTCGCTGTCCACTCCATTGATCGATAGAGTTCCACTGACCACTGCTTCTTTTTCCTCTACTTCATAATCACCATCCGCCGCGACGCTGCATAATCACCGGCTCGGAACTGGTAAATATAAATCCCGCTGGCGACCACTTCGCCGCGTTCGTTCCGTCCGTCCCAATACGCCGCCTTTCCACGCTCCGCGTAATACCCCGCCGTCTGATTCCCGAGCGTCAACCGCCGCACCGGCGTACCCGTTGTGTCATAAATCGTAATCGCCACCTCCGCCCCTTGCGCGAGATGATACGGTATCCACGTCTCCGGATTGAAGGGGTTCGGGTAATTCGGCAATAGCGCCGTCTCTTTCGGCGTCAACGCCGCAAGCAAACCTTCAAGGAAGCGGATTCCCCGTTGAAAATTCGCATCGCCGCCTAAACCCTGTGCAAGTGCAAGCCATCTCTCGACATCCGCGGCGCTAATAATCGACAAGTCTAAGGAAAATGCCGAAGGCGCCGCTCCGTCACCTCCGAGCGCCCCGGCAACCTGAACAAGGTCAAGGATATTCACCACGCCGTCCCCGTTCACATCGGCATCATTCTCTCCCGTCTGCGAAAGGTTTGCGGCAACCACCACCAAATCCAAAATGTTCACGACCCCATCACCGTTGACATCGGCGGGATTGGCAATCGGCATCACTGTCGCACCGATATTTTGCAGCACCTCATCCGGGTTTAACGCCCTATCATAGACGCGCACAATAGAAAATGAACCGTTGAAGTTCCGGAGTCTTTCATCGTACGAAAACGAACCGATGGAAATGTCATCCAAAGGCAGGTTTGCATCGAAATGCACCCCCGGATGTCTACTGACTTCCACGCCGTCCTGATAGGCGATGATTGACTCTCCGTTTACGGAAACAATGGTCACCCACGTCCACACGTCTTCCTCTAGTAAGATATTCAGCGCTCGTGCGGGTTGTTTAAAACCATCGGCATGAACGGAAAGCTCAAGTTCCCGCCCGTCATTCGGCAGCCATAAGCGGATCCCTTGAAGCCCTTCTCGTGGACTGTTTTGGAAACCGGCGAACTGATGTTCCTGGATGAACCTATTGCCGTTGCGCTTGCAAAGGAATTCAAGCGTCCAGTCGTCCAAGTACAGCTTGGGATTGGTGTCGATTGGACCTCCAAAGGTTTGACCTGACGCCGTAGCCGTGTAATATCGGCGTCGACCGCTGAAACCGATAGACGGAATCTCTATTTGTCCTTCTTCAACCCTTGGACGTCTATCACGCCTCTCAGAAGCTTGTAATCTTCCGCCAGCCGTTCCCAGATTAACCCAGTGAGTCGTAGTTCCCGGGTTGTTTGAGGCGTCCAAGAGGAGCATCGCACTGGGGACGGCGTTGATAGGCTCGGCAATGTAAATGTCAGTGCCATTGACATCGGGAGTATTCACCGGCGTCGTTTTTTTGAGGTAAATTCCGCCATCTATGTTGGGGAGTGTGTGGAGGGTATTCGTTAGTCCGCTTGCGGCGGAGATTACTTCCTCGGGCAAGGTTATCTCTTGCGCCTCTCCACTGTGGTTGTAAACCGCCCACCCGTTCGTGTATTCCCGGATGTAGAGGCCCGGAATGTCTGCATCGTAGAGTTGGGTTTTGGGACCGACGGGCCTCCCAAGATCGGCGTCCCAGAAGTCGTACCAGTAATGCCGGTGGTTGTCAAGGTAACTGGTGAACACAACGTAGCCGTCAGAATGCGTCAGACTCAGGGCAGTGAGGGCGCGCATCCAGCGGAGATTTGTCGGACTATCAGGCGGTTCCGTGGGAATAACCTCTCCCCCCAGTGCGTTTATACGTGGTTCTCTAAGGTTAATGTCTAACCAAGACAAGGAGCTTTCAATTTCAGCAAGCCGCGTCTCCAGATCATCCCCGGTCTTGTCACCAGGCATCCTTGTTTCCATGGATCCCCCGTTGATGTAAGGTGCGGTACGCGGGATTATACGTCTGTTGGTGTTGCCCATTATCAGGAAGTTGGGGCGTGCCTCGGCGCGGATGCGCCGTAGAATGTTGTCTCGGGCGCGCTGCTCTGCGTCAAAGCCGACATATCCTTGGGAACCGCCAGTCAGATGGTCGGAAAGAACAGCACTGTCCTCCGTCCACCAATCGAATATAACTCCGTCATACAATCCACACTTGGACACGGCTATGGCTTGATGAACAATCATATCCTCAACAACGGGGTGTGTGAAATCCACCAATCCTTCCGGGTGGACATTCCCCTCTGCGTCTCTTATCCAGTATGGCCAGTCTTCCGGAAAGGCGTGAAGCGGGTACGTTCTCATATCAATATAAACCAGAAAAACCATGTTCGGATTGATAGCGAGAAAATCATCGCGTTCTTGTATCGCTTCGTGAATTTTGCCCACGATTGTAATTCCGTCGGATGCTTCCCGGAATCTTAGAAATCTATAGTTAGGGACATCGAACCATAAATCATGACGAGCCAAATTTTCCACGTACGATAGGTCTGGACGATTGAGAATACGAGCGCCAAATTGTGACACTAGCGACGGATAGGTTCTATTCTTCACCCGCGGCTCAACCGGAAGCGGCGGCATCTCGCATGTCTGATCATAGATAAAATGCGAGAGGGCAAGGACATCCAGTGGGCTATGATCTGTTATTTGATTACGATGAATTTCAAGGAACTCTAACTGAGTGAGATGTGCGAGTGGTGTAACATCGGTAATGTAGTTGTCTATGAGTTGCAATTCGACAAGGTTTATCAAGTTCGTTAGCGGAGTAATATCAATAATCCGATTATAACTGGCGTCTAGACTGGTTAGTTGAGTTAACTTTGTCAACGGGCTAATGTCGACGATATCGCAACTTGGGATAGAAAGTTTTCGGAGATTTGTGAGATTGGCTAATTGAGTGATATCAGAAATAGGGCAACTCCACAAATATAGGACTTCCAATTGCGTCAAGCCGGCTATGGGACTAAGGTCGGTTATCGGGGTATCGGAAATGAGAAGGAAATCAAGATTGGTTGCGAACTCCAGCCCCGCTAGCGTTGTGATGCTTTGTTTTCGAATGTCAAGGTGTGTCAGTCGATTCATGTCCTCTTGGGTGATGGGTGCGTCGTGGACGACATTCAGCGCCTCCGCGATGGCAGCACGGAGGTTGAGGTCGGGGATGTGGACAGGCGATGGATGGACATACGTGGCAACGCCAAGCATCAGCATACCTATCGCGCATGCCGCGAATCGATTATGGAATCGTCGTTCTTTCATACAATAACACTCCTTTTATTTGTTTGTTCTAGTGGTGTCTATTCCCGCCTTCCGTCTTGAAAGCGATCAATCCAATTCGTCCCGAGGGACTTCCCCCATACATTTTTCAACGGTGAAAAATACCCGTTTTCACTATTCAAATCTTTGCCCGCATACCAAACTACCACATTTGGACATACTCCAGTATGCTTATCCGCGACGCGCATCATTTCTTCTGTGCCTGTGGGACTTAGCAAATTTGCAGCGTCGCCAGCCCTGCACAATCCCCGTCGGAACGGTGTATCCGGCACAGCCTGTCCCGGTGTCCGTGAAGGCGACCCATCCATACTTTGCGGGGTTTGACTATTCTCAACATATTGAATCATCTTCAACGCGTCACATTCTTCTCTCAATTGCACTATATGCTGGCATATTTCATTGTACGGCGCGTTTACCACCCAATCGTCGACCATGACTAGCGTGTAGGAATTGCGCGGCTGTGCGGTAACATGAGACAACATGTCATACCACGTCCAATTCCAAAAATAGTAATAACTTGTTGAACTTGGGGGGCAATTAAGATACGCTGAATTGGGATACATCGTCATAGCGGCTGCACGCGCCGATTCAGGCGAATCGTAATCTTTCCCGTCATGGGCGCTAAATCGAATTATTCTATCCTCAGAGATCCCCAGCGCACGCAACCAACCTAGGCAGTAGAGCCACCTGTCTCGTCGTCTATCAAGATTTGACACCATTACGTCGAAATCCATGTTGTTTTATATAATAACCCAAGTTACCATCTTTGTCCGACAAGGCACAGAAACCGAGTTTTTCCGACGTGGAAACATGAGATTGTCGAAAATCAGACCAATTTGCCTATCATCTAGCGAACATGAACCAAAAACTCGGTTTCTCTGTTGTAGGTAGCAACTTGCGTTATACAATAATAACCTTTTTTCGGATGATAGCGAGTTCGTGAACACGGAAAAACTCGTAATCGTTCAATGGTTGATTCTCAAACAGTTCGTTCACCGCTCTGGATACGCCGGTCACTTCCTCGGAGAAATAATCATGAAATATGAGCCAAGACCCCTTTTGGAGATGCGGGAATATATGTTCTATCTCCTGGCGGGTTGGCTCATAATGGTGGCTTGAATCGATGAAGGCGAGGCGCACCGGATAGCGCCAAAACGATCTCAAAAACGAGACCGTGTCCGACAACACGGCGACAATATGTTCGTGCAGCCGAAACTCCCACAAATTTTCGCGAAATTCATGATGCGCATCATCGAACAACTGGCGAAGCGGACGATAGTCTTTCGTGTACGAATCTATGGCTATCAATTGCGTGTTGATTGTTGCGCTATCCCGTATCGCATGAGCCATGGTGAAAGCCGAACCGCCACAGAAAATGCCGCACTGTAGAATATGCCCCTCCACGGGAAAACTATCGTGAATGCCGCTCGCAATTTCGTAAAGCGCGTGGAGTTCGTCCGCCGAATGCTGAACGACGTATGCGCTGTCAACATCGTCTCCCCGGTTGTCTTGCGCCACCTTATAACAAATCGCCTGCACGTCGGCGACTATTTGCTTTGTTTTGTCATCTTCTATGAGCGGGAAGGGTTGAAAGTCCATAATTAACCTAAGTTGTCACCTTTGTAGCACAATCTGTATGAAGTTTTATTATTAGCTGGAACTCTTAAGCCGCCGAACATTATTCACAACGGTATCTCCAAATACCTGTGCCTCGGAGGTCGATGCATGAACGGCTCGCGCCCAATCGTAAACATAATCGCAGATTTGATTGAACGAATACAAATGAACAAGATGTGGCGTACCATTATGCATACCTTGCCACGCATTGTCAAGATTCCACTCTAATCCGAATTCGTGATGTTCGAACACATGATCTTGCAGATTGCTTTCAGGAAAATGTTCCCCGGTCCTGAGATAATGCCTCATTGCCCACACGGCTAACGCAATTTCCTCGTTCCCCATTGTGCCGCTCACCTCTTTTATAAACTGGCGAAATTCCGGATTGTCCTGCAACAAACGTATCGGCATATTGATGTAAGCGCCATTGTGAAACGGGCGGGGTGTTTTTTCCGGGTCAATCGGATACATGATTCTTTCAATTGTTTCCGATGTCGTATCGCAATAGCGTGCCGCCGCCTTATGCCACCCGTCTTTTCCGACTCCGCCATGATCGTACCAATTCTGATATTCGTCACGAACAGGCTTCCATTTTGTCCAGCCTCGCAAAAGGCACAGTTGGTCCGGCGGCATTTTATTGAGAGAGACATCCATGAGAGACACAAGCCCGCTGCGTTCATTTGCCAACGAAAAGCTGTCGGAGTCAAGCACGATGACACGTTCAAACTTTTCTAATTGCGGGTCTATAAACGGCGCCGCCGCTTTGTGGAGAACATTGTCGCCGGTCAATAAGAAGTCTTCATTGTCATGCAGCGTGGTCGGGACTAAATCCCTTGAAAAGACGATAATGTACTCGTTGGGGACGCCCGCTGTCTCGAAAATAGGTTTGGCGTATTCATAATAGAGCACGTCTTCGATGTGAAACACAATCGTTGGCTTATAATCTCGCATGTCGGAGTTAAGCATGTGAGACCGCATACTCCAAAGTGCCATAATCACGTATTTCAAGCTGACAGGCGGGTGATTTGCCATGGTAAACAACCTGATCAACACCGCTGTCTTCGGGTTCGGATTGGAGTAGACGGGGAAAGAGTCAATCTGAGGGAATGACTTGTAAATATCATATGACAATCGGTTGATTTCAATCATTTTGTCGTAAGTCCTTGTAACGCCGCATATTCGTCCCATGTTTGGGGTATGAGGTGAAAGAGATCGGTCATGTGCGGGTCGGCGTAGATATTGTCATAATTATCATACAGCCGGTGCAACCAATTGAAATTTTTGAAGAACATGTGTTCGTTTTGGTTTATGCGGTCGTCCGTGCATAGCCTGCCGTCCGGTTGGTGATTTGTGGGACAACCGGTGAGATAAAGCGATTTGATGTCGTGCCGCAAAATGTCCCCGATAATTAACGAACCGGCGAGCGGAACGTCTTCAACCACTTCCATCACATTCAAAAAATGATCGTTTGTCAAATATCGGCATGGCGCAACCTTGCGCACGTTGCAACAGTCATAATGAAAAAGGTTGGCACCGTATTCCAAGCACAGAAACTCGCCGCCCGCTTCCCTGAAGGCGTCGACAAGTTTTGGCATTTCCACCGCGACGAACTCTTTGTGATAGAATACGTTGACACGCTTCCCGATTCGTGATTGCCATTCGGGGGGTATGAACGGAGGATAATACCATCGATCATAGTTTTCCGGATTTCGTTCCGTACCGCAATAGCCTTCATACGGCACGGCGTAATGTATCCGTACAACCACGTCGTGCGAGTCGATCAATTCACCCTGCTCCATGTCGTCAAGCGCCGCGACGCCGACCACCGCCACGCTTTTGTCTTTCAGATACTCCGCAAACTGCGCATCCAATTCGTCCGTCTTGTCCTTGAAATCATAAACCTTCATCGATTCAACCCTTGGTTGTAGGATCTTCGTTCCGTCCATCTTGAAAACCGCTGACGTGTGGATTGCCAAGTACGTCATACGTATACCTATCGCAAATTGTATATCTATGACTAATTTTGGCTCCACAATAGTATCCGTCCAAGTTGGATAAATCCCTGGCAACCCACCAGAATACCAAATTGGGGACGCCTAAGTTTTCGTAGCTGTCTGCCACCGCAAGAATTTCGCGCGCCCCCTCCGGTGACACGATATTAGCAAAATCACCGGAGGTATGAATCCCGCGCCGAAACGGAATACCAGGAATCGGTTCGCCGGGAGGTAACACATCGTCTTCGGTAAATCCTCCCGGACGTTGGTTATTTGGCGATAGTTGTATACATTTAACCGGACAGACGCTATTTAATTCATTGATAAACTTAAGCATTTGTCCGAATATATGCCGCGGCCGAATATCATCAATGAGGACCAACACGAGATCGCCGTGGACGCCATCGGCGATTTGACTCAAAATCTCATACCAGGTCCAACTCCAGCAAAAATAGTGGGTACCTAATCTGTTGGTGCAAAGGTACCTGGAATTGGAGAAATGTTTTGCGGCGGCGGCGCGAGCGGCATCTGAGGATTCATAATCGTTTCCATCGTGGGCGCTAAACCGTTGGATGAAATCGGGCTTGTACTCGAGTGCGAGCAAGGCGCCCAGGCACGTGTACCAGCGGTCAGGTCTGCGGTCAAGATTGGGAACAATTGTTTTGTAGTGGAGCGCCATGATTCGTTCGTTTATTTTGGTATGAGCTTCATGATGGATTCGGTGACATCTTCGACGGATTGATTGCCATTTACACGATGAAAGTAAGGAATTTCGGTTTCTACAATTCTCAAAAAATTGCGGCGATTTTGGCTATCGGGATAGTCCGCGCAGTTTATCTCTACATTTACGCGTACATCTCGTTTGAGACGGCGCGACACTGCGATGTGGTGTGGTATGTCGATAAATATTGACAGATCAGGTTCTGGGCGTTTATTTAATGTCAAGCCGGTTCGGAAAAATTTGAGGATGTTCGGAAATTCGGGAGGATTACATGAGTAAAGGCGATAAAGCTGATCCCAGAAGTGATCACAGATGCAATCTTTTAGATTGGGAATCGTATGAATGGCTTGCAGAGACGCAAAAGGTTGTATGTATTCGCTTTGCGGTCTTAGCAAACCGGCAACATCTATGAAGGTCGTCCATACGTGATGATAATTAAGCGGTTTGAGGTTTAGTTTATCGGCTAAAATGTATAATTGCGTTGTTTTGCCAACACCGTTTTCCCCGTCAATGGTTAAAAACATTTTCGTTAATCTCCTGTCTGTGTAGATGCCCTGTCCTAAAGTTTGTAAACCTGCATTGCTTCTCCGTACCGCGCAATGTTCATTTATTTTGGTACGAGCTTAATGATGGATTCGGTGACATTGTCTATCGATTGGTTGCCGTTGATGACGTGACAATAATCAATTTTGGATTCGAGGAATTTCCAAAATTCGAGGCGTCTTTTGTCATCGGGACTATCTTCTCTGTCGAGTTTGAGGTTGATCTTTTTGTCACGATTAATTTGGCGAGCCAGTGTTATGTGATAAGGAGTGTTTAGGATGATTGAGAGACTAGGTTCCGATCGGTCGTTTAATTTAAGGGCGTCGCGGAACATGTTGAGAGTAGAAAAAGTGAGTTCATCGTGTAAATATGTCTGGTATAGCGAATCCCAAAAATTGTCGAGAATTATATTGTTGTGAGGATGCTGAATCGTGTGCCAGGCGCAAGCGGATGCGAATAATTGTTTGCAAGATCCGGGTTGGCCGAACGCAAAGGATATGACATCGTAGGCGCGATATGTATTGTTAAAATTTGTGAAATTGAGTTTTAGACGTTTAGCGAGAATGTCTGCCTGTGTAGATTTGCCAGCGCCGCTGTGTCCGTCAATGGTTATGAACATTTTGCGTTAATCTCCTGTTGGTGAATGGGCGTGTCAATAGCCGGTCGATCCCAGTCGGTCTTGCAGTTCAAGTGCGTCGATAAAAATTTTTGCCACTCCCGCCCCGCCGCCGTCAAATCGTTCATATCTTGCCGACAACGAATAATAACCTTCTTGGTTGACTTCGGAGGACAAGCGTTCTAAGACGGTGGCTGGTACATGCGGATACGGTTTTTCGTTTGCGTTTGCCGCGAGCTTGGCGGCGCCAATAGAATTGACAATAAATCCGGCATCGGATCTGCCGCATAATCCGTACTGCCAGATGTCCAGTTCCGGTATCATTCGCCGGCATTGCATGTTTCGCGGGTTGCGCGATAACTGGATAACCGTTGGCGCTGGTCCGTTTGCGTTCAATACATCGATGCTGTGCCGCAACTCGTTGTAAGTCATCGTCACTAAGCAATCGTCTAATAGCATCATATAGTATTCATCACTAGCCTCGCGGCTAATCTGTGTCATCATGGCATACCATGTGAAAAGCCAACAAAAACTCGAAATGTCAATCTCTTGCGTGAGCAAAGGCGGCAATCCCTCAAAGTATAAAGCCGCATGGTCGCGCGCCGATTCGAGGGTTGGATAGTCTTTGTAGTCGAAAGCCGAAAAGCGTTCGATTTGAGACGCGGGGAACTGTGCTTCACTCGTCAACTTCTTGTAACACGGCTCCCAGCGCTCGGTTCGCCGGTCAAGATTGGGTATTATCGCATTTAACCGCACATCAAGCGTGGCTTCTAGCACCAATCCCACTGGCCATTCGTAGTGATAGTCTTGCACTCCGTAAGTTCCTCGATTGGTGTTAGGTCTCTCATTCGATTCTGCTGCTGGTTTCGATGTGCCATCACCATTTCATGTACCTTTTCATCAAGCGAATAATTGATGTCGCCGCTTTGAATGCTCGATACAAGCTGGCGCGCCAAGTCTAATTCATGAGGCCAATCCATTTCCATAAAAATGCCGACGTGTTTCAATACATAAAAATGGGGCGCGTACATTATACCGCGCCTCACGCGGCATACATTGACGCCCCAATGGTAGGGCTCAACGCCGACGACATCAATAGGCATCGATTTGTAAGCAAACTCTCGCAATATTCGCCGCGCCGCCCTAAACCACGATGGGCGGAGGAATATGATGTTTGCTCCGCATACCACCGTTTCATCATACGAGATGCCAGTCCTCTCTTCATATTTTCGCCTCGCATCATCCGCAGTTACTGACATCTGAATGAAATTGTCGCTCCAAGCGTCTCGTAGTACATATTCGTCTGCACCGTGTTCAACACCAATGTCACCATATTCACGTGAGTCCGTTGAGATTATAATGCGATTGCAGATACCTGATTCGCGTAGCGATTCAATCGGATAAGCCATCAACGGTCTGCCGCATATATCCGCTATGTTTTTGTGTGGAGCCCGGCGCGACTCGCTTTTCGCCATGACGATCCCCAGTGTTTTCATAAATATCCTTTCAAATCGTTTTGAAATAGGTCATGAGCCTGTCGTCGACGGTAACGTTATCGGTCTGTGCGACCAAATCGCGCAAAAACCGGATGTCGTACAAGGGTTTGTGGTCTCGAACCACTTTGACTTCGCATTTTAGCCACACGTCATTTGTGTCGAGATAGCATGCAAATCCCGTGAGATACAGCGATTTCGGGTTGTGTCGTTTGATATAATCGATTAACAATGTGCCCGGCATCGGGAACGTGTAATCGAGCGCGCGTACGAGGTCTACGAACTGCTCGTAAGGCGCACAAAAAATCGGAATGTTATATTTGTCCCGTATAAAATCCAATACCGCAATCTCTTTCGCGCCGATGGTATTGTAGATTTTGTGTTGAACCAGACATCTGCAGTCGCGTTCGATGAGTTTCGGTATAACCTCATTTGACTCCTGCAATGACCAGTATGGCAAATTCGACGGCGCAAAGGCGGTTGTTTTTGTGCCGAACAGGTGTTGGAAATCACGTGGCACAAATGATTCCTCGTTGTCAAACTTCAGCTTGAATGACGGGGAGGGCCACGGAAGATTGCTTTGCGTACGGACGACCACCTCATGCGAATCAATCAGTTCGCCTTGTTCAATCTCGTTCAGATATTCGGCTCGCCCAACAATCGCGACAGATCTTCCTTCCACAAGTTCTTGTATACTGTTCATGTTAGCAACCCGGCTTGTTTTGCTTTATCCATGTCCAATTCTGAATTCGGCGTGCGACCCATCGAATGCGCCGGCACCACATCGCCATCCCATCCGAACCGATCACTCAGGAACGAAGGGAAATGCACAATGCCCGTGGCGATGTTGTAAACCCCGCCTTCGCACGCCTTTGTCATCGCCTGACGAACCGAACGCTCAAGATCTGCTTTGTACACCACGCTGGCGTTCACATCTTCGCACTGTTCCCAGTTATGCACCCGCGCGCTCAAATCGTTCGGGTGGTTGTTAAACAAAACCACAAACGGAATCCGAAAGATGAAGGTGTGCTGATATGGCTCGCTCTGCAGGGTGTACTCCATCATGATTTTGCTTGCCGTGTAACGATTGTGCGGGCTCACATCGTCATCCTCGGTGCGCACCCCCGCCGACTGATACACCCCTGCGGTCGAATAAGCCACGCACGGAATATTGTGTGCTTTCGCCAACTTCAAAATGCGAAGCGGTAAGGTTACATTCGCATCCATCACCTCCGCCATGGTTGCCTGCTGACACAGCGTTTCCGTGCTAATCGCCGCCGCACACACCATGCCGCTATAAGTATCAAGATCCCGATTATGCCAATCGTCATGGCTTACCACGTCGAACTGCGGATCTTCCGCGAAAATAGAACCGACAAGCCCTCTGCCAACAACCAGATATTTGTCCATTTGGCGCTAATGCCCTTCAAAGATGTTTTCAACGCTAACTACTTTCAGGTCGGGGAACCGTTGGGTGATTAACGCTTCCAAGTTCGGCGAGAACAGAATCGCTCGCTTGTCCGCGTTGCCAGCCATACGCATCGGACGAATCGGTATCTCCGTCCCCGGTACACAGTGCCCCCACTTTTCCTCTGCATCGTCATAAAAACACGTAAACCTGTCAAGCTCCAACCCTCGCTCAACCGCGAGATTCAGTATCACCGTCGCCTTCGCGCTGGCGAACACTCCTGCAAGCGTCCCCGGCGGCTGCGCGTTCACGTACTGCACAAAATTCTTCAACTTCCGCTCCGTCCGCTTCATGAAATTCGCGAAAATATCCCCGCGGCTAAAATAATTCCTCTCAAACTGCGCGATCTTGTGGGGATCATTCCCCGTCTCCAGCTTTTCACTAGCCACTGGCGACTGGTCACTGGCTACTGCTTTTACTGCCTCCTCGTTCCCTTTGAGCACGAGCGTGCACAGGATGCTGCCGCCCTGCGCCTCCACCCGTTTCGCCGTGACCATCTCCAGTCCCGCCTTCTCCGCCAAGTTCGCAAACCCCGTCACCGTGTAGTAGTAGTAATGCTCATGGTAGAAGTGATAAAACTGCGTATTGGTTAGCAGGTCCACGAGGTATTGGAACTCGACCACCGCCACACTGCGGCTATCCATCACCGCCCCAATCCCGTTGAGCAAATCCACTGGGTCCGGCGTGTGCGCCAGCACGTTGTGCGCGTGGATGATGTCAAACGCGCCGTGCAGATTCCAAATCGATGCTCCCATCCTGGCGTTCATCAGACGCGCGTAGGGGTAGACTTTGTCGTCGATGTACCGGTGCAGGTTCGCCGCCGGCTCCACCCCCACAATCGTGGTGAAACGGTCATCATTCCCCGCATACCGATTCAGCATGTACCCGTCATTGCACGCCACCTCGCAAACCGACTTCGGCTTCCGCGCTGGGTTCAACCTGTCATAAATCCGCCGCGCGTACGTCATCCGGCTGCTGACATGCTCCGCCGACAACGTCGACGACCGGTAGGCGTAATTGCTGAACATCAGCTTCGGATCAACGAACTCCGTCAGCCTCAGATTCCCCTCGCCCAGCCATCGAAAGCCCAGCTCATACCTCTCATGCGGCGTCTCCAGTTTATTCGCCAGCGGTATACTCCCCAGAACATAATCCGGGTCAATGTGCTTCCTCAAAACGATCATATGATAGTGCTGAAACCGAGTTTTTTTCTTCAAAACTCGGTTTCTTCCTTCCGCCCTCCGCGTTCAAATCACCGATGCCACCCATTGTGCGACCCTAATCCGTGAAATCCTTTGTCGGGAATCGGAATTCCCTCCTACATACAGTTCGTAGAGGTTGGGTCTCCCAACCCATTGGAATCAACCGAGTGAATAACGAGGGCGATAGCAATCCCTCAACTGACTGGATGAGGAAGGCGATAGAGATCCCTCCCCGCCCCTACGATACGTGTTCCGCGAAATCTGCGTAATCCGATTAATCCGTGATTCAGACAATCTTCCCATCTTCCACCCTTCCGTTCTTCCACTTCCCACTGGCCACTGACCACAGGCCACTGCTTTTGATAATACTTGACAACTCCTCAATTCCAGACTATAATCACCGGCAGAAGAACGGTCTGTTTCCACATCCTTCACTCGCCCTTCGACGATAGGAGATTTTACGATGAACACAGTTTTGAATATTGGAATCGCAATTATTTCTCCAGCGCTGATAATTAGCGTAATGATTTTCATGATTAACTCAGTAAACAAACGCATTGACGACTTAAGATCAGAGATGAAGTCCGACCATGCAAAACTCGCCAGTGCCCTGGGCGATCTCTCTTCTGTGGTACAAGGAATCGACCAACGATTGGAAAATCTCAATCAGACCATGACGCGCCATCTCGAATTTCACGCTTCAAACAAATCCTAATCTATAGTTCGTAGTAGTGATCAACCGAACGGACAGTGAGGACGATAGAAATCCCTTCATTGCACGTCTTCTGTAGGAGCGATCTCCGAATTGCGACCCGGCTCCCTTCTTCCATCCTTCCCCTCTTCCTCGATCGCCACCCACACGGTAGGTGATCAAGCGACTGGATAAGGAGCGCGATAGAGATCCCGTTCCAACCGCACCGGCCCCCTACGACACATGTTCCGCGAAATCCATTAATCCGTTTAATCCGTGATTCAGACAATCTTCCCGTCTTCCGCTCTTCCACCCTTCCACCTGTCGCCCCTCCGGGGCTTTCAAATGCGGTGGACGCCACGCTTGCTATACACCTTTCGCACCTCTGGTGCTATTCCCCGATTTCCCCTCTTGCTACCCACTAGCCTTTGTAAATCTCAACGCATTGTGCAATCCTAATCCGCATAATCTGTGTAATCCGTGTAATCGGTGATTCAGACAATCTTCCAACCTTCCGCCCTTCCATCCTTCCCCACTCTCCACTAATCACTCTCCACTGTTTTACTCACAAAATACTCATACCGCTCCAAACACTCCATAACCAACCGGAACAACCGCACATCATAAACCGGACCCGGCTGAAAATCCGGCGGAATAGACGAAATCGCCGGCGCCTGCTTGAGCATCCCAGCAAGATCATTCTGACGCACGAAGTTTATCTCTCCGGCGTCATAGCGCGTCTGCGAAAGCGCATACAGCCCGCGATGCGTTGCCGTCGCCATATTCTCAATCGACTGGCACGTCTCGTACAGGTGCATGATAACCTTCGCGCCCTCCCTCCTCGCGCGTCCCGCGAGGGCGCCGTTTTCGACATTCCGAAAGTACATCATGCAGATATACGTAATCCCCGCCAACGGCCGCATCTTCGCCCCCTGCGCTACGGTTATCTCCCGTTTCTTGATGGCGCTGTTAATCATTTTATCGATAACACCGACAAAGCTGCCCACGCGGTTGGTACCCACAATCGTCCCCATCCGGAAGACGACATCCGCATATGCCTCCGCCTCCTGCTTGCTGCGCGTGTACGGGTGCAAATGCTCTATCTGCTTCTGCTCGTTATACATCGCCGTGGTGGACGCCAGATACAGCGGCACATCCGGATACAGCTCCCGCAGTTGCTTCGTCGTCTCGACATTGTGCTTCGTGTAGTACGAATCCGGATAGTCGTCGGCAATCTGCGACGCCCCGCCCAGATGAATCACCGCGTCAACCACCCACGGCGGCGCCATCAGCTCCTGTATGTGCTTGTTCTCGAAGTCCTCCAGCACCCCCTCTTGGCACTTCGGCGCCGGCTTCGGATCCACGCCGAATACATGCCAGCCATGCATCCGGAAATACATGCTCATTTCGACACCGAGATAGCCGTTACAACCCGTTATGAGTACATTTCGCATTGACCTAATGTCCTAATTTTGCTATATTATCGCCACTCCCATTTCGGCAGTTAATTGTAGGCTGGACACCGCCCACCAGCCTTTTCTGGATGATTGCAGAGAGGATCCCGCTAAAAAGGAGTCTTACTCAACATGGATATAACTTTATTCACCTGGATTAGTGCAGCGATTGGTTATTGTGCGTTGTGGTGGAAACTCACAACGTTAAACTCGGGTCCATCTGATTTGACCGTCATGAGAACGGAATTGAAAACCGAAATTGCCGACGTTAGAGCAGAACTCAAAG
This sequence comes from Candidatus Poribacteria bacterium, assembly GCA_022827055.1. Classification (GTDB taxonomy): domain Bacteria; phylum Poribacteria; class WGA-4E; order WGA-4E; family JAJDTR01; genus JAJDTR01. The sequence continues at coordinate 81,223 of JAJDTR010000062.1, read as the reverse complement.
CAGATATTGCCAACCTGAGAACCGAACTCAAAGCGGAAATCACCTCCGCAAGCGCGAGAACCGCCGATGTCAGAACCGAACTCAGAACAGATATTGCCCGGCTTAGAATGGAAGTCAAAGAAGACACCGCCAGGATTCGAGCAAAAATCAGGTAAATCCGACAATTCATATTCAAATACCCTCCCGATAATAAGGCGATAAATACCATAGTAAATCCCGTGTGATAGAAATCCTTATTACGTATTACAGTATTGCATTGACCTAAAGTCCAATCTTTGCTATACTACTGCTACCGTTTGATAAAATGGAGGACCGCTGAAAATGGATACAATTCTGAATCTAATCCCGATTATCGGAGGAGTAATTGCATTTTGCGCGTTGTGGTGGAAGATGGCAACATCGGTAGCAACGAAGTCAGATATAGCCACAATGAAAACAGAGCTCAGAGAGGATATTGCCTCCGTCAGAACCGAACTTAAATCAGAAATCGCCGACGTGAAGGCTGAACTCAAAGCGGATATCGACAAACTCAGAACCGAACTTAAATCGGAAATCGCCGACGTGAAGGCTGAACTCAAAGCGGATATCGCCAAGCTAAGAACAGAAATCAAAGAAGATATCACCGAGGTTCGAGCAGACATCAGAGAAATCCGACAATTCATATTCAAATACCCTCCCGACAACAACGAGAACAAATAATCATCGTGCACTTGAAACCGAGTTTTTTCTTGAAAACTCGGTTTCTTTCTTCCACTCTTCCCGCCTTCCATCCTTCCGCCTTTGGAGATCCCATAGAGACTCATACCTGTCGGGAATCGGATGAGATCTCTATCGCAGTCGCTATTCGCTCCTTTGATTCCTACAGACGACCAACACTGTAGGAGCGATCTCCAGGTCGCGACTCGGTTTCTTCCATCCTTCCCCATATGCTACTGGTCGCCGCTTTTTCCCTTCTTATCGTTTTCTGACTCCGGACTATCACCCTCGCTATGAGATCTACTATCGCACTCGCTATTCACTCGCTTGATCTCAGTTGATCGATAGAAATCCCTATTACGCAATACCCATTACGCATTATTTATTTCAACATCATCACAATCGGCACCGCCGCGGTGGCGATGATGCCAATAGCCACCCCCATCCACCGCAGCATCGTCAACTCGCCCTTGACCTTCTGATTCTCCGACTCAAGCTGATCCACACGATCCTCAAGCCGCACAATGCGTTCGCACAGGCTTTCCTGCCGTTCCTGGCTATACTTCAGGTGCACGTTCATCTCGCGCACCATGCCGATCAACTCGTCGACCTTCGCCGCTAATCCGTTTACCCAAGTCTCACTCATATCGCAAACCAGTGGAGAGTGGAGAGTGACTAGCTCGTAGGTTGGGTTGAACGGAAATCCAAAAGAAATCGCACACAGAAGACACCTTCCGATGTTTCATGCTGTCCGATAACGTAGGAATTCGGAGTGAAACCCAACGCTTCATCTGACTCACCACTCGTCACTCACCACTGCTTTTCCCACTGCCTCTAAAACGTTGCCCCCAACTGCAACTGGTAACTGGTAAAGAACTCCTCGCCTTCCACCAGCGGCTCCGTCTCATACCCCAACTTCGCCCTCACAATCAACGACAGCGTATCACTCAACGTATAAGTAGCCGTCGGCTCCACCGACACCTGCAAATCCGAAAAGTCAATCTTCGGCGTGAACCTGTACATCACCGAATAGCGCGAATATTGCGCTCGCACGTACGCCAGCGCACGCACCACGTTCGGATCCGTCTCCTTAAGCTCCAAGTCCTCGCGCGCCTGCTTGTTCTCAAGAAAATTGCCCGCGCCGCCGTTCACGCGCCAGCCCTTGTCCTCGTACAGATCGACCGACACAAAAGCCCCGAGTTGAGTCTGCCCGGCGATGCCCCGCTGCTTATCGCGGTTCCAGTCCACAAAAGCGTTAATCCCCACGCGCTCATGGAACGCGTATCCGACGACCGTATGTGCGTTAAGCACCTGCGACGTCACCTCGCCGCCGCTGGTCTGCTGTTGCCCGTAAAACCCGCCCCAGCCTTCGATTTTGTTCTGATCAATCGGCACAATCGCCGTCGCGCTAAAACTCGTGTCGTCGTTCATGCCGGCGATACCGATATTGATCTGCCGCACATCATGCGCAATCTCGTCATATTGAGCATACCCACTTGAGACCAAAACCATCATTGCCGTTACCAAAACCAAAAACCACTTCATTTTTTATTCCTCCGTATGTGTGGTGTTGAAACCGAGTTTTTTCTTGAAAACTCGGTTTCTATAGTCAATTCGTAACTGTTTAGTTCACTCTCAAGTTCGTAGTAGTGCAATTCATTGCACGTTCGCGTAAGCTTGTAAACCCTCGCCCGATTCATTGGGATTAGCATTGCACTTCTTTACTTGACGCGTTCTCTGCCCCTGCTCGGTCTGGATTGGCAAATCCAGACCGATGGACTAAACAATTACAACAATTATTGATTTTACTAGCCACTGACCACTAGCCACTAACCACTGTTTTCATATCGCTATCAAACGCCTCGGAATCCATCAGCGTGATGTTAAACTTATTGCACAGCCTGAGAAAATCCTCTACCCTCAAGCCGGGAATCTGGATGATTGACTCATAACGATGAGTGAGATGCGCCTGAAAAATGACCGTGTAGACCACCCACTCATGGAACAACGCCTTGGACGCGATTTGCCCGTAAATCTCCGCGACATTCCGTTTTCCGAAAAACACGCCCAACGGCGAAAAATCATACGCGTGCCAAATCAGCTCTATCACCGACAAGTCCGCCTCCGTGAGTTTACCCTTCGGCGTGCTGCGCGGCTGCCACAGATGTTCAAGATTTCTTTGCGCATAGTGGCACGCTCTCGAACAGAACCTCCGCGGCTTGCTGCGCTCGTACAACACATAGCTGAATTGCTTTTCGCAACTCTCGCACGTCGTCTCCGTCACGACGCTCCGTTTTTTGCGCTCGCTCGAATACGCATGCTTGTACGTCCGCTTGTTCCGCGCCTTCCTGCACTCATGCGTACAATACTTCTGTCGACGGTTCGTCGTCTGAAACTCGACGCCGCACTCCTGACACATGAAAGTAGAAATCTTATTAAATGTGCTCATCCCTCCGGCCCAAAATGCAATCATGAACCATCACGACCATCAATCATATGCCGACATAATGCGTAATACGTATTGCGTAATTGAATAATTTATCCTGTGTTTACGTATTACGCATTACGTTCTACGGCTTCCCCCAATCGTAACTCTGTGGGAGGGGCATCTTGCCCCGATGCTTCGCATGACCCATCTCGACCATGGCATCAGCCATATTCACCGTCACATCCCCCCGCTTGTAATACACATCGACCAAAGCCGCTGTCCCATCCTCCGTCTCCTCTGGATTCTCCGCCCACAACAGCTCTGTCCTCGACAGAATCTCCCAAACAAACGACTCCGCGACCGCGTTCCGGGCACGCTGCCTACCCGCCTGCCAATACGGTTTATCCCAGTCCACGCGGCTCGTCGGCACATCCACACCCCGCAACACCAACATCGTGTGCATCGTCGCCTGCACCGCGCCCGGCCAATCCGGTGGCGGCACTTGAAACTTCACAAGCCAGCGATTAGGCTCATGAACGTCACCTCGATGCTCGATGCGAAAATAGTTTTTGTCGGGCAACGGTACATCGTAATCCGAAGGTTCTTCACTGACCACTGGCTCATCCGGCGCGCTACCCGAGAGCACAATGACGCCGATGACACAAAAAAAGACACACAGCGCGATATAGGACCAATGCCTAGTTTTCATTTCAATCACCTGAGGTTAAAGTCGATATTCGATTCCAATAACTGATAAAACGACGCTAGCTTATTCCATTGTACGACGTGAATGTTATGCGCTTGTGCGAATAACGGTAATTCAACGCGGTAATGATATCCTCGCTTTCCCGAGCCTTGGCTTGCCTGTGACGGCGCGTGAGTATATTTGTAGGGTGGGCACTGCCCACCATTCCTTGTAAGGTGCGATCAAAGAAGCGAAAAGCGATCAAGTGACTGAATAAAGAACGATCAAGCTAATGGATAATGAGCGCGATAGTGAATCCCGTGTGATAGAGATCTTGAAGGTGCATAGATACACCGAATGCATATGTGCCCCATACACAATCGGTCAACTCATCACTCGCCTACGTACCCATACCGTTTTTGGACGGGACGGGACGACCGTTCCTCGCCCTGTAGTGGAACACCACCATCGCCGAAATCCGCCCTACTTGAAAAATTCGATTTTTCGCCGCGTACCCATTTCTGGCGGACGAACGGACTGCCAGCGCAATAATCTCCGACGATGGCTACCCTGCCGTCCTTATATCGCCTTATTGACGCCATCTTTCTTGTCGGCATCCTCTCCCGTTGCCTTTGCCTGCCCGTTTGTATTTCGAGCCGATGGGAAGAAATACCCGTTCATCGCACCAATCCACCCGAGCGGCACTCCGACTAACAAACCAACCAGTGTCTCGGACAATAGATTGTTGCTGAAAAACCAATCCGTCACAAACAGCAAGCCGAGAATCAGCCCGCACAATAGATAGTTGCCCCACAGCGCAACCGTCGAATCCTGCTCATCAGTCTGCCTACGCATCATCACACCTCCTTATTGTAGGGTGGGCATTGCCCACCAGCCTTCTTACTCTCCACTTCCTCACTAGCCACTCGCCACTGTTTCACAACCTTCTCCCCGCCTTTTTCAACACTATCTCGCAGTTCACAAAATCCCTGCTATACCCAATCACCTGGCGCGCCGCGTTCTGCAAAGGCGTCCAACGATACCGCTGATTCAACGGAAGCTTGGATACACGAAGCGCCCAGCGCGTGGCATAATTCTTCGCCGCCCGCACCGAATCCGACCAACACTGCGTCAGCCTCGTGCACTCCCCGCTCTGATACATCTCCACGTCGTACTTAATCATAATCGTAACTGTTTAGTCTATTGATTTCTAGGGCACGTGCAGGGAAATCGCTTTTGGATTTAAGCGATCTTTCGCCATATTTTTGTAGGGTCACCCCTTGTGGAAGTCCATTGCTAGCCGTTAACCACTACTTTAAGGTTCGTAGTAGGATCAAACGAGTGGATAACGAGTGATCAAATGAGTGAATTACGAATGCGATAGAGCTCCCATAGAGATCCTTCAAGCGAGTGGATAGTGAAGGAGCAACTGACCGATAGGGAATGCGGTAGAGATCCCATTCATTCCCCGTCTTATGACTTTAAGGTTCTCACTAACCACTAATCACTAGCCACTAAACACTTTCTCATAATCTATTCTGCCGCGTTAGCCGACCCGCCTTCGCACTCAGACAACGTTGACGGAATCTCCGACTCGCCAGCCGCGTCAGACAACATATCGGCTTGCTTCTCGATAATCGTCTTGTTTACCTGCATCGCGCTTTGCACGACTTCGTTCTGCATGTCCAAAAGTTTCTGGATACCTTCCGGCGGTGGTATCCGTTCCATGCCGATATGCGCGGTAATCGTGCTCGAATAATCGCTCGCACGGCGCGTATCTTTTTTGTACGTCGTATCTGCTTTGATTTTGATGCTTCCGCCAACCCGTCGTGTGTTCCCGCGTCCACCCAAGCAGCGTCTATCCGTTCACAAGCCAGCAATCCCGCTTGCCGATAGGCGCTGTCTATATCGCTCATCGATAACGGATATGAAGCCACGCTCATTAAGCGACCTAATAAACTGAATATCTCACGCGGGTAGTACCATACGCCGAGCAGCGCGCGGCAGCCGATATATTCGTCATGCGGTTTGTAGACCACCGCGTCGCCGACCATCACGCCGTAGTTGCCGGGCTTGCCGATCCGATCCCATAGCGCCGCCGGCGGCTCTAACCCCATCACCTGCTTCACCGGATTGCGGACGCACACGAAGTCCACGTTCATCACCACTATCTCGCGTTCTTTTATATTATTGAGGACGTTATAAAGAGCGGGTATCAGGCCCTCCTCTTGATCCTTGATAACCTCGATCCCCGGCAAATCGCATTCCCAGTGCGGAGCCACCAGCGCCTTAATATCCTCTATTCCGGCACCGCGCATCTGGTAGATCGCACGGTCAAGCATCGTGGCGCCGTCGGGCGTGATAGGCAGCAATGCCTTGGGCGTATGGTTCGTGATGGGCTTGAGCCGCGTATTCCTGCCGCCCGCGAAAATGATTCCTATCGGCGCCTTCATGTCCAAGAGATCAGCCTCCACGCGTGTAATAATGGTACAACCTGACGCCGCCGCCTTCGCCGTCATCGTAATATACCTCGTCCCCATCCCTACCGCTCGCGGGCAGTTCGTCAACCTCCACCGGCCTATCCCGTTTCACCTCGTCGATCCGACGCAAGTGTTCCGCATCGGTTAGCTGCTCGTTCATGAAACCCTCCGACTGTCACAACTGGTACAGTCGCTATTTTTTCTGTTGACATATCTTCCATGTCATGCTAAAACCCTCCCATCGCTTTCGGCAAGGGGTGTCACGGTGGCCAAACCCGGCAGCCGCCCTTGTCGCTCCTTCACACGAAGCACAAGCGATAAAGCGAATCCATGCTTTTTACAACTTAACCTCACTGATTGCAAGGAGGTCTCATCATGAAGGAGGCGCCGTGAAACGACTATCCCCGATTCTCTTGATCGGCATCTTGAGCCTCGCCGCCTGTTCGGAGTCCCCCGACCCGCGCATCGGAGAGCCATATTACGACAGTCTCGAAGAACTGGACGATGAGTATTCTGACTGGTGGCAACCGTACCGTCCGCGACCGGGCTATAACAAGACCACCTACATCTTTTCCCAAGAACCCCTGAACCTCAGAGTTATGAATGTTTCTCGCAATCAAACAACCCAAATCATCGGGTGGAGATTAGAAAGAACCAAGGGATGGTGGACGAACGAATACAGAGACATGTTCCTGCTCGAGATAGAATACTACTGCGAGACCTCTTTCAAGTTCTTGATTGAATACGGATTTCAAGGATCCGACAAGGGACGCGGCAAAATCGGAATCGGATCAGGATGCGAGATTCTTGAATATTGACCAATTCGTCCTATAATCCAAGTTATCGGATATAACACCTTATGCCGAGCATGGCGGTCGAAGTCGGTGGAGGTTCTCCTGTCAGATTATCCTCCGTCGCGCCCTGATTGCCGTGCGGGGCGCCAACTCTCCACTATTCACTCGCCACTCGCTACTCTCCACTGTTTCACAACCTTCTCCCCGTCTTTTTCAACACAATCTCGCAATTCACGAAATCCCCGCTATACCCAACCACCTCGCGCGCCGCGTTCTGCAAAGGCGTCCAACGATATCGCTGCTTCAGCGGCAGTTTGCATACACGAAGCGCCCAGCGCGTCGCATAATTCTTCGCCGCCCGCACCGAATCCGACCAACACTGCGTCAGCCTCGTACACTCCCCGCTCTGATACATCTCCACGTCATACTTAACCATCATCGCGTAAACCGAGTTTTTTCTTCAAAATTCGGTTTCTCTCTAGCCGAATTCCCCTCATACTGTGCACTAGCCTTTGTCTCGTAGGGTGGGCACCGCCCACCATCCTCTTCCGTAGGAGCGATCATCCGAGTGGATAGCAAGTAAGCTCAACTTTGTACAAAACTACAGCGATTGGGTTGTACGGAAAGCCGTTCAACACCAAAACCGTAGGCGGGGCATCTTGCCCCGCTTTGGACAGACTTGATTGACGCTATTGAAGCACCGCTAATATATAGAAATGGTATTAGTTAATTAGAATCAATGCGTTTTCCATGTTGTACATGCCTTCCCCGGGCTCAATAAACCGATCGGTCTGCGGTTCAAAGAAAAGCAAATCCAATTCACCGCTTTCATTTCTAGAAATAAACACAACGAAACAGTGCCTCCCGCTCCACGCCAGCACCCTGCCACAAGAATTTAAGCCAAGCTCCAAACATCGCGAATTAAATCGAAGACAAATGTCCTCGCAATCACTGACATCGGCAGACCAGTCGAGAGCGTCAATCTTCGTCTCTTGGACGATGCGCTCAATGACCGGTCGGCTTAGCACAAAAAACGTGCCGTCCGTCAAGCGGAAAGGCTGTGTTTTTACAGTCTCGCCCGTTTCCATCACAAACGCACTTTCGCGGCACCGACGAACCACCGGGTGTTTTATCATGGCAGTGGCAACATCATTTGCGCCGAATTGCACCAAATCCTCTTTAATAGCTTTTTTGAGATCTGTGAAATCCGGCGCAGATGATTTTTCTGAAGTTGCCCGTGACAGTTCGTTTTGGATTCTCGCCCACTCTTTAGACCTAATGTAAGGCATCTCGCTCCTCCTTAATCCGTGGTCAGACTGCCCCCCCTTCCGTTCTTCCTTCACTAATCACAAGCCATTCCCCGTTGCTTTCCCGTTCTCCCGTTTTCTCGTCTTCCACCCTTCCATTTTTCCTTACTGACCACTGACCACTGGTCACTGGCCACTGTTTTTCAATGCCCCCCACGTCATAGCCATCTTCTTGTAGTAAGCCGATGGCGCCGATGAAGGCGGCTCATACGCCCACGGAACACCCCATAACGTCCGCTGCACCGCGCCATCCGACCGAATCAAATACGACGTATGACCATCTATCACCGTATCCCTATCCAACTCGACAAACCAATCATCCTCAACCCGAATCGGGGTCTCCGTTGTGTCAATCTCCAAATCGGGATCGGTTCCCATGACCGATTCCACATTGCCGAAAAAAGTATAGAAGTCACCCACCGTTTCCAGCGACGTCGACCGCAGCGGCACGCCGAGCAGCGTTAACCCGCCCTCCCGGAGATATAGAAACTGATACGCTCTTGGGTATTCCCCGGTCCAGCCTCCAAACGTCCCTTCGATCTGTACGGTGACCTCCTCATCCATGACCGCAACAAACCCGATACTTTTCCAGATGGCGTTGTGTGCCGGAAAATCGGGGTAGGTCACGTATGTCCAACCGCTAGCCCCGCGGCTGGCTATCAGCAATGCAACCGAATTCCCTAGCTGATCAAACACTCCCGGAACAGAATTGACGGCGATGCCGGATTTATTGAAATCTGTAATGTCAAGCGGGATATGCTGTAACGATACGCCTGCCGGAAATGTGTGATTGTAAGTGAACTCTATAGCTTCCATCGAAACAGAGTTTTTTACTAAGGACTCGGTTTCCTGATGTGTGTCGTCACGCGGGATCTCTGGCTGGGTGGTTGGCGGTGTGGAGGGGGGCGTTGTTCGCACATCCGCTCCGGGATCGGTCGCCCCGCCATCTTCACCGCACTTCACCCTCATCACCGCGAAGTCGTACCTGTTCGTCGTTTCATCATACGAATCCGCGACGCACTGATACCACGCACCTGCTTGGTGCTCGCTATAATGCCAGTGGTCTTCCGGCCACCTTGCACGCACGCGTTCATGCCAATCCTTGAATGGGGTGTGTGTATAACTTTCGTCCTGAAACCTCGGTATGTTGTGTGCATCAACACTGAGACATAATCCCAGCAGCAGCAAACCTACAAAACAGCGCATTGTCATCTCCATCAAGTCTGTCGAAACCCAGTTTTTTCAAAACTCGGTTTCTTCGATACTTGGCACTGATCACGGGACACCGTCCCGTATTTGTAGACTACCACTACTGGGATTCGTCTCTATAAATGCTAGTCACGAAATACTTCTACATATACGTCGGCGAGTACGAAAACCAATCGCCCGTGACAATTCCGAGAACAATCACGAAAAAATCGAACGACACCGCATCATAAATCGCCTCTGCGTTTGTCTCCAACTCCACTGAAACCAATATGGCAATTTGAAACCGAGTTTTTTCCCGAAAACTCGGTTTCTCCCTTCCATCCATCCTTCCGTTCTTCCACCCTTCCTCTATGCATCCACCACTTTTCGCCCGTTTTGTCGCCCTCTCGCGTTCCAATCTTCCCCACTCTCCCGTTAAGCTGGCGTGGCGGGCAATAGCCGCCAATATGTTGTAATTCGCAGCCGCAAATCTGTGTCGTATCGCTCCAAAACGATTGCGCCGTCGGTATAGTGATATTGGTAAAACAGCACCACATCCTCGAAAGTATCGTCCAAATAAATAAACAGTATGCCGACGTTCACATCATAATAACCGTCAATGTCCTTCTTCAGCCGCCCCTCCGTTATACTCAGCTTCATTTTTTGATCAGGGTTGATCTTGAGCCAACCCAATACGCGGCGGGGAGTGTCAACCTTTCGGTATCCGGAGGCGGTGTTGAGGAATTCAATCTTTCGTAGCGTATACCAACCAATCGCGGATTCCGGGAGTTCGTCGACACAGTTGTTGATAACGATACGCGGCGTATCCCCCGCACACCCGAAGAGTACTATACTGATAAGAAGTATCAAGGAAGCAGATCGGGCCGCTGTGCCAACAATACAATGCCAAACATCAAAGCGGCGCCGAGTATTATGCCGCATAATATGCCAAGGAATATCAAGTGTTTCATTTGCGATTGCTTGCCACGCTACTTCCAATAGATGACCGCTACCTCCACGAGAGCGAGAATCCCCGCGACGACCCACATAAACTGTTTCTGCTGCCGAAGCGACGCCTCCTTATTCGTACCGACATCGCGCCGGAGTTCGTCGACCTCCCGGCTCAGCTCCTTATAGTTGCCGATCGCCAGGTCTTTGATGTTGGCGATATCCGCGCACACCTTCGCACTCAGCGCCGCGACTTCCTTGTCAACCTTGTGGATCGCCTCGAGGATATCTCGACCTTCCATACCACCTCGCTTCTACGTGAAAAGGATCGACCCGCCTTGCGCCGAGTAACCCGGAACAGCGCGGTGAACCCATTGATCTGTTTGCGGCTCGACCATCCGCAAATCCGCCTCCCCGTCCTCCGAGACCAGCACGCAGTTATAAGCGTGGCCGGCGCTGTAATCGAGGACAATTCCTATGCCGTTAACTTTCCACCGCTGGGAAACGTCGCCGGCGAGACAGAGCGCGAAGTTATCGCAGTCGAAGTGATCCGACTCATAGCGCGTCCTGTCCACCCCGTTATAAGCCAGCACAAGCTTCCACGTAGCCAATGGCAAAGCCCGGTAGCGGGAATCCACGCAGCAGAGCCCGAGTTTCGATAGCTCCGATGCCTTCCACGCGTTTTCCAAGCTCTGCCGGTCCACCGTTTGCACCGTGTCCCGAACTGCGCGATAGACATCCCAATACCTTGGCCGAGCCATAATCCCTCCTACTAAGTACATTCCTTACAAACCACCGCTTTTACTGACCATCAAGCGACCGGATAGGATCAACTGAGATCAAACGACCGATTAGGGAGTGCGATAGAGATCATTCAGCCACTCGCCGCTCCAACGCCAACTCCCGATCACGGCTAAAAAGACACTCCGCAAACTCCGTCGTCAACAAACTCGCAAACTCCTGCTGTGCCGCGTTACCGCCGCCCCCCGCATGCTGCGCGTCCACATCATAAACCTCTTCCGCTGGACGATAGTCGCCGTCGGAAAGCCATAGTGTCCGCGCCGCAAATTTTTCGCGCCACGCATCCACATCGTGCTCCGCATAGAAGTGCAAGACAAAATCCGATTCCCTGTCGAAATCGGAACGGCGCCAATCTATCGCGTGGTGGCTCGGTTTGCCCATAACCTCCGTTTCCAGCGTCTCCACAAGCTGACGGAGTTGATTGACCGTTTTGGTCGATGCCGTTCCCTTATTCAGGTTCTTAATCTCCCGCCAAGCAAATCCTATCGACCCGCGAAAATAGTTCGCCGTATTATCGAACCGCGTGCCTGCTTGCAACTGAAGCGCGTTTCGGGCGTCCAAATCCGTCAAAATATTGCTCGGCGCACGCGAAATCAAACCCGGCACGGACGACGGCAAACTACGTACAAAGTAGCGCGCCGTCAGCGTGAGGCGAGGTCGTCCCTCGGCGTACAGTTCCGATGCCGTTTCATTGGGCACCGCAATCCGACGCGACGTGGTAATATTCGTTCGGTTCTCCCCAGCCGCCAAATAGTAAAAGGAAACCTGCTCCGGCGCGTCAATCGTCCCGTCGGGAGGTCGCGGCGTGCCGCCCATATTGAAGTAGATATTCAGCAGATCCCCGCACAAATCACGCTTCGCCGAATAAATCAAACTGTCCTCGAACGTGTACCGTATGCCCCGCACCATATTGGCGAAATTGAAAGCCACCCCGGCGCGCGTGCCGTTCTGTTCAATCTCGCACTTAATCTGCGGCGCGTCTCCCGCCATCACGATGGACATCTTTTTCAACACGGGTCCATGCCCCGAAAAAGATAAATGAATCTTAGACATCATCCCCCCTTGAAACCGACCATTTTCTTAAACTTCGTTTCTACAATATCCGCTTTCTACATCCCTCTTTGCTGGTCGCTGCTGCTCTCCTGTTTCCCGTCTTCCCGTCTTCTTGTCTTCCACCCTTCCAATCTTCCATCCTTCCACTCCTAGTCTTTCCACTCTCCACTCTCCACTCTCCACTCTCCACTAATCACTAGCCACTGACCACTAGCCTCCGATCACTGCCTCCGACCAGCGACTGACCGCCGGCAATATAAACCCGTTGGCATCCCGATAACTGATGACCGCGCGCAATGCCTTCGTCTCATCACCGGACACAGGCGTATACACATCCGTATTCGCGCCGTCGATATCCGAGACGGAATTCCCGTCACGCCGCTGCCAGCGATAACGCAAATCCGTAACCGGTGCCGCAACCCCGGAGCCGAGGGACGCACGTAACTCGCTCCCGACGGCAGGCGTTATGCTCGACAATCCTGCTATCCCCTTTTCCGGATACAACTCCCGCACAAACTTGCGGTCGCCTTCGCCCGTCGGATAATTTATCGCCGCCCCGAACCATGCCGTCTTCAGACTATTCCACCACGCCGCATCCGGAGCCGTCCATATCAGCCGGTCGCCGACCCCCGTCTCCTGATCTGTCGTCCAAATCTGAAAATTGCTTTCGTAGTTCGCCCAACTGTTCAGATCATGCAAGCGAAACATCCGTAGCACCGAGTTGTCGCCATAAGGTCCAAACTCCGTTTCAAACGCATCCGGCAATTCGGATTCAATCAACCGTCCGCACTCGGACAGAATTCCACGAGTCAACGATTGCATGTTCGGTCCAAACCTCGCCGGGAAAAACTCTATCAAATCATGCTGCACATGCCACAGCATAGCCGCAATTAACCCCGCGTGCGTCCTACCCCAATCGCCGACGCGCGCTTGGCGGTTTGACGCTGCCTCCTGTATCGGATCAGTGCAGTCAAGCGCATCTCCGATATGCGCCCGCGTTGTCATCGCATCCCAAACATGCCGATAGCTATACATGAACGTCGCCGCCGCGTTAAGAGCCACAGGCTTGAAATTCAAACCGAAAAACGCATTCGGTACCCGTATCACGCGGCTCGCCGCAAACGTCTGCGGCTCCGTTCCATCGCTGGTGAAAACATAACTCGGATATTCGTCTACCCTCGCGTTCCTGTTAACCGATGGCGGTGGTGCGGTGTCGTCATGGTAGAGGGTAAGTTCCAATCTGTCGTGTTTCCCCGATCGAAAGAACGGCAGATCCACCCCGGCATCCTCGTTCAGAAAATCGCGATGTCCCTGATAATCGCCGACATCAAGATCGTAGATTTCCGTTGTCCCGTCACGATCTGTAAACTCGACGAACACACGCCCCACATCGACAGCCTGCACCTTGGAGGTGCGCATCGTTGGATGAGCTGCAAGTTCAAAATTAATTCCCGTTTCCATATGCTTTAGGGAACAACACTCGTTGTCCCACTCCTAAACCATAGAGGTTTCAATCGTCTTTCCAAGATAGTTGACAGTCACCGGAAGGAAAATCCCAATACAAATTTAAATACCTTCCAATCTTCCGTCCTTCCATTCTTCCAATCCCACTCTCCCTGCTGCTTTTACTGGTCACTGGCAACTGACCACTAATTTACGCCCCGCGATTTAGATACACCCTTATTCCAAGTAGAGATGTGCCTCCCACTACTTCGAGGGTATGCGAGAATGTCGTAACCATCTGCGAATCCGTCACACGCCCCAATGCCATCCGCGCGTGTCCCCAATTGCTGATTCCCGTATTCGATAATCTTGATATAACCACATAAATTTTCTGATCGAGATTTCTATCACTCGTATTTCTCGCGGTGCCCCAAGAACGCGGCAATTCCAGCCACTCCTCGACCGGTATGGGTTGCGAAAATGCCGAATGCGAAAACGGGTTTGTCAAAGTTATGCGCACAGTCTCTCCAACCGTGAAACTGCCGCCGGCTTCCTGTGATGCGACCGGCAATGTGACAATTCTCGATGTGGCATCGTACACGGTAGTGCCACTTTCCCGCACAATGCGGTGTGCACCGCTCGACAACCCTTCGATGACGATTCTTTTGCCGTCGTAACCTGAGATGTCAGTCGGGAATTCATCTCCGACAGCGAACGACATGCTCGTGTTGCCCGTGTTGACATGGGCTGTTGATGTCCCGTGATCCGTCGTTGCCGAGACGAATGTGCGCTCCGCCGTGATTGTCTCCGGAAGATTAAAGTAGTGAAAGGTGAAAAACGCATTCCTCTCCCCTGTCATTGATCGCCGAAGGTCTAGCAAATGCGCCTGTTTGTAATAGTTATTGAAATCCAAATTCTCATAAATTAACTCACGTTCTCTTTCATGATCAGAACGCCTGACCCACCGACGCTCCGTGTATGCGTTGCTCCCCGCGGCAAACGACGACAGCGTCTCAACCTCCGAACCCGTATATTCCAGTCCGTCGGCACCGGCATGAGCCAACGCTTCGTCTTGAGAATCGAAATGTCCAATCCAATTCTCCGGATCCGCGGCGTGAATCCATCGCACACGAGAACTTTCCGCCGCAGCGCCTTGATACCACGTCCGTTCCGAGATGTTGTAATAGGTCTGCCCGGCTTGCGGCGATGCTGGGACATCGTATCGTGAGTGCGCTCCTCGAAAACTCGTGTTGCTGTATGTCCCCCACGAGCCCGTCGGATCTGTGCCGTAACGCGGCGTTACCTCGACTGTATAGAAACCGTCGTTTCGGATGGCAACCTTCTCATCATCCGCACCCCCGCTGTCGGCGGCAGGCAAGCCATCTCGCGCGTCCACGACATCCACCGCATAACGCGCCGCTTGCCGTACTCGGAGCGGGCTAAACATCCTCCGCGCTGTATCCGTACCAGTCAGCGCCTCCTCTTCGGTAATCAGATTCGGTAACCTCGCGCCGCCAAGACGCGCTCGACTTAATCCCATGATCTCACCTCTACTTGCACTTCCTTCTGGCTTTTACTGGCCACTGGAAACAGGTCACTGGCCACTGTCTTTTTCCTCACCACTGCTTTTCTCTCGACTTCCTGTTCTAACTCTTCACTGTCTTCTAACTGACCACTGGTCACAGGCCACTAGCCACTGTTTTTATGCTCCTCGATACAGGTACACTCTTATTCCAAATACGCTTGTACCTCCGACCACTTCGAGTGCATGCGAAAATGTCGTAACCATCTGTGAATCCGTCACGCGTCCCAATGTCATACGCGCGTGCCCCGGTTGATCCAGTCGCGTATCTGACAATCTGGATATGACCACAAAAAATTTCTGATCGAGATTTCTACTACGCGTATTTCCCGCGGTGCCCCAGGAACGCGGCAACTCCAGCCATTCTTCAACCGGTATCGGATCAGAAAACCCCGAGTGCGAAAACGGATTCGTTAAAGTTAGGCGCACAGTTTCGCTAGCCGTGAAATCGCCGCCAGTCTCCTGTGCCTCAACCGGTAATGTGACAATTCCGGTTGTAGAACTGTATGCGGTTGTGCCGCTCTCCCTCACAATGCGGTGAGCGCCACTTGACAACCCTTCGATAACCAATCTTTTACCGTCGTAACCTGAGACGTCAGTCGGAAATTCATCTCCAACAGCGAACGATACACTCGTGTTGCCTGCGTTGACATGCACTGTCGATGTCCCATGATCCGTCGTTGCCGAAACAAATGTACGTTCCGCCGTGATTGTCTCCGGAAGATTGAAGTAATGAAAGATGAAAAAAGCATTCCTCTCCCGTGCCATTGATCGCCGAAGATCTAGCAAATGCGCCTGTTGGTGATAGTCATTGAAATCCAGATTCTCATAAATTAGCTCACGTTCTCTTTCATGATCCGACCGTCTGACCCACCGACGCTCTGTATACGCATCACTCCCCGCCGCGAATGACGACAGCGTTTCAACCCCCGATCCCGTGTATGCCAGTCCGTCGCCGCCGGCATGAGCCAGTGCTTCGTCCTGAGAATCAAAGTGCCCAATCCAGTTCTCCGGGTCCGCGGTGTTAATCCACCGCATGCGAGAACCTTCCGCCGTAGCGCCTTGGTACCACGTCCGTTCCGAGGTGTTGTAATACGTTTCTCCGGCTTGCGGCGATGCCGGTACGTTGTAACGTGAGTGCGCCCCTCGAAAACCCGTGTTGCTGTATGTCCCCCACGAGCCCGTCGGATCTGTGCCGTAACGCGGTGTCACCTCGATCGTATAGAGGCCGTCATTCCGGATGGCAACCTTTCCATCATCTGCGCCTTCGCTGTCGGCAGCAGATAAGCCCGGTCGCGCGCCCACGACATCCACCGCATAACGCGCCGCCTGTCGCGCCCGGAGCGCACTGAACATCCGCTGTTTCGTATCCGTGCCAGCCAACGCCGCTTCCTCGGTAACCAACTGAGGCAACTTGGCGCTAAGAGGCGCTCGACTAATCCCCACGACTATACCTCGCTGTAAAATCTGTGATTGCCCTCGAATCTCTACGAGAACTTGATTGCACTGCTGTTACTGGTCACTGACCACTAGTCACTGTCCACTGTCTTCTCATAGAGTGACCGACTGCGTAATCAACGACGTATGAACCGTTGCACCCGGCGCAGACGCCACGACCTTAAACTCCACAAACGGTGACGCGGAAAACGTATCCTGCCAGCCGTTCTCTGAATTCAAGAGGACATCCGTATCTCGCCATTCTGTGATCGCGCCGGACTCATCCCCAAACCGCATCTGGAGCGTAATCGTTTTCGGTAGTTTGTTTCCCGGCGTGATGCCGGCGGCAATCAGATACTCGCCGGGATCGAATTTAAGCGGTCTCGATTCCTTCTGCCCCGCCTTCAATGCAATGTTATTCGGAAGTGGCGTACCCATAAATCCTCACCTCGTCACGGACATTCGTTAAATCCCCAATTTCGCCTATTGAAACCTCGTAGGTGTCAATTTCAAACTAAAATATACTATACATATGTTAAGTTGTCAATCTTAAAAATTATCAGAAATATACCGAAGGGATGGAGGGCGGAAGGAGCAGCGAATAAGTCAAAGACCAGCACGTGCAACCCGAAGACTTGGATTCCCTGTGAGTCGACTGTGAATGCCGAGGCCACATTGACGCTTTTCGATTCAGATGGTATAATGGTTTGTCGGTTAGAGGAGGGACGGCGTCATTTCCGGCACGCATTCAGCGGGGCCATCACCGCATCACGGAAGGTGTTGATTCGTCAGTAGCACAGGGATGGCAGTTGGCGCAAGAGGTGTTTTATATCCACTGTGCTCCGCAAGCGAATGTACACTGAGTCCTATCCAATAAAGGAGGCCAGATAGAATGTGTAAGCAAGCGATTCCTCGTTCGTTCTTGTGGTTGGTCAGTATTGTTGCAATTCTCACTATCGGAACCATCGGCTGTGGTGATAGCGAGCCCGCGGCGGATAATGATGAGTGGGTCGGTACATGGAGCCTCGAAACCATTGATGGTCAGAGCATGGAACAGAACTATTCGTATTATGGACATGCGACCATTCTTGCCAACACCTGGAGGTTCAATAGCGACGGATCTCTGGAGGGCGAAATCACTGTAAGGATAGCACCGAAACAGGGGAGCGTCGGGACATTAGAGATTGGTTCGATTAGATTCACTGCGGCTTATTTCCTCTCCGGCTCCAATTATACGCTCTCAAACGGAGAATCAGAAGCATCTGGATTCTTTGCACGATTAGATGATGCGGAGGGAATTACAACGCTAGAGGATTTAAGCGGTACGTGGACCAGAAGTGGGGATACCCTCACTCTGATCAGTGAATATAACACCTCCGTCTTTAAAATGATATAGCTGTGCGATGAACCGACACCTGTAGGATACGCATGGCGCACCGGCATGTGGCATTTCCGTAAGGCGGGATCAAACCACCGATGAACTGAGATCAATTAAGTCCGTAGGTTGGGTTGAACGGTCCTTCTGTAAAAACTCTAAATGTGAAGGGTATGTGGTACTCTCGTACTGCCTCATGTACCGAAAAACTGAGTGAAACCCAACATCCCACCGCCGTACGTTGAGTTAAATTGCATAAAAAAACCGAGTTCTCCAGAAGAAAACCGGCTCTTATTGCACATCTTCACATCATCTGATGCTGTTTCCCGCCATTAATTTCCTGCGTCAATCCGCGCTGCCGAATCGATATCGATTTCCTAAATCACTTCGTATTCCGTAGGGGCAGGTTTCCTCGCCCGATTGCTGGCGCAATAGCAAATTCGTTGCGCCCGATTTCGTAGGTTGGGTTGAACGGTTCTTCTGAAAAAACTGTAAATGTGAAAGGTATGTGGTACTCTCGTACTACCTCATGTACCGAAGAACTGAGTGAAACCCAACATCCCACCGCCGTACGTTCGGTTAAATTGCACAAAAAAAGCCGAGTTCCTTAGAAGAAACCCGACCTTCCTTACACATCTTTTGTTCAGCTGATGTTGTTTCTCGTTCGATATCTGCCGCGTCAATCCGCGATGCCAAAGCGATATCGATTTCCTAAATCACTTCGTATTCCGTAGGGGCGAAGTTTCCTCGCCCGATTGCTGGCGCAATAGCAAATTCGTTGCGCCCGATTTCGTAGGTTGGGTTGAACGGTTCTTCTGAAAAAACTGTAAATGTGAAAGGGACGTAGTATTCTCGCATCGCCTCATGTCGCCGAATTCTAAGTGAAACCCAACACCCGACTTTGCTGTCCCATGAATCAAATTGCACAAAAAAAGCCGAGTTCCCTAAAAGAAACCCGGCTTTCCTTACACATCTTTTATTCACCTGATGCTGTTTCTCGTTCAACATCTGGTGCGTCATCTCCGCTAGACACTGTTTCGCAGTCTCCGCTTCGACTCTTTCAACACAATCTCGCAGTTCACGAAATCTCTCGTATACCCGATGACCTCGTGCACGGCGTTCTGCAGCGGCGTCCAGTGGCGGCGCTTGTTCAACGGCAGCTTGCAGACACGGAGCGCCCACCGTGTGGCATAGTTCTTGGCGGCGGGGATGGAATTCGTCCAACACGGAGCCATCCTGGTGCATTCGCCGTGTTGATACATCTCAATGTCGTACTTAGTCATCTTGGTTTCTCCTTTCTCATCATGGTTGATTTGCCGAGCATGAATCGAACAAATGCTCCGAGCGCCGCGGATAGGCTCTATCAATAGCGCACCCCGCCGACGCGGGTTTTGTTCCTAACACACATCGCATTCTTCATACGGTTATCCCCTCGGTTTACATGTACGCCAGCGCGAGCCAATGGGAAAACCAACTCCCGGCGGCGATTCCGAGCAGAATCACGAAAACAAGGGAAAGCCAACGCATAAAGCCGCACCTCCTATCGTTAGGGCAATTCGAGCCGGGCGATTAACATATGTATAGTAAATTCGGGGTATTATACTATACATGCGTTACGCTGTCAAAAAAATTTTGCAAAAAAAATGAGGAGGGCGAACGAAAATGGAAAATGGGTCTGATATCCTAGTCTGAAAAGGAGTTCCTATACCCCATTCGATTCTCTCTACAGTGCCCGCAACCATACCTCCGCAGGTGCACCTCGTATGAAGTATTACACCGCGGCGCGCCACAGAGCTGTAGGAGGTGTGGAGATGAAAGAGGAAATACCGCAAACGATTCAATCGGCAGTATGTAGGTTGGGTTGAACGGTCCTCTTGAAAAAACTGTACATGTAAAAGATATATAGCACTCTCGAATTGCCTTGCATCCTCGAAAACTGAGTGAAACCCAACATCAAACTGTGCCACCCCATGACGTTAATCGCAAAAAAAAGCCGAGTTCCCAAGAAGAAACCCGGCTTCCCTAACACATCTTCAATCCATCTGATGCTATTTACGACCTCACATCGCGCGCGTGAATCCGAAATGACATAGCGATATTGATTACCTGAATCATCTCGATCACACGATCGCAAAGAGCCATCAGACTCAAATCGGCTTCACCGTTGAATATTCTGACATTGGGCAATTGACCAATTGTGTAACGGCAGACCTACTCCAACCTCGTAAGCTCCCCGTTCTCCACGGTTATTATCGTCGGGTCGTAGTGCGCATCCCCAACCGCGTCAAAAGAGAACAATCCCAGTACAGTATCCAAATCCTTGATATTCGCCAGCACATCCCGAATAGATTCTGAATCCGTTGATTGGGCATTCGCGATCGCCTCAGCCAGGATATAAAGCGTCGCATAGGATTGCGCCGCCCACACATTCGGCTCGCGCCCGTACTTCGCACGATAATTCGTGATGAAGGCTTGATTCCTGGGCGTAGAGGTCGTGCTCATCCAGTTTGAGGTGGAGAACAGCCCCTCGGCAGCACCGCCGGCGTCTTGAACTTCGTCTTTGCTCACTTGGGCGACAATATAGGGGACAGAGGAGGGGAGTTCAAGTTCGCGCCCCTTAACCATGATTTCGGGCATGTCGTTCGGTACCGTTGCGATAAAGACGACTTGGGGATCCGATTCCTGGATTCGAGTTAAATGCGCCTCAAGGTCGGATTCGCCGGGTCGCCTGCCTTCCCGGCTCACTATCGTCACGCCGTTCTCGCTTAGCGCGTCACGAAACGCCCGGTCGCCTGTCTGTGAGACTAGGTCGGTTTCGTCAGTTATGATCGCCGCGCGCTGGTAACCGAATCTCGCATGCGTCACTTCGACGAGATGAGGAATTAGCGCATCCGAGGTCAAGCTGACACGGAAGATGACACCGCCAATGGCGCTGAGACCGGTGGAGAACGAGGTGGAACTGAAGGCTACCACCCGATTCTCTTGGGCAATCGGAAACACCGCTTCGGACTGGCTTGAGGTCAGGGGGCCAATGATGGCGGGCACACCGTCTTCATGAATCAGTTTGTTGAAGGCTTCAACCGCTCCATCGACGTCGTTGCCATCCTCCTCCGCGATAAGCCGGATTCTCGCATCGCCCAGCTGGGCATTATTGATTTCTTCAAGCGCCAACTCCAAACCGTGTTCAAGTCGTGTACGGACCGGCTCGAAATTCCCTACCGGGCTGGGGTATACAACGCCGATAGATATCTCGCCATGCAGACCTTCGAATTGAGGAATCTCGCCGTCCATTCGGGGCATATCGCCGTCGGAAATAATATCCAGCAGCCGATCGCAGCCGGAGATCTCAATAACCAAGACAGTCATCGCAAATGCCAACACCAATTTATTGATGCGTAGCATTTTTAGTCTTGAGCCTTCTTTTACTGGGAGTTTTGTCGCGCTCCCTCCCCTTAATCGGGTATGGATTTCGTAACGTTTATGCCGTCTTTGTAGGATTCGAATGGAACTTCGTTTCTTTTCAGACTTGTGTTCGGATTATCGTACATCAACGACAGATGGGTTTAGCCTAACGTGCCCGCGCTGAGTGAGCTGAACCTCCAGCCAAACGCGTTTCAAACTCGAATTATTGTAGACAAAGATGTTTCGGCAATGAATCTCGTCAAACGTCGTTGCCTTTGGGGCATGGACATCGGCACAATCCAGTGTGTTCCCGCCAGCAGCCATGACCACCTCAACAAAAAAGCGATTGGCCGTTGCTATTTTTCTAAAGCAATTAGCTACTAATCCCTTGGAAATATAGGTTAATACAAGGGTCCTTAGGTGTATTCTACCTATATTCGGCGATTAGTAATTGCCTAAAAATGTGGAGGTGCATTTTCAGATGAATGCTTTTGACAAACGTACATTTCGTAGTGTATAAATGATATGTGAGACGTCGGCGAAGCCCCACTACTTTTCTGGTTTGCCCGACGCAAACTGACTCACTGAAACTTATAGCGAATTTACGGATGTCACTATGGTGAAGCGCATAAGACATCTCGTGT
Organism: Candidatus Poribacteria bacterium; assembly: GCA_022827055.1. Taxonomy (GTDB): domain Bacteria; phylum Poribacteria; class WGA-4E; order WGA-4E; family JAJDTR01; genus JAJDTR01. Next base: position 58,960 of record JAJDTR010000062.1, on the reverse strand, counting down.
AGTGTAGAATGTACAACGGAAGGAATAAAAAAATGGGATTAGAGGAAACAATAGTGAAATCCTCGCCCAAGTGGATTTCAAAGTTACGTGAGTGGATTTGCAAAAAAGACAGGATAATCTCCTATGATAACGATCACGTAGGAATTATGGTAAGCTTAAATGTTAGCGAAGTCAAAGGTTTCTGGGTTAATTACATATCAAATAGAGACTCTGCACATTTGATGGTTGAATTTAAGGTTGAACATTCCTCCCAAACTTCAGATAAAATGGTTGCTTATGGTAGTAGAAAAAATATCGCAAATGCCTACAATAGTCTGAATAATCAATATAAGGGGAAATAAGAAATGGGCTACGTGTAACGGCGCTCTGATGTTGTCGTTCCCTTCAACTGATCGCAGCCGGAAATTCCAATAATCAATGCAGCCATTGCAGTTACAAACACGGATTTCTTAATACTTATCATCTTTAGTATTAACTCTCCTTATTTGTTGTTTGTTATAATCATTGAAACTGAACTCATACATTCAGGAGTTACGCCTTCCGCTCTGTAGGAGCGATTTCCGAATCGCGACTCCCTGCACCCTTGGTTCGCCATGCTAATAGAAACGCTATGCTCCAAATCCCGCTTCCACGCAAACCGTAGGCGGAGCATCTTGCTCCGCTGTCCCCGCCGGCGCCATCAATCTATTGCAACTCGCCGCTCCAGAGGAGCGGCATGTCAATAGAATGGAAATTCGTCAATTCACGCGCTCCGGAGGAGCGCTATGTGAAATACAGAGCATGATCGCCCTCTTTTCTCTCTGTAGGAGCCGTCAAGCAAGTGAATAGCGAGTGATCAAGAGAGCGAATGACAAACACGATAGAGCTCCCATAGAGATGCTCTCCGGGTCGCGACCATCAAGCGACTGGACAATGATGAGGATTTGTTATCGCCTTAGCCATACGCTCAGTTGATCGATAGCAAATCTCCTGCCCTCCAGCCTTTGACTCTGGTTTAACACCTTTTGCTACCACCTAGCAAGCATCTCCCGCGTCGCACCAATATCCCAACCGCCAACGTCAAACCATCTGGCGGGTTGCCCTATTTAGGGTTTAACCGCTTACGAGGAATGTTGCGCCCATTGTCTCAACCTGCTCCAATCGGGAAATCCGCCGTCTTGTATAATCTTCAGGATTGATTTCCTACATAAGTTCTGAGCTGTCTTGACCAAGTCGGAAACTGAATAAACCTTCGTTTCGATTTCAACTTCCTTTCCTGGCCCTCTGTTATGGACAACATCTGAACGGTAGTCATAGATTGCTTCGAGTTCTTGCTCTAATGTCATCCGATTCACTGAATTTTCTCCCAGATACAAGGAGGCACGATGACAGAGTTGCTTGACAATGCTATCTTTTCGTGTCACATAAAGAGCTTCAAGTGCTATCCCCAAGTCAATGATTTTATCAACCTCGCTTCCAGACGCCTTTGACTTTATCCATCTATCGATCGGTATCCGTAGGTCTTTTCTAATAACTGGATTCTTGTCCAAGATGTGGTACAGACGCTTAGCTTCATCTATTTCATCCGGCCCCACCTTTTTAGTTTTTCCAAATAGACCACGGTAACGACTCGGTCGAACCCCGCCGTTACCAGGATGGAAAAATTTACCCTCCTCCAAGAGCCACCCGGTACCGGAGATTTGAACTGCGGAATCACAAGCAATAGAGAGTGCTTGGCAAAAAAGATTCCCGAAGGAATTAACTGCCTTGCTATCAGTAAATTTTTCGCCATCCAACTTAAATTGAAATGGGAGATTGTCTATCGGAACTCCATCTAGAAATGCCTCTTGGGAACGCTTGCTAAATATGGAATAGACAGGACGGTCAATGGCGAGCACAGTTTTTCCACGTAACGAACGTCCCTCTCGCATATCGAAAAACAGTGTCGCGAGCTGTGATGGCGGACGTTCCGAGTCAGCATCGGGCAGAGTGAAAAGCCGTACTCCCTTAAAAACCTGTATTTCAGCTTCTAGCGAGATTCCTTCAAGTAATGCAATAGATTGAAAATAACCGTGTGCACCTTCGGTGCAACTGAACCTAGCAAAAATCGACACTGCGTTTTCTATTCCGCTAACAATTGCAATTTTCAAAAGGTGATCGAGACAGACATCTAACATAAGAACTCCGCCTCGAATAGGCTGCAAACGAAGTCCACTGGCAGTATTACCTTCTATAGCGTGACTGTCAAAGTAAACGCTGTCTTTTTCAATAAATGGAGCCAACTCCTCTCGAATGAAACCCAGAAGTCTCGATTCTGTAACCTCATTTACAATATGAGGCTTGACAGAAAAGAAAAACCATGACGGCTCTGCTGAATAGGCTGCCCAGCGTTGCTGTAAGTACCTCTGATATTCGCTTGCAGGGATAGGTAACCAATACTCATAGATTTTTCCCCTCCCATGCTTATATAGTATTTTCAAGTTCTCTGTTGCCACCGCTTCGCCTAACAACTGCCTCAGTTCCTGCTTTCTTTCCTCAGTCATTTCTTCTTTCCTTCAATCCGGCGATTCCGAAGAATCGCCCCAGTGAAACATTGCCGCGTGTAGAGATTACTTGACATTCGCACCCTTCGCGTCCATAATATGACCGTTGCCAGGGACAAAATTCGGCTGCACGCCGTGTGATTGCCGGGCCGCGGTTCGCGCAATGCGATATCCCTGGCTCTCTATTCTCTTTTCGCCACTTCAAAGCCGCCGCGTTAAGCGGCTTTTTTGTGTAATTCATGCCCTGCCCTGTTTCCCGTCTATCGTCAATGTCCTGTACCAACCGAAAAGAGCGCCATAGATAACCCACATTCCGCTCTTCGCCGCGCTCAAAGAGCCTACGGAACGCCCAAACAAAATAACCCACAGCCTGCAACCCAACTCGCGACTTTGGTGCTGCTTCGGATACTTGCAAAGAAGTGTTACTAACCAAATCATCATTGTTAGCAAAATGAGCTTGGGCAAATTCGAGTGCGTGACGAAATACGGCAATGCGTCCCGATTTTTCCGGTCTCGAAAAGGGGATTATATTCAATAGCGCCGTGTCGAAGAAAATGAAGTTGGCACTCAACAAATTAGCGCAATTACAATATATTCAATTCAGCGGATATTTAGTTGACACCGTTTTGCGGTAAAGATATAATTGTTTTTAGTGAAAAAAGCAACTTTATGTGATGTTCTTTTGTTTAAGGGGAAGTATACCTGCGTTATTGACTATAACGTTTAATTTAAACGTGAATAGATTTTTACCCCTTGCATATGAAAGGATAAGGCGATGACATTACCTGTAGCATACAATGACATGAAGCTTACCAATTCATTACGAAATATAATAATTGGAATTGGTAGCGTGGTCGATCTGTTTGGCACTCAAAGTTTAAGTCAACGTGGCGACTTTGTTAGCGCAGACAATGATTGGTCTGATTATGATGCCCTCAAATCTGACTGGTTAGCTATTGGGAATGACATGTCACAAGTTATTGTCGGGGCTGACATGCCAGAAGCTGAAGAGTTATTCAAGAAATATCATAAGGCGTTTCGTGAAAGAGGTTAGTTTCGATGACTGACGAATCTAAACCTATAGCACCCAAGTCTCAGTCGGAAGATTCGCAAGATTCGACAACACTTTCCGAGAACGATGACGATTCAAAAGAAGTAATATCGCAGGAAATCAAATTTGCCGGACCTATTCCCCCACCCGGTCTTTTGGAAGCTTACGAAAAAGTCTTGGAGGGATCGGCAGACCGGATATTGAAAAGAGCAGAAAGCCAGACCGCGCATAGGCAATCAATGGAACAACAATCACTATCCTTGGAAAAACAGAGACTATCTAATTCTCATAGTGAAGTACGAATGGGCCAAATATCCGGTTTAATCATTGGTGTTGTTGCTATAGGTTCTGCCTTATATGCCGCTCTAAATGGTGCTGAGATCTATGGCGGGTTTATTGGCACCACGTCAATTATTGGTCTTGTTAGTGCATTCATCTATGGAAGTAAAAGGAAACAAAAAAATCATCAGGAGTAAGTTAGCTGACACCATCTGATATTTACTGCCGAGAGCAACTGTTCTCGGCTTTTTTATTGCCCATTTTTTCGTGATAGGTTTCCCGTTGTCATAATCCCAAACAACGACTCCGCTACATTCTCTGGTGTGTCTGAGATTCATCTAATAAGCAACTAAATTCTTCTGATTTCCGCAAACTTCCTTGAAATTCCATCTGCCCTGTCCTTCTCCGCCCTCGCATGGCTTTTCATAAAGACAGGATCATCAAGCAACGCTTAAGTTTCATCCCACTCGCCGTATGCTCCCGCTGTTCGGCCCGCCGTTGAGTCGATAGCGGGCGCCTTGTCAATCTTCTCCTTCTCTGTCGCCATGAAAATCCTTCTCCTTTTTGAACGAGTGCCCCCTTTATACCATATCATCCCCTCAAAAACTCCTCCCATCCAACCCCCAGATTCCGCAGCACCGCCCGAATCGTCCCGACCCTCAAATCACGGCTCCCGTAATCCGGCACGACCGCCGAACCCCCGGTAAGGGGGTTTCGCCATATCCGGTGCGATACACGCTCCCGCCTCAATTGTTCCTCACACCCCAGCGCCCTCAGCTTTCGTGCAGGCAGCCTCAATTCATACTCGCAGAGCGTTGCCTCAAACCGAAGCTGACCGTTATCCGGGGGCACATCTGCATCGGAATCAATCCGCGATTCGAGCGGAAATGCCGCAAACCGTGGGCCTCCCTCGGGGGGCTTCTCCCCGCCAGCGTGTGCGGGACGCCCCAAATCCTCATACAGTTCAAGCGCCGCGGCGTACGCATCCTTCAGATTCTCCATCGCCTCCTCTACCGAATCCCCTTCGGTCACGAGTTCGGGCAGGTCGTTGCTGGTTAGCGTATAACCGCCCTCCGGTTGCTCTGCCAAATTCACGCTTAGGTTGCTATCCATTGCTATACCTCCGTCGCGCCTGGTTTCAATCCGATGTTCAAGGGTAGGTTTTCATCAAACAAAAAGCCATTCATGCAATTTTTTTTATTTGGTAATGATTCGCCATTAACTTGGCGGCGAATTGGATACAGGCATAAACATCCTCTCTTTCGAGGGAAGGATATGCTTCAAGCACCTCGTCTATGGAATCTCCCGCGCCCAGAAATTCCATGATAGATTGAACGAGAATGCGAGTCCCGGCAATAACAGGCCGCCCGTTGCAAATGTCAGGATGAATATCTATCCGCTTAGCCATAACGTTGCTCCGATGCCCCTAGGATAATTTTCCGTTTTCTTGATGACCTGCCTAAATTATACCATATCTCACATGGAAAGCGTAGTGTGCTCGAACTCCAATCAGAAACGGCAACTGCCTTTATCAAACTCACTATTCACTCGATCGATCATATCCGCCAACAGCATCATATGTCAAACCGCGATGTCGTTCAGCGGGAGTTACAACGGGCTTGAATTACGACCCCGAGTCGGATACAATACGGGCGTTCGAGGGCGAGCAGGTCGTCCATCCCCACAACAAGGAATACATAGAACGCACTGCACTAAATCAGGGAGGTCTAACCTAGTGAATACTATCCAAAAACTCTGTCTATTGGCCGTCGGCGCCGTACTCGTCTTCGGGCTTTACGGCTGCGATGAATTGGTTTCCATCCTCTCCGAGAGCGAGCCGCCGTCGCCGCTTCCGGATGAACTCCTTATCGGTCTGGTGATGCCACAGTCCGGCGCTTTCGTTGATGGACCGGACGACCCGGACATCGTCAGGTATCTGAATGGCTTCTATTTGGCGCGCGACGAAATTAACAACGCACAACTCGCGCCGCCGCGAATCCGCTTTATCCTAGAGGACAACAAGAGCACCGCGGAGGGAGCGATAGCCGCCTACAACAAACTGATCCACGAGGACGGGGTGGTCGCGCTGCTAGGTCCCGCGACATCGACTCTAACCGGGGCAGCCTTCCCGGTGGCGGAAGAAAACCGGATCGTGGCGATTGCGCCGACATCCGCGTCGCACGGCCTGAGCGCGCTCGGGGATTTTGTATTTCGCGTCAACCTGACCGTGGACAAACTAATTCCGCACGGCGTGCGGGTCACGCAGGAAAAGCTGGGGTATCAAAGCGTGGCAATTATAGTCGACACCCTTGATGCATTCTCCCGCAGCGCTAACGAGGTGTACGCGGAAACCCTCGAATCGATTGATGTCAAGCTCTTGACGACGGAAACCTTCTCCACGCTCGATGCGGATCTCCGCCCCCAATTGACGCGGATTCGGGATCTGCAGCCGGGCGCCGTTCTTGTCGCGGCGAATTCGTTTGACACTCCAGCAATCCTCGTTCAGGGACGCGAAGTGGGGATTCCGGACGATGTGCCCTTCATCGTGCCGCTGATGAGCGTGGGCGAGGTGCAGCATGCGGGCGCGGCGGCGGAGGGGGCGATTTCGATTACGGCGTGGACGAGCGCGGCGGACACGCCCGGCAATCAGGCGTTCGTCCGGGACTTCATCGACGCATACGATTTGGAGCCGTCGGTCTTCAGCGCGCTGGCATACACATCCGTACAGCTTTTGGTGAACGCGATCTCAACGGCGGGTTCAACCGATTCGGATGCGATTCGGGAGGCGTTGGCTGCCACAAGCGATTTTGAGACCGTTCTCGGGGGGTTTTCATTCGACGCCGTCGGCGACGCCGATTACGATTCCATCATCTTGGTTGTGCGAGACGGTGCATTCCAGCCGTTCTAGTTCGTGGGCGCGATTACGGACTGTAGGGTGCAATCAAGCGAGTGGATAAGGAGTAGGATGGACTATCGCGTTCGTTATTCACTCACTTGATCGATAGAGATCCGGCAACTGAGTGAATAGCGAATGAGCAACTGACCGGATAGGGAAGGCGCTAGAACTCCAATAGAGCTCCCATAGAAATCCCTCGCGCACCAGCTTTTAGCGGTTGTAAGCTGGAATCAAGCGACTGGATAGAAACACCTGATTGATGGAGATTCCATAGCAAATCCCGATGGCAATCCCATGGCTATTTCCGATGGTGAATCCCACGCGACAATCGGCACTGTCTTATTCACTTGTTAACCTAAGGAAATATCAGTGGCATGATGGGCTTTAGAAGGGACTGGGAATTCTTAAATCACGGCAGATCGCCCTGACTGTTCACCTAGGTATTTCGGCGTGTCGTGGCATTGCACTGATGACATTAAATGTCGGATTCTTCCAAATGGCATGTTAACTTTCTCTTTCCAGAACACATCCGTGTTTTCTGAGATGCTGTTCAAGATTCCGCCGTTTCATAGCCGAATCGTTACCGGCTCAAAATGAGGCTCGGGAGTACGGATACAACCGATCTGATTGTATCCTTTCTTATCATACTCTAAAATCTCTGGAAGCGTAACTCTCAAGGAGTCAAGAAGTTCCTCTCTGGTTCTCTCCTGGCAATTTACACCGCGAACCCCTTGAATCCATCCGATCCACCAACCATCCTCTTGTGCAATATAGGCGGTATAACACTGTTTGTATCCATTTTGAGAACTCATGGGGACACCGCACTCTCAGTTGATAGGGGATTCGTCAACTCAATCATTATGCACAGTATAACAGGATTTTGGGACAATACGCAACGGGAATTACACCATGACGGGGAATGGAATTGTCAAGGCACCAAAGAAGAGATTCGAGATTGATCGGACTCGTCAAATCATACAAATGTTTCGACTTGATAATGATTCGCCATTAACTTGGCGGCGAATCGGATGCGGGCATATATATCCTCCCGCTTGAGAGAAAGATAGGCTTCAAGCACCTCGTCTATGGAATCGCACGCCCCCAATAACTCCATGATCGTTTGAACGCGGATCCGAGAACGGCAATAACAGGCCGGCCATTGCAAATGTCTTGATGAACTGCCTAAATTATACCGCATCTAACATGGAATGCGAAGTGGGCTCGAACTCCGATCAGAAATGGCAATTACCCCCATTCAACACCGGGAAGGCAGCGGACGTCCCGCACGATGTAGTTCAGCGGGAATTACATCGGGCTTGAATAACGCCTCCGAGTCGGATACAATACCCGCGTTCAAGGCGAGTAACTAACCCATTTCCGCAGCGAGGAATACATACAACCAACTTAAACGAATTAAGGAGGTCTAACCTAGTGAATCCTATCCAAAAAATCTGTCTATTGATTGTCGGTGCCGCGCTCATCTCCGGGCTTTACGGCTGCGACGAATTGGTTTCCATACTTTCCGAGGGCGAGCCTCCTTCGCCGCTTCCGGATGAGCTCCTCATCGGCTTGGTGATGCCGCAATCCGGCGCCTACGTCGACGGTCCCGACGACCCGAACATCGTCAGGTACATCAACGGTTTTTATATGGCGCGCGACGAGATTAACAACGCGCAACTTGCACCGCCGCGCATCCGCTTCATCCTCGAGGACAACAAGAGCACCCCCGAGGGAGCGATTGCCGCCTACAACAAGCTGATCCACGAGGACGGCGTGGTCGCGCTGCTAGGTCCCGCGGCCTCGACCCTAACCGAGATTGCATTCCCGTTGGCGGAAGAAAATCGGATCGTGGCAATTGCGCCGTCATCCGCGGCGCAGGGACTCAGCGCCCTTGGCGACTTTGTTTTCCGCGTGAACTTGACCGTGGAGAAACGGATTCCGCCCGGGTTACATCTTACAAACGCAACACTCGGCTATCAGAACGTCGCCATACTGGCTGATGACATCGATGTGTTTTCCCGCAGCGCCGCCGCCGTGTATTCCGAAATCCTCGCCGAACTCGACATCGAGGTCTTGACCACGGAAACCTTCCCCTCCCACGCCGAGGATATCCGCACCCAATTAAGCAGGATACGGGATTTGGAACCGGACGCCGTTCTTGTCGCCGCAAATTCGTTTGACCAGCCAACGGTTCTCATACAGGGGCGCGAAGTGGGGATTCCGGACGATGTACCCTTCATCGTACCGGCGTTGGGTTTGGGCCAGGTGCAGCAGGCAGGCGCCGCCGCGGAGGGGGCGATTACGTTCGCGGCATGGACGAGCACGGCGGAGACGCCCGCCAGCCAGGCGTTTGTACGGAACTATACCGCGAGATACGGCGAACATCCGACGGTGTACACCGCATTGGCGTACACATCGGTGCAGCTTCTGGTGAATGCTATTTCCGAAGCGGGGTCAACCGATTCGGAAGCGATCCGGGAGGCGTTGGCTGCGACAAGCGATTTTGAGACCGTACTCGGGGCGTTCTCATATGACGCCGTCGGCGACGCCGAATACGATCCAGTCGTCTTGGTTGTTCGTGACGGGGATCTGCAGCGGTTCTAGAGTGTACGGCGCGATAGAAATCTCCCTTCCGGTCGAGCTATCGCAGTATCACACAACCGATCTGTAGGAGATCAACCGAGTGAATAACAAGAACGATAGAAATCTTCTCCGAATCGCGACGATCACGTAGGGGCGAGGTTTCCTCGCCCGTGGACCGCCCGATGCGAAAAATTGGATGCAAATTACTATAGTTCGTAGGTCGGGATCAAGGGAACGGATAATGACCGCAATAGAGATCCCTTTGCCCCGACAGTAGAAGATCAGACACAACGAATTCCTGTAGGAACGATCTCCAGGTCGCGACTCCCCGCTCCAGCGGAGCGGTATGTCAACCGAACGGATAGATCAACTGAGCGAATAGCGAAGGCGATAGAGATTCCCTGCGATAGGGATCTTGATAACGACCGCGCTAGAAATCCTAGGTTCCCGCGCCCAATCCCCTTTAATAGAACTCCCTTAGAGATTCATCGACTACCATTCCTCCTTACCTCCGACAAACTGCAGGTCCGCCTTTACGCTGCGGCACAGATCAAGCAAATGGACAATGAGAAAGATAGGCTATGGGAACTCTATCGCGGTCGTTAACCACTCCCTTGATCACTCGCTATTCACTCACTTGATCGATAGAGATCCCCTATGCCAATAGAACCTCTGTAGGCGGGAATCAAACGAGTGAACAGCGAGTGCGATAGGGGTCCCCTTGCCCCGCTCCGCTCCGACTGATGCGTTCCATTCGTCAAAGCCGCGCCAGGACTAGCTGCATCCCCTATTTTACGGAGAAATGGAACGGATGGAACCCATTTTTCTTTAACCTTCCATATACAGAACTTGCAAAGAAGTTCTAGAAAAACACCGTTCCTTACGTTCCTCTCGTCCCGGCGACGTCTCCCGAATGCCCCCCGTCATTAGGTTCATCCCTACGGATGAGTTTTCGCCGAATGGGTTCCTCTCCCTACCGTTTAGCATGAACTGGAACGTATTGAACCAGTTTCCCTCTGACTATACTCGGGAATCTCTACCCAGAACTTCGCTGGCGGTCCGGTTCCATCCGTTCCAAACTTCCTTTTGCATCGATACTTGACTATTGACTCGCAAATGGTTTTGCTGTATTTTGAGATGTATCGCCATTTTCATGCGCTCGTCCCGCGTGGGGGTAAACTGACCTATCGAATGACCGGGGAAGGATCAATCGACCGGACAGTAAATCCCGCGCGGCAGAAATCTTCCGCCGCCGCCCGTTCGATCTCGGTTGATGCCTATTGGCCAGAACTGATGGTCTGATTTGCCGACTCAGACCGTATGTAGGCTGACCCGAAATAATCGGGTATTTGACAATCTCCCGTAATCCTTAAAATGTAAGGAGTATTGAGATGAAAATACTTGTGACCACCCTGTTGCTTGTTATGCTCTCCCCACTTGGCGCCGCTCAAAAATTCCCTCAATCGGGCCTGCCTGACGGGGCCAAGTTGCGCCTCGGAAACGGGAAGATCACCCGGATGCAGTATTCGCCCGACGGCGCTCGACTCGCCGTTGCAACGGGCATCGGTATCTGGATCTACGACACGGCGAAGCGCAGCGAACCTGCCCTGTTCGCCGCCCACGAGGGCGTCGTCTGGTGTCTAACCTTTAGCCCGGATGGCAGTGTATTGGCGAGCGGAGGTTGGGATAACAAGATTCGTCTCTGGAATGCTTCAACGGGAGACCTTTTGCGGACGTTGGAAGGTCACACGTCGAGAATCATCGACGTGGCTTTTAACCGAGACGGCGCCACCCTCGCAAGTGTAGATGATGTCAACGCCGTCCACTTTTGGGATACTGTGATGGGTGAGCTGCGGCGCTCATTCGTTGCACGGACGGAGGAAGGTATGGCGCAAAGGGGTGTAGGCGCCGTGTTTGGCCCGGATAGCTCGACGCTTGCGGTTTGGAGTTTTGCCAGCACCGACATTGACCTATGGGATGCATCCACGGGAGAACATCTTCGCACCTTCAAGGGTCACACGGAGAACGTCTCGAGCGTAGCTTTCAGCTCGGATGGATCGATGTTGGCAAGTGGAAGTTGGCGCGAAAGTACCCGTCTGTGGGATGTCGGTACCGGCGAATTTCTGCGCCATCTGGAGGACACGGAGACCGGAGTTGCATGCGTGGGTTTTAATCCGGATGGTGTTACGCTGGCGTGCGGCGACAGATATGGGTCCACCCGAATCTGGCATACCGAGACTGGGGAACCGCTGCGAACACTGGGTGGACTTACCCACACCTTTGCCGCGTTCAATTTTGATTCCGTCATCGCGATCGCATTTAGCCCAGATGGCGGGTGGCTGGCAACCGCGGATACTTCCGTCCGTGTGTGGAACTCGAAGACCGCAGCACGACTGTGGGGCATAGAAGGTCATTTCGATCATGTAGATTTTGTGGCTATCAGCCCCGACGGCGCCACGTTGGCAAGCGAGGGATCGAGACAACCCATTCGCGTGTGGGATACCGTCACGGGGGCATACAAGCGTTCGCTTGATAGCGATAATTCGCTGTCGCCCAATTTCGTCTTTCGACCGGACGGTCGGACGCTGGTGAGAGGCGACGATTACCACAGCATCAGACTATGGGATGTGTTGACAGGCCGCGAATTGCGCAGCGTGGTGAAAGATGCCGGAGATGACGTTGTCTTCGCGTACAGCGCGGACGGCTCCATGTTCGCGAGCGGCGATGCTGTCAGTTCCGCCACGCTGTGGGACGCAAAAACCGGGGCGAAACTGAAATCGCTCACATGGGAAACCGCTCCTGTCCCGATGACCATATATCGACCCGTACGCACCAGTCTCGCGTTCAGCCCGGACGGGAGAATGCTGGCGAGCGGCAGCGACGACTATACGATTCGCCTATTTGATACGGCGGAGGGCACCCCTCTTCATACACTGAAGGGGCATGAATTGGACATCATTAGCGTCGCCTTCAGTCCCACCGGCGGCGCGCTGGCAAGCGTTAGCGGCGACAAGACCGTGCGGCTCTGGGACACGAAGACGGGCGCGGTTCGCCACACCCTTCAACCGGAAATGGGTGCCATGAGTGTGGTTTTCACCCCGAATGGCGGCGAAGTCGTAACCGGGGGATCCAACGGCAGCATCGATTTTTGGGACGCCAAAACCGGCGTGCAACAGCGGGCGCTGGAGGGGCACACTGCGTGGGTTCGCAGCCTCGTTTTTACCCCGGACGGCAGCACGCTGGTGAGCGGCAGCCTCGACGGCACGATCCTGTTGTGGGACTACTCCAACTAACGCCATGAAGTTCTTGTAGGGTGGGCACTGCCCACCAGCCTTTATGTCTTGGTGCGGTGGGATCAAACGACCGTTTTATTTGTAGGGTGGAATCAAGGGACATGAATAATGACTGATCAAGCGAGTGGATAGCGAGCGCGATAGAACTCCAGCAAGTGAGTGAATAGCGAACGCGGTAGAGATCCCATAGAAATCCCAGGTCCCCTCACCTACGGCCCTCACGATTTGCAACATTGAATGCAAATTGCTATAATGTTACCGACTTCCCTATTTCAGGAGACCGCACGATGACCAACCTTCACGCGCCCGAATTGACCGACGCCGAACTCGCCGCATACCACGAACACGGCTACGTGTGTTTGGGCAAAGTCGCGCCCGACGACGAGATTCATGCGCTCTGCCAACGCATCGACGACATCATGCTGGGAAAGATCCGCTACGACAACATGCTGATGCAGTTGTGCCCGTCGGCCGGCAAACCCGAATTGTCGACGCAGACGAAGGTGTTCAAAGGTTCCACGCTCAAATACCGCAAAGTGCAAGACCTTGAACAGGACCCGTTGTTTCTCCCATACATACAGCACCCGCTGTTTCGGGACATCACACAAAAGATCATCGGCGACGAGGTCTCCGCCTTTCGGACGATGTTCTTCAACAAGCCCGCGAGGCAGGGGGTACCCATCAATTGGCATCAGGACGGCGCGGGCGGCTGGAGGTTAAGCATTCCGCCCAAGGTAACCATCTGGACCGCGCTCGATCCCACGAGCGTTGCCAACGGTTGTCTACAGATTATTCCGGGCTCGCACAAAACCATGATCCCCGAGAAAGGCGACCTGTTGTCACCGGAGGAGCGTGCCATACACGCGCCCGACGAAAAGCGGCTGTATCTGGAGATGGAGATGGGAGAGGTCGTGCTGCTCCACAATTGGACGCTGCACCGCTCGGAGGTCAACACCACGAACCGTCCTCGGCGGGCGTTCAGCGTATGCTACGTCGATGCGGCAACCTACCGGGAGACGACCGGTCAGTTTTTTCCGAAAATCTTTCCCGAATACGTCCCCGTCGCGGATGAATACCGATAATAGTAGGATAACTTACCCCCATCCTTTAGACAGTAAATGACAAGATTTAAGTAATGAAATCCGACTCAACCTGGTCAAACTCAAACGCCTGAAGTTATTGGAAATACACCTCGGAAGCGGTTTTTGAACGTCCATTCGCAAACAGTGCAGGTAATTCCTCAAAACCCTTTTTTCCATTGGCTAACCTGTGCCGGATTGACACCGTATTCACTGGCAGTCTGACTGATAGTCTGCTGGTTCTTGATAGCTTCAAGAGCCACTTGCGCTTTGAATCGGCCATCACGCTGTTTTCTAAGGGACATGGTGGAGAAACTCCTTTCTTTTTCTTGGCGTTTCCGAGTCTAATTTTCGCTCAGATGATGACCATTTTTCTAGTCGAAAAGATCTCTTATTTAACTGTCTAGATTTTGGGGGTAATTATAGGAAAGAACCAGTGCCCCTGCATGATAGAGGGTTGAATTGTGCATCTAGAAAGTATATAATATACTTAATGAGGCTACAAAATTACACTGATACGATTTTGCGTATCACTAACTTTGATAAATAATATTTAGGAGATACATAGCTGTGAAAAATCAAGTTACAGTCCACTTCGTATTGACTGTGATTTTGGAATATCAGCCAGAGCAAGTTTATACTGTTACTTGTAAGGAACTTCCAGAACTTATAACGGAAGGTAAAACCATAGATGATGCATTAGACAATACAATTGATGCATTTGTGTCAGTTTTAGAATTGTATGAAGACTTAGGGAAAGAATTACCGGAGTCAATTTATGCTGAGAAGAAACTTCATCAGTACAGTAAAAACAGGAGTACATTTCGTGCTCGGAAGACCTCTTCTCTTGTGTCCCTTAACTTAAATGAACTGAATACTCCGCCTAGAGAAGTGTATCTTCAAGCATAGCGAAACGCCGTATTATTTTGAAAAAACTCAATGCTCTAGGTTGCATAGAATTGGAAAAGCGCAATAGTGGTTCTCATTATAAATGGAGAAACCCATCATTACCGGATAAATCTACAGTCATATCCTATAATTCCAATGAGTTTGCAGTTCACACTGTAAAAAAGATAGTGAAACAACTCGGAATAGAATGGGAAGATTTTATGGACGCTTAAGATTCTATGCAACTCATTCCGTGACAGAATTTTAGGTTGGTGAGTGCGATCGCATTCGTAACTGCCCACCTTAGTAGAAATCACCCCTCGTATATTAACTTGCTCAATTATCTAAAGCGATGGTTAGCTAGTGGCTTATAACAAGTTGCTAACTTCAAGTCACCTAATATTATTTGTTCCAATATTACCATTTGTGCACTCGTATTTCGGACAAATGGCGAAACAACCCTATCCCCGAATCCACGCCTCATCGATTTCTACGTGCATGATGCTGACCCGCCGGTAGGTGTACGTGACATGGATACCGCCGTCACGCGTTTGGATAACCGCGGGATAGGAATATTCCCCCTCCTCCGTTTCGAGATCCCTTTTGTATCCCCACGTTTCCCCCTCGTCGATCGATAGCGCGACAGTCAAAGGCGTTCGCCCGTGCGGCGTGTCATTGTAGACGAGTGCGATGTTTCCACTGTGCAGGCGGGCCATATCGACGCCGCAGTTCGGATTCGGCAATTCCGTCGGGTGCGCCGCCTTCCAAGTCCGTCCCGAATCATCCGAGGTTGAACGCCAAATCTCGCCATCCCGGCTGCGCATCAGCATCAGCAGACTACCGTCTTCCCGCTGAACAACCGTTGGCTGGATTACTCCCTTCGGGCTAAACAAATCGCCGTAAGTGTTCCACGTCTCGCCCCCATCGCCGGAAATCATCACCATGGAACTCCAACTGCATTCGTCATAGACCGGCAGCAAGATATCGCCGTTTGAGAGATAAAGCGGCTTGTTGCGCGTCATCCACCCCAACTCGTCGCGGAGAATACTCCTCTCGCCCCAATTACGTCCCATCGTATTCGATTTTCGGTAATACACCTTGCACTCCGTCCATCGTTCGCCGTACATCGTAACGTAGAATAGCCAGATTTGACCATTCGCATCGACAAACAACACCGGGTTCCCCTCCGAGCAGTTCGGCGTGTTCACGATCATTTTCGGGTACATCCAGCGATCGCTGCCTTGTCGCTTTCTTGAGGTGAAGATAGCCACATCTTTCGCCCCTTCCCGCGATCCGGCATACCACGCGGCAAGAAGATCACCGTCGGGCAGCTCGGCGATCGTTGACCCGTGACAAGACGGGAAGTTCGGAATCGGTTCAAAAATCTTTCCAGCGCAATACATCATGAATCGTCCTCCTCTAGAGCCTTTCCATAGAGCACTCAACCAACCGCACCATTGCCTCCGTATGTGCGCGGTTCCCGCGCCCGTTCTTATTCGTCAAAACGCCGCCGTTGTAGGGTGGGCACTGCCCACCAGCCTTTCGTAATCAACGCACCGATTTTGCCTCCTGCCGTCCTCGCCCACCACACCACGATCCCCGCGCCCGTCTATTTTCGACAAAAATCAACAATCCGTAGGGTGGAATCAAGCGAATGGATATTGAGCGCGATAGAGATCCTCTGCCCACCATTTCCGTCGCTGACTCCGGATGAAGGATTACCGGCGTCGATGTTATCACCAACATACGTTAGAATTTTACAATCGCCGAGAAATGCGCTATACTATCCGTGCCGCTTGATGTCTTCTCAAGAAATCGTAATCTCAACGGTTGACGTTCGCATTCACCCATTATGCGAAAACCCGGATTCCCGCGCAATCCAATTCACATAACCGGGACACAAGATCGTATGAGAATCTTGCACAAACTCTTACTCATAACCGCATCAATTCTCGGCGTCAGTTTGGTCATAAGTCTCGCTGATTTCTGGCGGCCTACGATTCGAGGCGTCGGATTCAGCCACACAATCCAATGGCTTATTGCCGAGGGTTATTCTCCCGAAGAGATAGCGCAACACCCCGAGATTGCGCGTCTTACCCGCGGAGAAATCCGATTTCCTACCAACGCAGTGCCTCCTGATCCGGACGACTGGACTAAATCCGACGCGCGGTTCGTAGGCGCAGTACTCGCCGTGATCGATCAAGGACTCGAACAGTTAAAAATATCGTATGCGGAAAGTGTGGCAGAAAGTATAGAACGGGAACTCCGAAACGCGCCCATGGTCAAAAAGTTAGCCGTGCACAAAGTTATCATTGCCGCTCTTGAAACCCACGTGGAAGGCGAGGAACCGTTCACTATCGAGAACTCCCTTCCCGCCTCGGTGCGTATGAGGGTCGAGGAGGCGTTCGGCGGTGACGCCGATGCCTTACTCTTGGAAATCGAAAAGGCATATTCCACCGACGATGCTCGCGCGCGTGCCTTGGAATCACACGGAGGCCCTGAAGGATTTGTGAATTACTTGGTGGATGTCCGATTCGCCCCCTCTGCGGAATAGGGATACCGAAAAACGGTCCGGTACGGTACCCGGCGCTTGTCGCCGCGGACCACACTGCCTGAACGGGAGATGTATCTATGTCTTACGCTCAGAAAATCCTGCGATTCACCTTACCACTCGTTATTGTGCTGTGTGTACTCCAGCTCGGCGTACTCGCGCTGTTTAAAGCCGACACTCCGATCCTCGAAATACCAGTACCCGAAATTTCAGTACCCGAGATACCGGTACTGAAGATACCCGTATCCGAAATACCGGTATTTTCGACGGTGAATGAACTCCGAGCAAAGGTGTTTGAGTGGATTACCGCGCCGTTTCGTGAAGATGGACGCACAAAAACCGCTAAATATTTGTCTGGTCTATCCCTGGAGAAACGTCAACAATTCCTCAAGGATTATAGGACGCGTTTGACGGAAGAACTCCATGAAGTTGGTTATGATGACCGTGTCGCCCCAATAATTGATGATTTTATCAAGGACATGAAAGAAAGGGGAGTCTATTTCGAATAACTTACCTCTCGGCGTGTTGACACGAGCGATGTCAGCTTATCTCGATTTCTGTCATTTGCGAAGGCAAAATCGCGCTATCCACGTGAATCAACCAGAGTCCGGCATATCCATCAAGAAGGAGATGCAATGTCAAAGATTGCTTGGATTATCTTCACCATCGCATTCGGGTTAGTGGTTTTTTACATTGTCCTCAGTATCAAAACGGACATTGAAGATAAGTTCGTAGCATATGGAGTACCGACTGGGCTATTGATTGCCGTGTCGTATACTTGCCTATGGCGAATCAGCAAGACAACCCCGGACGCCAAGAAACAACCAATCAATCTATTTGAGAAACTCATGACTATGCTATTTATAGCAGCTAGTATTTTGGTATTATGCGGGTTTACGATCACCGCGAGTTGTCGTCGTTGGCTACGGGCTTGTCTAACATTCTTGCGGCGGCCGCCGCCTGCGCCTATTTGGAAGAGAGGCTGAAATCTCCACACAACATGGGAGAGAAAAATCAAGCTTCTTAATCAAGCGGCATGAAAAAACACGAACAAACCGCATGCGTCGGCACACATGTGTGAAACAGCCGCGATTTGTGATGTTACATAGACCACTTGACGTTTTCCGGAGATACCTACAATGTCGTTCTTGAACATACTCGCCGGAATATGCATCCTCCTGGTGATCGGTCTGGTGGTTCTAGCAGTACAATATGAATTAGAAAACAGATATGGATCTGAGAACAGAAGAGTTGTGATCATCTATTCTCCCATGGGATTCCTGTTCTGCATACATTATACCTGCCGATGTTTGTCGGAGAAGCGAAAACGTCCAAGCGAGAAGAAGCCGTGGAATGATGTCATAAAGTTTCTTGACTGTTTTTTATTGGTGTATTTTATCATACAGATATGTGCATATTTGATGAAAATCGGGATGGATGGTAATGTACTGCTGCTGCTCCCGGCAGTGACCTATTCCTGCGCCGTCGTCGCGGTGTTCTTCTACTTAGAGGAAAAGCGGAAATCCTGAGAGCATTGCCAGCCGTATTAAAAAACCGTAACGTAAGATTGGATTGAAAACCATGCACAGATTAGAGGGTCTGGCGGTAATCTTCATCGTCGTATTACTTTTAGGCATTTTTGTTTTTTGGATGAGCACCATTCAACACGACGATGTCACTCCAACACTGGAAAGGCTCATTGAGGCAGGCTATACCATAGAAGAGATTTTACACCATCCTGACGTTGCACGCATAAACCGTAAGAACCCCGGATTGTTTCCTAGCCTAGACGAATGGACCAAAGATGACCTCCAGCGCGCACAGGATCACATCGAAACGCTGCCGCCCGCGCGTGCCGCAACAAATGTTCGTAGTGATGCTTATGGACATCTATTAGACCGCCGTAAAAAAAGATTAGTCGTGTACGAAGTTATACGTGCCGCTCAGGAAACTCACGGGGAAGGACAGGAACCATTCACTATCAAGAGCTCGCTTCCCGCTTCGGTGCGTGCGGACGTTGAAGAGGCGTTCGGCGACGCCGCCAATGCTGTACTCTCGCAAATTGAAGAGGCGTTCGCCACCCACGATGCCTTTACGCATGTTTTTGAGTCGGATGGTGGCATTGAAGGATATGTAAACCACTTGGTAAAGTCCCAACCCTTCGCCTCCGACGAATAGTGACATGTAAAAGCCGCGGTTTGATTGATTGCCTTGAACACTGAATGTTAATCGGGAGAACAGTACAATGTCATTCTTTCGCACACTCGCTGTTGTATGTTCGGTCTTGAATATCGGTTTACTGTTCCCATTAGTAAAATTTGATGTCGACAACGAATTTGTAACATTCTGTGCACCCATGGGTTTCTTGTCTGCCATAACTTATGCGTGCCTTTATCTGGACGAGAAGCGAAAACCTCCAAGCGAAAAGAAGCCGTTGGAGGGTTTCATGATGGTTCTTCACTACTTCCTACTAGGGGGTTTTATTCTAGGAGTAGGCGCAAGTTTGTTTATGGCTGGGATTGAAGACAGTTTTCTACCCCTGATTACAGGACTGACCTTTTTCTCAGCCCTTTCCGCCGTGTTTTTCTACGTAGAGGAAAAGCGGAAAGGCGCATCCATTGAGAAAGGCGAAAAGCAACCAACCGAAAATCATGGTTAGATAAACGCGGAAGTGAAAGCGCACCGTCCATGTGTATCAGGTGTGGAGGTAGTCGATCAATCGGAAAGGTGATGCAATGTTGAATTTGAGTGACGACACCAGCCTTCTACTGATTACACTCATGGGTCTTTTGAGTGCCATAACCTTCATGTGCCTCTATCTGCGGGAGAAGAGAAGAGTGCCCGAGCAGAGAACACCGTTGGGCGGGTTCGTTACATTTTTCCTCTACGTTTACCCGATAGCGTTTGTATTTGGTGCATGCATGGGAATTGCTGTGATGTTAGAAACCGGCAACCCGCAAAACTCGATTCCGGTGTTCGCTAACGGATTGGCTGTGACCGCGGTACTGCTGTGGGGGCGGGCAAAGAAGGTCCGATAGCGACAGGCATTCCGGCGTGAGTAGGGACATGGGCACTCCAAACTGTACGTCGCTCCCTCGCAAGACATACCCTAGATGCCAAAGCGTGATAGTTGAGGAGATTGAGTTATGAAACATCGTCCTTACTCAATGAATTTCCCGGACAGAGCGCCAGATTCCCGTAGAGGTATGCCGGTTCCATTCGCCGTTGTGATAATGGCGGGCATTTCTGCTCTGCTCATCGGCGCGCACATTAACGCTGACGCGCTCCACATTTTCGGCGCCGTGCTCACGTTCAGTGGCATTTTCGCGCTCGGAGAGATCAGATACAAACGCTGTAAATCTGTCTTTTACTGTGTAGCAATCGCAGCTGTCTTCACGGGAATCGGGGTAGCAATCTTGACAAATGCCTTTTTCGATTGGTTGTATTAACACCGCCTGTGGTAAAAATGGTTGTCATCGAATACATTACCTACTTTATATGGGGTTTGATCATCGGGGCAATAACAGTGTATCTCCAGCCTCGCTTAGACTCGTGGACAATCGTCCAAGAGTTTAGTGTAGCAAGTATCTCGGCAACTGTCGGATGTTTCATTTTACGGAAATCAAGAAATAAAACCGGCAAGCACAGACTTTTCTATCACTCGGTTGGCATCGTTCCGTTAGCCGTCGGCGTCGCGATCTTAATCATTCCGTTAATAAAGTGGATAACATAACGGGCCGTTTCTTAGCCTTGATGCGTCCATACGTGTATTTGTGGACGAATGCAGCGCAGATTGAGCAGCATCAATAACAGGCCGAAATGAAAAAAGCACAGCTGACTGCAGCGCCATCTCAAACCGGCGCCGCTGAGCCAGCATTCCGTAACTCAAGGAGTGTGAAGGATGTCCAAACCAACCCTTATTAATTTTCGCACGTAGTCCCCGCCGACTGGTGCGCTCCTGCGCAATTAGCATACCAGCCGTTGTCTACTAACCCCACAGTAACCATTCTCATCTATTCAGAACGTTGGTTAAGCTGTAAGTGCAGAATAACTTGCTATTGTTGTGAACATGTGGAATTTCACCACAGGCGATGATTAGGGAAATTACTAGCAATAGGTATTTCATCGGTAGGTCTGCACTAAATTGCGGAGTGACGAATTCACCCGTCATTCGAAGACGATACTGTCATACAGCATTATGTGGTGTATCGCAAAAATGCCAGATTACCACTGAGTTTTTAGCGTATGACAGGAACATGACATTTTTCGATGTGTTGTCAATTTCACACTTACTTTTGGACATTTGACGCTGGTCACACCCAACCGCAGTGTTAGCATTTCGTCGGAGATTTGTATTAATTCATTGATTTTATAAAAGCGAAGAGACGATGTTCTTTTCGCTTTGCGTTAACATATGTAATGTAGTATAATTTTACCGGTTTATTGTCTGATGTTGAAAGGAATTGCATTTGGAAAATTTGACACATAGTCACCTATCGGATAAACCCTAGAAAAAAGGAGTGAATTATGCACACTTCCAAAGCCATAGCCAATTGTTTTCTTGGTAGGGGTGATGAAGACAATATAGGTATCACTCCAATGATGATAAACAAACTCGTGTTTCTAGCTCATGGGTGGCATTTAGCAATAGAGGGAAAACCTTTAATCGTAGAGCCTGTGCAAGCATGGGATTATGGTCCCGTGATAGAAGTTCTGTATCATGAGTTCAAGATTTGGGGTGGTCGTCCAATTGGTAGCAAAGCAATGGAGTGGAGGGGAATTAAAAGAGTAGAAGCGAAACTTCCTCCTCGTGATGAAGAAAATCTTACTGATTTCCTAGATAGAATATGGGAAGTGTACAACGATTATGATGCGTTCGGTTTATCTGCCATAACTCATGAGGAGGGATCTCCTTGGTATAAGGCAGTCTATGAATTAAAGATTCAAACAATACCAAATGAACTTATTCGACTATACTATCTGGAAAAGTTGAATGGAACAGAAGACAACTAATGCAATCAAAGATAGATTGGCTAGGCAATCTGATAAGGGAAGATCAAATAGAGAAATACTCGAAGCCGCAGCTCTTATCGCAAAGTCAGTATCAGATGATTCAAAAGAATCTAACCGAACCTGGTACATATTTATAATCTCTTCAATAATTGTGTCTTCGCAAACGATAAAGATACCTTATATTGATCCGTCAAATGTAGTTAGAACTGCGTTTTCAGTTATAGCATTGTTGTCAGCAATAAAGTTGATTGGAATTAAGGTAGTAGATAAATTCATAGACTTAATAAAGACGTGGCGAGCCAAAATCTAGCCATTGTAATTTTGAGATGTCGTAGTCACATTTTCAAGTAACATTCCCGCCCTCATTCTGCATCTTTCACTTTACATTCAAATATATTCCCATGCACCTAATAGACAATAGCTAGCTAGTTGTAGGGAACACCCCATTGAGAAGTCGGAGATGACTAGGTGCGTTAATTTTATTGGAATTGCCGGCCTTTCAACAAGCGTTCTCGGTGAATACGGTACCCGCGGGAAATCAATATCTTCCGTGTTTAGGCGAGCGTCGGAGTTATCTTTTGTATTCCTTTTTGGAATGGTGGGCGTCGCGCTAATTGTATATTATGCCGCTTGCAGCGAGTAGGATGATCTGTTCCGCAGAGGCTTCAGGCGTTTCGTCCGCTATGTGTTCTGGCGCAATGCCCCGTCAAACCCTCAGAGGTAATTCGGAAGGCGGCTAGTAGTTAGTAGCTTTCTATCAGTGATTTAATTTCATCCATTTTTTCAAGTTTGTTTAGCAAGTGCGCAAGCAAATATAACACTTGTATTTGTGCACCACCAAGCGTATAATTGAAATGGCATAAGTTGCTAGGAGGTATTGCGACAGGGGCAACACGAGAATTGATCCTGACCTCAAGACCCTCTCTTGGCAACTTACGCCATAATTATATCACTTCAATTTCCCTTCCTGCTGAATTTCAGTTCAAAAGTTTCATACTTCCCATTCCTACCGCTTAGTAGAAATCAAAAATACATTTGACAATACGATCATTATACGTATAGACTATCTGGAATCTAATTGCATCAAATGGCATCGTAACAATACTTGAAATTCGCTTTGAGAACGAAGGTATTAAAAAGAGGATCAAAATGAGCAATCACACGATTCGATTGGCTAGCGAATTGGCTATGACAACCCAAGAGTTGAAGGTATTATTTGATACATTTGAATATTGCTATAAAGATTGGGAAGATAACAACCATGAAGACACGTACGGCGTGTTTCAAACGGCCATAAAACAACGACTTGGCTATAAAGATGCGATAAAGCATCAGTTTATCGTTGCCTTTTATTATGATGATTATCACCCAGATTATTGTGTTCAGTTTGCCCTAGCAAGTCGCCACATAGTTAGATTTAAAGAGTTTGAAGATATGCTAATACATGCCGAGAAAAATAAACCCCAAACGTTGATGGGAAAACGTATAGATAGGTATCCTAATCCACCGTCCGGTTTCTCGGAACCATTGCGGTTTGAAATACTTGACTAGACATTAAAATGGGCAACCATGCCGGGAACACGCCGCCCAGTCCGTAGGTTGGGTTGAACGGCCAACCAGAAAACGCCGGGATTTCCATCTAGCTCCGATGCTCGATCACGCTAAAATCTCACAAAGCATAGTGAAACCCAACAAAGACACAGTTCAGGAAACATGGGTGTTGGGTTTCACGCTTTCTTCCCGCGCGACGGCGTTATCGTAAGTAGGGTTCTCTTTTGCGTTGACACGTATTCGTGAGTGACCGTTCAACCCAACCTACATGACTTTTCATCGACAATCGCCGAATCCACTATATGCGCATCTCGCTAGGCTTGGCAACCGCTCCCGCGCTACTTGACAACCACCATCCGTCGCATCTGCGAAAAATCCGCCGCACTGAGCTGGTAGAAGTATACGCCGCTCGCCACCGTTTCGGCATGTTCGTTCCTACCATCCCAGTATGCCGCACGTCCTCTGTCGATGTAATGCCCCGCCGATTGACGCCCGATATCCAACTGCCGCACCAAGATCCCTCTTCCGTCATAAATCGAGATGTCGACTTCGGAATCGGCTGCCAGCCGGTAGGGTATCCATGTCTCCGGATTAAACGGGTTCGGGTAGTTCGGCAGCAACGCCGTCCGTTCCGGCGTCAACGCCTCCAATAGACGCTCCAGATACTCGATACCCCTCGGAATCGCCGGGTCCGCCAAATCTAACCGCCGCGCTTCCGCCAGCCACTCTCTGACTCGGGTTGTCCGAAGCATCATAGCACCGTTGGAAAATATGGGGAGTGCAACCGTTGAATCGTTCGCCATCCCCGCTACAAGCACCAGATCCAGAGTGTTCACGGTCCCATCCCCGTTCACGTCCGAGCGGTTTTCCGCGGATTTGCCCAAACGCCCCACAACCAACAATAGGTCTCTAATGTCCACACCCCCGTCCTCGTTCACGTCGGGTGTCACTTGTGAGAGTACACCGTCTTCCCGGGCATCAACTTCAGGGTTGATTTCCCACAGTGTCACCGTGCCGTCGCTGCTCCCACCTGCAAGCGTGCTTCCATCCGGACTGAACGTAACGCTATGGATATCCCCTGTATGCCCTTCAAGCGCGCGGAGGAGCGCCCCGGTCGCTGCATCCCAAAGCCGCACCGTACCGGGATCGCCTGGACCGTAAGTGTCGGCCGACCGCCCAACGGCAAGCATGCTCCCACCGGGGCTGAACGCGACGCTCTGGACACCATCGAAATTCCCCAGACCACTCGGACGTACGCCCAGTAGGTGTTTGGATTCCAGCGTCTTCGCGTCCCGCAGCGTGACCCATCCCCACGTCCCGATCCCTGGCGCGCCATCAAGATGACCGGTGGCAAGTGTCCGACCGTCGGGGCTGAAAGCCAGCCCCTTAGGCAAACCTAACTCCCCGCCCAGTACATCTTTGAGTTCACCCGTCGCCGCATCCCACAGGTGGATTGTACCGTTCGAAACGGTGTGCGACACCGTAGTCGACCGGTGTCCACTGGCAAGTGTCCGACCATCAGGGCTAACGGAGATGCTTATGACCGTAGCAAGGCGCTCGCTCCGCATGGTGCGTTTTCGCGTGCCGGTCGCCGCATCCCAAAGATGGACAATTTCGTCACCACCGCCGGCAATCGTGCGGCCGTCCGGACTGAAGGCTACGCGGCTCGCCGTATAAAATTTCGGAGACAGCTCGCGCTTCTCTTCACGCGTCTCCGCATCCCATAGACTAATAATCTTATCGGCGGCAGCGGCAATCGTGCGGCCATCCGGGCTAAAGGCTACATCAGATGCGCTTGACGAATTTTCATTTCTCTTTAGGGGGACCACGGCACCGGTGTCCAAATCAAAGAGCCAAACGCCGCTGCTGCTCGCCGCCGCCAAACGTGTGCCGCCAGGAGAATACTCAACATCAAAGATTCTACCTTCGCCGATGCTGAGTCGCGCCTTGGCGCCCTCGGGCAACCCCAATCGAGAAGTATCTTGAGCAACGGTGTTGACGGAATGAATGCTGAAAAGAATCAGTGAAATAAGAACAGTTTTCATGTGAATGCTTCCTCTCCCGAACCTGTTTTCGCGGACACATTCCGCCGTCTCCTTTACGGATCAAGCGAATGGAGGTTGAGTACGATAGTGAATCCCGATAGAGTCTCCAGCGCGATTTCGATCCACTTCTCATCATATCATTCCGTATTTGTGTGGTGCGATAGAAAATTCCTTCAATCGATTCACACCGTGATAGAAATCCCACAGAGATCTTCGCGCGATAGTAAATCCCACGGCATGTCTAGAGAAAGAAGTTGTGTCCGGTTTATGCGCTCCGGAGGAGCGCCATAGGTGTAGTTTTGCCGGGGCGCGCGAAAGATTTCTGCCGCTCTGTCCAACTACAGCCGCCGCATTCTCCCGGACCGGTCACACCACGCAGCCCGACCTTGCAGCCCCTGAATTCCATGCCATTTCCCCCGAACAGGGGAAACGCATCTAAATTTTCTGCATCACAAAATAGAAAATCGGGCTAAGTTTGTGACACTATTTTGGCACTCGTAGGTTGGGTTGAACGGAAATTCGTTAGTAATCGCTAATCTCGTAACAGTTTTCGAGTGTCTATCTCGCTTGAACGCGCCAAAATTCGAGTGAAACCCAACAGTAATCGTATGTTCTGCCACCATGAGACCTCTTCTGCAATTAGATGCGTTTCCCCTGTATCCCCGAAAGGCAAGTATTGCGAATCCCCGCAAAGTGCGCTATACTATCCGTATCGCTTAAAGCCTCACTTGGAATAGTTGCCTGAACCGTTGGTTGCTGCGGTTACACATTCTGCCGAAATCGGGAAAACCGCGCTAACCGAATCACAAAATCGCACGAAAGGAGCTCATCAAGAATCATGCGCAAGATAAAAGATGCGGTATTAATCTTCCTCGTCGTTTTGCTTGCGGGTATTGTTGTTTTTAAGATGATCTCCAATCGACACAGCGAATTCGACCTGGCTCTCAAAAGGCTCATTGAGGCGGGCCATTCCGTGGACGAGATTTTACAAGACCCCGACTTTACACGTCTGGCTACTGAAAAGGATGGGTTGCCTACCAACCCGGACGAATGGACTCAGGATGACAGTTACCGGGCGATGAAACGGATTTCCGAAAGCGCCGAAAAACTCGGTGGTTCACCTGCCGTAGAACAGGTTCGCCAGGACGCTTCACAGCGCCGAAGCGCGTACCTCAAGAAAAAGATAGCTGTACAGAAAGTTATCTTAGCCGCTCAAGAAGCCCACCGGGAAGGCGCGGAACCGTTCACTATCAAGAACTCGCTTCCCGCAGCCGTACGAACGAAGGTTGAAAAGGGGTTCGGCGAGGACGCCGATCCCGTGCTTTTGCAGATTGAAGAGGCGTTTGCCACCCATGATATTTCCATGCGTGTATTCGAGTCGGACGGCGGCCTTAAAGCTTATGTAAACCGCTTGGTAGAGTCCCAATCTGGCACTGTTGACGAATAGGAATGTGCAAAAACGCACCGGGTTGATGCCCGGAGCGTTTCTTTCCCGGAGAGATTCATGATGAACGTCGCCCGATGGCAGTATATTAGCCTTTTGATCCTTAGCGCTTTATCGGCATCCTTAATAACCTATCTCATTCTGGCTCGGTATTACGCCGAGCCAGGATTTCACGAATTGACGGTCGAGGAGCAATATGCCTACCTTGAAAAACAGCAAGAGGATTATTATACAAAGGATTTGCCGGAAACATTAGCGCTCTACGAGGAAATTGTCGCCGACGATGAAGAGCGGGGAACTTCCAGTCCCTATTTGCTCGAATCTATTGTAAGGATGCAAGAGGACATAGCCACATACAACGCCGAACATCCAAGGAAAAAGGATGCAGATGACATACAGCGGAAATTCTGAGAGTCCAATCCGCCCCTGCTGACGTATAGAAATATGCCAAAACGCGTCGGGTTGATGCCCGGTGCGATTCTTTCCCGGAGAGATTCATGATAAACCTTGCCAGCTGGAAGTGTATTAGCCTTTTGATCCTTAGCGCTTTATCGGCATCCTTGATAACCTATCTCCTTATGTCTCGGTATTACGGCCAGCCGCGATTGCACATGATGACAACCGAGGAGAAAGACGCTTACATCGATAAAATGATAGAGGATTATTATACAAAAGATTTGCCGAAAACGATAGAGCTCTACGAAGAAATCGCCGCCTCCGATGAAGAGCGAGGGATTTCCGATCCCGAATGGCGGCAGTCTATTGAAGAGATGAAAGCGAGCATAGCCGAATACGAGGCCGAAAAGGCGAAGGAAAAGGATGCAGACGAACCACAGCCGGAATTCTGATAATCCGATCCGCCTCCGCTGACAAATAGGGGTATGCAAAAACGCATCGGGTTGAAGCCGGGGGGGTTCCCTACTGCACCCCCGCCATAGCATGGTTCAGGCCCCCGCGGTATGACATGGTGCCTTAAACGGTCAATGTTTCACTGGAGAACAATACTATGTCATTCTTGCACATTCTTGTTGCTGTATGCGGCATCGTGGTGCTCGGATTGTTCTTTGCTGCGCTTACGGTTGAAGTCGACAATGCATTCGTAACATTTTCCGCTCCCATGGGTTTTTTGGTTGCCGTAATTTATGCGTCCAATTGTTTGATCGAGAAGCGAAAACAGCCAAGCGATAGGAAACCGCTGAAGGGTTTCATGATGGTTTTGCACTACTTCCTACTGGCATGTTTTGTTGTAGTGATAAGCGGAAGTTTAATGCTCGCCGGGATAACCGGTAGTTTTCTTCCACTGATTACAGGAGCGACCTTTTTCTTCGCCGCCGCCGCCATTTTCTTCTTCGTAGAGGTAATACGGAAAACCTGAGAGCAACCCCAGCCGTAAAACTAAACTCCTATAAAAGGGGGGTTGAGAACCATGCGCAGGATAGAAGGTCCGATTTTTATTTTCATCGTCGTGCTGCTCGTAGGAATCTCTGTTTTTTGGACGAACGCGATTCGACACAGCGAAATGGACCTGGCTATCAAAAGGCTCATTGAGGCGGGCAATTCCGTGGACGAGATTTTACAAGACCCCGACTTTACACGTCTGGCTGCTGAAAAGGATGGATTGCCTACCGACCCGGACGAATGGACTCAGGATGACAGTTACCGGGCGATGAAACGGATTTCCGAAAGCGTCAAAAAACTCGGTGATTCGCCTGCCGTAGAACAAGTTCGCCGTGCCGCTTTACAGCGCCGAAGCGCATACCTCAATAAAAGGATAGCTGTAAACGAAGTTTTCATAGCCGCTCTAGAAACCCACGAAAAAGGCCCGGAACCGTTCACTATCGAGAACTCCCTTCCGGCTTCGGTGCGTGCGGACGTTGACGAGGCGTTCGGCGAGGACGCCGAAACCGTTCTCACCCAGATTGAAGAGGCGTTTGCCACCTACAATTCGGTCAGGCGTGTCGTAGATCCGCACGGCGGCATTGACGATTATGTAAATCAATTGCTGGAGTCCCTATCTGTCCCCGCCGACGAATAGGGATTGAACTTAACCCCAACCTTTAGACAGCAAATGACGAGATTTAAGTCATGAAAACCAAATTGTACGCTGCAACTACATTGGGCGTCATGCTGATTGCGATTTCAGGTTTGATACTTTATCAATCGAACAACAAGGTTGATGAACCGGTGAAAACCTATGCGATGCCGGTACGGACTGGCGATGCCGAAGTCAATGCCGGCCGTTCTGCTCCGCTCGGAACGTCCCTACACTCGGATAAGGGGTTCCTTGTTGATGCAAAGGAACATAAGCCTACCGAACGCTTCGTCGATGAGGTTGCAACGCAAATGGCGAAGGAATCCGTCAACAACAATCCTGTCGTCGAATCACAACAAGATGAGATTGGCGAGATGGAAGACTTGCCTGCCGACACGGATGAGCCTGAGTTTTCAATGACTCTTGGCGAGTTAATGGAGTCCAATGGCATGACTCAATCGCAAATGGAATTGATGACAAGTGTACTTCCCTTCAATCCGAAAGTTAACATTGTGTCGGAAGAGTTTATCGAGATGGTTGATAGACTTGGCGAATTCATTGATCGACAGATGCGAGAGTCTATGAAATCGCTCACTCTAGAAGAAGCCAGATTGATGGTTCAGTTTATGAAAGAAGATCCCACCATGACTGCCGAAGATTATCGTGCTATAACTCAGGATTATTTCCCTGTTCATCTCAAAGATGCGTTAAGGAAGGAAGGGGTGTTGCCATGAGACGATTTGTGGTTTCCTCAATCTTGATACTTGCGATAACTACTATGCCCTTGACTTCGATTATGGCTTATTAAATGGCCTATTCGCTAAGAATTTAACACATACTCGAAACCAAGTGTTTTCTTGAAAACTTGGTTTCTTCCCTGAATCCTATTGACCTCAAGATAACGATCTAGCCGGCTCATCACCGGCAACTTGCCACATGCAATCAAGGTAATCACAAAAATCCATTAAGCGAGTGAATAGCGAGTGATCAAGGGAGCGGATAGCGACTGCGATAGAGATCCCATAGAGATCCAATAAATCACAGTTCAGACAATGTGAACTACCGGCACCCAACACTTAATCATATTTACTTACCGAGAGAACCATTAAAGGTGGAGTGAATAAAATGTCTAAACCACTCATACTCATGTGTATCGCAGTTGCCTGCATTGGTATTAGTGTATTCGGCGAAAAGGGGACACACGGGAAACGCATATCGACCGTGTTTAGGCGAGCGTCGGATTTATCATTTGTATTCTATTTTGGGTTGGTGGCTATGCATTTCGAGAGCTTGGTGCTTGGTATCGGGGTCGTTGTGATGATTGTGTACAGCGCAGATCGCAGCTGGTGGGATGACCTGTTTCACGAAGGTTTCAAACGTCTCCTCCGGTTTGTGTTCCGCCGCAACGCCCCGTCGAATCCTCAGAAGTAAACCGGAAACCTGCGAATCTGTCTTTTCTCAACTGCCAATGCGTGTGAAAGTAGGAAGTGTAATGCGATGGGTTTATTTCTCGAATGCTTGTATAAGAGGGAAAATTATTGTGAATAACCCGGCTCTCGGCGTGTTGATCGCGTCAAATTGAGGCGCGAGAATTTAGGTGCGGATGTGGGGGGCGCGGAGGAAGTTTGGCATGAGTAATCTGAGTCCGGTAATTCTCAGAATCATCACGTGCACGGTTTTGGGGGTGGTCCTCAGGCTTATGGATCGCGTCCATGATATCGTTATGTCGGGGGAAAGTGCGGACCTTGGTGAAATGCCGGTTGCCGCTGTCAGTGGCGCGCTCTATGGCATATTCGCCGGATTGATATGGGCGATCAAACACAAGCCGGCGCGGCTGCGGTTTATCCTGGGCCTAGCCGCGGGATTTTTGTTCATTCTTGTATTTGACTCCGCTGTTCCGACCGTGAACCCGCTCCCAGTCGCCTTGGGTCTTCTGGCGGGGACGTTAGTCGGAGGCGTTATGGCATTTTCCAAAGTCAGGGACGTTAGCCCGTAGGTCGGGTTAAGCGGCGCCAACCATAGGGACTCCCGGTGTCCTACCCAACGGAGATCTGATGCCAATCCCCCCTTGTAGGAGATCAAACGAACGAATAGTGAGTGCGATAGAGATCTTCTCCAGGTCGCGACCATCCTCCAACAAGTCCGTAGGTAAGGTATACTACCCACCTACATAGGTTTATAAAACGTGACCTGGACACGATAACCTTCGTTCAGAATCATTCAGCTATCTGTTCTGCTATCAATTCTTGCATGAATTTGTCAAGCCTGGCTCTTTGTTCGTCCGTCAGGCTAGTTACATCAATGACAGTTGTAGTTGATGCTTCTACGCTGCCAGGCTTTCTAACCATTGGTAGCGGCGGATCGTCTGCTTTCAAGACTTCAGCCCCCACCAAATCTGGAAATTCCTCAATTTCGTCTGCCAAATAGTTAGCGGCAGTTACGAACATCACTATCATTAATACAACTATCGTTAAGACACAACTGGCAATCGCAACGGCGATGTATGGCAACGCCCGTTTCCAAGTCATGATATGACCCTCCAATTACGATAGTAAAATACTGATAGCAAAGATTAACTATGTGCTACCAGTGTCTGACCTGCCAAGGGGCAATGACATTCTGCTGCCCTCACCCCATACCCTACCAAATATTCTCACCCAAAATACACGTATTTAATCAGTCCGTAGGTTGGGTTGAACGTCACCAACCATAAAGTCTCCGGGGTTCCACCCAATTTCCGTTGCTCCATCGGGCTCAATCCACGAGAATCACAGTGAAACCCGACTTAGATCCGATAGCAATTCGTCACGTAGGAGATTAAGCGAATGAATAATGAGTGCGATAGAGATCTTCTCCAGGTCGCGACCATCCTCCAACAAGTCCGTAGGTAAGGTATACTACCCACCTACATAGGTTTATAAAACTTGACCTGGACACGATAACCTTCGTTCAGAATCATTCAGCTATCTGTTCTGCTATCAATTCTTGCATGAATTTGTCAAGCCTCGCTCTCTGTTCGTCGGTCAGGCTAGTTACATCGATGACTGTTGTAGTTGATGCTTCTACGCTGCCAGGCTTTCTAACCTTTGGCAGCGGCGGATCTTTTGCTTTCAATACTTCAGCCCCCACCAAATCTCGAAACTCCTCAGTTTGTTCTGCCAAATAGTAACCTGCCAATCCGGCAATCACAATTTGTATTACAAGTACCGTTAAAATACAACTGGCGATTGCTACGGCGATGTATGACAACGCCCTTTTCCAAGTCATGATATGACCCTCCATTTACGTAACTAAAATACTGACACCCGCTAGAAACAATGGCTTTTCAATGCGCGCCGCATTTGCTATACTAGTCCCGCCGGTTGCGATCAAGTGCACAATAGCGGGACTTTTTGAGGGAGGCGTATACAGCTTTCACGGCGGCGTCCACCTTTCAAATCCCGATAAACCCGTCCGCCGCCGGAGACCTCCCTGTCGCAGGGTATGACGCCGCAGCGGTCAATATGGATTAGAATTCCGTCTGCCGATCCAAACGCAGTGGCGGTCTACGCGTAATGCTCCGGCACGAGGCACTCCTGTAAAATTTGTGATACGTGCATGAAGGACCAAGATTCCCGCATGGATCAGTCCGCACAATAGCCATACCCGTTCCTCGCCAATAACGTTGATTGAAGGGAGGCGCCGCCATGCCGTTCCGCATAAAACCTTGGCACTGTATTGCGTTTATCATGCTCGGACTAATCGCTTATGTCTCGATCTGGAGCCGACCCATGACGTGGCAGGATCATACGGCAAAAATGTGGGGGTACGAAGCGGAATTTGACGAAGTGATGCGGGAGTTAAACGCTCTGAGCGAAGAGTTCTACGCGACGCTATCCCCTGCCGAGCGCGCCGCAATTCGCGGGGGCCGTTCGGACGATGCCCGCGAGTTGTATCCCACACTGTTCAATGATTTCACGCCGGCTCAACCTCCGGACCCCACTTGGTCGGATAGACAACGGAAGGTGCGTCGAAAATTGGACAGACTCATCAAAAGATACGAAATGTTGTTTTCAGTTTCAGTTCTGCCGTAGCATCCGCAACCCTGTTTATCCCAATACGTGGGTTCACCGCTCTTCACCACCCTCCCCCGCCAACCCTCCGGTCTTTGTTGATTGCGATAGACACCTCGCCTATAGCTCGTGGGAGGGGCATCTTGCCCCGACAGTTCACGACCGCGATAGGGATTCCTCAACCAACCCGTAGGGGCGCGGTTCCCGCGCCCGAAAATGCCACGGACACCACTTGCGTTCAAACCCTGTAGTAGCGGCGATCAAGCGAATGGATAATGAGATGAAACGAGTGATCAACTGAGCGAATAGATCAAACGACTGGACAAGGAGCGCGATAGAAATCCTAAGGCGATAGAAGTCCCATAGCCAATCCTACGATAGAGTTCCCCCTCGCCCGAACACGTCGAGGAAACTACTTGCGTTCAACCACCGTAGGGGCGCGGTTCCCGCCCCCGTGCCGCCTCGATAACAATCCCGTAAATCACAGTTCAGACTGCTGCCGTCCTTCGTTCACATCATCGCAGGCTCGCGGCAGCATTCTTCACCCTTCCCCACATTGTGATACGGTTTCCCGCCGGAGAAACCGGGAGCTCCCAGGGATTAAACCAGTCAGGCTGGAAATCGCCCTTCCTGTGAACCTCGCTAATCAAAGTGACGGCGCCGCTCCGGACGCCCGCCGTGTAGATTCCATGCGGCGATCCGAATCCTTCCCACGATTCATACGCGATGGCACCACCGTCCGGCGACCATGTCGGGTATCTTCCCTCTCCTCTCTCCGTAAGCCTTCTCTGATTCTCTCCGTTGCGATCCATCACGTAAATCTGCAAGTTCCAAACATACGCGATGCGCCTCCCGCCGGGCGACCACGTTGGCATGAATTTATCCTCTTGATCATGGAAGTTGTGTGTTATTCTCTTCACATTTCGCCCATCTGCATCCATCACATAAACCTCCATAAGTTTCTCTTCCCTGTTAGATGCAAAGGCAATCTTTCTTCCATCGGGCGACCAAGCCGGATGGCAGTCATACGCCGGGTGGTCCGTGAGAGGTTTCTTGTTGCTTCCGTCGGCGCCCATCACGTGTATTTCATAATTCCATTTTTCAATGTTTAATGCCTTCTTACGACTGGCTTGATACGCTATCTTATTGCCATCGGGAGACCAGTCCGGATGATTGTCCCACGTACCGTCCGTCAGCCTGATTGGGTTCCTGCCATCGGCGTCGATCACCCAGATCTGAATATTACCCCCGTTTCGATTGGAAACAAACGCAATCTTCTCCCCGTCGGGCGACCATGTTGGTTGGGTATCCTCTGCGTCGTGTGTTGTGACCGTGCTCCGGAGGTTTCCGTCGGAGTCCATGACATAGATATCCGGATTCCCGCTTCTCGTCGAAACGAACGCGATCCGTGCACTGTTCGCGGCGCCGCCGTTTCTCATCAGCGGCTCTGCGTTAGCGAACACGACACATAATCCCATGAGCAGCGAGATTTGACGCTTGATTAGCATCCGTTCCTCCGTGACTGACATTCAGCGGAATCTCTCACGCGTGTCGGTCGCGTCATTGAAGAGCCGATCTTGGCTTTTTAATCTTTCCCCAGCTAGTGACAACGTTTTCGGCCGGCGGCACCGACCATGCGGCAGGGTCAACCCAATCGGGACTCAAGTCCGATCCATTGCCGACCTCACGGAACTGTTTGAGGAAAATTCCCTTGTCACTCATCAGGTGAATCCTTGTATTCCCGAAGGCGACCGCTGACGTGTATGCGATCGTATCGCCGTCCGGCGACCATACGGGATGAAATTTATCCGGCGGTTTGCGCGTTAGCTTCTTTTTTAGAGGAACCCCTTCGGATCTCACGACGTAGATTTGAAAAACCCTTTGTAGATCAAGAGAGGAATACGCGATCCATCGACCGTCGGGCGACCACGCGGGAGCGCTTTTGACCGCCTTATTGCCGGTTCGTCTTTCCTGATTGTCACCATTTTCATCCATGACGTAGATTTCGGGGCCTCCGTCTCGATGGGATACGAAGGCGATTCTTGTTCCATCGGGCGACCAAGCTGGCTGACTGTTGTATCCTATATGCGTTAACGGTACGAGGTTTTTCCCGTCGGTGTCCATGACGCAAATCTGGGTATTGCGAGTGAACGCAATCCTTCCTCCGTCGGGCGACCACGCCGGATGTCGATTGGTCGAATCCTTTGTTAGTCTCTTCATATTCTGTCCGTCGGCATCCATGACGTAGATGCGGTCATATCCGCGATCTCGGTTGGAGACAAACGCGATCCTTCTGCCGTCGGGCGACCATGACGCGCCTCCGTCACGCCCCGCGTGATACGTTAGTCTCACCTGGTTGCCTCCGTCACCGTCCATAATGTAGATTTCACTGAACCCGTTATGCCTCGTAGAGGTGAACGCGATCTTGGTGCCGCGGGCGGCGTAACCGTTCACTGTAAATTGCATCTGGATTAACAAGGAGAAGACTATCACCGTCGTCAAGCACCGTCCAACTTTGATTGACATTTTTCCTCTGAATGAATAAAAAAAGCCAAGAGATATTTCACCCTTGGCTTTAATCAAACTACAAAGAAGCCCTTTGTCTATGTCCTTATTGCCGTGATACGGAAGCATAGAATACTTCCCTGTTTCAGGGTTATACCAACTTCTATGAGAACCCCTGTTGCCACGGTTTATCTCATAGCAGGAATATCCCTTCCTTTTCATTCTCTTGACTACCTCTCGGTATTTCATGCATATACAGGGATTGGTACATCAATATTAGGTGGACTGGGCAGATTGGCTCTGAACCAAAAATCATCCAAATCATTCTCAACTGTGCGCTTGGGCGTTATTGTTGCAAATCTTGGTTTGGACAATTCAATACCTTTTACAATAATGCCTTCTGGCAATTTTCGGTTTGAATGCTGATATATTTCCAAAGTGGAAATAAACGCATCAAGCACGTTTTCCCTTACTTCCTCGAAGGTTTCACCGCCAGTAAGAAATTCTGGAAGTTCTTCACAAGTGGCTATGTAATAGCCATTAATCTGTTCTTCCACAATTAAGGTTATGGCAAAAGATAATTCCATGGTAAAAACATCCCCATTTTGAGTTTTCCTTTTAGTTACTCTTGGATTGTGGTGATGTCACTTTCATTGGATGCTATTCAATTATACGTAAACCCACACGAGTAAACAACAAAAAAGTTGCCCCTCTTGTTCCAATTTTTCTGAAATTATGGACGTCCACGTCTACTTGCGCAAGTAGACGTGGATGCAGATTGTTTAGTTTAGTTAATGATAACCTTTCATATCGGAAAAAGCAGAGGATAATTAATCAACCGTGACATCGTCCGTATCTAGCAATCTCAACCTATAGTCCCTACTTAGAAATCAGTAATTGTCGCCTTGAAGTTGGTTGGGGAGCGGGACGGTTTTAGGTCTTTAGAAGACACATATCCAATCGTTCGTCCGTCGGGCGACCACGACGGTTCATGGTCCTTTGCAGGATCATCCGTGAGCCTTACCTCATTTCCTCCGTCAATGTCCATAACGCATATTTCGTAATTCCCGTCTGGAAAGCAGGTAAAAGCAATCTTGGCTCGAGGCGAAGCGTAACCGTAACCCGCAATGTGGATCTGGATGAATAGAGAGAGGACAAACACTGCCGTCAATAATCGTCTCGTTTTGAATGACATGTGTTCCTCCTATTTTGCCCATGAGCTTATGATTCAAGCGTGCCGTGCACATCTTCAACGACCCGTTGGCGGCTTTTTTATCTCGCCCCAGATAGTGACGACGTTTGCGGCTGGAGACACAGACCATCCTTTCCGATTTAACCAATCGGGATCGGTATCATTGCCGCGGTGGTTCTCACTGAGTTGTTTCAGGTGCTTTCCCTCGGAAGTCATCACATGAATCGTCTTCTGATCGCGTTTGAGATTGAATACCCACGACGTGTATGCGATCGTGTTCCCGTCCGGTGACCACGCCGGCTGCAATTTGCGCGGGCCGTCGCGTGTTAGTTTTTCTAAATGCGGGACGCCAACGACTCTAACAGCATAGATTTGAATAATGTGTGTTTCGTCAGTCGCTGCATACGCGATCCATTGACCGTCGGGCGACCACGAGGGAGCGTCCTTCGGCAGCATGTCTTGCGTAGGGCTTTCCTGATTCTCTCCATTCTCGTCCATGACGTAGAGGTGGCTTCTCGGTTCCCTGGTGGATAGGAACGCAATTCGTTTACCGTCAGGCGACCAGGTTGGCAGCTCGTTCTTTCCATCTTGAGTCAAACGTCTCTGGTTACCCCCGTCGGCGTCCATTATCCAAACCTGCCGACCTCCTCGGTTGCGAACGTAGGCAATCTTTTCTGCTTTGGGAGACCACGCCGGTTGCTGATGTGTCCATTGCGTTGTCAGTTCCGTGACATTACCCCCATCGGCATCCATCACGAAGATCTGTTCAATTCCTCTGTTTCTGTTGGAGACGAACGCGATCCTATCGCCGTCGGCAGACCACGACGGATCATAGTCTCGCGCCGGGTTAATCGTTAGTCTTACCTGATTGCTTCCGTCGATTTCCATCACGTAGATTTCGCTGTCTCCGTCTCTCGTGGAGCTGAAAGCAATCTTGGATTTCCATGTGGCGTAACCGTTCACGGCGAATTGCACCTGGATCAGCAGGGAGAAGACAACCACGGTAGTCAAGCATCGTCTAACTTTGAACGACATTTTTGCCTCCGTTTTTGGAAATATCTGAAGTTTCAAGCGCCCTGAACACATCATCGACTACCGGCCGGTTCCCTTTTAATCTCGCCCCAAGTCGTGGCGAAGTTCTCCGCTGGAGACACAGACCATGCTTTCCGATTTAACCAATCGGGATCGGTATCATTGCCGCCGTGGTTCTCACTGAGTTGTTTTAGGTGCTTTCCCTCGGAAGTCATCACGTGAATCGTCTTCTGCTCACGTTTGACACGATTGAGATCAAAATCCCATTTAAATTCCCATGACGTGTATGTGATCGTGTTCCCGTCCGGTGACCACGCCGGCTGCAATTTGTACGGACCGTCGCGTGTAAGTTTTTTCAAATGCGGGACGCCAACGACTCTAACCGCATAGATTTGAATAATGTGTCTGTCATCAATCGCTGAATACGCAATCCATTGACCGTCGGGCGACCACGAGGGGGCGTCCTTGGGCAGCATGTCTTGCGTAGGGCTTTCCTGATTCTCTCCATTCTCGTCCATGAGGTAGAGGTGGCTTCCCGGTTCCCTGGTGGATAGGAACGCAATTCGTTTACCGTCGGGCGACCAGGTTGGCAGTTCGTTCTTTCCATCTTGAGTCAAACGTCTCTGGTTACCCCCGTCGGCGTCCATTACCCAAACCTGCCGACCTCCTCGGTTGCGAACGTAGGCAATCCTTTCTGCTATGGGGGACCAGGCCGGTTGCTGATGTATCCATTGCGTCGTCAGTTCCGTGACATTACCCCCATCGGCATCCATCACGAAGATCTGTTCAATTCCTCTGTTTCTGTTCGAGACAAACGCTATCCTATCGCCGTCGGCGGACCACGACGGATCATAGTCTCGCGCCGGGTTAATCGTCAGTCTTACCTGATTGCCTCCGTCGATATCCATCATGTAAATTTCACTGTCTCCGTCTCTCGTGGAGCTGAAAGCAATCTTGGGTCTCCCTGTGGCGTAACCGCTATTCGCGATGTGCATCTGGATGAATACGGACACGATAAGCGCCGCTCCGAGCAGGCGTCTAACTTTGAATAACATCGGTCCCTCCTCCTTCATGGATACCCAAGGTTTCCGATTGCAAGAAATCAAGCACACATCACCGCATTTTTGGCGCAAACTGACGGCAGGGAGTTCTTTCAATCAAGCGAATGGATAATGAGATCAAGGGAGCGGATAGCGACCGCGATAGCTAGTCCTGCGATAGAGATTTTCTCCGAATCGCGACGGTCGGGAATCGGAAGGATTTTCTATCGCACTAAGATCCCTATCGCCTTCCCTATTCGGTCAGTTGATCTATCCACTCGCTTGATTCCTCCTACCGTCCGCAACACTCACGCTCCATTTCTGAATTAAAAACGACGGTCCATGACTACGATCTTGTAAGCAACAACGTGCGCTATGTATCAAGGCATGGTGCGCAAGTCTCGGATAGAAGTGTACGATTCGCCCAAAGCGCAACATCCGTGCCAGTGGAAAACCGAATCATCCCGCTCCCCCAAACGGTTTTCGCGGCGCCGGTGCACGGAACCGGTCAAGCATCTAATGTCCGCTGCCCTGCACGGTGCAAATTATGGAATTACCCTGTCATATTCGTAAGTTGCGATGAACCATCAAGCGAGATCAAACGAACGAATAGATCAACTGAGATCAAGCGACTGAACAGGGAGCGCGATAGTAAGTCCCCCGCCCACTATTCGACTTCTACCGTCCTAAATATTCGTTCGTGTGATTGATAGACATCTTTTTTCTTAAGGACTAGATTTCTTCCCTAAATCCTAATGGCTTCAAGATGCGGAATAGTCAGCTCAAGGCTCGTAACTAAGAGCCTGTTTGAAAAATACGTTTGTAGGGTGCGCACTGCGCACCAGCCTTCAAAAGCCCAGAGGGGATCAAATGAGCGAATAGCGAGTGCGATAGAGCTCTTGAAGGTGTATAGAAGTGCAAAAGCTCCGTGAACCCAAGACCCAGCGGGGCGACAGGTATATAACGGGCAATTATTCAAACATCGAAAAAGCAGCCTTCAAATGACCCAAAATAGCTTTGCTATCAACTTATCAAACAGGCTCTAAACACTTACAATCAAGGTAATCCCGTAATCACATAAATCACAGTTCAGACATTGTTAACCGCCGCCCGCCCGCGCATAGTTCATCGGAGAGCCGC
The DNA here is from genome assembly GCA_022827055.1 of Candidatus Poribacteria bacterium. Lineage (GTDB taxonomy): Bacteria > Poribacteria > WGA-4E > WGA-4E > JAJDTR01 > JAJDTR01. Next base: position 18,772 of record JAJDTR010000062.1, on the reverse strand, counting down.
CCCGATGCTCTTCAACCGCCCCCAGATCGTAATACGGCTGTCCACCGGAGTAACCGACAGCTGCCCCGGATGAAACCAATCAGGGTTTGAATCGTCCTGATCGAGAACCTCGAGGAGCGGATCCATGCCGCCGGCCTCAACGTCGACCGTGAAAATTGAAAACGAATGCCCGACCCGAGATTGAAATGCAATGGTCCCGCTGTCCGGCGACCATGTCGGATGCGTGTGACTTCCATTTTCCGAGATTGGTCTCTGTTTCTTTCCGTCGCTGTCCATCACCCAAATACGGTGATTGCTCACATAAGCGATGTGCTCACCGTCCGGCGACCATGCCGGCATGTATTTCGAAAAGCCGCCGCGCGTTAGACGCTCGATGTCTCCTCCGTCGGCGTCTATCACGTAAATCTCATCAGGCCTCACGTGACTGTGGGATCTAAAAGCAATCTTCCTCCCGTCGGGTGACCACGACGGATATGTCTCCCACTCCGGTTTCTTAATCAGTTGCCTGTTGTTTGTTCCGTCCGAATCGATCACATATATGGTACGCTTCCAATTCTCATTGTCCCATGGATTTAGAAGGAAGTCGTACGCGATCTTCGTCCCGTCCGGCGACCAGTCCGGATTCTGGTCCGACACGCCATCCGTCAGTCTAATCGTGTTCTTCCCGTCGGCGTCGATCACCCAGATTTGAATGCGACCCCCGTTTCGATTGGAAACAAATGCAATCTTTTTCCCGTCCGGCGACCATGCCGGATCCTCGTCAATGTTTGGATGCACCGTTACTCTTCTCTGGTTTTTCCCGTCGCCGTCCATGACATAAATTTCATAATTCCCGTCACGCGTAGAGGCGAAGGCAATCTTGGTCCCGCGAGAGGCGTAACCGTCTGTTGCAATGTGCATCTGGACAAACAACGAGATAACAAGCGCTGCCGCGAAGGTGCGTCCAACTTTGAATGACATATTTTCCTCCTAGATTGTCGACATACCGAATATCTAAATTGCCATCAAGTTCATAGTTGTAGGGTGGGCACTGCCCACCATTTCTTATAGGATCAAGCGACTGAATAAGGAGATCAAGTGAATGGATAATGAACGCGATAGCCAATCCTGCGATAGAAATCCCTCCATCCACCTACGCTCTCTCTTTGCACCAGAGGTGCGCCATGTTGATAGAAGGGCCGCATTTATCTCCAAAGCGCTCCAGAGGAGCGCCATGTGCACGGTATCCGTAAATAGATTCTCTTGATGTCGCGGCCTCATTATTTGCACGAAACATATCCGTTCTGCAGGTTGGAACCTTCAATCGTCGAACAACTGATTCTTCCTCTTGCCGCCCGCCAACCGCGCACACTTCACCGGAGGTCGGACGCGAATTTCTTCAACCTCCCCCACATTGTAATCCGGCTGCCCTCCGGCGAAACGGAGAGCTGTCCGGGGTTGAACCAATCAGGATCGGTATCCCCCTTTTCATGAACCTGGTCAATCTGGTTAACGGCGCCACCGATGGCGTCTACCGTGAAAATTGAAAAAGCACGACGGGCCCCGTTCCAAGACTGAAATGCGATTTTCTGGCTGTCCGGTGACCATGTCGGATGCTCGTGCCACCCTCTATTCGTGAGTATTCTCTGATTCTTTCCGTCGCTGTCCATCACCCAAATGTGATCGCTGGTGCAATACGCGATGCGGCTCCCATCCGGCGACCATGCCGGCATGTATTTCGAAAAGCCGCCACGCGTTAGACGCTCAATGTCTCCTCCGTCGGAGTCCATCACGTAAATCTCAGCAGACATCTCGTGATTGTTAGATCTAAAAGCAATCTTCCCTCCGTCGGGTGACCACGACGGATTTGTGTCCCACTCCGGTTTTTCAATCAGTTGTCTACTGTTTCTTCCATCTGAGTCCATCACGTAGATGGTACGGTTCCATTTATCGTTGTCCCATGGATTTAGAAGGAAGTCGTACGCGATCTTCGTCCCGTCCGGCGACCAGTCCGGATTCTGGTCCGACACGCCATCCGTCAGTCTAATCGTGTTCTTCCCGTCGGCGTCAATCACCCAGATCTGAATGCGACCCCCGTTTCGATTGGAAACAAACGCAATCTTTTTCCCGTCCGGCGACCATGTCGGATACCGATCAACGTTTTGGTGCACCGTTACTCTTCTCTGGTTTTTCCCGTCGCCGTCCATGACATAAATTTCCAAATTCCCGTCACGCGTAGAGGTGAAGGCAATCTTTGTTCCGCGAGAGGCGTAACCATCTGTGGCAATGTGCATCTGGACAAACAACGAGATAACAAGCGCCGCTCCGAGAATGCGTCCAACTTTGAATGACATTTTTTCCTCGTTCATCATATCTAAATCAATCTGAGACTTACAGGATTCCAGACATCTACCACTAACACCGGTAGGTGCGGTTTCTAACCGCACCTACGCCCAACACTTACACTAAATATCCAGTCGTAGGGTGGACACCCCTCGCCGCCATTCGCCTTCCATCGTCCTTAACATTCGTTCAAGTGACCGATAAAGATCTTTTTTTCTTAAAGACTAGGTTTTTCCCCTAATTCCTAGTGACTTTACGACGCGGAATAGTCGGCTCATGACCGGCAACTCAACGCCTACAATCAAGGTAATCACATAAATCACAGTTCTTCAGACAGTGTTAACTGCCGCCCGTCATGAGCATCCCTCACCGAAGGCTAGCCCCGGCATTCTTCAGCCTCCCCCACATTGTAATCCGGCTGCCCTCCGGCGAAACGGACAACTCTCCGGGATATAGCCAATCAGGCTCAAAATCATGGTGCTGAACCTGGCCGATCGGGTTGACGGCACCGCCCTCGGCGCCTACCGTGACAATCGTAAATTCGCCTCTGTTCTTGTCCCAAGAATGAAACGCAATACTGCCGCCGTCCGGCGACCATGTCGGATGCCGATGCAATCCATTCTTCGTGAGTCGTTTCTGATTCTCTCCGTTGCTATCCATTACGCCAATGTAATCGTTGGTGTAATACGCGATCCGGCTCCCATCGGGCGACCATGTTGGCTTGTATTTCGCCGTGAAGTCATGCGTTATACGCTCTATGTCTCGCCCGATGGCGTCCATGACGTAAATTTCGATAGGTCTGTCTCTGTAAGATGCAAAAGCAATCTTTTCGCCGTCGGGCGACCACGACGGATTTGTGTCCCACCCCGGTTTCTCAATCAGTTGCCTGCTATTTCTTCCATCTGAGTCCATCACGTAGATGGTACGGTTCCATTTATCATTGTCCCACGGATTAAGAAGGAAGTCGTACACGATCTTCCTCCCGTCCGGAGACCAATCCGGATTGTTGTCCCACACGCCATCCGTCAGTCTAATCGGATTCCCGCCATCGGCGTCAATGACCCAGATTTGGATGTAACCCTTATTTCGATTGGAAACAAATGCAATCTTCTTCCCGTCGGGAGACCATGCCGGATAGCGGTCCATTGTTGGATTTACCGTTAACCTTTTATGGTTTCTCCCGTCGCCATCCATGACATAAATTTCTGCATTCCCGTCTCTCGTGGAGGCGAAGGCAATCTTGGTTTTGCGAGAGGCGTAACCGATTTCCGCAATGTGCATCTGGATGCACAGGGAGATGGCAAGCGTCGCCGCGAAGGTGCGTCCAACTTTGGATGACATTTTTCCCTCCTTGGCCAAATCTAAATCAATCTGCGGCTCACATGATTCCAGACAGCCGCAACCGTTTTCCACCTACAGTCGTAGGGTGGGCACTGCCCACCATTTCTTGTAGGATTAACCGAGTGAATAACGAGGGAGCAACTAAGTGGACAGCGAAGGCGGTAAAAATCCCATAGTAAATCCCCTTGCCCCGCCCAGTTTCAGGTAGGGCGCGAGCAACCGGCATTCCTCGAATCACCGACAACCGTTCCACCGCCTCGCCATGCGCAACGCTTCATCGAAGGCTAGACGCGGCATTCTTCAGCCTCCCCCACATTGTAACCCGGCTGCCCTCCGGCGAAACGGAGAGCTCTCCCGGATAAAGCCAATCCGGTTGTTCATCCCAGAACCCGGGGTCATGTTGCATCGCGTTGACGGCGCCGTTGGTTACATCCACCAGGTAGATACCGCGCCCACCACCCTTTCGCTCGGCGTGAAACGCAATGGCATCACTCTGCGGCGACCATGTCGGATGTTCGTCCCCGACTATATTCGTAAGTCTTCTCTGATTCTTTCCGTCGCTGCTCATCACCCAAATCCGACCATCGCTTTCATATGCGATGTGCCTGCCGTCGGGCGACCAAGACGGGGTATGTTTGTGTTCCGTGTCCCTCGTTAGCTGCCGCGGATTTCCTCCATCGGCATCCATTACATGAACCTGAGTGTCCCGGCCAATGTTGCCGGAGATAAATGCTATCCTATCCCCATCGGGCGACCACGACGGGTGTATGCCGCCTCTATTCTTAAGCAGTCTCTTGTCCTTCCCATCCGCATCCATGGCTACAATCCCGCCGGGCGCGAGGTCATGCTCCTTCGGAACATGACCGGCGACGTACAATATTGTTTTCCCGTCAGGCGACCAGTCCGGATATGAGTCCGACACACCGTCCGTCAATTTAATCGGGTTCTTCCCGTCGACGTCAATCACCCAGATTCGCTTGTGAGCTTGGTTTACATTGTTTCTATTGGAAACAAAGGCAATCTTTTTCCCGTCAGGCGACCATGTCGGATACTGATCAATGTTTGGATGCATCGTTACTCTTCTCTGGTTCTTCCCGTCGCCGTCCATGACGTAAATTTCAATATTCCCGTCACGCATAGAGGTGAAGGCAATCTTGGTTCTGCGGTCGGCGTAACCGTTTTCCGCAAGCTGCATCTGGATCAGCAGGGAGACGGCAAGCGCCGCCGCGAAGGTGCGTCCAACTTTGAATGACATTTTAACCTCCTTAGTCATATCTAAATCAATCTGAGACCGACAGGATTCCAGGCATCTACCACTAACACCGGCAGGTGCGGTTTCTAACCGCACCTGCACCCAACACAATATGCTCGGTCTTCAACTTCTGTAGGTCGGGCTTCTAGCCCGACTCTACGACGTATGTCTCTAGGCGAAACCTAATCCGTGTAATCTGTGATTCAGACAAAGACTAAAAAATCCTCTCCTACCGCCCGGCATATGCATCCCTTATCGAAGGCTAGACGCGGCATTCTTCAGCCTCCCCCACATGGTAATCCGGCTGCCCTCAGCCGAAACCGAGAGCCCTCCCGGATAAAGCCAATCCGGATGTACATCCCAGAACCCGGGGTCATGCTGCATCCTGTTGACGGCTCCGGTAGTTATATCCACCAGGTAGATGCCGTGTCCATCACCCCTTCCGTAGGATTCAAACGCAATGGCATCACTCTGCGGAGACCATGTAGGAAATTCGTCCCCCACTATATTCGTAAGTCGTCTCTGATTCTTTCCGTCGCTGTCCATCACCCAAATCCGGGCATATCTCACATAAGCGATGTGCCCCCCGTCGGGCGACCAAGACGGCATACGTCTGTGTCCGTCGTTCTTCGTTAACTGCCGAGAATGTCGTCCATCGGCATCAATTACATGAATTTCATGCTGGGGGGCGGTTTTACCGGAGGAAAATACTATCCTATTCCCATCGGGCGACCACGACGGATGTATGTCCCACTTCGGTCTGTTAATCAGTTTCCTGTAGTTTTGTCCGTCCGAGTCCATCACGTAGATGGTCCGGTTCCATTTGTCATTGTCCCATGGATTAAGAAGGACATCGTACGCAATCTTCGTCCCGTCGGGAGACCAGGCCGGATTTTGGTCCCACAGGCCATCCGAAAGTCTATTCGGGTTCTTCCCGTCGGCGTCAATCACCCAGATCTGAATGTGGCCTCCGTTTCGATTGGAAACAAACGCAATCTTTTTCCCGTCCGGCGACCATGTCGGATACCGGTCAACGTTTGGATGCACCGTTACTCTTCTCTGGTTTTTCCCGTCGCCGTCCATGACATAAATTTCATAATTCCCGTCCCTGCTAGAGGCGAAGGCGATCTTGGTTCTGCGAGAGGCGTAACCGTTTTCCGCAATCTGCATCTGGATCAACAACGAGATGACAAGCGCCGCTCCGAGAATGCGTCTGGCTTTGAAAAACATCATGTCCTCCGTAGTCATGGGTATCCCAAGTTTCTGCGTGCAATACAGTTCCCATCGAAAATCGCAAAGACACCCATCAATCCGTTCGTAGTCGTAAGGGATCAAGTGAGTGAATAACGAACGCGATAGAGTTCCCATAGAGAACCCCCCTCGCCCGAATATGTCATCGAGTCCACGTGCGTTTAACCCCCGTAGGGCTGAGCATCAAGCGACTGAATAAGGAGATCAAGCAAGATCAAACGAACGAATAGTGAGTGCGATAGTAAATCTTCTTGCCCCGAATCCGTCCGAACACGCGCAATCCCTAACCCCGCACGATTGAGATTCTGTGTGCCTACAGCACTTATTATTCTTGGCGGAAAATTCGTGCCGCAAGTTACGCATGCTTCCAGATAGAATCCATCGTAACGCTCCAGCGGAGCGACATGTCAATAGAGCGTGATACGCCCAATTCCCAGCGCTCCAGAGGAGCGCAATGTTCACCTCAGAGAATAACGCACCCAGATCGAGAATTCCCGATTTCCCCTCTTATCACCCTCCGACCTTTTCTCGGATAACGAACAATGAGGCGATTTCAATCCGTGTAATCCTCTCAAGTAACACTCGACATTGCACTCCTCTGGAGTGCAGACGCGATGGGGAATCGTGCTCTATTGACATCTCACTCCTCTGGAGTGAAACTATTCTACGTAGGAACGCTTTTTCAAAACCTGTCATAGAACGAAAAATGAGTGTTACTTGCTGAATGAATTATTCCGACAGGGATAATGGCATGCTCTCAAGTAACACTCGACATTGAAAATCTCTATCGCACTCCTTATCCAGTCGCTTGATTGCGCCATACAAGGAATGGTGGGCAGTGCCCACCCTACAACTAAAATGAAAGCAAGGGCGCCTCTACTGTTTAGACCACACCATGTGGATTGGAAGTTATGTCCGAATGAAAAAATCTGGGGAAAATGCTAAATAGCCAACTCGGAGGAACGAATTTTGACTAGGTTCGTTGGAAAGTAGTTTGATTAACGCCGCGGATTGGATAGAACCATGGAATCAAGGGAACGATTAGATCAAGCGACCGATTAGGGAGCGCGATAGAAATCTTAATAACGACCGCGATAGAACTTCCATAGAATGCCCATAGAGATCTCCTCCAAATCATCAACGCCCCGATTTTGGCTCTTTAATCTCACCCCACATCGTAATGAAACTCGCGGATGGCGACACCGACCATCCTACCGGAGCGAACCAAGCGGGATCGGTATCCGAGCCAAAATGCTCCTCGCTCAGTTGTTTAATGTGGTCTCCGTCGGCGGTAATCAACTGAATCGTCGTGTTTTCAAAGGCGGGCACCGATACGTACGCAATCGCGTCCCCTTCGGGAGACCAGACGGGATACCTTTTATGCGGCCCGTCGCGTGTTAGTCTTTTGGTAAAACCGCTGCCATCGATTCTCGAAGCATAGATTTGAAGAAACTGCCCCTGTTGCCAAGATTCGTACGTCATCCATCGACCGTCGGGCGACCACGATGGATGGCTAGCCGCCCAATCCCGCACAAGTTTTTCCCGGTTTTCACCCTTCTCATCCATGGCGAATATTCCGCTACCTCCAACATGGGAGGTGAAGGTAATTCGTTCTCCATCGCGCGACCAGACCGGCTGATAGTTACCTCCTACGGTCGTTAACCGCGTCTGGTTACCCCCGTCGGCGTCCATTACCCAAATCTGTCTCCCGCCTTTGTTGCGAGTGAAGGCAATCTTTGCCCCGTCGGGAGACCAAGCCGGTTCCAAGTCATGCGATTCTCTTGTGATTTGCGTCAAATTCCGCCCGTTGGAATCCATCACGAAGATACATTTATGTCCATCATCTCTGTCAGAGACAAACGCGATCCGATCGCCGTCGGGAGACCACGCCGGCTGATAGTCACGTGCCGGATCATACGTCAGTCTTACCTGATTGCCTCCGTCACTGTCCATCACGTAGATTTCGCTGTTTCCGTCTCTCGTGGAGGTGAAGGCAATCCCGGGCAGCGCGCGGGCGGCGTAACCGCTCGGCGCAAATTGCATCTGCATAAACACGGTCACGGTAAGCGCTGCTGCGATAAAGCGTCCAACGTTGAATGACATTTTTTCCTCCTCGTTTGCAATTAAGGGAAAGATCCAAACGCGCCGCGCGCATCATCGACGAGCCGATTTTGGCACTTTAATCTCGGCCCACAGTTGTAGGGTGGGCACTGCCCACCATTCCTTAAAGTTTCCACCTACTGTTGGTAGGCGGGAATCAAACGAGCGAATAGTGAGCAGGATGAACTATCGCGTTCGTTATTCACTCACTTGATCGATAGAGCTCCCCTTGCCCCGGCGAGTTTCATGTAAAGCGCGAACCCTCGCACTTTTGCTGTAGGAGCGATCTCTGAATCGCGGCCTGCTGCTTGCCCAAATCCTAATACTCCCGGAGGGACAAGACATCGGACAGAGCTACCCGCGCGATAGCCGATCCCCTACACATCATCGACGCCCCGATTTTGGCCCTTTAATCTCGGCCCATAGGGTAATGAAGTTCGCGGCGGGAGACACCGACCATGCCCTCGGATCAAACCAATCGGGATCGAAATCAATGCCACCGTCGTCCCCACTGAGTTGTTTAAGATATTCTCCTTCGGCAGTCATCAAATGCATGTTCCAATGAAGGCCGCGTTCATATTCCGTGTATGCAATCATGCCGCCGTCAGGAGACCATGCGGGATACTCTTTATGCGGTCGATTGCGCGTCAGTCTTCTTGTCATGCCGCTGCCGTCTGACTTCACGACATGGATTTGATCTACCCCGCCTCTGCGCGCGTTATACACAATCCATTGCCCATCGGGAGACCACGACGGATTATCCTTCATTCTCAAATCTTGCGTTAGCCTCTGCTGATTGTTGCCGTCGCTGTCCATCGCGTAGATTTCAGGCCCCCCTTGCCTATCAATGTTTACGAAGGCAATTCGAACCCCATCAGGCGACCACGCTGGTTTATAGTTCTCTCCCCAGTTAGTTAACTGTATCTGGTTACCCCCGTCGGCGTCCATTATCCAAATCTGATGTTTCAGCGCGGTGAAGCGATTGAACGCTATCTTCTCTCCGTCAGGAGACCACGCCGGTTCCCGATCTGTATATCTTTCTGTCAGTTGCATCAAATTACCCCCATCGGAATCCATGATGTAGATATCGTGACCTCTATTGAACGCAATCCTTTTGCCATCGGGAGACCACGACGGTTCAGCGTCAAAGACCGGGTCATCCGTTATTCTAATCTGATTGCCTCCGTCACTATCCATAACGCAGATATCGCGATTTCCGTCTCGCAAGCAGGTGAAAGCAATCTTAGCCACGAAAGCGGCGTAACCGTTTTCAGCAATTTGCATCTGCATAAACACGGTCACGGTAAGCGCTGCTGCGATAAAGCGTCCAACGTTGAATGACATTTTTTACTCCTCGTTTGCAATCAAGGGAAAGTTCCAATCGCGCCGCGTGCATCACCGGCGACCCGATGTTGGCATTTTGATGTCGCCCCAAATCGTGGCGAAGTTCGCGGCTGGAGACACCGACCATGCTGGCGGTTCAAACCAATCCGGATCGGCGCTATAGAAACCCTCGTCAGTGAGTTGCTTTACGTGAATCCCGCCCCGAGTAATCAGGTTGATCGTCGAAAAATCTAAGCCCCATGCCACGTATGCAATCGTGATGCCGTCGGCGGACCAGGCAGGGCTCGAATTATTCGGCGGTTGGCGCGATAGTAATCTCGTAAAACCGCTGCCGTCTGTCCTCACGACAAAAATCTGAAATTCCCGGTTTCTGTGCGAGTCATACGCTATCAATTGACCGTCCGGTGACCACGATGGATTGTCTTTTTCCTCCAGATCGTGCGTAAGCCGCTCCTGATTGTTGCCATTCCGATCCATTACGTAGATTTCAGGCCCCCCTTGCCTATCCGTGTTCACGAAGGCAATTCGAACCCCGTAAGGCGACCACGCCGGACTATAGTTTTGCCCCCAATCAGTTAACTGTTCCTCGTTACCCCCGTAGGCGTCCATTAGCCAAACCTGTTTTTTCAACGCTTTGAATCGAGTGAACGCAATCTTTGTTCCGTCGGGAGACCACGCAGGATCCCTGCCGCTCGTCAGTATCGTCAAATTCCGCCCATCGGAATCCATAACGCAGATAGCGGAGTTATTTCTACTGAACGCAATCCGTCTGCCGTCGGGAGACCACGACGGTTCCGTGTCAAACCCCGGGCCATCCGTTAATCTGATCAGATTGCCTCCGTCGCCATCCATAACGCAGATATCGAAATCAAAGTCTTGCGCACAGGTGAAGGCAATCTTGGGCACGCGAGAAGCGTAACCGTTTTTTGCATAGTGTATCTGTACTATCAAAGAGACCGCAAGCGCCGCCGTCAAGCATCGTCCAGCTTTGAAAAACATCGTTTCCTCCTCGGTTGAAAGTAGCGAGATTCCTCAAGTGCGCCATTCACATCATCGAACGTCAGACGTTGGCTGTTTGACCGCGCCCCAGATAGTGGCATATTTCGCTGCGGGAAACACACGCGGTCCCACCGGATCAAACCAGTCGGATTCGAAATCGTAGCCGCGCTCCTCGCTGAGTTGCTTAAGGTGCTGTCCATCGGGAGTCATCAGGTGAATCGTCGCGGGAACGCCGGAACTCCATGACGTGTATGAAATCATGCCGCCGTCGGGGGACCATGCCGGGCTTGATTTATTCGGTAGATGGTGCGTTAGTCTTTCTGCCAGACCGCTGCCATCGGTTTTGACGGTATAAATCTGAAAAACCTCGTTTCTAAGCCCGCTGTAAGCAATCAGTTGTCCGTCGGGAGACCACGAAGGAATGGTTTTGGTCGCCAAATCTTGTGTAAGCCTTTGCTCATTGTTGCCATTCCGATCGATGAGGTAGATTTCAGTTCCCCGGTGTCTTTTCCAAGTTACGAAGGCCAACCTATTGCCGCTAGGCGACCACGCTGGAAATTGGTTCGACCCTATATGCGTCAACTGTACCGGGTTGCCCCCGTCGGCGTCCATTACCCAAACCTGATTCTTCCCCTCTATGGGCCGAGTGAACGCGATCTTCGCCCCGTCGGGCGACCACGCCGGATCCGAATCATTCGACTCTTTCGTTAGTTGTATCAAATTCCGTCCGTCGGAATCCATGGCGTAGATATGAGAATACGTACGTCTACTGGAAACAAACGCAATCCTATCGCCGTCGGGAGACCACGTCGGAGACCAGTCAACCGCCGGGTCATTCGTTAGATTTACCTGGTTGCCTCCGTTACTATCCATCACGTAGATTTCATAGTTTCCATCTCTCATCGATGTGAATACAATCTTGGCTGGGGCCGCAGAGTAACCCATCGTTGCAATGTGCATCTGGATAAACAGGGAAACGACAACCGCCGCCGCCAGGTATCGTCTAGCTTTGAATACCATCATCTCCTCCTTAATCATAGCAAGAGCAATTTACGGCTTACAAAATTCTAGACACCCATCACCGTTTTTTTGCGTGAGGAATCATGCACTATTTCCTGTAGGAGCGATCTCCAGGTCGCGACCTCATTACTTGCACGAAACATATCCATAATGCGCCGGCACCCGGGGTCCGCCTAATCACCAATTCCTCCTCTTACCGCTCGCCATGCACAACATTCATCGAAGGCTGGACGCCAAATTCTTCAGCCTCCCCCATATTGTAATTCCGCTGCCCTCCGGCGAAACGGAGAGTCCTCTGGGATATAGCCAATCCGGGTCGAGATTCAAGGAATCGGGATCACGTAGCAAAGCGTCGACCGTGCCGTCAGTTACATCCACCGTGTAAATCCCAATGTATCCAGGATCCCTTCCAAAAGAGGTAAACGCGATAAATTCACTGTCCGGTGACCATGTTGGGTGTTCTTCCGTAACATGCTCCGTGAGTTCCCTCGGATTCTTTCCGTCGCTATCCACCACCCAAATCACGTTATCGCCCACATACGCGATGCGCTTCCCGTCGGGTGACCATGATGGCAAACGTTTGTGCACAACGTCACGCGTTAACCGCCTCCGATTTCGTCCGTCGACATTCATTACGTAAATTCTTCTACCGGAGATAAATGCTATCCTTTTGCCATCGGGCGACCAGGTCGGATGCAAGCCTCTTGCATTATTAACTAGGCTCTTGTTGCTCCCATCCGCATCCATCACGGCAATCCCACCGGGCGCTAAATCATGGTCCTCTGGAACAAGATGGGCGTCGTACAGGATTTTCGTGCCGTCCGGCGACCAGTCCGGATAAGTGTCCACCAACCCGTCCGTCAGTCTAATCGGGTTCTTCCCGTCGGCGTCGATCACCCAGATTTGCTTGTGATCTGTGTTTTCATTGTTTCTATTGGAAACAAAGGCAATCTTTTTGCCGTCGGGAGACCATGCCGGATATTCGTCCCTTGCCGGATTTACCGTTACTCTTCTTTGGTTTCTCCCGTCGACGTCCATGACATAAATATCAATATTGTCGTCACGCATAGAGGTGAAGGCTATCTTGGTTCTGCGAAAGGCGTAACCATTTTCTGCAATTTGCATCTGGATAAACAGGGAGATGACAAGCGCTGTCGCGAAGGTGCGTCCAACTTTGAATGACATCTGTTCCTCCAAGGTTGTCGATTTACTGAATACCTAAATTGCCATCAAGCGACCGAATAGGATTAACTGAGATCAAGCGAGTGAATAACGAGTGATCAAGGGAGTGGCTAACGACCGCGATAGAATTCCCCTGCCCACCATTCGCCTTCCATCGTCCTAAATAATCGTTCAAGTGACCGATAAAGATCTTTACTCTTAAAGACTAGATTTCTCCCCTAAATCCTAATGGGGCGTGTTGACATTTATGTAAGGCTTATCCATAATTCGCCGATGAGTCTCTATCGTAGGGGCGAGGTCTCCTCGCCCAGCGGGTTGGGAAACCCAACCCCTACGGAAATTGGCTCAATTTTCAAATGTCAACAGAACCTAGTGACTTTACGATGCGGAATAGTCGGCTCATGACCGGCAACTCAACGCCTACAATCAAGGTAATCCCGTAATCACATAAATCACAGTTCAGACAATGTTCACCGCCCGCCCACGCATGATTCACCGGAGGTCGGACACCAAATTCTTCAACCTGCCCCACATTGTAATCCGGCCCCCCTCCGGCGAAACGGAGAGTCCTTCGGAATAAAGCCAATCCGGATCGAGACTGAAGAACGCGGGATCGACTTGCAAAGCGGCGATAGCGCCGTCAGTTACATCCACCGTGTAAATCCCGGAAATTCCACGATCTTTTCCAAAAGAGTGAAACGCGATGAATTCACTGTCCGGCGACCATGTGGGGTGTTCTCCCGTAACCAGCCCCGTGAGTTGCCTCGGATTCTCGCCGTCGCTATCCACCACCCAGATCACGTTTTCGCCCACATACGCGATGCGCTTCCCGTCGGGCGACCATGATGGAAAACGTTTGTGCACAAAGTCATGCGTTAACTGGGTCCTATTTCGACCGTCGGCATCCATTAGATAAATGTGATGGTCGTCACCGGCATTTCTAGCGGCGATAAATGCTATTCGTTTTCCATCGGGTGACCACGACGGATGCCCGCCATTTGGCGTAAGCAGTCTCTTGTCCTTCCCGTCCGCATCCATCAGGATAATCCCGCCGGGCGCCAAATCATGGTCCTCCGGAACAAGATGGGCGTCGTACAGAATTTTCGTGCCGTCTGGCGACCAGTCTGGATAAGTGTCCACCACCCCGTCCGTCAACCTAATCGGGTTCTTCCCGTCGGCGTCGATCACCCAAATTTGCCTGTGACCTTTGTTCACATTGTTTCTATTGGAAGCAAAGGCAATCTTTTTGCCGTCGGGAGACCATGATGGATATTCGTCCACCCTCGGATGTACCGTTACTCTTCTCTGGTTATTCCCGTCGCCGTCCATGACATAAATTTCATAATTCCCGTCTCTGTTAGAGGAGAAGGCTATCTTGGTTCTGCCGTCGGCGTAACCATTTTCCGCAATGTCTATCAGGATGAACAGTGAGATGACAAATACTGTTGTAAACAAGCGTCCAACTTTGAATGACATTTTAACGACCTGAATCATATCTAAATCAACCTTCGGTTCACAGGATTCCGGACAGCCGCCGCCGGTTTTTGTACCGCAAACTGTCAGTTTGCGCATTCCAAGTGCAGATGCTTTTCGGTCGCGCTCCAAAGTCAAAACTGTAGGGTGGGCACTGCCCACCATTCCCCTTCTATTGTCCAAAATATTCGTTCAAGCGACCGATAGAGATTTTATTCTTAAAGACTAGATTTCTCCCTAATTCCTAGAGGCTTCACGATGCGGAATAGCCGGCTCATGACCGGCAACTCAACGGCTGCAATCAAGGTAATCCCATAATCACGTAAATCACAGTTCAGACAGTGTTAACTGCCGCCCGCCGCGCGCACGCTTCACCGGAGAGCCGCCCCGATGCTCTTCAACCGCCCCCAGATCGTAATACGGCTTGCCGCCGGAGTAACCGATAGCCCCCCGGGATGGAACCAATCAGGGTTTGAATCGTCCTGATCCTGAACTTGGAGGAGCGTATCCATGCCGCCGTCCTCAGCGTCGACCGTGAATATTGAAAACGAATGCTCGACGTGAGATTGAAATGCAATGGTTTCGCTGTCCGGCGACCATGTCGGATGCCTGTGCCATCCATTTCCGGTGATTAGTCTCTGATTCTTTCCGTCGCTGTCCATCACCCAAATGTGAGCGTTGGTGCAATACGCGATGCGGCTCCCATCCGGCGACCATGCCGGCATGGCTTTCGATGCGCCGCCATGCGTTATACGCTCAATGTCTCCTCCGTCGGCGTCCATCACGTAAATCTCGTCAGGCCTCTCATGACTGTGAGATCTAAAAGCAATCTTCCTCCCGTCGGGTGACCACGACGGATCTGTCTCCCACTCCGGTTTCTTAATCAGTTGCCTGTTGTTTGTTCCGTCCGAATCGATCACATAGATGGTGCGCTTCCAATTGTCATTGTCCCATGGATTGAGAAGGAAGTCGTACGCGATCTTCGTCCCGTCCGGAGACCAGTCCGGATGTTGGTCCGACACGCCATCCGTCAGTCTAATCGTGTTCTTCCCATCGGCGTCAATCACCCAGATTTGAATGCGGCCCCCGTTTCTATTGGAAACAAACGCAATCTTTTTCCCGTCCGGCGACCATGTCGGATAATGATCAATGTTTGGATGCACCGTTACTCTTCTCTGGTTTTTCCCGTCGCCATCCATGACATAAATTTCATAATTCCCGTCACGCGTAGAGGCGAAGGCAATTTTTGTTCCGCGAGAGGCGTAACCGTTTTCCGCAATGTGCATCTGGATTAACAGAGAGAAGACAAGCGCTGCCGCCAAGAATCGTCTAGCTGTGATTGACATCTTTTCCCCCTTTGACGCCGGTAACCCGGGTTTTTCATCGGAAGAAACCAAGTTTTCAGGAAAAAACTCGGTTTCGAGGCGTTTCCCAATCGTGCCGTGCACATCTTCAACGACCCGTCTTCGGCATTTTAATCTCCCCCCAGATAGTGACGAAGTTGGCGGCTGGAGACACGGGCCGACCAAACGGGTCAAACCAATCGGGATCGTAACGATTAATTCCGTCGTCCCCGGTGAGTTGTTTTAAGTGTATACCATCGGGAGTCATCGAGTCGATCCAAGCAACGGGCTTCTCCCATGCCACGTATGCAATCGTGTCGCCGGAAGGGGACCAGGCGGGTTCCCATTTCGTGGGTGAGCTGTCCGTTAGTCTTTTTGTGCGCCCCTCGCTCTCGGCTTCCACCACATAGATTTGAGAAAGCCAAGTTCGGAGACTCTCGTCATACGCAATCCATCGACCGTCTGGAGACCACGACGGATTATCCTTGTGTCTCAAATCGTGGGTGATCCTAACCTGATTGTCCCCGTCGCTGTCCATAACGTAGATCTCAGGTCCACCGTGCCTCTCGGCGGATACGAATGCGATTCGAACCCCATCAGGCGACCACGCAGGTTTATAGTTGTCTCCCCAGTTCGTTAACTGTACCTCGTTACCCCCGTCGGCGTCCATTATCCAGATCTGATATTTCAACGCTTTGAATCGAGTGAACGCAATCTTTGTTCCGTCGGGAGACCACGCAGGTTCCCTACCGCCGGTTAGTCTCACCGGATTCCGTCCATCGGAATCCATAACGTAGATAGCGGAGTTATTTTTACTAAACGCAATCCTATCGCCATCGGGAGACCACGACGGATGAGAGTCCCATGCCGTGTCATCCGTTAATCTTATCTGATTGCGTCCGTCTTCATCCATAACGCAGATATTGAAATTCGCCTCGTCATTCTCCTTGTACACGCATGTGAATGCGATCTTGGCTTGAGGCGCGGTGAATCCGTTATTCGCAATTTGCATCTGGATTAACAGTGAGAAGACAAGCGCTGCTGTCAAGTATCGTTTAGCTTTGAAAACCATCATCTCCTCCTATAGTAATGGATGCCCCAAGTTTCGGCTTATAGGATTCCAGAGGGGCGCCGCTGTTTTTTTACCGCAAGGGATCAAGCGAGTGGAAAGCGAGCGCGATAGAGATCCTAATAACGAGCGCGATAGCCCATCCTTTTCGCTATCCACTCGCTTGATCTGTTAGTTTGCGCATTCTAAGTGCAGATGCTTTTC
Organism: Candidatus Poribacteria bacterium; assembly: GCA_022827055.1. GTDB lineage: Bacteria > Poribacteria > WGA-4E > WGA-4E > JAJDTR01 > JAJDTR01. The sequence goes on along the minus strand of JAJDTR010000062.1, from coordinate 1,872 downwards.
GGTCGCGCTCCAAAGTCAAAACTGTAGGGTGGGCACTGCCCACCATTCCCCTTCTATTGTCCAAAATATTCGTTCAAGCGACCGATAGAGATTTTATTCTTAAAGACTCGATTTCTCCCCTAAATCCTAGTGGCTTTACGATGCAGAATAGTCGCCTCTTGACCGGCAGCTTAACGCCTACAATCAAGGTAATCCCATAAATCACAGTTCAGACAAGGTTAACTTCCGCCCGCCATGCACATCGCTTCAACGAAGACTGGACGCGAATCTTTTCAACCTCCCCCACATTGTAATCCGGCTGCCCGCCGGAGAAACGGAGAGCTCTCCCGGATAAAGCCAATCCGGTTGGTAATGATGGAAGTCGGGACCACGTTCCAAAGCGTCGATAGCGAAGTTAGTCACATCCACCGTGTAAATCCCGACAATTCCAGGATCCCTTCCAAAAGAGGTAAACGCTATGGATTCACTGTCCGGTGACCATGTAGGGTTTGAATCCGAAGCTAACTTCGTGAGTTGCCTCGGATTCTTTCCGTCGCTATCCACCACCCAAATCACGTTATCGCCCACATACGCGACGTGCTTCCCGTCGTGTGACCATGATGGCAAACGTTTGTGCACAAACTCCTGCGTTAACTGGGTCCGATGTCGTCCGTCGGCGTCGATCACCCAGATTTGCATGTGATCTTTGTTTCTATTGGAAACAAAGGCAATCTTTTTGCCATCGGGCGACCCCGACGGATGTAAGCCTCTCCTCCGAATTAACCTCTTGTCCTTCCCATCCGCATCCATCACGACAATCCCACCGGGCGCTAGATGATGGTCCTCTGGAACAAGATGGGCGTCGTACACAATTTTCGTGCCTTCGGGCGACCAGTCCGGATAAGTGTCCACCAACCCGTCCGTCAGTCTAATCGGGTTCTTCCCGTCGCCGTCGATCACCCAAATTTGCCTGTGACCCTTGTTTACATTGTTTCTATTGGAAACAAAGGCAATCTTCTTGCCGTCGGGCGACCATGCCGGAGATTCGTCCCTTGCCGGATTCACCGTTACTCTTCTCTGGTTTCCCCCGTCGCCGTCCATGACATAAATATCCAAATTCCCGTCACGCGCAGAGGCGAAGGCAATCTTGGTTCTGCGAAAGGCGTAACCGTTTTCCGCAAGCTGCATCTGGATCAGCAGAGACATGACAAGCGAAGCGACGAAGAATCGCCCAACGTTGAAAGACATCTGTTCCTCCTTGCTTGAATACGCGCCGACATTTCGATCGCGCCGCACGCATCATCATCGACCGGATGTCGACTCTTTGATTTTGCCCCAGGTAGTGACATAATTCGCGCCGGGAGACACCGACCACCCTGCCGCGTCAATCCAATCAGGACCGGTATCACTGCCTTCGTGGTCCTCACCGAGCTGTTTGAGGTGTTTCCCGCGCGCTGTCATCAAATGAATCCTCGTCTTGTTCTTGGGACCGGTTTGGACGTAGGCAATCGTGTCGCCGTCGGGGGACCATGCGGGACGCCTTTTATCTGGTCGGTCGCGTGTTAGTCTTTTTATTCCACCGCTGCCATTGGTTTGCACGACAGAGATTTTAAAAAACACATCTTGGCGTCTAGATTCGTACGCAATCCGTAGACCGTCGGGAGACCATGCCGGAAACCCCCAAGGCAAGTCTTCTCCGACGAGCCTTTCTTGATTAGTACCATCCTCATCCATTACGATTATTGCGTTGCCGTGGGATACGAAGGCAATTCGTCTCCCATCGGGCGACCAGGCGGGCAGCGTGTTGAATCCTACATGCGTTAACAGGTTCTGGTTACCCCCGTCGGCGTCCATTACGCAAATATGTCTGCCTCCTTTGTTGCGAGAGAACAC